>CBIHOC010000014.1:0-129981 GCA_966211705.1 uncultured Chryseobacterium sp.
TTTTGTTTATTAAATTAGGTTTTTCTGTTGTGGGTTGTGGGGGTTGGTGGGTTTTCTGTGTGTGCTTTAGCCTAACACCCACACCCCGGGACAACCTTAGACACCCGTTCACTTCTCCAGCAACTTCCTGATCTGCTCAATATCCATCCGCCCATTCAGCCATTCTCCATCAAACGTTGCCCCATATTTCCGGTAAAATTTCAGCGCCGGTTCGTTCCAGTCGAGCACCTGCCACATCATGCCGGTGCAGTTTTCTTCCACCGCTTTTTTCATCGTGCGTTCGAACAACAATTTCCCCGCGCCCTGCCCGCGCTCTTTTTCGCTCACCACGATGTCTTCGAGATACAAACGTTTTCCTTTCCACGTCGAATAACGCCAGTAATAAAGTGAAATGCCGATGATCACACCTTCCTTTTCCGCCACGAAACAACCGAACAGCGGATGTTCCCCGAAACCGTCGCGCACGTAATCATCAGGCGTAACGGTCACTTCATGCGGCGCGCGTTCGTATTCTGCCAGCTCCTTCACCAGGCCGAAAACGGCGGGCATGTCTTCGGGGGTTGCTTCACGGATTTTGATTTCCATGTACAAAGATGTGCTGAAATGCTGATTTGTTGAAATGCTGATGCCCGATGGGCCACAATCGATGGCTACCGGGAGCGCAGATCACACGGTTCTGTTTCTGTAGATACCTCGGCGGCGTAAGGGACGTTGTTGCACTGATCATGCAGGATATGCATGAAATTCAATCCGTGAAATCTGTGTAATCTGTGGCTATATTTGCGGAACCAAACGCACCTACTGAAACCATTATGAGCAAAGTCAAAACACTCGGCCAATTCATCATCGAGAAACAATCCGATTTTCCGTACGCCAAAGGCGAGCTTTCCCGCCTGCTGCGCGACATCGGCATTGCCGCCAAGATCGTCAACCGTGAAGTGAGCAAGGCCGGGCTGGCCGATATCCTGGGCGACGCCGGGGAGATCAACGTGCAGGGCGAATCGGTGAAAAAGCTGGACGTGTTCGCCAACGAGCAGTTCATCGCTGCGCTGAGCGTGGGCGGTGAATGCTGCGCCATCGCTTCGGAGGAAAATGAAGACATCATCCTCGTCGACAATCCCCAGTCGAAGAACGCGAAATACGTGGTGGCGATGGACCCGCTCGACGGTTCGTCGAACATCGACGTGAACGTTTCCGTGGGCACGATCTTTTCGATCTACCGCCGCGTTTCGCTTTCCGGGCCGGGAACGGTGGAGGATTTTCTCCAGCGCGGAACGGAGCAGGTGGCTGCCGGGTATATCATCTACGGCTCGTCGACGATGCTCGTTTACACCACCGGCAAAGGCGTCAACGGCTTCACGCTCGATCCGTCCATCGGCGAGTTCTGCCTTTCGCACCCGAACATGAAAACGCCCGCGTCAGGAAAAACCTATTCGATCAACGAAGGCAACTACGTGCATTTTCCCGACGGCGTGAAAAAATACATCAAGTACTGCCAGGAAGAAGACGGCGGCACAAAGCGCCCGTACTCGTCCCGCTACATCGGTTCCGCCGTGGCCGACATCCACCGCAACCTCATCACCGGCGGCATTTACATTTATCCCACCACCGCCGCTTCTCCCAGCGGAAAGCTCCGCCTCCTCTACGAATGCAACCCGATCTCCTTCATCATCGAGCAGGCCGGCGGAAAAGCCACGACCGGCTTCGGACGCATCCTCGACGTGGAGCCGAAAGAGCTGCACCAGCGCACACCTTTCTTCGCCGGCTCGGCTGACATGGTGGATAAGGCGTGTGAATACATGACGAAATATTCTGCGACAAGAGTTTGATGTTTGTCGTTTGTTGTTTGTTGTTGAAATAAGTTCCGTCAGAAAAAAGTTTTCGTCGAAATAGTCCCCGCTTGCCCTCGACTGCGCAAGCGGAAAAACGACAAACAACGAACAACAAACTTTTTCTTCAGGAGTAACTTTCCCCCAGGCCAGCCCGTCTCATGCAGGAACACTCACCAAAAACATTCCCGTATGAAAACGATCGCTATTTTTCTTTCACTTGTGGCTTGCCTCGCAGGCATTCCCGCCAACGCGCAAAGCTTCACCGCTTCCGACAAAACGCCGCTCATCTTTGAAAAGATCCAGCAGAGCGTCCAGGTTCCCGACGTCATGAAAGGTTCCGTCAGTTCGGAGCGCGTCCGTGTTGTTTTTACCATCGATGAAAGCGGCCGCGCGCACGTGGCCGACGTCAACACCGCACGTCCCGACCTCAAAGCGCCGGTCACCAGGCAATTCGAGGCCATCGACTTCTCCGGCTCGGCTGACGGTTCCGGGCAGATGTATTCTATCTGGCTGAATTTCAAGGTGATATAAATTGGCGTTAACATTGCTGTAACAAGCGGCGGAGGATTGCCGTCTTACGACAAAGCTGACTTCAATCAACGACCGGGTTGACCGGGAATACAGTTCAGCCAGCCTGCCCGGCATTACTTTAGGGCACGATTTTTAAGAATAGATTCAGACCCGAATATTATGAAAACCATTTTTTCAACTTTCGCCGCTGCCTTTGTTACACTCACCGCCTTTGCGCAGGTGACTTCCGAAACACGCACCGTGATCGATTTCACGGGCGTCCGAACCGGCTCCATCATCTCCCTCGAGCTTACCCAGGGTGAAGCCTGCGCGGTTGTGCTCGAAGGAGATGCAGAAGATATCCGTGACGTAAAAACCGACGTGGTGGACGGCATGCTCGTGATCACCGGTGGAATTCCGCGCCACGATGAAGGCATCAAGGCGAAGGTGACGGTGAAGAACCTGCGTGTGCTCGACCTGAGCGGCGCGTCGAATACGACGTGCACGAACCAGCTCCGTACCGACTCGCTGCAGGTGCAGGGATCGGGCGCGGCAACGGCAAAGCTCGACGTGCAGGCGGACCGCATCAAAGCGAACCTCGCCGGCGCAAGCAACGTCCGTTTTATGGGCACGGCGCGCACGCTCGATGCGCATTTGTCGGGCGCGGCGCAGCTGAAAGGCTACCAGCTTGAAACGGAGAACACCTACGTCACCACTTCCGGCGCAGCTTCCGCACGCGTCAATGCCACCAAAGTGCTCGAGGCTTCCGCGACCGGCGCCTCCGACATTCATTACCAGGGCGGCGCGCCGCTGAAAACGATCAACGCATCCGGCTCCAGCTCCATCAGCATGCGCGAAGGCGACGGAAAAGAAAGCGACACCACCGCGATCCGCATCGGGGATTACGACGTGCACGTGACGGAACGCGACGTCGACGACGAACGTTCCCGGCGCGAACAGAAAGCCGACGACGACGATTTTGAATTCTGGTCGGGCATCGATTTCGGCGTGAACGGTTATCTCACGTCGGATAACAAGGTGGAGCTTCCCGCCGGTTTCGAATTCCTCGAGCTCAACTATGCGAAGTCGTATGTTTTCGGCGCGAACCTTTTCCAGAAGAACATCCACATCTACCGCAACAACGTCAACCTCGGCACGGGGATCGGGCTCACCTGGTACCATTATAATTTCCGCAACTCGTATTCGCTCACGCCCGACGTTCCTTACGCCACCGCGACTTATGATTCGGTAAAATATTCGAAGAACCGTCTCAACATGTGCTACGTCAACATCCCGCTCTTCCTGGAATTCAACACGAATAACAAGGATGCAAGCAATTCCTTCCACTTCGGCGCCGGCATGCAGTTCGGATACAACGTGTTTCACAACAAGCTCAAGCAGAAGTACGAGCTCGGCGGGCAGGACAACAAGCGCAAGATCAAAGATGATTTCAACGTCAACCCGTTCCGTTACGACGTGATCGCCCGCGTCGGGTACGGCAAGTTCACGGTCTTCGGCACGTACAGCTTGTCCACGCTTTTCGAACGCGGCAACGGCCCTGTCGTTTACCCGTTCGCCGCCGGCATCAATTTCGGGTTCTGACCCGGAACGATTTTCAACATCCCCGTAAATCCCGTTCTGGCTTGTACAGAACGGGATTTTTTATGCAACTTCGTTTTATGTCAGCCCGCATTTCCATCGACGACCAGCATTACCTGTCGCCCCCGCAGGAGAGCGACATTCCTGCGATGCTGCTTCACCTGGCGGACAAAAGCGTTTACGAAGGGACGCTTGCCGTTCCGTTTCCCTACAGTGAAAAAGACGCGCGCGGGTACCTGGAAAATTGCGAACAGAAACACAAGCAGTTCGGTCATTACACCAACTTCGCGATCCGAAATGCAGCCGGCGAACTCATCGGCGGCATCGCCTTTCACGGCAAGAACCTGCATCCCACAATTGCACACAAAGACGAGATCGGCTACTGGCTGGCCAAATCGTACCGGGGAAAAGGGATCATGACGAACGCCATCCTGGCCCTGGTGAAATATGGCGAAGAAGTGCGCGGGTTGAAACGTTTCGAAGCGCCCATCTTCAGCTACAACACCGCCTCCGAACGCGTGCTGCTGCGATGCGGGTTTAAAGAAGAAGGTCTGATTCCGAAAGCGTATTTCAAAGAAGGAAAGTTTATCGACGGAAGAATGTTTGCGCTCGTGAAATAGTGATCGGGTAATCGGGTAATTTGTAATTTGGGAATAAGGAAGAGTTGCACCAACATCCCCGGAAGCAACTTTTGTTCATATCGTTCGTCTTCTTCATACCTTCCCTTACACCATGAAGCAAACCTGCGTACTGCTTCTTCTCGCCCTGTCCGTTACCGCCCCCGCGCAGCAGCTGCGAAAGAAGATCATTGTCCTGAACACCACGCCCACATTTCACAAAGACGGCGTGCGTCGCCCGATCCAGGCGCTTCCCGGCTTTTACAGCGATTCGGTGAGCGACGCTTCCGTTCTGGCCTCGGTGGATTCCATCGACTGGAACCTGGCTTATCCCATTGTTTACGGCTTGTCGGAAACCGACAGCACGCGTTATGCGCTTACGGTGATGAACAATTACACGCTTCGCCGGTACATCGTCGCGCGCTTCGATACGAACGGGCTGTACACGCGCATGGCCAGCTACGATCGCGATCTGCGGCAATGCGGGACTTACGCGGAATATTATCACGGGCTGCGCTTCAAGCTGCGCGGGCATTACACGTACGGCGTACGAACAGGCAAATGGAAATATTACAATGAAGAAGGAAACCTGGTGAAGAAAGAAAAGTACAGCCACGGCACACTCGTTTCCTCGCGGGAATTCAGTCGTCCGCGTTTTGCGTTCAGCACGGGCCGGTACCGCAATTACGAGCCGTCGCCGTACACGATCATTGAAGACAATGACACGGCGTACGCCGTCTTCGCTTCCGACACCATTCCCGCGCGTCACAGCCCCGTCGGCGTCAGCGCTGTGTTCCAGTACGTGCAGCAGGATTTCGGCGCCGTGCGCGACGGCATGCCCCAGATGCTCGGCCGCCCGCGCGATTACTGTTTTCTCGCAGGCTCCGAATTTCATATCGGCATGCGTGAAGCATTTTTCGTCACCGGCGGAGTTGGCTTCGGCATCGGCACGACGACAGGTTTTTATGGCAGTTACACCAATGTCAACGTCACCGCGTTCACATTCCGTCCCTCCGTCGGCGCCAGCGTGCCTGTCCTCAAACGCCCGCGTGCCATCCTCTTCGTCTACGGCAGCGCTGCATGGATGCAGACCATGCTCGAAAGCGCCCGCGGATTTTCCGATTCCACGCTGACAACCGTGGTCTACTTCGAAGATTCGCGCGTCAGGCAGACCGTTGCCACCATCGGCGTCTCGTTCGATTTTTCCCGCAAGCCCAACGTTCCTAACTGGATGGGTTGCTTTTCGCTCCGCGCCGGCTATTCGTTTCCATTGTCCCCGGCCACCTGGTACAGCGGCAACCGAAGCATCACCGGCAAACCCGAAGTGAACTATGAAGGATTCACATTCGGCATTGCGCTGACGAGCTGGAAGGTGAAACGGAAGTAGGTGAGGAGCGCACCAGCGGCGCATCTCAGAACCACCTGTCCCGTGTTCCGCTCCAAGTCCGTCGACCCGCGCGTCTCCCCGCTTCGGGCTTTCCACTTCACCCGGGGCTAAGCTCAAACCGTCCGGCTCATCAATCAGCTTTCGTTCCCCGTCCCTTTCGTCCCTCGTCCCTTTTTTCGTCCCCCGTCAACCGACTGCCAACCGCCCCCGCCAACCGCGACTGCCAACCGCCCCTCGTACCCTTCGTCCCCCGTTCCTCTTTTCGTCCCTGATTCCCTTCGTCCCTTTTTCGATACATTTGCACTGGCGTAAAAACGTCCCACTTCATTATGGAAAACAAGCTCAAAACGCTCGAAGACAAGATCGCCCAGGCCCATCTCGGCGGCGGACAGAAACGCATCGACTCCCAGCATAAAAAAGGCAAGCTCACCGCGCGCGAGCGATTGCATTTCCTGCTCGACGAAGGCAGCTTCGAAGAGATCGGCATGCTCGTCACGCACCGCTCTTCCGACTTCGGTCTCGACAAGGAAAAGTATCTCGGCGACGGCGTCGTTACCGGTTACGGGCGCGTCAACGGGCGGCTCGTGTACGTGTTTTCCCAGGATTTCACCGTGTTCGGCGGCTCGCTTTCCGAAACGCATGCGGAGAAGATCTGCCGCATCATGGACCTCGCCATGAAGAACGGCGCGCCTGTCATCGGCCTCAACGATTCCGGCGGCGCGCGCATCCAGGAAGGCGTCGTTTCCCTCGGCGGCTATGCCGATATTTTTTACCGCAACACGATCGCTTCCGGCGTCATCCCGCAGATCTCCGCTGTGATGGGGCCGTGCGCAGGCGGTGCCGTGTATTCCCCGGCAATCACCGATTTTATTTTGATGGTGGAGAATACCTCGTACATGTTTGTCACCGGTCCCAACGTGGTGAAGACGGTGACGCACGAAGAAGTGACTTCCGAAGAGCTCGGCGGCGCGATGACGCACGCTTCCAAATCCGGCGTAACGCATTTTGCCGCGGCCAATGAAGTCGAATGTTTACAGAACATCCGCGCGCTGCTCAGCTACATGCCGCAGAACTGCGAGGAGGAAGCCCCGCTCATGGCTTACGACGCCGCGAACGAAAAACGGCCCGCGCTCAACGCCATCATTCCCGCCAACCCGAACCAGCCTTACGACATCCGCGACGTCATCACCGGCGTCATCGACAGCGAGTCGTTCCTCGAAGTGCACAAAAATTTCGCGGAGAACATCGTCGTCGGCTTCGCGCGCCTCGGCGGACGCAGCCTCGGCATCGTCGCCAACCAGCCTGCCGTTCTCGCCGGCGTTCTTGACATCCACGCTTCCACCAAAGCCGCGCGTTTCGTCCGTTTCTGCGATTCCTTCAACATCCCGCTGCTCGTGTTCGAAGACGTTCCCGGCTTCCTTCCCGGCACCGACCAGGAATGGAACGCCATCATCACCAACGGCGCGAAGCTGCTCTACGCCTTCTGCGAAGCGACCGTTCCCCGCGTCACCGTCATCACCCGCAAAGCTTACGGCGGCGCCTACGACGTGATGAACTCCAAGCACATCGGCGCCGACATGAACTACGCGTGGCCCACGGCCGAGATCGCCGTGATGGGCGCAAAAGGCGCGGCGGAAATTATTTTCAAGAACGAGATCACCGCCGCAAAAGATCCCGCAGCCAAGCTGAAGGAGAAAGAGACCGAATACATGGAGATGTTCGCGAACCCGTACCGCGCCGCAGAGCGTGGTTATATCGACGAGGTGATTCTCCCGGAAGATACACGCGCGAAGCTGATCGCGGCGTTCGAGATGCTGAAGAACAAGGCGGATAAATTACCGAGGAAGAAGCACGGGAATATTCCGTTGTAGGATTCACTTTTTAAACCACGGGGACACGGAGACACGGAGTGATTTTTTCTCCGTACCCCCGTGTCTCCGTGGTTTTCATTTATACGGGTGGGAAATTCACCGATTTCTTTATCTTTAAAATCACACCAACACCACCACGCCTATGAAACGCCTCTCTTTACTCGCGCTTTTTGCTGTTGCGTTGTCTCTTCCATCCCTCGCCCAAACCGAAAAAGGCTGGCGCTCCGTTGGCGGCACAGGTCGTCTCACGCTGGATTTCAAGAACAGCTCGCATTACTTCGATCTTTCCCCGGAAGTATATTGGTTCGTCGCCGACAACTTCGCGCTCGGAACGGATTTCGGCATCGGCTTTTTCACCAGCACCACCGGCCCCGACAGCCTCGAGACGAAAGCGAGCTCCGTCGACGCATACGTCACGCCCGGCATTCGCTACTATTTCCGCGACGTGGAAAAGAAATGGCGCCCATACGGTTTTCTCAACGGCGGTTTTGAAACGTACGCAAACCGCACAAAAGTCGGAAACGCCGATGCCGTGAAGAGCAGCGGCAACGGCTTCCGCGGCTATGCCGGCGCAGGATTGGCCTGGTTCTTCTCCGATCACGCCGCGTTCGACATCCGCCTGCACGTGGTCGATTACACGCGCAATGACATTTATTTCAATCCCTCATTCGCTATCGGCATCCAGGCGTTCTTCGACTGAAAAAAAAGGATAGAAAAAGAAAAAGGATAGGAGGGAACCCCCACTATCCTTTTTTTCTATCCTTTCCTGTTATTGTACGGTAACCCGTATTTCCGTCTTCGAAATTCTTCCGTCCGAATCATTCACATTGAAGATCCAGCGCTCCGTTCCGGCCTGGCTGCGGAGTGTGACGGTGACGTCGCGTTCGTAATGCTGTTCATCGTTCGGGCCGAGGTAAACGCGGGAAACGAGGCGGTTCGTATTGGCGCCGTCGTAGGCGACTTCGGTGTAGAATAATTCCAGGTTGTCGGTGCCTTTGTCGGCGACCACCCGCACGAGCAGCTGCGCGCCGGGAGATGCGGAAACGTTGGCCGAAGTATAGCCGGAGCCGCTTTTCAACGTGATCGTGGGAGCCGTATCGCCTTTCCTGCAGGCGGAAAACAGGACGATGAGCAGGATGAGCGAGGTCAGTCTCATTGACCGAAAGTAATTTATTTCGCCTGAATGAGTAGCAAACACTGCACCAAACTTCATGAACGGTACAGGTCGCCGTTGAGGTATTTCAACCCGGAATCGATGATCACCGTGACGATCCGTTTCCCGGGGCCGAGCTTCCTTGCCCGCTGGATGGCCGCCCACACGTTCGCGCCGGATGTCGTTCCCCCGAAAATCCCTTCCAGCCGGGCCAGCTTCCTCGCCGTTTCATACGCATCCTCGTCCGACACCGCCATGATCTCGTCCGCCAGGTCCAGCCTGCAGATCGACGGCACGAACCCCGCGCCGATGCCTTCCAGCTTGTGCGTTCCCGACGTATCACCGCCGGAAAGCGCGCGCACGTTCAGCGGTTCGATCGCGATGCAGCGGATGGACGGGATTTCTTTTTTGAACACTTCCGAATTCCCCGAAAAACATCCGCCGGTGCCGACTCCCGTAATGAATTCGTCCACGCGGTTCCCGAGGAAATCCAGGATCTCCCGCGCCATGTTGTGATAGGCGTTGCGGTTGTCGACATTGTTGAACTGGTCCGTCCAGAACGTGTTCGGCTGTTTGCTCAGCTCTTTCGCCCGCGCCACGAGCGAGTCGATCAGCTTTGCCGTTATTTTTCCGTTTTCACCCGGTATGATCTCGAGCTCCGCCCCGAACGCGCGCATCGTCTGCAGCTTTTCTTCAGCGAACACATCCGAGGAAACGAAATGCGCGCGATAACCTTTATTCGCGCACACCATCGCCAGCGAGCTTCCCGTGCTTCCGCCCGTGTATTCCACCACCGTTCCGCCCGGCTTCAGCTCGCCTCTCCGTTCCGCGCCTTCGATCATGGAAAGCGCCATGCGGTCTTTCATGCTCCCGGTCGGGTTCGCGCCTTCGTATTTCACGTAGATCTCCGCGCAGCCCGGTTCTGAGAGTCGTTCGAGTTTGATTAACGGCGTTTTTCCGATTGCGCTCATGTTTGTGGATTAAGAGAAGTATATGACATTCGAAATTAGTCTTTTCAAAAACCATTCGTCTTTATGTTATGCAAACTTCCCATGCTCATAACGCCCAATGCCAAACGAACAATGAACAATGTTCAACGGATTTCCCTGAGAGTTGCGAAATGCTCCATAACGCCCATCCGATAGCTATCGGATGCCAAACGCCCAATGAACAATGTTCAACGAATTTCCTTGAGGATTGAACATTTGGCGTTTGGCATTGTTCATTTTTTTTTCACCTTCACCATAACCCCCTCACCACCCCGATTTCCTACCCTTAACCTGTCCGTCAGGATGGAAAATTCCGAAGCACAGGAATTCCTCTTCTCCCAACATTTTTGGGGTAGGGGTAAGAAGCCGGGGTGGTGAGGAGGGTAGGGTGAGGGATTTAAGCAAACAAACGAATAACGACAAACAACGAACTTGTCCTGAGCCCTGAGCTTGTCGAAGGGTCGAAGGACAACAAACCGTACCTTTGCAGCCTCATGACCATCCGGGAACTTATCGGGTTGTATGAGAACAATTCGCCCCAGGCGGATCGACTGATACAGGAGCTTGGCGGAACAACGGCGGCGCGGATACAACTGCGGGGACTTGCCGGTTCTGCAGGGGCTTTTATTGCCGCATCGGCGGTAAAACGATCTTCCCAGTCACACCTTTTCATCCTCCCCGATAAAGAAGCTGCCGCTTATTTCCTCAACGACCTCGAAGGCCTGCTGGGGGAAAACGAAGATATTTCACCTGTTCCGCTGCTTTTTTTTCCGGCTTCCTATCGTCGCCCGTACCATGTCGAAGAAACGGACAATGCCAACGTTTTGCTGCGTGCGGAAGTGCTCGACCGCATTCGCCGGGAGAAACGCGTGGCGGTGGTGACGTATCCCGGCGCGCTGGCGGAAAAAGTGGTGACGCGCCAGCTGCTGGAAAAAAATACGCTGCAGCTGAAACGCGGGGAGAAAGTTTCCATCGCGTTCGTCACCGACCTGCTGGCGGAATACGGCTTCGAGCGCACGGATTACGTGTACGAAGCGGGACAGTACGCGGTCCGCGGGGGAATTGTCGACGTGTTCTCGTTTGCGAATGAATTTCCGTACCGCATCGAATTTTTCGGCGACGACGTGGAATCGATCCGCACGTTCGACACGCTGACGCAGCTTTCGGTGAAAAATCTCGACCGGCTGACGATCATTCCCAACGTGCAGGGCAAGCTGCTGATCGAGAACCGGGAATCGTTCTTCGATTATTTCGCGTCGGCCACGCACAAAGGCGCATCGCTGAATGCCGCATGGATCTTCGACATCGAGGGCACGGAAGGATTGATCGGGAAAGAATACGAAGCGGCGCAGAAAGCGTTCGAGACGGAAACGGAACATTCCCCGGTGCGCCACCTTACGCCGGAGGAGCAATACATCGACGGAAAAAAATTCCGCGAAGAGATGCTGCGTTTTGCGCTGGTGGAATTCGGCAACCGTTTCCTGCTGAACGATGCGCTGCAGGTCGATCTTTCCATTTCACCCCAGCCGTCCTTCCAGAAAAATTTCGATCTCGTCACGCAGGCGCTCGCGAAGAACACGGCCCTCGGGTATAAGAACGTGATCTTCACCGACAGCGCGAAGCAGGCGGAACGCCTTCACAATATTTTCGAAGACATCGGCCGCCGGCTGGAGTACACGCCGCTCGTGCATTCCGTGCACGAAGGGTTTACCGATCATACGCTGAAGATCGCCTGCTTCACCGATCACCAGGTTTTCGAACGTTACCACCGTTTCCGTTTGCGCGACGGTTTCCAGCGGAAGAAAGAGGCGATGACGCTCAAAGAGCTGCGCGGCCTGAATCCCGGTGATTATGTCGTGCACATCGATCACGGCGTGGGGCGTTTTGCGGGGCTGGAAAAGATCGAGGCGAACGGCAAGCTGCAGGAAGCGATCCGCCTCGTGTACCGCGATAACGACGTGCTGTATGTGAGCATCCACTCGCTGCACCGCATATCGAAATTTGCGGGAAAAGACGGCGAGGTGCCGCGCATCGACAAGATCGGTTCTGTTGCGTGGCAAAACCTCAAGCAGAAAACCAAAACGCGCGTCAAGGAGATCGCGTTCGACCTTATCAAACTTTACGCCGCGCGAAAGTCGGAGCCGGGATTCCAGTTCTCGCCGGATAATTACCTGCAGAACGAGCTCGAGGCTTCTTTCATTTACGAGGACACGCCCGACCAGCTCAAGGCCATCCAGGACGTGAAGAAGGACATGGAAACGCCCCACCCGATGGACCGTCTCGTTTGCGGCGACGTCGGTTTCGGGAAAACCGAAGTGGCCATCCGCGCCGCGTTCAAAGCCGTGTGCGACAGCAAGCAGGTGGCCGTGCTCGTGCCCACGACGATCCTCGCGCTGCAGCATTACAAAACATTCTCCGAGCGCCTTAAAGATTTCCCTGCGAAGATCGATTACCTCAACCGTTTCCGTTCGGCGAAAGAAAAAAAGGAAGTGCTGAAAAAACTCACGACCGGCGAGCTCGACATCGTCATCGGCACGCATACGCTGGCGGGGAAAGAAGTGAAGTTCAAAGACCTCGGCCTGCTCATCATCGACGAGGAGCAGAAGTTCGGCGTGGCGGTGAAGGACAAATTGAAAACGCTGAAGACGAGCGTCGACACGCTTACGCTGACGGCCACGCCGATCCCGCGCACGCTGCAGTTCTCCCTGATGAGCGCGCGCGACCTGAGCATCATCAACACGCCCCCGCCGAATCGCTTCCCGGTGCAGACCGAATTGCACACGATGAACGAGGAGCTCATCCGCGACGCCGTGATGCACGAGATCCAGCGCGGCGGGCAGGTGTTTTTCGTCCATAATCGCGTCGGCAACATCTACGACATCGCCGGCATGATCCAGCGCCTCTGCCCGGATGCGCGCGTGGGCGTGGGCCACGGGCAGATGGAAGGCCACAAGCTCGAGAACGTGATGGTGGATTTCATCGAAGGCCAGCTCGACGTGCTCGTGTCCACCACCATCATCGAATCCGGTCTCGACATCAGCAACGCGAACACGATCATCATCAACGACGCGCACATGTTCGGCCTCAGCGACCTGCACCAGATGCGCGGGCGCGTGGGGCGCTCGAATAAAAAAGCGTTCTGCTACCTGCTCACGCAGCCCATGTACCTGCTCACGTCCGAGGCCCAGCGCAGGCTCAAGGCCATCGAAGAATTCTCCGACCTCGGCAGCGGCTTCCACATCGCCCTGCGCGACCTCGACATCCGCGGCGCTGGAAATTTGCTCGGCGGCGAGCAGAGCGGCTTCATCTCCGACATCGGCTACGACATGTACCAGAAGATCCTCGACGAAGCCATCCGCGAGCTGAAAGAAACCGAGTTCAAAGACCTCTTCAAAGAAGAAGAGGAAAAACAGCTCGCCCGCCGCGACGACAAGACCGCGAAGCACATCGGCGTTTACGTGCGCGACACGCAGGTCGACACCGACCTCGAGATCCTCATTCCCGACGAGTACGTGCACAACATCACCGAACGTCTTTCCCTCTACCGCCAGCTCGACGACAGCCAGACGGACGAAGACCTCGCCCGCTTCGAAGCCATGCTGCGCGACCGTTTCGGCCCCGTCCCCGACACGGTGCTCGAGCTCATCGACACCATCCGACTGCGCTGGCTGGGGATGGATATCGGCCTGGAACGTCTCGTGCTGAAGAACGGACGCATGACCGGCTATTTCATCACGAATCAAAATTCCGCGTATTACCAGTCGGAGTCGTTCACCCGCGTGCTGAAGTTCATCCAGTCCAACCCGCGCGCCGCGAAGATGAAAGAGGCGAACAACAAGCTGACGTTGTCGTTCGAAGGCGTGAAGAACATCCGGGATGCGATCGGGGCGCTGACGCCGGTGGCGGGAAACTGACCAAATTCCCGGTCGGGTGACGATTTGCCGCAGGCTTTGTTAAATTTGCAAAGCTGCGATGAAGATTAACTCCCGGATCATCATTCTTTTTTTTGCTTTATGCGGTGGCCTTGTCGCGCGTGCCTCGAAAGAAGACAGCCTGAAAGCGCTTCTGAAAACGGCAGGCGACACGCAGAAGGTCAGCCTGTACATGAAGCTCGGTTACGCCGCGAAGGATTTCCAGGATGCAAAAGAATATTTTTTCAAGGCGTCGCACCTTGCCGACAGCCTGGAAGACGATCGCAGGCTGCTCCGCGTGTATACCGGGCAGGGCAGCCTCTATGAGAAGAACGGGGAGCTCGACGAAGCGCTGAAGTTTTATTTTTCCGCCCTCGGCAAAGCGACAGCACTGCGTGATTCAAGTGAAATTGCCGATGTCAACCAGAGCATTTCCTGGCTGTATTTTGAATTGCAGAAATACGACCTTGCCGAGCAGTACGGAAATGTAGGGCTGAAGATCCACGAAAAGCTCGGGAACCGGAAAGGGATTGCGAACGCCTACAACAATCTTGCGACGTACAAAAAGGACCAGGGCAAATACGACGAAGCGCTGGAGCTGCATCACCGCGCGCTGGCGATCCGCCAGGACATGGGCGACGCCAGGAGCATGTCGTACACCTACAACAATATCGGTCTCGTGTACCTGAAGATGGAAAAGTATCCCGAGACGATCGACTACCTGGAGAAATCGTATCACATCAAAGACAGCCTGCATGATGTGAAGGGAATGGCGGGATCGCTCATTAATATTTCCAACGCCTACCAGGGGATGGAAAACTACCAGTCGGCCCTCGATTATGCCTTGCGTGGAACGAAGCTAGCAGACAGCGCCGGGCACAAGATCTTCATGAAGAACGGTTACCAGGCGGTCGCCGAATCGTACAAAGGGTTGAAGATGTACGAACAGGCGCTCGAATGGACGCAGAAGTATATCGACCTGAAAGAGGCGTTGCTCAATGAAACGAACCTCAGGCAGGTGAACGAACTGCAGGCCAAGTACAAATCCGATACGCTTTCGCGGCGCATCGAAATGCTGAACGTGAAGAACGCGCTGCAGGAAACCGAGCTGGCGAACAACCGGATGGTGATCTATGGCATTTCAGGTGTGATCGTTTTACTGCTGGCCATGGGTTTTTTCATCTTCCGCGGCTACAGCGAGAAAAAACGCGCGCTGGTGATCATCTCCAGCATCCGTGACAAGCTCGAACAGAAGAACCGGGAGATCAGCGACAGCATCAACTACGCGAAGAACATCCAGCGCAGCCTGCTTCCCGACCCGGGCCAGCTGTCGAACGTTTTTTCGGAATCGTTCGTGCTGAACCTGCCGAAAGATATTGTGAGCGGCGATTTCTTCAGCCTTGCGCATAAAGGCGAAAAAGCTTACCTGGCTGTCGCCGACTGCACCGGCCACGGCGTCCCCGGCGCATTCATGAGCATGATCGGCACCGACAAGCTCGCGCACGCCATCCGCGAAAGCGCCACCGGCATGCCCGGCGAAATACTTTCCCGCCTGAACCGCGAAGTGAAAATGTCACTTCACCAGCACGAGGAGGATATGCTCTCGAAGGACGGCATGGACATCGCGCTGCTGTGCTTCGACAATGTCAGTAAAAAAGCCTGGTATGCCGGCGCCAACCGCCCGCTCTGGGTTGTCCGCTCCGCCCCGGGCGCAAGTTCGTTCGTGGAATACAAACCGGCCAAAGCCGCCATCGGTGGCACCACGCCCGACATATTTATTTTCCCCGACACGGAAGTTGTCCTGGAAAAAGATGACGTGCTGTATTTATTTTCCGACGGTTATGCGGATCAATTCGGCGGCGTAAAAGGGAAAAAACTGATGACGCGCAATTTCCGGGAATTGTTGCTGCATGCATACACGCAGCCGTTCGGCACGCAGCGGGAGTTTTTACTGGGAAAGCTGAAGGAGTGGCAGGGAAACTTCGAGCAGGTGGATGATGTTTTGGTGGTGGGAGTGAAGGTGTGAGTGGAAGCCTTTTCCCGGGCGCCCGGATTATCAGCCGATTGTAAGCGTTTGTAAGCGGGTCATGTTACCGGTATTTTTTATGTTTGCGTTATGACACAACATAAAAAAGAGCAATTTCGGGCACACCAGGAAGTTGTTGAGAAATGGGTCGGGTTCGTCCGCGTCAATTCGGAGCGGGGTAAGAAACGAGAAGAGATCCGCGAACGCCTCATCGCCGCAAACCTGACGGAAGAGCAAGCCGACATCCTCTTCGATCCCGACTTTTATTATTGGCTGGATTTGAAGAAAACGTCACACAATACCTGGGTGGTCGTGATCGCTATCCTGAAGACCATTTCGGGTATTGGATTAACGCTTATCGGGTTGGCAAAAGGCGGGCTTTCGCTCGTTGCCGGGCCGTTGTTGCTGGCCGGGGGGATTGTCTGGTTGTCGAGGTATAGGCGGGGGTAAAAAGGAAAAAACGTTTGTAAACGTTTGCGATACGACTTTCGGTTTTTGGTGCAATAGCTTTGCTCCCACTTTTAGAATGAACTATGCCATATGTCGGAATCTGGATACACCTCGTGTGGACCACTAAACGAAGAGAACCTTACCTGGAAGAGCAAATTCGCAGCACCGTTTTTGAGCATATCCAGCAGAATGCTAAATACAAAAAGATATACCTTGACTGCATTAACGGGCATATCGAGCATGTTCATTGTCTGCTGAAACTTGGCGCCACACAAAACATTGCCGGCGTTGCTCATTTGCTCAAAGGAGAAGCTTGTCGCTGGATCAACAGGGAAAGGCTTTGCGATTTTCAATTTGAATGGCAACGGGAATATTATGCCGTTTCAGTTAGTGAATCAAAGGTCGAGGCAGTGAGAAGATATATAGCCCGGCAAGAGGAGCATCACCGCACAAAGACGTTTGAGAAAGAATGTGAAGAGACGGGAATCGTACTTCCGGTGTTTCCCTATCCCCTTACCCGGGGATTAATCCCCGGGTAAGGGGATAGGGATGGCGCGATTAGCCAATGGTGGGCAAAAGTTCAATCAAAGATAATTTTAACCTGCGCGTTTTTGGCCTCTTCTTTAATCATATTAATAATTTCAGTTTTTTCAACTTCTCCTATCGCAACGTCATCATAAGGAGGATCCCACCTTTTTATTGAATTTGCATCAGCATAAAAAGCAGGCGTGGTAGTTAACTCACCTTGTATTGTGAGAACTTTCCCTTCGATTTCGACTTGGATTGATGATCTTGTGCCTGTGATTTTCATTATCTAACAAAAATAGTCGTCTCATTTAATTTTTTTTCTCCTTACCGCGGGATTAATCCTGCGGTAAGGAGAAAAGAAAAGCGTTTGTAAATTACCTGGTTGTCGCAGTAAGCGGGGGAGGGGTTACTTCGATCTCCGTTTTTTGCCGCAGTCTCGACCGAAGAATTTTGGGTATTCATAAAAGTGCAAATGCAAAAGCCTTGATATCCGTGGAAAAGGTTTTATTCCCTTTAAGGCAGTGGGTGCGGATTTTTCCGTTGTCGAGGGTGTATTTGAGTAAATAATGTGGATTTTCCCGTTCTATTGATTCTGCTTTGCCAATTGCAATCATGTTAGGTTGAATAATCAAATTGCTAGGGTTCTTTATTTTTACCACTTCTGAATTGAACCAAAGAATAAGAGTATTTTCTTTCTCCTCGAAATCTACTTCTTTCAGATCATAGATATTATCCATAGGTCTCCCAATAAAATCATTCCATATTGCGATGGAACCCTCTTTTATAGTTTTTCCTGAGAGAAAAAGCTCTGGGAGATGTTTTGCCGATTCTTCCATTTTGTAATATTAACTACCGACAAAAGTCGGAAAGTTTTGAAGAAAATCTTCATAAGAATAAACAATGCCGGTTTGCTTGTCAGTAACCGTTTTTACCCAAGAGCTGTAATCCCAACCTCTGGGTAGCAGAACCTGGTCTGCTCCGCCAAAATATACAGCATCTAACGGTGGCAATGGTTGTGGACCAACTTTCCCTAACTGTAGTTGTTGACCGATTGGAACCTCTATTTCGGCTTCGAATCTCATAGTATTGTTCCATTCATCAAGCAATGCCAGTTCATTTCTACTAACGTTTTTAGCAGTAGTCGCATAGGCCCCCTTGAGCATTGCATCACCTCCAAAAATTCGATACAGTTTTACTGTTTGATTAGTTTGCACAGTTCTATATGTAGCATTTTTAAATGATTGTATTACGGTTGGCTGTAAATCCACCTTCGCCACCACCGTAACCTGGTGATCAATCGCCGTCGAATAATCCCCAAACGCATTCTCCACCGCCCCCACCTTCCCCTTCAGATACCCATACATCTTCTCCGCCTGCGTCTTCGCCCCCGCATCCAGCTGCGTCAGTTTTGCCCCGGCCTGTTCGTATGACTGCACAAAATCCTGGGCCTGTGAAGGTGCCAGCCGGTTCAGTCCGCCCTGTGATGCCTCGGTAAAAAAGTCTGCCGTGTAGTGGCCTGCTGTGGCGGCCACCCGCGAAAGGCCCCACGCGGCGACGATGAGGTTGTACTTGTCCACCACCGACTGCAGGTCGGGATCGCCGATCGCGTTCACGGCGAGGTTGCCTGCGGAGCCGAGGAACTGCAGGGCTTCGAAAGCGGCGAGCGCGAGCCGGCCTGCGTCGAGCGCGCGGAGGATGGCGCCGGGACCGGTAACCAGCGCAATGGCGTCGAGCGTTGTTGCGACGGCCGACAGGGTCGTCTGGTTGAACGTTTTGTCTTCGGCGTACTCCAGGAAGATGGCAGGCGCTATCAGCACCTGGCCGTCCGCCGCTCCCGCCACCTGGAGCATGCCGATGCTGCTTTTGTTCGTGAAATAAACAAGGTCGAACGGTTGCAGGTCGAACGTCGCATCGGTGGTCCAGCGTGGCGTGTAGCTGTACTGGTCGGTCTGTACGTTGTAGTGCCCGCGTATCCAGGAGCTGACGATCTTGCGGGTTACCGTCACCGTTCCGCTGGGGTTCAGTTCAATCTCGTAATCCTGCGTGCCGATGGGCGGGAGGGACTGGTAATCCTTCCACAGGATGTCGCGGTTGTGCCAGCCGGCGTCGTCTTGCGGGAGATGATCAGCGAAAACGGTTTCCGACAAGGTCATCATCCGGGTGAAGACCTGGACGAGCTTCGTGTAGTTGTTGTCGGAGGCAAATGCCGCGTCGTCGGTGCGATCGATGAGGCGTTTGATGAGCGCGTCGCCGTCCTGTGATCCCTGGTAAGCAGGATGGCTGTTGATCGTGCTGGGTTGCGCAAGACCGTTGAGCAGCGCAGCAACCTGCGAGGCGGGTGTGAAACTGAGCACGCGAAGAACGGTTCCTTCTTCACCCTCGAAATTCGTCAGCCAGTCGCCCAGCATGGGATAGCCGCTGTACACTTCGATCACGTGCAGGCGTTCCGTAACGTTCAATCCTTCATAGTCGAGCTCTTCATCGAACCGGTTAAAGATCACGTTCATCTCCGCCGGCGTGTACGTCTGCATGAGCAGCGTTTTCACCCCGAAATAGTTTGCCGCTTCGCCAAATTCCTCCACCGTTTCATACAGCTGGTTGTCGAACGGTCCCGACAGGGCCAGGTGGTTGGACTGAACGCGTTGCGTGAAATAATCCTTCAGCTCCGCGATTGCCGTGTAAGAGCGGGGAGATGCTTCGTGGTGCGAGATCTTCGTGAAGGACCAGCAACCTTTTTTCTCGTTCGCGAAGAACGTTCCGCAATATTGCGCCTGTGAAAAAACGATGCAGTCGCGGTCGTGGCCGGAGAGTGAATAGGCAAGGATGCTTTGCGTAACCGACGCATGCAGCAGCCGCAGCTCGCGCAGGTTCGTGGAATCGTCGTAGAGCTTGCGCACGAAAAGATCGCGCGCGGTGAAATTTTCCGGCAGCGGGGCATTGACGATCACGTCGAGGGAATTGACGAGGATCACGTACAGCTCGACGCCGTATTGCGCGTAGATCCGCGCCAGGCGTGCGTTCAGCGTGTCTTTCACCGAAGCTGAGCTGAGCGACTGGCCGTATTTTTCCCCGCGGTTTTCTTCGGCTGCGTAATTGACTGCGCCTTCATTCCCGGAAAGCTGGACGACGAATTGCATCGCTTCCGGCCTCCCTTCCGCGATGGCGCCGGCATTGCGGTCGAAGAGCGAGCAGAACTGCGCGCGGCCTTCGGCGACAAGCGCACGGTAAGCGGAAGAATCGACGAGGGTTGCTGAAGTTGCCTGCGCGAAGAAAAGCAGCAGCGCTGTGAAAAACGTTTTCACGGAATTCCTGTTTTTTGCGGCAAGTTTACAGGAAGCCGTTCGTATTAGTCGGTAACAAACGGTTGAAAACGGATCAGCTTCGCCGGTTAGTTTCCGCGATGCTTACAAATTCCTGTCCATCCGCCGGTGAAACGACATGAACGTGATCGCAAAGATCACCGACAACGTGGTGTCGAGCACCGACGTCCACCCGAAATCGTTCAGCAGCGACTGGATGATGATCTTGAGCACGAGCATGTACGTGAAAAGCTCCGCCGCCCATTTTTTCATGTTCCACACGCCCACCAGGGAAATAAAACGAAGCGCCGTGATCGCCCCGTAAACGATCGGGTACCATTTCGCGATCTCCCGTATGCCCGGGTAAGAAATGAGAATGATCTGGATCGCCGCCCCGATGAAACCGATCACGCAAAAAATGGAAATGATCCGCGGACGTTTATGTAGCGCCTGTGCCATAAGTATTGATCAAAGATCCAAAACAGAATTCTTCATTAACAAACTTTCTTTCTTTCGAATTTTGAATCTTTGAATAGTCCCGAGTACTCGGGACGATTGAATCTTTGAATTTATCACGCGTTCGACCGGATAGCCTCAACAGGATCTAATTGCGCCGCGGAATACGCCGGTACGAATCCCGAAATAATCCCGATGAGCACCGAGATCGTCAACCCCAGCGAAATGTTGTCGACCGACAGCACGAAGCCGAAGTCGATGAACTGGTTGGCGATCAGCACCAGCACCCAATCCAGCAGCAGGCCGATGACTCCGCCCAGCAGGCAGAGCACCACCGATTCGGCAAGGAATTGCGTGAGGATGAACCAGCTTTTGGCGCCGAGCGATTTCTGGATGCCGATCTGGCTCGTGCGTTCCCGCACCGACACGAACATGATGTTGGCAATGCCGAAGCCGCCCACCAGGATGGAGAACGCGCCGATGATCCAGCCCGCCGTGCCCACCACGCCGAACATCTGTTCCAGCGGGCCCGCAAGCAGGCTTACTTCGTTGAGCGAAAAGTTGCTGTCTTCGGAAGGCTTCTGCCGGCGCACGCTGCGCATAATGCCGGTCAGCTCGTCTTTCATATCTTCCACCTTCACGCCTTCATTCGCACGGACCATGATGAACGGGTCGAGCTCCTCGCGGTCGATGTCCATCACCGTGCGCGCAAAGTCCAGCGGGATCACCACCTGGTTGTCGCTGCTGTTGCCCATCATGCTTTCTCCTTCCGTCGCGAACACGCCGATCACGGTCACTTTCCGTCCCAGCAGTTTCATTTCCTGTCCCACCGGGTCTTCCGCCTGGAACAGGGCCAGGGCGATATTGCTGCCGATCACCGCCACCGCGCGTCCCGTAGCACATTCCTGCTCGGTGAAATAACGTCCTGCCGCAAGGTCGAACGTTTTCACCTGGTCGTATTCGTAGGTCACCGCCATCACCGTGGCGTTCTCTACGAACGATGTTTTACGGTTGAGCGTGCTCCGCGTGTTCACCGTGTACACCACGGCCCCGGCGGTCATCGAGCGACGCGCCACCTCATCCGCTTCGTGAACTTTCGGCACCGGGCGGTTCAGGTATTTCCACCACGCGTATTCCGTGTCGCCTTCGTCCGGCGTCCAGGGCCATTTCTGGATGTACACCACGTTTTCCCCGAGCGACTTTACGCTGCTGCGGATCTTGTTCTCCATCGAGTCCACCGCCGTAAACACCGCGATGATGGCGAAAATGCCGATCGTGATGCCCAGCAGGGAAAGAACAGTCCGCAGCCGGTTCACACGCAGCGCATGCAACGCGAACAGGAGACTTTCCTTGAGGAGGACGAGAAAAAGCATGAGGATAAAGGTAGGGGTTTCAGTTGTCGGTTGTCCGGGGTTGTCGGGGACACTTGTTCAATAAAACCGCGCATTTATCCGTTTTGCGGGATTTCCCCGAAGCGCTTCCCCATTTTTACGCGCCCGGGAACAATTGCAGACCGACAACCCCGACAACCGACAACTGAATACCGGCAACACCGGACAACCGTATGCTTTTCAACAACCTCCCTGTCTTATCAACAAAGCGAAAAAACAGGTTTTCCCCCGCAATTCCCCCCGTAAAAACGCGTACCTTCGATGCACTATTTCCAAGGCATTTATGAGTCGTCCCACGAAGATCAAGAACGCGCTGATTTCGGTATTTTATAAAGACCATCTCGAGCCCGTCATTCGCAGGCTGAATGAGCTCGGCGTCGGGCTTTACAGCACCGGCGGAACCCAAACGTTCATCGAGCAGCTCGGCATTCCCGTTACACCGGTCGAAACGCTTACCTCGTATCCTTCCATTCTCGGCGGCCGCGTGAAAACGCTGCACCCGAAAATATTCGGCGGCATCCTCAGCCGTCGCGAGCTCGACAGCGATACCGCGCAGCTCGAAGAATACGACATCCCGGAAATCGACCTCGTCATCGTCGACCTTTACCCGTTCGAGCAGACTGTCGCTTCGGGCGCGTCAGAACAAGACATCATCGAAAAGATCGACATCGGGGGAATTTCCCTTATCCGCGCCGCGGCAAAAAATTTCGCCGACGTCACCATCGTCGCTTCCCGCCACGATTACCCGTCCCTGCTGGAACTGCTCAACACGAAGAACGGCAGCACCGACATGGAAGACCGCAGGCGTTTCGCGGCCCGCGCATTCGCCGTTTCATCCAACTACGACACTTCGATCTTCAACTGGTTCAATGCCGGCGGCGAAGTGCTGGCTTTCCGCCACGCTGAAAACGGCGGACGCTCCCTGCGCTACGGCGAAAACCCGCACCAGCAGGCGAAATTCTTCGGCGACCTTTCCGCAATGTTCGAACAGCTCAACGGCAAAGAGCTTTCCTACAACAACCTGCTCGACGTCGACGCGGCCGTCAGCCTTATCGGTGATTTCTCCGCAACGCCGACGTTCGCCATCATCAAGCACAACAACGCCTGCGGGCTGGCTTCACGCCCCACCGTTTCCGAAGCCTGGGCCGCCGCGCTTGCCGCCGATCCCGTCTCCGCATTCGGCGGCATCCTCGTCTGCAACCGCCCCATCGACGCGGCTGCTGCGGCAGAGATCACGAAGATCTTCTTCGAGGTGATCATCGCCCCGGCATACGATACTGCAGCGCTCGATATCCTGAAACAGAAACAAAACCGCATCATCCTCGTACAAAAACCTGTCAGCCTGCCCGCCACGCAGTTCCGTTCTTTGCTTAACGGGGTGATCACACAGGACAAGGACCTCCGCACGGAAGCCATCGCCGACATGAAGCCGGTGACGAAATCGGTTCCGGCCGCGCAGGAGTACGACGACCTGGTGTTCGCCAACAAGCTCGTCAAGCACACGAAATCGAATACCATCGTGCTGGCGAAGAACGGGCAGCTCCTGGCCAGCGGCACGGGACAGACCTCCCGCGTCGACGCGCTGAAGCAGGCCATCGCCAAAGCACAGCAGTTCGGCTTCGACCTCAGCGGCGCCGTAATGGCTTCCGACGCGTTCTTTCCGTTCCCCGATTGCGTGGAGATCGCAGGCAATGCAGGCATTCACGCGGTCATCCAGCCGGGCGGCTCGATCAAGGATAAAGACTCCATCGAATATTGCGACGCACACGGTATGGCGATGGTGTTCACCGGCACACGACATTTCAAACATTAAAAAAATTACGAATTACGATGTACGAATTACGATTGGAAAAAATCGAATCAAAAAATCCAGCATAAATCGTACATCGTAATTCGTAACTCTTACATCCATTATGGGGTTATTTGATCTCTTCACGCAGGAAATCGCCATTGACCTTGGCACTGCAAACACCATCATCATCCACAACGACAAGGTGGTGGTCGACGAGCCTTCGATCGTTGCGATCGACCGCTCCACCGGCAAGATCATCGCTGTCGGCAAGCAGGCCATGCAGATGCACGGCAAGACGCACGAGAACATCAAGACCATCCGCCCGCTGAAAGACGGTGTGATCGCCGACTTTCACGCCGCCGAGCACATGATCCGCGGCATGATCCGCATGATCAATCCCGGGCGCAAGCTGTTCTCCCCGTCGCTGCGCATGGTGATCTGCATCCCGTCGGGCATCACCGAAGTGGAAAAACGCGCTGTACGCGACTCGGCCGAGCACGCGGGCGCCAAAGAAGTGTACCTCATCCACGAGCCGATGGCTGCCGCGATCGGTATCGGCATCGACGTGGAGGAGCCGATGGGTAACATGATCATCGACATCGGCGGCGGCACGTCGGAGATCGCGGTCATCGCGCTCGGCGGCATCGTCTGCGACAAATCCATCCGCATTGCCGGCGACGAGTTCACGGGCAGCATCGAGGAATACATGCGCCGCCAGCACAACATCCTGATCGGCGAACGCACCGCGGAACGCATCAAGATCGAAGTCGGGGCCGCAATGGCCGAGATCGAAAATCCCCCGCCGGATTTCCCCGTGCACGGCCGCGACCTCATGACGGGCATCCCGAAAGAGATCTACGTGTCTTACGTGGAGATCGCCCACGCGCTCGACAAGTCCATCTCGAAGATCGAAGAGGCCATCCTCAACGCGCTCGAGATGACGCCGCCCGAGCTGTCGGCCGATATTTACCGCACAGGTATTTACCTTGCCGGCGGCGGCTCGCTGCTCCGCGGGCTCGACAAGCGGATCTCGCTCAAAACGAAGCTGCCGGTCCACGTTGCCGAAGACCCGCTGCGAGCCGTGGCCCGCGGCACCGGTATCGCGCTCAAGAACATCGACAAGTTTCCGTTCCTTATCAAATAGACATGAGACGTGAGATATGAGACATGAGAACATGACCGGAATTAAAGCTCTTCATCTCACGTCTCATATCTCACGTCTCATGTCTCACGTCTTATTCCGATAGCTATCGGGACTCACGACTCCTAACGATGCGAAATCTCGTCGTTTTTTTAGTACGACATTATTTTTTCCTGCTGTTCCTGCTCCTGGAAATTATTGCCCTTTATTTTCTCGTACAGCGTAATTATTTCCAGCATGCCAGCGCCGTTTCCGCGTCCAACCGTTTCACCGGCACGCTCTACCAGGCCCGTGCGGACTTCACCGATTACCTCAACCTGAAGGAGCAGAACCTCGTCCTTTCTTCCCGCCTTGCCGAAGAATATTCCCACCGCCCGTCGTCCTACCTCATGTACACGGCGAACACGGTTTCCGTCAACGATACGGTCTACAGGCAGCGTTATGAATACCTCGCCGCGGAAGTCATCGACAACACGGTGACGCAGCGGAACAACCTCATCTTTCTCAACCGCGGACGGCTGCAGGGCGTGGAGGTCGACATGGGGGTGATCAGCGCGGAGGGAATTGTCGGGATCGTTCGCGAGGTTTCGGATAATTTCTGCGTGGTCATGTCGTTGCTGCACAAAGACATGAAGGTGAGCGCAAGTGTGAAGAAAGACGGAACGTTCGGGCAGCTGACATGGGACGGTTCGGATTACCGGGAAGCGACGCTGATCGACCTGCCTTCGCATGCGAAGCTGGTTAAAGGCGATACGCTCATCAGCAGCGGGCTGGGCGATGCGTTTCCCGCGGGGGTTCCCGTCGGCACGATCTCCTCGTTCGTGATGAAGCCGGGTGAAAAGACATGGACCGTGGAGGTGAAGCTGGCCACGGATTTCCGGAAGCTGAAGCATACGTTCATCGTAAAGAACCTCGTGCGCGAAGAGCTGGAGCAGCTGCGCGCCAAAGCAGCAGCGGGAAATGGTAAATGACATCATCCGCCATATCATCCGCTTTGTCCTGCTCGTCGCCGTGCAGGGGCTCATCCTCAAGAACGTGGAGCCGGGACCATACATCAACCCGTTCCTGTACATCCTTTTTCTCATCCAGCTCCCGTTCGAGACGCCGCCCTGGCTCGTGTTGCTGATCGCCTTCGTGCTCGGCTTTTGCGTCGACGCGTTTTACGGCACGATGGGCATGCACATGGCCGCCTGCACGTTTGCCGGGTGGATACGGCCTCAAGTATTGCGCATCATGTCACCGCGCGACGGGTACGAGTTCGGCACCCAGCCTACCATGCAGGACATGGGCAAAGCCTGGTTCCTGGCGTTCTCGGTGATCATCATCGCGGCGCACCACCTCGTGCTGTTCTACCTCGAGATCTTCAGCTTCCGTGAGTTCTTCTCCACCCTGCTGCGTGTCGTTTGCAGCTCCATGGCCACATTGCTGCTGGTTGTGGTAACGCAATTCCTCTTTTACCGTACAAAAGAAACGACATGAACCCGGGCGCGCGGCGATACATTCTTCTCGGTTTTGCGGTAATTACAGCGACCCTGTACATTATCCGGCTGTTCTACATCCAGGTGGTGGACGACCAGTACAAGCTCGACGCGCGCAACCAGGCATTCCTTTATGTTACCGATTACCCGCCCCGCGGCGCCATTTACGACCGGAACGGGAAGCTGCTCGTGTACAACCAGGTGGCGTACGACCTCATGGTGGTTCCGCGCAACATGAAAGATTGCGACACGCTGGGTTTGTGCACGATCCTGAACATTTCGAAGGAAGAATTTGAAAAACGGCTGATCAAGCTGTCCGGCTCGCTGAAGAACGCTTCGGAGGATTACCGCTCCCACATTTTTGAAAGCCAGATGCTGCCCGAGCTCAACGCGCGCATCCAGGAGCGTTTGTACAAATTCAACGGCTTTTACGTGCAGGCGCGTACCGTAAGAAAATATTCCATGCCGATCGCGGCCCACCTGCTCGGATACGTGGGCGAGGTGGATGAAAAATACATCGACGAGCATCCGTATTACAAGTCGGGCGATTATATCGGTAAGAGCGGGATCGAACGGGGATACGAGGAACACCTGCGGGGAACGAAAGGCGTGCAGATCAAAATGCGCGACGTGCACAACAACATCAAGGGGAGTTTCAAAGACGGGAAATACGACACCGCCGCCATCAAAGGCCTCGACCTCGTGTCTACGCTTGACGCCGAGCTGCAGCTTTACGCCGAACAGTTGTTTCAGAATAAGATCGGCGGTCTCGCGGCCATCGATCCTTCCACCGGCGAGATCCTCGCTCTCGTCACCAGCCCCACGTACGATCCCAACCTGCTCGTCGGCCGTGATTTCCCGAAGAACTACAGTATGCTTGTTGCCGATACGCTCGGCCGCCCGCTGTTCAACCGCGCGTTAATGGCGCAATACCCGCCGGGCTCAACCTTTAAGCTGATGAACGCATTGATCGGCCAACAGGAAGGCGTGCTTGGCGCATCCACCATGTATCCCTGCGCGCGCGGCTTCCCGCCGCTCGGCGGCCGCCCGAAATGCCACCCGCACGGGAGCCCCACCAACCTCGAAGGCGCGATCGCCACATCCTGCAATTCATATTTCACTTACGTCTTCAAATCGATCGTCGACGGTAAAAAATACAAAGGCGACGACCGGGCCGGCTATGAATCCTGGAGAAGGTACGTGAACAGCTTTGGCGTAGGCGTTTCCACGGGTACAGACGTACCCTACGACAAGCCGGGAATCGTCCCTTCGGCGGATTATTACGACAAAGTGTTCGGGAAGGATCGCTGGAAAGCGATTACGCTTGCAGGCGCAGGACTGGGGATCGGCCAGGGCGAGCTGAGCATTACGCCCCTGCAGATGTGCAACATTCTCTGCTCGATCGCGAACCGCGGATTTTTTTATACGCCGCACATCATCCGCAGCATCGGCGAGGATCCGAACCCGCTGGAGAAATGGCGGGAAAAACACCTCACGCTGGTGACGAACAAAGATGCGTACGAGAACGTCATTCAGGGTATGGCCAGCGTAATGACGGCAGGCACCGGCCGCAGCGTGCAGATCGAAAGCATCGAGATGTGCGGGAAAACCGGCACGGCCCAGAACCCGCACGGCGAGGACCATTCCGTGTTCGTGTGCTTCGCCCCGCGCGTGAACCCGAAGATATGCGTGGCGGTGCTCGTGGAGAATGCCGGCTTCGGCGCCACGTGGGCCGCGCCGATCGCCAGCCTGGTCACGGAGAAATACCTGAAACGCAAGATCACTTCCCCGGCCCGCCTTGAAATGGAGAAGCGCATGCTGGAAGGCGACCTGCTGCACAAACATCCCAAAATGCAAACCCAGGAGTCACACTAACCGTATGCGTGAGCGGAGCGACAGTATTTTCTACAACGTCGACTGGCTCACGGTCGGGATCTACCTGGTCCTCGTTACCATGGGGTGGTTCAACATCTACTCCGCGGTTTACGACGAAGCCAAAAGCGACATTTTCAACATCGATCGCCAGGAAAGCAAGCAGCTCGTTTTCGTTTTTGTTTCCATCTCCCTCGCATTTTCCATCCTGATCATCGATGCGTCGTTCTTTACCGCGACGGCTTTCATTCTTTACGGCGGCGTTCTCCTGCTGAACCTCCTCGTCGTTATTATCGGCACGGAGATCCGCGGAAGCCGCTCCTGGTTCAAGATCGGGAGCTTCGGTTTTCAGCCGGCGGAATTTGCCAAGTGGGCGACAGGACTGGCGCTGGCGAAATACCTCAGCAGCATTTCCCGCCCGAGCATGAAGCAGGTGCTGCTGGTGACGCTCGGCATCATCGCGGTCCCGATCTTCATCATCATCGTGCTGCAGCGGGAAACCGGCGTGGCGGTGGTTTTTGCGGCCTTCATTTTTGTGTTGTACCGGGAAGGAATTATCCCGGGTTGGATACTGTTGTTCGGCTTGCTTACGGTGGTCACGTTTGTTATCGGAATTAAATACCCGGGAACGAATGTGATCATGGACATGACCGTCAAACCGCCGGTGATCAAAGAAATTACATTCAACCCGTGGGCCATCGTGATCTTCGCCGGCGCGCTGGTGTTCATCGGGCTGATACGGCTTTTAATAATCCGGAGGACTTTTGCGCAGATCGTTTTTACGCTCATGGCCATCAGCTTTTTTACGGGCGTTTACCTCGTGTCACCTGTTGCGCTGGAAAAACTTCCCGTTCACCAGGCCGGTCGCATCAAAGTATGGCTGGGCATGCCGGTGACCCGCGAGATCTCCGACCGTTACGATTACAACACGCGCCAGTCCATGATCGCGATCGGCTCCGGGGGATGGTTCGGGAAAGGCTACCTGCAAGGCACGCAGACCAAGTTCCGCTTCGTTCCCGAGCAGGAAACGGATTTCATTTTCTGCACGGTGGGCGAGGAGTGGGGCTTTGTGGGAACAGGCGTAGTGATCATCCTCTACCTCGTTCTCGTCATGCGCCTCATCATCATGTCGGAGCGGCAGCGCTCGGATTTTACAAGAATCTATGGCTACGCGGTGGCGGCGGTGTTCTTCATCCACCTGGTCGTCAATGCCGGCATGACCATCGGCCTGATCCCGGTGATCGGGATTCCTTTGCCGTTCTTCAGCTACGGCGGCTCTTCACTCATCAGCTTTACGATCCTGCTTTTCATTTTCGTAAAGCTCGACTCGCAACGGTTGCTCATCCTGCGGTGATACCTGGCCGGTGCAGGGAAATTGCTTTCATACGAACAAATGCCCGGCACACATCAAACAGGTCGCCCCTGGCGGGGCTTTTCTGAATTTTATCTTCTTTTTCAATAAACAGGTCGCTCCTACGGAGCTTTTTCTGAATCTTTTTCCCCTTTTCAAAAAATACCGGTTGTCAGCGTTACAGGACTTTCTGCCCGAACAGGCTTCGAGGCCACAAAGGCAGAAAGACGCAAAGTTTCACAAAGAATTTTTCCATTGACTTCCTGCCTTTCCTTAATGGCAGTGCGCGTTTACCACGAGACACGGGGCACGGAGGATCCGGTATTTCCGTAGGCGCGAAAAATTTTCGCACCAGCGGAATAAAAAATTGGCCGTGGATCCGGCGTAAAAAAAGAAAACCTCCAAACGGAGGCTTTCTTTTTTTTACTGGAAACCGGTTGCTTAAAAATGCTTTGCGCGGTTGTCGACGATCTCGGCCATTTCCTTCAGCACTTCCATCGCTGAGCCGTCGGCGCGGGCGGAGAGGCCCTGGATGAGGCGCGCTTTCTGGCCGGGGATGTCGGTGATGGGCTGGGGCTGGATGACGTTCTCGAGCAGCACCACGTAGACGCCCATCGTTCCTTTGACCGGGGTCGATATCTTGCCGGGTGCGAGCGTCGCGAGCGTTCCGACGACTGTGCCTTCGTAGCCGGCACCCTGGATATAGGGTTGCGCGAATGTGACGTTGGCGCCGGGCTGGACGGTGAGGCTGGCGTTGGCGGCCCACTGTTCGAGTGAAGTGGCTTTGAACTTGTTCAGCTCGTCGGTGAACATTTTCGCTTTCTTCTGCTTGCGCACTTCGAGCTCGCAGATCTCTTTCACGTCCTCGAACGGCTTGAAGCCTTTCTCGTTGATCTTCGTCACGATTGCGACCACGTAACGGTCACCGCTCTGGAACGGCTCGGAAACGGTTCCGACTTCCGTCTTCTCGGCATAGATCCAGCGGATGATGTCGCGCGCGTTGTCGAGGCCGCTGATGTATTTGGCATTCTCGAGTATCTCGCCGGCTTTGGCCACGTTCAGGCCCTTCTCTTTCGCAGCTTTGTAGAACGCGTCTTTGTTCGTGTTCTGGCTGGCGAATTCAGATGCCTTGTTGTAAATGTCGCGGATCGTGGTTTCAGAAGGCTCGACGGCATTGTCGATCGAAGTCACCTGGACCTTCGTGCTTTCCGAAGATTTATCGAGCACCTGGATCACGTGGTAACCGAAAGAAGTTTCGACGACGACCGTTGCCCCTTTGGGATTCTTGAAGCCGGCGTCTTTGAATTCCTGCACGAAGCCGCTCTCTTCCGAGAACCAGCCGTAATCGCCTTTGTTGCCGCTCTTCGAGCCCGGGTCATCCGTCAGCTTTTCGACGATGTCTTCCATCTTCGTGCCTCTCTTGATCACGCGGAGAATGCTGTCGGCTTTCGCTTTGGCCTGCTCTTTCGTGCGCGTGATCGTGGGATCGGCGCGCTCGCCGCCTTTGTGCGCGATGAGGATGTGGCGGACTTTTACCGAGTCGACCGAAGTTTTGTGGTCGAGCACTTTATAGATGGTCAGGTTTTCTCCGACGTTGTAAGGCCCGAGAACGTCGCCGGGGGCGGCTTTCAGGAACGCGCTGTCGGTGCCCGGGGGAAATTGCCCGGGGTGCATGAACGTTTTCGCGAACATGCCGGAAGAGGTCATGGCTGTAACGTACAGGGAATCTTCAGACGGCTTTTTCGCTTTGAACTCTTCCGCGATGGTCGTCATCTCTGTGCGCTGGTCCGCGATGTCGTCGGCTGAGGGGAACAGGTCGAACGCCACATACTCGATGCTGCGTACGTTATCGCGCTGCTTGAATTTGTACTGGTTGGCCTGGTAATAGTCGCGCAGCTCGGCTTCCGTGGTGGCGATGGTGGAATCGACCACTTCGCTGTATTTCTTCACGACGAACTTGAAGTTGTACTTCGTGTTCTCGTCGGCGTATTCGCGCTTGGCCTGCGCGGTGGTGACGTAAAAGCCTTTGCGGAGGAGCGTGTTGTATTTTTCCTTGACGAGCGCTTTTTTCAGGTCGCGCTCGAGCTGTGCCCACTGGGCTTCTTCTTCCGGGGTCAGCTTCGCCACGCGCGCACGGATCGCCGCGCCGCTGAGTGAGCCGTCGGGGTTGGCAAATTGGTCATACACACGGCCGGTTTGCTGGTCCGAGAAATAGCTGGTGAGGAAAGCCGACGGATGATCACCGTACAGCTGCTCGGCAAGCTCGTCTTCCGTTACGGTGATGCCGAGCTCCTTGTACTCGGGCTCATAAATGTATTTATCCATCATTTCCTGCCAGATCATGTCGGTAAGCTGGCCGCGCTCCTGCTCGGTGAGCGTGCGCTTCTGCTTCTCGAGCACGTCCTGCTCGATTTCGTTCATGCGGTTGCGGAACTCGCTGACGGAGATCGACTCCCCGTTCATTTCGCCGACGTTGCCGTCGCCGCCGCCACTCAGGAAGTTCTGGGAGTTGAACAAATCGGTGAGCACGAACGCAAGCAGTGCAAGAAAGATAATGCCGACCAGCAGGCCGACACGGTTTCGGATTGAAGAAAGAATGGTCATGGATGATTGTAAATAGGGACGCGAATATACGATTTAACGGGAAAAAACAGGGATCGGGGGATTAGGGGATTGGGGGATTAAGGGATTAGGGGATTAGGTTTTAGAGGCGAATCTATTGATTATTAGTATTTTAATAAAATAGGTCCAGGGAATATTTTTAGATTTTTTAAACCCAATTCCCTAATCCCCCAATCCCCTAATCCCTCTTTTCATTCTTCTCCTGCTCCCGCGCAATCCGCTCCAGGTGGCGGTTGAAACGGCGGCGCATGCTGTACATGAGGCCGGCGAAAGCGGTGATGATCATGGCGAAGCCGCCGCTTTCGGTGTCGCGGATGACGAAAAAGTAGACGGTCACGCCGAGGCAAAGGAGGCCAAGGACGAGCCAGGTGTATTCGGTAATGCGGAGGTAGCGTTTCATTTGTTGGTTGTAGAAAAATGGCCGGACACTTTCATGATCGTGTACTTGCTGAAGTCAAGATCGAGCCTGAGCCCATCGCCGGTGATGATGCTTTCCCTGTTCTTTATCGTAACCGGCAGTTCGGTCGAGAATTCATCGCGGAACCGGTTCCAGGTTAAGGAATCAGCAAAAATACTATCTCTGTGGGTAACGATAACGATCTTTTTGGTGAATTCGAACGAGTTTTTCTCTTCATTTAACAGCGCGGCCCCGGCGATCAGCCTGGATTCCTTTCCCGGCGAATCGGGAGAGAAGATAAACGTAACGCCCTGCGGATAATGCAGCGTGTGAATGGTGTCCCGCCGCTGGATAAACCGGCCGAAGCGCGGGATGAAAACCGAGTCGGTAATGCGCCCGCTGTCGGTTTCAACAGGTGCAAGCACCCGGATCGTCAGCTTGTCGTTGTAGCGAAAGGAGCTGTCGATATTTTTTCGCCGGACCACGACGAGCGAATCGGGAATGAGGGGTTTTTCCTCCGCATCCGTATTCTCCAGGCACCCGGCGAACGCGGCAATACCGGCGAAAATTGAAATGCGAAAAATGGTTTTCTTCCGGCTCATCTTTCCCAGGTTGTCCATGGACGGGCGCAAAGACTCGCGTTGGAATAGCGCTTGTCGTGCGTGACTTCTTCGCCGGCCCAGGCGGGAAGGGCGAATGTCTCATCTTCACGCTTCAGCTCGATCTCGGCAACCACCAGCCCTTCGTTTTCCCCGCTGAACACGTCCACTTCCCAGGTGTGGCCTTCGTGCTGAACAAGATGGCGCGTTTTAACGATCACATCGTCGCACGTTCCGAGGAGTTGAAGCGCATCTCCGAACGGAATTTCATATTCGAATTCGTCGCGCGAAATTCCATTGCCCCGGCTCTTGATCGTGAGGAAACCTTTGTCGCCGGCGGTGCGCACGCGCACGGTCATTTTTTCCTTTGCGAGATAGCCCTGGCGATACAGCTTGCCCTTATCGGTGTGCTGTTTCCAGCTTTCATCCGCTACCAGGAATTTTCGTTCGATCTCGATCGCCATGAGAAAAGGTAAGGTTCCAGACTTTCAAATTTCCAAACCGGCAAACTCAAACCTTTGGAACCTGCACGTTTGAGTTTTGGCTTTTTATTTTTCTTCTGCTTCCGGCTCGTCCTTGAGCGTAAATACGCCGGTCACGTTTTTGATCTCGTAATCCTCGAACCGCTCGTCCGACTCCATTCCTTCGCCCATGATCACCTGGTCGGCCGTGGTGATCTTCACGAACGCGTTGGTGTACAGCCTGCGCTTCACGCCGTCCCAGATGAGGTGCTCGGTGTTCAGCATTTCGCCTTTCGTGTTCAGCACGACCACGTTGTTCTTCGCTTCCATCACCTGCTCGCGCTTGCGGTGAATGGCGTAATTGGCGGTGAGGTAGCTGTCCACTTTCCCGCTGTCGCCGAAAATTTCCACTTTCACGCCCTGCGGCATTTCCGTGTACGGGCTGGCGCCGGCGTATTCATTGCCTTTCGGGGCGACGATATGGTATTTGAGCTTTGCCGAATCGGTATACAGCACGTCGATGTCGGTGGCGGACTGCAGGGGGAGCGTGTCTTTTTTGGAAAAGGAATTCACCTTCGCCGGGTCGTTCACGCAGGACGCGAGGCTCGCAAAGAAAATTCCGGCGAAAAAAATGATGAACGTGCGAAGCATGGCGCTCAGCCTTAGTCGTACTTATACTGTGCGAACCAGCGGTCGTTGATCGTGACGCCGATGGTGAAGCGGAAAAAATCTTCGCGGATGAGGTTGGCCTCCGTGGTGCCGCGCACGCCGTATTCGAACGACATGCTCAGGCGGGTGAGCGGTTCGCCCAGCTTGGTGCGGTACGGCACCGGCAACGCCATCCCGAAGTTCACCGACATTTCCGTCAGCTGGTTGCCGCGCAGCTCGAGCGAGGTCTGGTAATAACGAGCGCCGAGGCGGTACTGTACGATGCTCATGTAGCCGCCTTCGCCGGCCTGCTTCGGCTGGTACTGGAATCCCGCGGTGGCACGGTGCGCATTTTTCAACGTCGACGTTTCCCCGAGGTACGTCATCTGGCTCCAGAGCTGTGTCATGTAATCGGCCTGGAACATCCATTTGTAATCTTTCTTCAGCGCAAATCCCACGCCGCCCATCGCCGGGATGAGGACGCGGCCGGGCGTTCCCGCTGCGTTGTACACGGTGTCTTTGAATTGCTCGATCGTTCCCACCTGCCTGTACGTTTGCGCGAGCAGGTCGGACGAAACGGTGATCTCGGTGGGAAGCGAGAAGATCGCGCCGAACGTCATGCGGATGCCGGGTTTCTGGATGAACAACCTTGCCGAATCGGACTTCCCGTTGTTGCGGTAATAAAATATGTTGTCAAAAAATTTCGTGTCCGTCACCAGCGTATCGGCCAGCTTGCGGTACAGCGGGTTCAGCGATTTGCGGAAACGGAAGGAATACTGCAGCCCGTAGCTCAGGTAAGCATCGCGGAAAACGGTGCGCTTCGTGATCTTCGTGTTGAACGTATAGGACGTGTCGGGGAACACATCGCGGCGAACGTTTTCGAGCGAGCCGAAGAGATACGAAGCCTGGAAGCCGATGGAAATATTCGAGAGGTTGTTGCGGCAGCGCAGCGACTTTTTCATTTTCGCCGTGTCGCCCGTAAGCTTCAGCTTCGCGTATTTTTCGGAAAGCAGGTAATGACGCGGCGCGCCAGCGAACGGGCGGAAGCCGTTGGAAATAAAAACCTGGTTGATGCCGCCCGAGCCTTCGTATTTATACGTTACCGGCCCGATGTCCTGCAGCGTGTCGGTGGTCGAGACGTTGTAGCCGACAGCCGAATACGGAACGAGGCCAAGCCCGGCGCCCCACCATTTGGTGACGGGAAACGCGAGTGAAAAATTGCCGAGCGTGGTGCGGTTGAAAATCCCGGCCGACGTGGCGTTGCGGAGCTGCACGGTATTACTCACAAGCGAAACTTCGTATGCGATGAGCGGCTGCGACGTGAGCGAAGCCGGGTTGAGCATGTTGTAATACTGCGGGATCAGGGAATCGTTGCGCAGGCCGATGCCGCCGCCGCCCATGCCGTTGTTGATCAGCCCGCCGTTCATCTGGAAATCGCCGAGGCCGAAGCGGGAATAGGGCGAAACAGTCGACAGCACCGCCGGGCTCTGGGCAAACGAAACCGCTGCGGAGGTGAACAGGGAACCCGCAACCAGCACGAGCTTTAACAGGAATTTAAATGAGGCGGTTTGCGACATGATGGTCGAGAATACGGTAGAGCCCTTCGGCTACAAGATTGGGGCGTGCAAAGATGCCATTTTTAAGCGCTTCCGCCAAAACAGCGGAGTCGCCTCCGCCAAGGACGGTTTCCAGGCCGGGAAATTGTTTCGAAAACGTGCGCATCATTCCTTCGATCTCGAACACTGCCCCGTCGAGCGCGCCCGAACGCATGGATATTTCCGTCGTGTCTCCCGGCAGCGTGTGATCGCCTTCGAGCGGTACGAGCGGAAGCTTCTGCGTGTATTCGTGCATGGCCAGCAGGCGCATGTGCAACCCCGGCGAGATCGCTCCGCCGCGGAAATCGCCGTTGCCGTCGACCAGGTTATACGTGATGCAGGTTCCCGTCACTATGGCCAAGACGGGCGAACCCGGGAAAAGTTGCCATCCCCCCACAGCCGCCGCCACGCGGTCGTATCCCAGCGAAGCCGGTGTTGCATAGCGGTTGCGGATCGGCAGGGCCGTTTCCATGTCGAGAATGAGCAGCGGAAAATACGGTGCGAGGTCTTGCTTCAGCGTGGCAGGATGGTTCACCACCGAAGCGAGAATGGCCGAGCTCACCGGTTTATTTCCTGAAAACGCGAGAATCTCTTCCTTCGTCGGCGCATCGAGAATGGCCTGCTCATACGGTTCCCCGTTGCGGAAGAGGTGCGCCTTGAGCGCCGTGTTGCCGAAATCGAGGACCAGGCGATAATCCATTCCGCAAAGTTACGAAAGGAAATGCGGTGAGCGCGATCAGAAGCACACCGTGATGCGGCCGATCCGGAGACGGATGTACGGCATTGCGGCAGGCGGAAGCTGCACGGAGGTGTGCGCGCCTTCCGGGCCGATCATTGTGTAAAGAACGATCGTGTTCGCGATGTCGGAGCGGATCTTTTCCCGCCAGGCATTTTGTTTTTTTCGTGAAGGTTTCCGCGTACCCGCTGCATAATAATTCACCAGGCTGACCGTATCGGGATAGTGCCAGCAATCTTTATTGCCGATCACTTTAAAAGGAGCGGAAACTTTACTGAATGCGCCATCCAGGTTGAAGGAACTCAGCCGTCCTTTCAGCGGAACGTGGTAGATCATGTAAACCTGATCATGGTCCATCGTGTCGGTTCCTGTACGGTCATGAAAGGAATAAGACGATCCGGCATCATTAAAATGAAGCTCGGTCGCGGAATACGAAAGATCGCGCAGGTCGAACGTTTCGATCAGCCACAAACATTGCGCGTTCGTCGTGTCAAGCCTTCGGTAAAAGGACGACCATTCCCGCTGCTGCAGCAATGCAGCGAAAGAGACGCTCATTTTTTCCAGGCCGGGGTCGTTGTTTATCTGTTCATGCTGCGCGTGCCCCGATTGCCTCAGCTTGTCGCGCAACGAGGAATTGTTTTTTATTCCTGAAAAGCCCATGCACACGATCGCAACGCCAAACGCAAAGAGGATTGCCCGGTTTTTCATAGGGTTAAGTTACTGTTTTTGAAAAGTCTGTGCACGTTTTTCCATAGTCCCGGAACCGTCGCATCGTGGTGCGTAATGAATAAGTAACCGGCTCTGACGAATTGTGAATTGTTATTTCAATTTTGACGGTAATTATAGCCTGGAGGTCGGCCAATGGCCGACCCGTATATTGCCGCAAAATCAAAATTGTCAATAAGGAAAATGCCCGGTGGGCATTTTTAGCGAGGAGCCGGTGTGTGCGCTGGCGCAATTCGATTCCGCCTTTCCATAAAAAGAAAAGCGCCCCCGTGAAGGAACGCTTTAATCTGAAAGTCAATTTGGTGGTTCGGGGCGGAATCGAACCGTCGACACATAGATTTTCAGTCTATTGCTCTACCAACTGAGCTACCGAACCAATCGTACATCGACTTTCAGGGTGGCAAATATACACTTTTTCCGAAAGGGCAAATAAATTACGGCATCCGGAATTTGAGTGTCGCACAAAAAAAGCCACGCTTTTCAGCATGGCTCCAATCGTTATTGCGTTGCTGTTACCGGCCTCTCAGGATGTCGAACCAGCTTTTTTTCTTCTTGGGAGCTTCCTGCGCCGCGGGCTTTGCCTTCGGGTTGAAGCCCGGCTCGAAGCGCGGGTCGTTTTGCTGCTGGCCGTTCTCTTCGCGACGGCCGTTGCGATTTTTCCCGCCACGTTTACCCGGTCGCTTGGGCTGGCCGTTCTGCTGGACCGGTTGCTGCTCACTGCCTGTGGGACGTTCGCTGCGGCGACGGTTGCGTCCGCCGCGCTTGTTCCCTTGTTTCGGCTGGCGCTGTTCGCCGGTTTGTTCCTGGGCATTGCTGCGCGGTTGTTTCCCGTTGCGGGGCTGGTTGCGTGAACCACGGGGCTGTCGCTCGCCGCGAGGCTCGCGCTGGTGTCCCGGCTTGTCGCTGCGCGGGGGAACCGGCGTGCCCGGTTTGAACGGGTGCTCTTCCACGACCGGGATCTGGTTGCCGATCAGCTTCGTGATGTCGCGGAGGTATTCGCGTTCTTCACCGTCGCAGAAAGAGATGGCGATCCCGCTTGCGCCTGCGCGTCCCGTGCGGCCGATGCGGTGCACGTACGTTTCGGGAATGTTGGGGATCTCGTAATTGATCACGTGCGAAAGATCATCCACGTCGATGCCGCGCGCGGCAATGTCGGTGGCGACGAGCACACGGGTCTTCTTCGCTTTGAAGTTGCTGAGCGCACGCTGGCGCGCGTTCTGCGACTTGTCGCCGTGGATCGCTTCGGCTTTCACGCCGGCGCGCACGAGGTTGCGTGTCACACGGTCGGCGCCGTGCTTGGTGCGCGTGAATACGAGCGTGGTGACGATCGCAGGATCGTTGAGCAGGTGAATGAGCAGCTGGGGCTTATTTCCTTTGTCGACGAAAAAAAGTTCCTGGCGAACGGTCTGCGCCGTAGTTGCAGCAGGCGTCACTTCCACCTTCGCGGGGTTCGTGAGAATGCTTGCCGACAGCTTGATGATCTCGGGCGGCATGGTTGCCGAGAAGAACAGCGACTGGCGCTTCGAAGGAAGCTTCGCGATGATGCGTTTCACGTCGTGCACAAAACCCATGTCGAGCATGCGGTCCGCCTCGTCGAGCACAAAGAATTCGATGTGCTGCAGCGAAACATAACCTTGTTCCATCAGGTCGAGCAGGCGTCCCGGTGTTGCCACGAGGATGTCGATACCGGCGCGCAGGGCGTCGGTCTGCGGCTTTTGTCCTACACCGCCGTAAATAACAACGTTCTTCAGCCCTGTGTGACGGCCGTAAGCGGTGAAGCTTTCAGCGATCTGGATGGCCAGCTCGCGGGTCGGCGTGAGCACGAGCGCGCGGATGTTTCTTTTCCCGTGGCCTGCGGGCGACTGGTGCATCAGCTGAAGCACCGGGATCGCGAACGCCGCCGTTTTTCCCGTTCCGGTCTGAGCGCAGCCGAGGAGGTCTCTGCCTTCAAGCAGTACCGGGATGGCGCGTTCCTGGATAGGTGTGGGTTGGGTGTAGCCCTCTTCTTTTACCGCCTCGAGGATAGGCGTAATCAGGTTTAATTCTTGGAATAACATTTACTTGTGAATGATAAGTTTGCAAAAGCGCTGGATCACCGGCGTGAGCCGTATCCCTTTGACTTTCAACGCAGAAGCAATAGCTTGAAAAATTTATCACGCAGAGGGCGTGACAGAAGGAGGGATTACAATCGGCACAAAGATAGGTAAAAGAAATGAGCGCCCGACGTGAACGGGGAAAGTGGCATTCTTTAACAAAGCGAAATGCTAAACGACTTCCTGCTTTGCGGGAATAATTTTGTTCAGCAAAAGATAGAGCAGCAATCCCGGAACAGCGCCGGCGAGACAAACAAGAATTACTTCCAGCTTATAAACCGACTCGCGTTCAAGCCACACCACGTACCATTCGAAAAATTGAAAGGCCCCGCACCCGCAAGCGCACCCGGCACCACCGCCAGCCACCAGCGTGCTTTAGCGGCCATCACCGTTCCCGCAACAGCGCCGATGCCGGCACAAACCGCCAGCAACATCTCCTGACCCGGATCCATTTTGAACATGTCGTGCAACATGCCCATCCAATACATTACGCAGATCGCAACCACGATCCCGAAGATCACCATGCCGGCCTTGAACGTCCAGTCGTCAGTAAATTTTTTGCTCATGGGGTTATTGTTTCGGGAAAGATAGTGCAATTCCAAAACATGATTTCCAACTGCCACTGCCAACCGCCAACCGCCACCCGCCATCGCCAACCGCCACCGCCAACCGCCGCTTCTACTTCGCAGTATCCCCCATCTCCCCGATGATCTTCTTCACCTCATCTTCCGTCGAGCGCAATTTCGCCCTGCAGATCGCGATCAGCTCGGAGGCGCGTTTCACTTTTGCGGCCAGCTCGTCGAGCGGGATGCTTTCGCTGTCGATGGCGCGGGAAATTTCGTTGAGCTCGCTGAGAGCGTCGGTGTAGGAAATACCTGGCATGAGTTCTGAGTTCTGGGTTCTGGGATTATTGGTTGATCGTGGCTTCAAGCGTTCCGTCGCGCATGACGATTTTTACTTCCTCGCCTGCTTTCAGCTGTCCGGCGGAAACGACCGGCGTTTCATTTTTTACGATCATCGCGTAGCCGCGCTTGAGGACGCTTTCGGGATTGACGTGCTTCAGCTTTTCGGAAATGAGATCGAGGCGGTTCGACTGGCGTTCGAAGTAGCGCGCGGTCAGCGTGGAAAAATTCCGTTGCGTTTCGCCGAGGTGTTGTTGTCCCGCGGCAGCCAGTTTCAGCGCGCCGCCGGTGATCCGCTCGCGCACGCGGTCGAGCTGGCCGGCGGATGTGTTGAGGAGCTGGAGCGTCCCGCCGGTCAGGATCGCGCCGATGTGGTCGATGCGGCGGTGCTGCTTCGAAAGCAGGTTGTTCGTGCGCAGCGTGATCAGCTCGCGCAGGCCGAATAATTTTTCCTCGAACGCGCGGTTGTGCGAAATGATCAGCTCGGCGGCTTTGGTCGGCGTTTTTGTCGCCGTGTGCGCCACCATGTCCACGATGCTTTCGTTGCGCTGGTGGCCGATGCCGGTGATCACGGGACAGGGAAAACGGGCGACGGCATGTGCGAAACCGGGATCGTCGAACGGCAGGAGATCGCTCTGCGCGCCGCCGCCGCGGATGACAACGACCGCATCGAAACAAACGCCGTTCTGCGTGTCCGCAAAAATTTTAAGCAGCTGCTCCTTCATTTGGGCTGCAGCTTTTTCACCCTGCAGGATGGAAAAATAAGGCGTCGTGGAAAAATGGTAGCCGAACGGGTTTTGTTCCAGCGAATGCAAAAAATCCTGGTACCCGGCCGCCGATGCGGAAGTAATGATCGCGATGCGCTGGATGACCGGCGCGAACGCAAGCGCTTTGTTGGGCGTATGCAGCACGCCGTCGACAAGACGAATTCCCGGCTTCGACGCCAGCAGCTCGATCGATTTCCGCCGCTGCAATTCCAGCTGACCGAGCATGTGCTGCGAATCGATGTCGATCAGGCTGAGGCTGAGCCCGTGCGCCGCGCTGTAATTGACACCTGCCTTGACGAGCACCTGCATTCCTTTTTCCGGACGTTTGCCCGTGAGGTCTTCGAAATTCCGGAATGCCGCGAGCGCTTCCTGCCGCCACACGCTTCCCCGCATCTTCGCAATGACTTTCTGGTCGCTCCCGCTTTTTTCCACCAGCTCGAAATAAATGCGCCCGCCGCTGTCGTTCCGCTCGTTGATCTCCGCAAGCACCCACCACGCACGTTCATTGAACGCCATGCGCAGCGCATCGTCGATGAGCATACAAAGTTCGGAAAGACGTAATTGTTCCGGCATGAAGTAAAGTTAGTTTCAAGTTTCAAGTTTCGGGTTCAGAAGCTGCAGAAAAGTTCTCAACGCCCCTAAAAATCCAAAACCCAGAACTCCGACCCCAGAACTCAGAACTCCGAACTACTTCTTATTCACCAGCCAGACGCCGGCGAGAATGACAAGCACGAAAATTCCGTGCAGCCACGTCACCATTTCCCCGTCAAGCACGCCCCAGAGCATCGCCACCACCGGGATCAGGTACGTCACCGACGCGGCGAAGAGTGTTCCGGCTTCACGGATGAGGATGTTGTAGACGATCACGCTCAGCGCCGTGCCGACGATGGCAAGGATGCTTACGTAGCCGAGACTCTGCCAGGCAAGGTCGTGCGCCTGCATGCGGGAAATAAAGTCGGTGGTGAAAAGATAAATTCCCGCGACCGGCCCGATGATGCACAAGGCAAAAACCGTGATCGTCACTGCGTTCAGCCCGCTGAGCTTTGCTTTAATAATGTTCACGCTCAGCCCGTAAAAGAACGTCGCGATCACCACCATCGTCCCGCCGGTGATGATCGCCCATTTGCTGACCGTGGCGCTGTTTTCTTCCGCCGCGCTGTCGTCCAGCGCCACCAGCCCGATCGCGCCGCCCAGCCCGACGAGCACGCCCACGACCTGCAGCCAGCGCACTTTTTGCTTCACCATAAAAAGGCCGAGCAGCAACGTAAAAACAGGCGTGAGCGAATTGAGCATGCCCGTCAGCGCGCTGCTGATCATCGTTTCCGCCCTGGTGAACAAAAATGCCGGGATCAGATTGCCGAAGATGCCCATTGCCGCAATCGCCGGCGTGTGCACCAGCAGCTCCCGGTCCAGGTGACGGAATGCGAGCGGCAGCAAAAAAAGAAATGCAATGAAGATCCGCAGCGCAGCCACCTGGTCGCTCGTAAACGCATCCATTCCCCGCTTCATGAGGATGAAAGAGCTTCCCCACGTCAGGCCGAGCGCAATAAAAATGATCCAGTGCAGCAGGCCGCGATTTTGCATCGGCAAATATAGAGACGTGAGACTTGAGACGTGGGACGTGAGACAAATAAAGTTTCTCTTATCCCGCTGAAGGGAACGCACAATGCCAAACGCTCAACGCACAATGATCAAGGAATTGACAGTTGTACATTGTTAATTGTGCGTTTGGCATTGAGCGTTATTTTTCGTTCCGCCGCCGACTTCGTCTAATCCACCAGCTTCAGCTGTTTCATCAGGAACGAAGCGGTGCGGTTTTGCACGACGCCGTGTTCGATGCGATACGGGAAGATCAGCTCTTCGCCTTCGATGATTCCTTCGAAACGATAATTCTCCGTAATGTCCGGGCGTTCCCCGTGCAGCTCGCAGAGCTTGAGGTCGTGCGTGGCGAAAACGATCAGCGCGTTGTGGCGGATGAGCTTCTGGATGAAATGATACGCGCCGTGGTATTTGTCGGCGGAATTTGTTCCGCGGAGAATTTCATCCAGCAGCACGAAGCACGGCCCGCCTTTTTCCAGCTCGTCGAGCACCTGGCGCAGCTTGAGCAGCTCGGCGTAGAACAGCGACGTGTTTTCCCGCAGGGAATCGCTGATGCGGATGCTGGTCAGGATCTGCATGGGCGTGAAGCTGAACTGCTCCGCGCATACGGGGAAGCCGGCCTGCGCGAGGGCAAGGTTGATGCCGAGCGAACGGAGGAACGTGCTTTTGCCCGACATGTTGGAGCCGGTGATGAAGAATAATTTTTTCGGCGGAACGAATGCGATGTCGTTGCCGACACGCTGTGCGGGCGGGATGAGCGGGTGGGCGAGCTGCACGGCGCTGAGCTGCACAGGGCCCTGCACGACTTCCGGGAAGCAATAATGCGGGTGGTTGAAATGGAATGTCGCCGCCGAGATCAGCATTTCCGTTTTCCCGATCGCGACGATCCATTCGCCCAGGAAAGTGCGGTGCGCGCGTTTCCATTTTTCAAGATCGCGCAGGCAGGCGATGTCGTACATGCCGAACGTGTTGAGCAGCACGTTCCCCAAAATATTTTTGCGCGAATCGAAACGTTCGGTGATGGCCGCCAGCTTTTTGAGCGCGACGTTCGCCTCGCGCGCCTGCGCCTGCAGGTCCGTCAGCAGCGGGGCTTTGAAACCCGCAGCGGCAAGGTCGGCGAACAGGCCGGAGAAACGGCTGAGCGTGCGGTGCTGTCCCGATACGGCGTTGTGCACCTTGTCCGTTTTTTTCTTGTACGACGCGACAACGCCCCACGCGATCAGCGCAACCGGCGTGAACCACGACCATTTGTCGTAATACCAGCACGCCGCCGCCGCGCCGAGGCTGAGCACCGGCCACGTGTACTGCACGAACGGGAACCAGGAAAGCTGCAGCTCCTTGTCCTCTTTCCCGAGCCATTCGACGATCCCGGAAAGATCGTTCTGCTGCAAACCTTCGTCGCGCCCCATCGCCAGGAAATGCTGGCGGAATTTTTCATCCCCGGCCAGCTCGCGGATAGCTTCCTGCCGGCGAAGAATTTCACCCGGCTGCAGCGGGTCGGCGGTCAGCGCGGAAGCGAGCTGCTCACGACCGTAGATCGTTACCGCGCGATTGACGAGATGAAAAACGGATTGCTCACCGAACAGGTCGAGGTCGGCAGCGAACTTGTGCTCCAGCGGCGGCTGGTTGACGGGAACCGACGGAAAAAGATGTTCGCGCAGGTACAGCAATTCTTCCTCGTTCAGCTTCAGCAGCCACTGCGCCACGCGCCGCGCCTCCTTCGCATCTTCATGCAAACGCACGAGCCAGAGGAACAACGCGATCAGCCCGAGCACGAACAATCCCGGCAACGGCAACTGCCCCCAGAAAATGATGACGGGCGCCAGCGAAAGAAAAACCCCGAGACGCAGCCGGCTCAGGAGCGACGCCTTGCGCTCATGCTTTTCCAGCGCTTCCCGGTAAGACGCGCAATTCTCTTCGTAATGTTTTTCCAGTGCCGTGTTCATTCGGGTGCCGCAAAGATAGAGACGTGAGACTTGAGACATGAGATGTGAGAAAATTTAATCCGTTGTTCCCTGGTCTCACGTCTCATGTCTCACATCTCATGTCTCAAGTCTCACGTCTTTTTTCGGTAATTTTGAGACTATGGCAGAACAAACGATACAGGTAAAGATCAACGGCATGACCTGCGGGCATTGCGAGCGCACGGTGAAAGGCGCGATCGAAGAAGTGCCGGGCGTGCTCGGCGTGAAAGTGGACTATACAACGGGGATGGCGGAAGTGCTGTTCGACGATGAGCAGACCTCTGAGAAAGCGATACGGCTCGCGGTGAATGAAACCGGGATATATACGGCTTAAATGAAAAAGCTCGCTGCGATTGGTTTTCTTTTGCTTTTCGCCACGCAGGTGAAAGGGGAAAGCATGATCAGGCCGGGCTGGTATGTGCGCGTGGATACGGCTTATCCGCCGGCTATATTGCATCTCACCGCGCAGCAGCAATTTGCCTGTTATGACGGCACAAAGACATGCAACCTGATAAAGAAAGGTGAATGGCGCGATCACGGCGATTCAGTTGTGGTTGTCACCGGCTGGCAGATGGAATATTGCCCTGACCCGTACATGTGCTACACGCCGGTTCCCTCGCTCCCGGACCCTGAATGTGTATGGATGAACCACGATACATTGTGCTACAACTGGCACAAGAGCGATGAGTACGCGCAGCATTTCGTTTACCACTCTGCCCCGGGTGAAGCATTTCCTTCCGACGAATCGCTGAAAGAGCTGGCGACAATCTTTTCAGGCTACATGTCTTACACGCCTGCCGATCCGACGTACCCGGCGGGCACCTATTACAGTTCCGACATGTACGAGCACACGCTTCTGGAACTTCGGATCGATGGAACTTTTAGCATGAAGGATACGGATCGGCACGAGAAAAAACCGACCGTCGACAAAGGGACCTGGCAGGTGAAAGGCGATACGCTGTTCCTGCAAAAGCAAAAAGAGGGAGGAATGACGAAATTGTACTTCTACAAAGGCCGGCTTGTCGGTGAGCTGCCGGCAAACGATGAAATGCCGCAATATTGGGTGTTTTACATCATTCCGCCAAAGGAATTCAAAACGAACTGGAAACGTGGATAAGTACCAAATCTATTGCGGCGGAGAATTCGCAGAAACTCCGGCAAAGCTTGACGTAACGAACCCGCACACCGGGAAAGTTTTTGCGACCACCTTTCTCGCCGGCCCGGACGAGCTGGAGAAAGCGATCGAAGCCGCGCAGTCCGTCCGGCAGCAGATGCGGGAAATGTCTTCGCTCAACAAATTTTCCATCCTCCGCGAAATTTCCGACGCCATCACCGCCGGCCGTGAACGCCTCGCGCTCGTGCTGTGCCGTGAGTCAGGGAAGCCGCTGCGTTATGCGTTAGCCGAGATCGATCGTGCCGCGCAGACATTTCTCATCGCGGCGGAAGAAGCAAAACGTTTGCCGAAAGAATACATTTCCCTCGACTGGACGCCAGCGGGGGAAAAGCGGGAAGGCATTGTAAAGTATTTTCCCGCGGGCCTCGTGGCCGGGATCGCGCCGTTCAATTTTCCGCTGAACCTCGCCGTGCACAAGATCGCGCCCGCCATCGCTTCCGGTTGTCCCATCGTGCTCAAGCCGGCTTCCGCTACGCCGCTGTCAACACTCGAGCTGGCGAAGATCATCGACCGTACGAAACTTCCGAAAGGAGCGGTTTCCATTCTTCCCATGGACCGCAAAACGGGAAACCGGCTGGTCACGGACGAACGTTTCGCGGTGCTGAGCTTTACGGGCTCGCCGGAAGTGGGATGGGAGATGAAAAAAAATGCCGGGAAGAAAAAAGTGGTGCTCGAGCTCGGCGGGAATGCCGGCGTGATCGTTGCGCCGACGGCCGACCTGGAAGCAGCGGTAAAAAGATGCCTCATCGGAGGTTTCGCGTATTCCGGGCAGATCTGCATCCATGCGCAGCGCATTTTTGTGCAACAGGAAATTTTCGAACCCTTCACGACGCTTTTCTGCCAGGGCGTGGCGAAGCTGATCATCGGCGACCCGGCTACTGCGGAAACCGAGCTGGGCGTGATGATCGACGAGGAGAACGCGAAGCGCGTGGAAGCGTGGGTGAACGAAGCGGTCGCAGGCGGTGCGCACGTGCTGTGCGGCAGGACCCGCAACGGTTCATTTTACCCGGCTACCGTGCTCACCGGCACGAAGAAGGAAATGAAAGTGAACAGCGAAGAAGTTTTCGGCCCGGTGGTGGTGATCGAACCGTACGATACGACAGAAGACGCGATACGGCTGATCAACGACACGCGGTTCGGGTTGCAGGCGGGCGTCTTCACGAACGACATCGGCGAGATGGACAAAATGTTCAACGAGATCCACGTCGGCGGCGTCATCCTCAACGACGTGCCGACATTCCGTGTGGATCACATGCCATACGGCGGCGTGAAAGATTCGGGGCAGGGCAGGGAAGGTGTGAAATACGCGATACTGGATATGATGGAGGCGAAGGTGCTGGTGAAATGAAAAATAACCACGGAGACACGGAGGCACGGAGTGATTTTTTCTCCGTGCCTCCGTGTCTCCGTGGTTATTCTTTTTTCTGCCTGCGGATCACCTTCCCGAACCACTTCGGGAAATGCCGTTTCAGCCACACCGCTTTGATCTCTCTTCCTCCGATCAAAATCTCTTCCTTGTTTTTTTTCATCGCCGCAAGAACGATCGCTGCGCATTCGTCCGCCGGCATTCCTTCTTCCTGGCTTTTGTCCATCACGTTGTGCTTGCTGCCGTCGCTTTTCAACGCGTGAAGCGAAATATCCGTTTTGATCTTCCCGGGAACTGCGATCAGCACTTTGATTCCTTCGCCTTCCGTCTCGAGCCGCAATGCTTCGAAGAAACCGTGCAGCGCGTGCTTCGAGGAAGAATATGCCGTGCGGAACCAGAAGCCGAATTTTCCCGCGATACTGCTCACCACCACGATGTGCCCCGAACGCTGTTTCAGCATCACCGGCAACACGTTTTTCGTCAGCGCCACCTGCCCGAAAAAATTCACTTCCATGATCTTCCGGTCGATGTCGATCGGCGTGTCTTTCGCCAGCGAACGTTGAGAAATTCCCCCGTTGTTCACCAGCACGTCGATACGCCCGAATTTTTCGAGCACCGTTTTCGTCAATGCATCAACTCCCGACGTATCGCTGAGGTCGAGCGGCAGCACAAGGCAATTTTCATCCGTCAGGCCGCATGCTTTTTTCACGCGCTCCAGCTCTTCCCGCCGCCGCGCCGACAGCACCAGCTTCGCGCCTTCGCCGGCAAACGCCTTCGCCAGCGCCTCGCCGATGCCGGAAGAAGCGCCGGTGATCCACACGACGTTTTCTTTGAAATTCATAATTACTCTTCCCATGGAAAGGGACGAAGGAAACGTCCCCCGCCCCTCGTCCCACACGTCCCTCTTCAGTTCGTGGGCAATGCGTTCTCCTTCTTGAACTTCTTCATGTTGAACCGCAGGGCGAAGAAGGCGACGGAGACGTAAGGATTTTTCGACTTGTCGATGAACGTGAGCACGTCGCCGGTGGCGACGCCGACTTCCACCACGCCGCCGATGCCGGCGACCAGGCCGACAGGCACGGACCAGCCCATGTCGGGATTGCCGGAGAAGCCTGCGCTCACTTTCACCCAGCCGAGGATGTTGTATTCACCGCCGATCGCGAAGTACGGCTGCGTGATGTTGAGGTCTTTGTTGCCGACAGGAAGCACGATGTCGGCTGCGGCTTCGAATTTTTCGAGCTTGAAGCCGACGCCGAGGCGCAGGCGGCTGGGAAGTGCGGTTTTGAAATCGGGGCCCGGCTCGTAGTTGAACAGGCCGCTGTTCGTGAAGGAGTATCCCTGCGATGCCACGTTCCAGGAGTTAATGCCGTTGTTCGTCGAATCCGGCGGCGTCATCGTCGTGTCGGTGGCGAAAAGCTGGTTGTTCGTGAAATTGATCGAGCCGATGTCGGTAAACGCCACGCCGAAACGCCAGCGGTCGCGCACGACAAGCGAGGTACCGAAATCGAACGCGACGCCGGAGCCGACCGAGTTGAATACCGCGGAAGAATTCTGCGGCGTGAAATTCTGGATCGAACCGTAATTGACGTTGTAATTCGTCGTCAGCGCCGCATTTCCCGACATCACTTTATTTTCCGCTTTCGCGTTGATGCTGCCGAACCCCCAGAGCAGCTTGAAGCCGAAGCCGCCGTAAACCTGGATGGCGGGATTGCCGTTCTCGTCTTCCGTGCCGGTGCTGAACAGCCTTCTTCCGTAAGCGATGTTGAGCTCGCGGTAATGGAGGTAAGAAATGTTCGTGCTGTCGAAAATTTCGCCGATCGTTTTGGAATACGTCGCCGTGTCCTGGAACACCGCCGCATTGCGCCCGTTGAAGATGATGTCGGCCGCGTTTTTGTTCAGCCCCACGTGCGAGAATGTGCGGTCGCGCAGGCTCACCGCGATCCCGCCGATCTTCGGGCCGTAGATGGAGAAAGCGCCCCACGTGAGGTGCGCCTGCGTATTGAACGCGTTCGGCGTGTTGAACGCGTTTGCGAAATCATTTTTCTCCGCCTGCGAGAACGTGTCGTTCGGGTTCATCAGCGCCTGGCGCAGCGTTTTCGATTGAAACGCGTCGGACTGGGCGGTGATGCCGAAGTTGAACGCGCCGATGGAAAGGCGGTAATTGTCGCTCCAGCCGAGGTTGGACGGGTTGATGCCGATGCAATCCCAGTTGCGCAGGATCGCGGTCGAGGCGCCGCCCTTGCCGGTTGCGGTGGGCATGCCGACGTCGATCTGTGCGTTAAGACCGGCGCCCGCGAGGGCGAATGCGGAGAGGAGGATGAGTTTTTTCATGAGGCTGGTTGGTGATTCTAACAAAAATATCCTTTTTCCGGCATGTTCGGTTGATGTGAACGGGAAGCTGAAGACAAAGAAGTTTTCGTAAATCCTTTTTTGCCGCAGAGACGCAGGGGACGCAGAGGTTGCGCAAAGTTCCCGGCGCCCTCCGCGCCTCTGCGGCATTTTTAAGTGATTATAACAAAAACCGGTTCGAAGTAACTCTCAACTCCTCGTATCTTCGCTTTATGCGCCGGCTGCTTTTTGTGGTAATTCTCTTCCTCTTCTCCTGTAATACGCCGGAAAAAGAAACCATTCCCGAACCCGCCGATCTCATTCCCGAAGACAAGATCGTGCAGGTGCTCGCCGACGTTCACCTGCTCGAAGCCACGCTGTCCATCCGCTCCCCGCAGCCCGCCATGCCGCGCGCACCCTTCGACCCGCACCGCGACACCACCGTCCGCGCGATCGTGCAGGAAGCGATGAACAAAGAGCCGATCGGGTTTTACGACATCTTCAAAAAACACGGCGTCACCCGGAAGCAATATGAAGCGTCGATGCAATGGTATTCGGCCAAACCGGAAAAGCTGAACGAGCTGTACGATAAAGTGATCGTGGAATTGACGAAGCGGCAGGCAAGCGGGAAGTAACCGGACGTTTAGTAATTGGGTAATTGGTAATTGGGTAATTGGTAATTGGTAATTGGTAAAAAGGGTTGCGAATAACGGTCGAATTACCAATTACCCACTTACCCGTTACTTTCCCGGTCAGCAGAAAAATTCACACGTTTCTTCAACCGTCGTCTCGAAATCCCTGTACTTAAAATCGATCGTGCGGGTGATCTTGCCGCCGTCGTACAGGTTTTTCTGCAGCGCGGATTGCGCGGTTTCTTTTGTCACGCGCGGCCTGCGGCCGGTGAGGGCGCACAGGAGCTTTTCGGCGCGCCAGCCGAGCCCGAGGAGAAATTTCCCGGCGTGGTATTTCGTTTTCGGCCGCCCGAACTTCGTGAGGATGCTGTCGAAAAATTCGCGGTAGCTGAGGTTGGCGGCGTTGAGGATGAAGCGCTCATTTTTCCGCTCGCTGTTCATCAGCTTCACCGCGGCCGCTGCCACGTCGCGCACGTCAACGTAGCCGTTCGTGCCTTCGGTGTACCATTTCGTCCCGCTTTTCAGGAGGCCGAACGCTTCCGTGCTGCTGCGCCCCGTGTCTCCCGGCCCGACGATGAACGACGGGTTGAGGATGATCACGTCCATGCCTTCTTCCGTGGCGCGCCATGCTTCCCGCTCCGCGCCGTACTTGGAAATGGCGTACCAGGAATTTCCCGGGTCGTTCTTCCACCACACTTCTTCGTGTATCGCGCTGCCGTCGGTCGTTTTCCCCAGCGCCGCGATGGAGCTGATGTGGCAGAATTTTTTCACGCCCGCATCCAGCGCCAGGTTCACCACGTTGGCTGTGCCTTCGATGTTGACCTGCAGCATGTAGTTGCGGTCTTTCGGAAAAAACGAGATCACCGCGGCGGAATGATACACCTGCGTGACGCCTTCCATCGCATCCTCCAGCGCGCCGATGTCGAGCAGGTCGCCTTCCACCCATTCGATGCGGGAGAGCAATGTTCCTGCGTCGTTGCTGTAGTGGCGGAAAATTTTTTCGGTGAGGGAAATGCTTGCTCCTTTCCGTTTCAGCGCGCGGAGCTTATGCCCTTTCGAGGTCAGCTCGTGCGCGATGTGGGCGCCGAGAAACCCGGTGCCGCCGGTCAGAAGGATCATGGTGTAAAGATAGACTTGAGACTTGAGACATGAGACGTGAGAGGAGGGAAATGTTTCAGTTTCAGAGGGGAGAAGGGAGGGAGGAGTTGGGAGTTACGGGTTTTGGAGTTTCGGATTTTGGTGGAAATAGTTTCAGCTCCGTGGGAGTGACCTGTTTTGCGGAGGCAGAACATGCCGGAGGCTGGCCCCGTGCAGTAAAGGTTAACCACGGAGACACGGGGACACGGAGGGGTTTTTCTCCGTGTACCCGTGTCTCCGTGGTAATTTTTTGCGCCCAACTCATCTTATCCATCATCTTGTTTTTATCTCACGTCTCATGTCTCACATCTCACGTCTCCTTATATTTGCCTCGTTATGAAAAAGAATTTCATTGAAGAATTGCGCTGGAGGGGAATGCTCCAGGATGTAATGCCGGGAACGGAAGAGCTGCTGAACACAGAGATGGTGACCGGCTACATCGGGTTCGATCCGACGGCGGATTCGCTGGGCGTGGGCAACATGGTGCAGATCATGACGCTGCTGCATTTCCAGGATTGCGGGCATAAGCCCATGGCGCTCATCGGCGGCGCGACCGGGATGGTGGGGGATCCGTCGGGAAAATCGGCGGAACGGAACCTGCTTTCGGAAGAGGTGCTGCAGTATAATCTCGAGTGCCAGAAAAAGCAGCTGGAGAAATTTCTCGATTTCAGCAGCGGTGCGAACGCGGCGGTGATCGTGAACAATTACGACTGGTTCAGAAACATTTCCTTCCTCGATTTTATCCGCGACGTGGGCAAGCACATCACGGTGAATTACATGATGGCGAAAGATTCCGTGAAGAAGCGATTGACCGGCGATCCCGAGAATTCGGGACGGGAGGGCATGTCGTTCACGGAATTTACGTACCAGCTCGTGCAGGGCTACGATTTTTATTACCTGTGGAAACACAACGGCGTGAAGCTCCAGATGGGCGGCTCCGACCAGTGGGGGAATATCGTGACGGGGACGGAACTGATCCGCCGCAAAGACGGTGGTGAAGCCTGGGCGCTGACCACGCCGCTGATCAAAAAGGCCGACGGAACAAAATTCGGCAAGACCGAAAGCGGCAACATCTGGCTCGACCCGAAGCGGACTTCTCCGTATGATTTTTACCAGTTCTGGTTCAATGCCGGGGACACGGATGCTTCGACGTACATCAGGATCTTCACACTGAAAACGAAAGAAGAGATCGAAACGCTGGAGAAAGAACACGCACCCGATCCGGGAAAACGCATTCTCCAGAAAGCCCTCGCAGCCGATATCACTGCCCGTGTGCATAGCCCGGAAATCCTGGAGGCCGTGCTGGAAGCTACCGATCTTTTTTTCGGTAAAGGCAGCACGATAGACCAGATCGCCGCGCTGGAAGAGAAACGCTTCCTCAATGTCATTTTCGCTGCAGGGATTCCCGTGACGGAAATTTCACGCGCGGAACTGGAGCAAGGCATCGGCGCCGTGGAAATGCTCGCCGACCGTACAAAGCTCATCGATTCACGCGGCAACGCGAAGAAGCTGATGCAGGGCAACGGCATTTCGGTGAACATGCAGAAAGCAAACAACCCGCAGCTGGTCATCAATACGGATCAGCTGATCAACGGGAAATATGTTTTGCTGCAGAAAGGGAAGAAGGATTTCTCGCTGGTGAAGATAGTCTAGTGCGCGGGTCGTGTTACGATCACCACTCCAGCACGATATCTCTGCGTCCAAGAACTTCCGGTAAAATCCAGGAACCCGATGCAGGAAAGACAGCATTGTCTGCTGACCCGGCTGAATAGTCGTTACGTTGTAAAACAAGATATTCTTCTTGTGCTGAAACGACCTGGACCGCCAGCCTGGTGCGTTCTTCGTCCGAAATACCTGTGTAGTGCCGTGTCAATAGTTCTTCCATTGCAGCCAGCAGTTGAGCCTGCGATATAACAAAGCTGGTATCCGGCGGCACGCCGTTATGCGTACCCGGGTAGGTTGAGTAAAGATGTTGTCCTTGCCTTTGAATGGAGTTTAAGGCGTCGAAAGCAGCTTGTTGTTCTTTCGACAAAGTATCCGGATCAGGATGAAAATAGGAGAGCGGATAATTGATCGATTCTTGCTTTCGGGCGTTTTTTTCCTGGGCCGGCGTACACGAAAGTAAAAGCCATTGAGTAACCAGCAAGGCGGTTAATACTTTCATCGCTTGTGTTGTTTTTTGCCAATGCTGCTTAACCGCGGAATGTGGGGATGTGCAAGGTGTCAGGACCAATCTGCACATTCGCAAACCCGCACATCTGCACATCATTTTTCCTTCAGCCCGTACTTCTCCTCGTACCGCTCATTCAGCTCCTGCTGCTCATTCCGCAGGTCAAGCGTTTTCCCCTGTACGAACGCCCACGTTACTTTATTCGTTTTCATGTCGAGCGCGTCGCCTTCGGAGATGAAGAGCGTAGCATCTTTGCCAACCTCGAGCGTTCCCATCGTTTTGTCGATGCCGAGGATCTTCGCGGAATTTCCCGTCAGCGCGGCGATGGCTTGTTCTTTCGGGAGGCCGTAGGCTGCGGCGGTTCCGGCGAGGAATGGAAGGTTTCTCGCGCCGGGGGCCTCCATGTCGCCTTCGTTCTGGAGGCAGAAAAGCACGCCGGCATCGTAAAGCTGCGCTGCCGTTTTGTACGGCTGGTCCACGTCGTCGTCGCTGCGGGTGGGCAGGCTGTGCGTGCGTGAAAGCATCACGGAGATGTTGGCCGCTTTCAAGGCTTCGGCGCATTTCCAGCTGTCGGTGCCGCCGACGATCACGGTGTGCGCGAGCTGGAAACGTTTCGAGAAGGAAATGATCTCGTTCATCTCCTTCAGGAGGTCGGCATGGATGTAAAGATTTTTCGCGCCGGTGAAAATGCCGGCCATCGCTTCGAAGCGGACGTTTGTTTCTGCGGAGCCTTTGTTGTCGTGGTACGCTTTGGCTTCGGCGAAAAATTTCTCCATTTCCTGGCGCTGCGTTTCGTAGTTCTTGTTCTGCTGGTACGCGCCGAAGCCGCCCTCGTCGTCATTCCAGTTGCGGGAATAATATGCGGGCCAGTTGAGGTGAATGCCGTCGTCAGCTTTCAACGTGGCATCGGGCCATGTCCAGCCTTCCAGCGCCATCACGCTCGACGTGCCGGAGATGCGCCCGCCGCGCGGTGTAACCTGCGCCGACAGCACGCCGTTGGTACGCACCGTCGGGCTGACGCGCGAGTCGGTGTTGAACGCGGCCTGGGTGCGCACGTGCGGGTTGTAATAACCTACATCGCGGAAATCGTTGGAGGCGCGGATGGCTTCCACTTCGGTAAGCCCCAGCGTCGTGTTGGGCGCGATGAAGCCGGGATAAATGTGCTTGCCCGCGCAGCTGATGGTGGTGTCCCACGCGGCCTTGTCGATGCGCACCACCTGCGCGTCGCCGACGAGCGTGATCTTCCCGTCTTTAAAGCCGACGACGGAATTCTGGATGACCTGTCCGTTCCCGAGATGGGCGATGCCGTTCATCAGCAGGATGCTTTTGGACTGCTTCTTCGCGGGGACGGGTTGCTGCGCGACGGCGGCGGTTGCGCAGAGGAGCGTTGTGAGGATTGTGAGGAGGTGCTTCATTGAGGTATGTCTTGTGGTAGTGCTGAGCTTGGAGTGAGTGGGTCGGCTGGCGGGCCCCGGGATGAATCCCGGGGTTAGTCCTCGTCGTTGAGGTAGTCGCCGTTCCCGGAGAAGTCTTCGCAGTCCCAGAGCTTCTGCTTTCGCATGCGCGGTTTTTGCGTGGGGGCGCCGCCCTGTTTTTCCGCGATCATTTTCTGGATGATGCGGGCTTTGTCTTTGCGCATTTCTGCGCGGAGCTTTTTGTCTTCTTCGATGTCGAACATCACTTTTCCGTCGACGATGGTCTTCTCCGGCTTCGCATACACCGACGTCGGGTTGTCGCTCCACAGCACGAGATCGGCGTCTTTGCCGGCTTTGATGCTGCCCATGCGCTGGTCGACGTGAAGCAGCTTCGCGGGGTTGAGCGTGACGAGCTTCAGCGCCTGGACTTCCGTCAGCCCGCCGTACTTGATCGACTTGGCGGCTTCCTGGTTGAGGCGGCGCGCCATTTCGGCGTCGTCGGAGTTGATGGCCACCACGATGCCCATGCGCGTCATGATCGCGGCGTTGTAAGGAATGGCGTCTTTCACTTCGTATTTGTACGCCCACCAGTCGGAGAAGGAAGAGCCGCCTGCGCCGTGCGCTTTCATTTTATCGGCGACCTTGTAGCCTTCGAGGATGTGCGTGAACGTGTTCACTTTGAAACCCATCGAATCGGCCACGTGCATGAGCATGGTGATCTCGGACTGGATGTAGGAATGGCAGGTGATGTTTCGCGTGCCGAACAAAATTTCTCCGAGGGCTTCGAGATCGAGGTCGCGGCGCGGGGGAGAAGATTTTTCGCGTTCCTTTTGCGGGAGCGCTTTCCAGGCCTGCCAGCGCGCATTGTATTCTTTCGCGCGGGTGAAATAATCGTAATAAACCTGTTCGACGCCCATGCGCGTCTGCGGGAAACGCACGGTCTGGAAATCGCCCCAGTTGGCCTGCTTCACGTTCTCGCCCAGCGCGAATTTGATGAAGCCCGGCGCGTAGTCGATCTTCATCGCTTCCGCCGATGCACCCCAGCGCAGCTTGACGATGGCCGATTGCCCGCCGATCGGGTTGGCCGATCCGTGCAGCAATTGCGAAGCGACAACGCCGCCCGCGAGCTGGCGATAGATCTGGATGTCGTCCGGGTTGATCACGTCGCCGATGCGCACTTCCGCGGTCGACGCCTGCGTGCCTTCGTTCACACCGCCGCTGATCGCGATGTGCGAGTGCTCGTCAATGATGCCGGCGGTAAGGTGCTTGCCTGTTCCGTCGATGACCATCGCTTTGGCAGGCGCAGAAAGGTTTTTCCCGATCTGCGAAATTTTCCCGGCCACGATCAGCACGTCGGTGTTCAGCAGCATGCTGTCCGCTTCGTTCGTCCACACGGTCGTGTTTTTGATGAGGATCGTATTGTAAGCCCAGCCGTAAATGCCGAGGGAATCCGACTTCGTGCGGCCGTATGCGTTGAACGGGTAAATGATGTCGTCGAGCGAAGGAATTTCGGGCGCGATGGAATCTTTCTTCTCCACTTTCGGAACGTACGCGAACGTTTTCGTGGCCATCCAGTCCACCCACGTGCCGTCGGGAAGCTGGCCTTTTCCGTTCATGAACATGGTCTGCGTGTTCACCGTGCCGGACAGGCGGATCATGCCGTCGTCCGTTTTTGACATGAAGGCGATGGTGATATTTTCACCCGCTATTTTCACCACGACCGGGTCTTTCGTCGAATCGGCCATGGCGAATTTCGCTTTGAGCTTGAACATGTCAGTTCCTTCGATGGTCAGCGTCTTTACGGGAAGATTGTTGATCGCAAGGTTGTACGTTCCGCGCAGGTCGATCGTGTTGTAATCCTTCAGGATGTAACGGTTGCCTTTCACCCAGTTCTCCCAGATGATCGCGGTGTCGGCAAACACGTCGCCGTTCGTGATGATGAAATTCGCCAGCAAACCTTTTTTCAGCGAGCCGGTTTTGTCGGAAATTCCCGTGAGCTGCGCAGGCATCACCGTCAGCGCACGCAGCGCCGCTTTTTTGCTCAACCCGTATTTGATGGCGCGTCGTAAGTTCGGCCAGAATGCTTTTTTGTCTTTCAGGTCGAACGCGGTGAGCGCGAACGGGATGTTGCTTTTTTCAAACGCGCCGGGATTGAGCGGGGCCATTTCCCAATGCTTGAGCTCGGAATAACTCACCAGCTCTGCATCATACGGGTCTTCCACGTCGAAAGCATCGGGGAAGTTCAGCGGGAGGATGAACGAGCCGTTCGTCGCTTTCATTTCCGCGAGGCGCTGGTATTCATTGCCGCTGCCTTTGAAAATGTACTGCACGTTGAATTCGTCGCCGATCTTGTCGGCGCGCAGCACGTTCCATTTGTCGGTGGTTTCGAAAAGCTGCGGCAGGCCCCGGCCGGCATTCCATGCTTCGAGTGAAATGTTGTACTCGGTTTTGTTCTTCGCGGTGCGGTACCAGTCGGCGTCGTAATACGTCTGGCGCAGCAGCGCGATGGAGCCCATCAGCGAAGAAGGATATTCCTGGCGCGACGATCCTTTGTCGAATGAGTAGCATGCGGCGACTTTATCTTTCAGCATGACGCTGTTGTCGCCCATGTCGGCGTTGAGCGTGACGCATGCCGACGTTCCCCGCGCAATGCCGTCGCGGCTGAGCGTCATCACGGCGCCGAAGCCGAGGCTGCGGTATTCTTCAGCGGCTTTCGGGTTGGAGGTGAATACGCGTGAAGCGTCCGTTTCCGGCTTGAGCGCTTCGTTCCACCCGAACGCGCCTTCACGCGAGGATTCGTATTTCGGTCCCGGCGTCCACGGCGCGCGTTTCACTTCGGGCATGCCGTACGTGCTGTACGGATCGATGAAAGACGGATAGATCCATTTGCCTTTCATGTCGTACACGACAGCGCCTTTCGGAACGGCAACTGCAGCGCCGACGTCGAGCACCCAGCCGTCTTTCACGAGCAGCGTCCCGTTTTCGATCGCCGTTTCCGGGTCGACCTGGATGTGCGCGTTGGTGAAGGCGAAGACCGTGTGGCGGATATCCGGCGCGCCGTTCACGGGGAATGTAGCCGGCTGCGCCTGTACGATACAGGCGGCCAGGATTGCTGCAAGCACAGCGATGCACTTCTTCATGACAAAACGTGTAGGAAATGAGATACTCAAGGTTAATGCGGGTTGGGCAGAAAACCCAAAAAACGCCCTAATTTATCGAATTCCCGCGGCCGATCTCCGAAAACCCGGATGAACGGTCTGAAAAAAGCACGGATGTTCGTTTTCGCAATGCGGCAGGAAAATTTTGAAACCACACGTTTCCTGCGGATGCGGATGAAAAATGCCGTTACCCGGAGTTGTGTAAGTTTGCACTGTCGCCATGAAACTGTTGCCCAAGCTTTTCTGCTGCCTTTGCCTGTGCATCTCCGCGCGCGCGCAAACGATTTCTGCAGATTACGCAGGCCTGCTTTCCGGAAAAAGCCCGCTGGACCAGGTGAAGCTTCTCGATTCTGTCGCCGGGGAATTGCGGTTTTCCGATCCCGGGCGTTCGGCTGAAATTTCACGCTACGGGTTGCGCATTGCCGCCGACAACAAGCTGCATCCCGCGACCGTGAAAACGTTCCTTTCGCTCAGCAGGACGTATCGCAGCAAAGGCGCGCACGATACGGCCCTTGCTTATGTCGACAGCGCGCGCATCCACGCATTCGCAAATGACCTTCGCACGCATTACGGCAACATTTTCGATTACGAAGGGCTCGTGCACATGCGGATGGGCGATTACACGAGAGCCGCCCGATCGTTTTACCAGAGCATCGGCTGGTCTGAAAAGGTCAACGATTCGATCAAGATCCACGACGCATTCAATCACCTCGGCACGGTGTCGTTCTACCGCTCCGAGTACCGCACGGCGATTTATTATTACAAAAAAAGCCTCGGCTACATTCCTGCAGGGCATCCTTCACGGTCACACGTCGTTACTGTCGACAACATCGGCCTGTCTTATGCCAACCTCGGGATGCCCGACTCGGCGCTGTATTACCAGCTGCAGGTGGTGGACAGTGTGAAGCCGCAGGACGATTCGACGTTTGCGGCGGAAGTGTATGTCAACATCAGTTCCACCCTGCTGCTGCTGAAACGTTACGAAGAAGCCGCGCCTTATATCGACAGGGCGTATGCGATTCACACCGCGACGCAGAATACGTACGGGCAGATCAACGCAAACCTTTATAAAGGCCGGTTGCTGCTGGAAACCGGGAAGCCCCGCGACGCTGTCCCCTATCTTGAAACGGCATACCGGCTCGCGGTGCAGCTGGACATTCCTGCGCAGATCAGGGAAACTGCAACGTCGCTGACCGACGCGTATAAAGCGGTAGGCGATTACCGCAAGGCTACCGAATTCTACGAAGTGCTGACGGAAGTGATGTTGCGCATTTCAAAGGATGAGAATACAAAAGCGATCAACGAACTTTCCGCGAAATACGACAATGAAAAGCAGCAACAGCAGATCCGGCTGCTCACGCTCGATGCCGAGGTTAAAGAACAGACCATCCGCAACAACCGGAACCTGAAGATGATTTACGGCGCGGCGGCGCTCATGTTCGTCGTGATCAGCGTGGTGTTCCTGTACCGTTTCCTCGAAAAGAAAAAAGCCAATTCCCGGCTGCAGGAAAAGAACGAAGCCATCGCCCGGCAGAAGGCACAGATCGAGACGCAGAAAGAAGAGCTGCAGGTGAAGAATACGGAGATCACGGACAGCATCAACTACGCGAAGCGCATCCAGGCGGCGGTGATCCCGTCGGGGAAGCTCATGCGCGCGCTGCTGCCGGATTCTTTTATCTGCTTCCGGCCGAAGGACATCGTGAGCGGCGATTTTTACTGGGCGGCTGAAAAAATGCAGGCGTTCTTGGCCGGCGGGGAAGAACGCCGGTTCATTTATTTTGCCGTGGCCGACTGTACGGGTCACGGCGTTCCCGGCGCGATGATGTCGATGCTGGCCACGAGCCTGCTCAACCAGCTGGTGGCGGGACGCGTGGTGAAAATGCCGGACGTCATCCTGCAGAAATTGCACGCCTCGGTAGTTAAAGCGCTGAACGAAGACCTCGGCCGCCGCGAGCTGAACGACGGAATGGATATGGCGCTGCTGCTGATCGACAGGGTGGAAAAGAAGCTGCATTTCGCAGGCGCATCACGGCCGCTGTATTCTGCGCACGACGGGCAGCCGCTCACGTGCATCCGCGGCGACAAGCATTCCATCGGCGGGATCGCGGAAGTGGGAGAAGCGCAATTCACCCGCCACACGGTCGATTTCAGCACGCCGGTTTCGCTGTTCCTTTTTTCCGACGGCGTTCCCGACCAGTTCGGCGGCCCGAAAGGGAAAAAGTTCATGGTGAAACAACTCGTGCAAGTGCTCAACGCCGGTCTTCACCTGCCGCCCGCGGAACAGGAGCGTGCCTTCAACACAGTGCTCGATGCGTGGATGCACGGGTATGAGCAGACGGATGATATCACGCTGGCGGGGATACGGCTGGAGTGAGGCGCTTGCGAATTGAGCAGTCCCGCATCATTTTTCCTTACTTTTGACAGGATAAAAAACCGCTCTACATGTATAACGGACTTCTCCACGCGCATTCCGGCCTTCGCTGGGTCGCACTTTTGCTTCTTCTCATCACGGTTGCCAGATCGCTTTCCGGCTGGCTGGGCAACAAACCGTTCACGCCCGGCGATCGCAAGCTGGCGATGTTTTCGCTCATTTCCGTGCATACGCAGCTGCTCATCGGCATCGTGCTGCTTTTCGTGAGCCCGAACGTGAATTTCGACATGTCCGTTTCGATGGAAAACCCGGTGCTGCGCTTCTTTACGATGGAGCACAACCTCGTGATGCTGATCGCCATCGTGCTGATCACGATCGGGAATGCGAAATCGAAGCGCGCCGCTACGGATAAAGCGAAGCACAAAATCATCGCGCTGTTCTTCCTCATCGGCCTCGTGCTGATCCTCGCGATGATCCCCTGGCCGTTCCGCGACATGTTCGCCGGCCGCGGCTGGTTCTGATCGTGCGTATGAAAAAGATCATTTTTCTTTCCTGCGCAGCTTCCGTTCTTGCGCTCACCGTTTTCTCCTGCGGGGACGGAACGAAAGCTTCTGCCAACGGACCTGCTGAGCAGCCCGAAAAAATTGACGGCGCTGCGCTGTACGATTCCAAATGTGCGATCTGCCACGGCGCGGATGGAAAAGCCGGGGTGATGGGCGCGTCCGATCTTTCGGTGAGCACGCTCGGTCATGCTGCTGCGGTAAACGTGGTGAAAAACGGGAGGAAAGGAATGCGGGCTTTCGGCGGGGAGCTGAGCGACGAGGAAATTGCGGCGGTTGTAACGTACACGGAATCGCTGCGGAAATGAATTTGCTGATGTGCTAATCTGCTAATGAAGTGGTCAGCGGTATGCAAATTGCAGAGAATTAATAAAGGATACTTGCTTTGATCGACAGTTTAAACAGCATAAAAGCCCACGAGAAAGCGATACTCGTCGGCGTCATTGATAAGCGCCAGGACGAGCGCGCATTGAACGAATACCTCGACGAGCTGGCATTTCTTGCCACGACGGCCGGGATCGTTCCCGTGAAAAATTTTACCCAAAAGCTCGATCATCCCGACCCGAAATTCTACATCGGCTCCGGGAAAGCGCGCGAGATCAAAGAATATATCGTTGCCAACGGGATCGACGTCGTTATTTTCGACGATGAGCTTTCGCCTTCGCAGCAGCGCAACCTCGAGAAGGAATTCGAGAAAAAGGTGTTCGACCGCAACTTGCTCATCCTCGATATTTTCGCCGGCCGCGCGCGCACCGCGCATGCGAAAGCGCAGGTGGAGCTTGCGCGTTACCAGTACCTGCTTCCCCGTCTCACCGGCATGTGGACACACCTTGAACGCCAGCGCGGCGGAACCGGGACACGTGGCGGCGCGGGTGAAAAAGAAATCGAGACGGACCGCCGTATCGTGCGCGACCGCATCGCGGCGCTGAAGGAGCAGCTGAAGAACATCGACCGGCAGATGGCCACGCAGCGGAAAAGCCGCGGGGAGCTGGTGCGTGTGGCGCTTGTCGGCTACACCAACGTGGGCAAGTCGACGATCATGAACCTCATCAGCAAGTCGAACGTGTTTGCGGAGAATAAACTTTTCGCCACGCTCGACACGACGGTGCGGAAAGTTGTCGTGGGAAATTTACCCTTCCTGCTTTCCGACACGGTAGGTTTCATCCGCAAGCTGCCGCACCAGCTCGTGGAATCGTTCAAGTCGACGCTCGACGAAACGCGGGAAGCCGACATCCTGCTGCACGTGGTGGACATTTCCCACCCGCAGTTCGAAGACCAGCTGAACGTGGTGAACGAAACGCTCGCGGAGATCGGCGCAGGCGACAAACGAACGATTTTAGTCTTCAACAAGATCGACGCCTACCGCGAGCCGCCGAAAGAAGAGCATTTGCTCGACCCGCAGGGCCGCCAGCAGCTGACGCTAAAAGAGCTGGAAAAAAGCTGGATGAGCAAGCTGCAGGATCCTTGCATTTTTATTTCCGCGCACACGAAAGAAAATATCGACGAGTTCCGGCAATTGCTGTTCGAAGAGGTGAAAGCCATTCACACGAAACGGTATCCGTATGATAAGCTGGAGTACTGGGGCGGTGAGAAGAAGGAAGTTTAGTTTTTCCGCAAAAGTTATTGTGAAATGATCTTTCCGGAAGCAATTAACTCTCCATTCGCAATCACCCGGTAGAAATAAATTCCCGCACCTTCTTCCCGCAGATCGATCTCCGCAACATCGGTACGCATTTCGATATCGCGCACTGTTTTTCCGACACCGTTGTAGATCGAGATCATTTTAATTCCCGGTACGTTGCAGTGGATCGTGAAGATGCCGTTGTTCGGGTTGGGAAAAAGGTCAACCGTTGCGATAGATTTCATTTCATCCATTCCCACACCCGGCGCCGACCATTTGGCGATGTGGTTGACGGCGATGCTTCCGGCTGTCGTGAATGTTCCCGCCGCGTAAATGATCCCGTCGTCCGCAGCGATCGCGCCGACCATGGTTGTGAATGGCGGGCCCGTGCCGTTTCCGAGCGCGGAAAAAGTTGTGCCGTCCCAGGAGGCGACCTGGTTTGCCGGGATGTTGTCGATGGAAGAAAAATAGCCGCCGATGTAAAGTTTGTTCCCGTACAATCCCATCGCCATGGGAGGATCGTCGGCCCCAAAACCGATGGGCGACCACGAAGTGCCATCCCATTGCGCGAGCCCGCGCACGGTTTGCAGGTCGACGGTAAAATAGAACGAACCGCAGGCGATGAGCTTTCCCGCGAACGTTTTCAGCGAAGTGACCGCGCCGTAAAACCCGGGGCCCACGCCCGTCCAGGAAACGCCATCCCATTTCGCGATCGAATAAACCGTATCGTTACCGGCGTAAGTGAAACTTCCTCCCGCATACAGCTCGCCATTGTAAACCGCCAGCGCATTCACTCTTCCGCCGGTCAGCCCGTTGCCCATCGCCGTCCAATTCGTGTCGTTCCACATGGCGATGTTGTTCACCGGCGTGTTGCCTGCCAGGGAGAATTCTCCGCCGGCTACGATATTCCCGTTGTATCCGATGATCGCATTCACGCCGCCAAGAGGAGAAACGCCACTCCCGAGAGAATCCCAGGCCGTACCGTTCCACCGCGCAATACCCCATACTCCTGCCAGTCCGCCGATACCGGCGAAGCGCCCGCCCGCATAGAGATAATCGCCGTGTGCGTACAAAGTATATACGCTGTGTGATGCGCCGCCGCCGACGTCGTGCCACTGCGCGCCATCCCAGCGGGCGATGTAGTTGACGGTGTTGGTCGACGTGTCCGCCGCCATGAACGTACCGCCGGCGTAGAGCTCGCCATGATAGAATTCCACGCAGGAGCCCGACGAGCCGAGCAGGCCGCCGCCAAGTGCTGACCATTGCTGCGCGTGAAGCCGTGCGCTGAAAACAAAAAGGACAGCGGCAGAAAAAAAACGTACTGAATGGGGAATCCTGTTCATGACGGGTGATCTAAACAGGGGACGTTGTCAGACTAAGATAAGAAAATACGGGCGTCAGGTGTAAAGACAATCCTCCTCTTTCCTCACCCAAACACTTTTCTTCTTCTCGCTTGTCGCAGGTGCTGCCGGTTGCGGGGCGGAAGCGGCTTTCGGATCCATTTCCCCGTACAGCACGTTCATCATGCGCTTGTCGCGGAGGTAAATGTCGAGCAGCACGGAAACGTTTCCGTTCGTGTCCACCTCGCAAGTGAAATAGCGCACGTGGATGGGAAGCGGCTTGCGCAGGTTGATCTTGCGCTGGTCGCCGGATTTGGTCCAGAGATCGAACGTGTCTTTCGGGATGCGCACGCTGTCGTCGCGGATGAGGAAGTAGGCGAGGTCCATGTACTTCTCGAGGCGCATGCAGCCGTGGCTGAACGCGCGCGTGGTGTAGCGGAAATATTTCTTCGAGTTCGTGTCGTGCATGTACACGCTGTACTTGTTGTGGAAATCGAACTTCATGATGCCGAGCGCGTTTTCACGACCGGTCATCTGGCGGAATTTGTAGGGCAAATTTCCGCGCCCGTATTTTTTCCAGTTCACCGTGGCCGGGTCGACAATTTGATTGTTGCGGTCGAGCACCTCGTAGTTTTCACGGCGGAGATAACCCGTATCGCGCTTGACGTGCGGGAGGATCTCTTTCCACGCGATGCTGTACGGCACGTTCCAGTACGGGTAAAGAATGACCTGGTGCATCTTGCTGTCGAGTTCGGGCGTCTGCGTTTTCACCGCGCCGCACACGATCTTCGATTCCATCACGATCGTGTCCGCTTCCCACACCGTCATTTTGAACGCGGGCAGGTTGACGATCATGTGGCGCTTTTCGAATTTCTCCGGTTCCCAGCGCCAGCGTTCGAGGTTCATCGCCATCTGGCGCGTCCAGTCTTCCGGCGTCATGTCGAGCGCGAGAAGCGTGTTGCGGCCGATCTTCCCGTCCTCTTCGAGGAAATGCCGCTCCTGGAATTTTTTCAGCGCCTTTATTTGCCGGATGGAATCGCTGCCGGTACCCGTGGAATCCCAGTCGCCGGTTTGCATGAGGCGCGTGCGGATAGCCGCGAAAAAGCCTGCGCTGTCGGTTTTGCGGTCGGGAAGATATTCCCATTTTGCGCCGGCGTGCGCTTCCCGGTACTCATTCATGTAGCGTTTCACCGCCTGGTATTCGCGGCGCTGCGGCTCGAGGCTTTCGAACAGCTCCCTGAATTTTCCGGTGATCAATGCATTATCCAAAAGCGCAACGAGGTTTGTGTCGAGCTTCGAAAGTCTCCATTCACGCGCCGCCGCGCTGTCGTTTGCCATTCGCCCCACGGAAACATGCACGGCGAACGTGAAGAACGCATCCGTCAGCAGGATGTCGGCATTCGAAAGTTTATTGACATTATAGCTTTCACCGGTCGCATCGTAAACCGAGACCAGCATGCTGTCGAGCGCATCTTTGTGGTAATCGCCGGGAATGAGGCCGAAGCTTTCCGCATCGTTCACGATCGAGGCCATTGTCGTGCCCGCGGCATTGAGTTTTCCTTTGTCGCTCCACAGGCCTTTGTAGCCATGGGCGGCATAGGTTTGTTTCACCAGCGGCATCGCGGTGATGGAATCTCCGCCGACGTAAAATGTTTTCGAGGTATCGGCAGGCTTGAGATGCTCCGTAATAAATTCAGTGACCAGCGGGTTGATCGACTCCGGATCCTGCTCGATAACCTGGGATTCTTTCGCCGGATTTTTGTCTCCGCCGCAGCTGCTGAAGGCCAGGAGCAAGGCAGCTGCAATAGGAATGTGGATCTTCATGTGGGGATTGCCTGGATCAAAATTAGGCAAAACACCTGCCACAGGACAAAAGAAAGTGAAAGGTGTCCAAAGTAGTTGTTAACTGGTTGAAGCCGAATGATAATTGATCAGGGCTTCGATACGTTTTTTGCCGACCCTTCGACCCTTCGGCAAGCTCAGGGCTCAGGGGCAAAAAACTACTCAGCCTGACAGCTTTTCAATCAGAAAGCTGTCAGGCTGAGTAAGCGAAGCGCATCGAAGCCTAGCGTGCGACGCTGAACGTGCCGCGGCTCATGGGTTCGCCATCTGTGCTGAGGATGGAATACGTGTACATGCCTTCCGCGAGCGTGTTCGTGTCCACAGCGCCTTTTTTGCCGTAGATGCGGGTGCGGCTTACTTCACGGCCGGTCATGTCGTATACGGCAACGGTGGAAGCTTCGCCGGAAACGACATCGAAGTAGGTAACGCTGGACGACGGGTTCGGGTAAACGGAAACGCCGTTGTTCTGCTGTGCTTCTTCCACGCCGACGTTACCGCTGAATGCAAGCGCATCCACCCACAGCGAGCTGCCCGCCTGGGGCGCACTGGAGCTGGAGCTGAAGATGATCGCTGCCGTGTCGGGGAATGTGTTGGTCTGCGAGGCGTTATAAATCAGCCCGATGGTATACAGGCTGTAGGCAGAAGTGGCAGCCGCGTGCGCACTGTAACCCCAGGCCACCGTGTCGCGGGAAGTTCCGTTCCATTTGGTCAGCGCGACGAGGCAGAAGCCGGTGTCGACTCCTGACGGTGTGTACTTGGCGTAATATTCAAACGTCTGCGGGCGGGCGGTGAACTGGTAGCCGGGACGCAGGTAAGGCGAGCTGATGCTCACTGCGCCGACCATGAGAATGCCTGCACGGTTCGGAATGGTGGCCGCGTCCGGGTTATCGCCCAGGTCGACCGTGGTGATCTTTGCGGCATACGTGCCCTGGTACGCATCAGCGCCCGTGGCCTGTGTGACGGAAGTGGGATTGACGTTGCCCGGATCGATGAAGGAGATCGTGAACACGTTGTAAGAAACCCAGTTGGTGGGTTGCTGGTCTTCGCCGAACTGGGTGCCCCAGGTTTCCATCCCGTCGTTGGGAATGTAAAGTTGGGCCGACGCGGTAAGCGCGAGCGCGGAAGCAGCGATGACAGAGAGTACTTGTTTTTTCATGGTGGTTTTTTTCAGAGGAGTCTTTGTTCAAAACAAATGTACGAAACAGCGGACAGGGAGAAAACCGGCCTGCGGAAAATCTTACGCGCCCAAAAATGATGTGCAGATGTGCGGATGTGCAAATGTGCAAATGTGCAGACGCGCACGTGCAACGCGCTTTGAAAGGGAATCATTGTGTTATCGGCATTTTTCATCTGCACATATACGTATCTGCACATCTGCACATTACACGAAGGCCTGCATCTCGTACAGCCGTTTGTACGCGCCGTCTTTTGCGAGGAGTTCCGTATGCGTGCCGCGTTCGATGATCTCGCCTTTTTGCAGGACGATGATCTCGTCGGCGTGCTGGATGGTGCTGAGGCGGTGGGCGATGATGACGGATGTGCGGTTGCGCATGAGGTTGTTGAGCGCTTCCTGCACCAGGCGCTCGCTGCCGGTGTCGAGGGCGGAAGTGGCCTCGTCGAGGATGAGGATGGGCGGGTTCTTGAGCACGGCGCGTGCGATGGAGATGCGCTGGCGCTGTCCGCCCGACATTTTCCCGCCGCGGTCGCCGATGTTCGTGTCGTATCCTTCGGGCATTTCGAGGATGAACTCGTGCGCGTTGGCCACTTTGGCGGCGGCGATCACCTGTTCGCGCGTGGCGTTCTCCACGCCGAACGCGATGTTGTTGTGCACGGTGTCGTTGAACAGGATGGATTCCTGCGACACGATGCCGAGCAGGTTGCGGAGGTCGTGCTGGCGCACGTCGCGCGTGTCGGTGCCGTCGATGAACACCGCGCCGCCCGTGGGCTCGTAAAAGCGCGGGAGGAGATCGGCCAGCGTGGTTTTCCCGGAGCCGGACTGCCCGACGAGCGCCACGGTTTTGCCTTTGGGGATCCTGAGGTGGATGTTCTTCAGCGCGTAGCCCTGGTCGCCGCGGGCGTAAGCGAACGAAACGTCGCGGTATTCGATCTCTTTTTCGAAGCGCTCGATCTTTGCGGGATGCACTTTGTCGCGGATGCTTTCCTCCGCGTTCAGTACCATGTTGATGCGTTCGGTGGAGGCGAGACCTTTCTGGACGTTATAATACGCCTGGGAAAACTGGCGCACAGGCGTGATCAGCTGGAAGAACATCAACAGGTAGCCGATGAAAAATGCGCCATCGAGCTTCTGACCTTCGATCACGAGACGGCCGCCGTAATACAGCACGATCGACACCACCGATACGATCAGGAATTCGCTCAGCGGCGAGGCCAGGTCGATCTTCCGGTAATTGCGGACCATGATACGGGTGTATTCTTCGTTCTCGGCTTTGAAATTGCCCTCCATCTTTTTCTCCGCGTTGAATCCTTTGATGATGCGGAGACCGCCGAGCATTTCTTCCAGCATGGAGAGCAGCGTGCCGTGTTTTTCTTTGGCTTTCGTGGAAGACCGCTTCAGGCTTTTCGCAACCACCGTCAGCAGCAGGCCGATCAGCGGCGTCATGATCAATACGAACAGCGTAAGCTGCGGGCTCATCATGATCAGCGTCACCAGGATTACGAGGATCGTGATCGGTTCGCGGAAGACCATTTCCAGCGAGCTCATCACGCTCCATTCCACCTCGTGCAGGTCCGACGTCATGCGGCTCATGATGTCGCCTTTTCGTTCGTTGGAATACCAGGAAAGCGGCAGGCGCAGCGATTTTGCATACATCCTGTTCCGGAAATCGCGAACGACGCCGTTGCGTATCACCGCAAGAAAGAACATTGCGAAGTAGCGCGACAGGCTTTTGAAAAAAAAGATCACCACCAGCGCGATGCAGATGATCACAAGCACCTTCATACGTCCTTCCGCAACGTCGCCGGTTTGCAGGATGTATGCGCTGATCTTATAGTTCACCCAGTTCAGCAGCTCTTTCACCGAAAAGGCCAGCGGCGGTTCACCGGCTGCGACAGTTTCCCGGTAAACGCCGGTGTCGTCCGCAAAAAGCAGGTCCAGCAACGGAATGACGGAAAGCAGGGAGAAGAGGTTAAAAAAAACGGAGAGGATGTTGAAGAAGATATTCAGCCAGGCGTAACGCCAGTAACCCTGAACATACTTCAGTACCCCGAAGAAGCTTTTCATCTGTGAGCAAATATAGCCACAGATTGCCACAGATTTCACAGATTGGATTCATGCGTAGCGACAGATGTCACGGATGATTTCGGACAGAGAGCACAACTATTCACAGATCGAATCCGTGCAATCTGTGGCAATCTGTGGCTACCTTTGCGGCATGAAACCGAGAACCTCGAAAGAATCCCTTTCCATCTCCACGCACCACGTGCTTCCGAACGACACGAACAACCTGAACAACCTTTTCGGCGGGCGGCTGCTGGAGTGGATGGACGTGATCGCGGCGATCTCCGCGCATCGTCATAGCCGGCGGGTAGTGGTGACGGCAACGGTGAACCACGTGGCGTTCCATTCGGCGATCCCGTATGCGAGCATCGTGACGCTGGAGGCGAAGGTTTCGCGCGCGTTCAATTCTTCGATGGAAGTGTTCATCGACGTGTGGGTGGAAAATCCTGTTTCGGGCGTGCGGGTGAAAAGCAACGAGGCGATCTACACGTTTGTGGCGGTGGACCAGAACGGCGCGCCGCTGCCGGTGCCGGCGGTGGTGCCGGAAACGGAAGAGGAGAAGTCGCGGTTCGATGGCGCGCTGCGGAGAAGGCAGCTGGCGCTGATCCTTGCGGGGAAGATGAAGCCGGAGGATGCTACGGAGCTGAAGGCGTTGTTTAAGTAGCCGCGGATTTCACGGATTGCGCGGATTTGGGGAGCCACAGATTGCACGGATTTCACGGATTGATTTTGGGGAAGTCTCTACTTTATATTGTTGTTATTACCGTTCTCATGGGAATTTCCGCCTGTGAAGATCCTCGTGATTATGTGCATTGCAGCCAGGATATTGAAGAATCGAAGGAGAATCAAATGTTCGTGCGAGAATATTTTGCTCCCGGAGAAATCGTGCGGATTAACGATACACTTCAGTTGCATGTGAAATGTGCATGGCTGGAACATCACTGGCGCCTGGATTCGAAATATGATCCATATAAACTGGAAGGTTATCAATTGCTGGTGGAAACTGAAGAAGAAGACCTGGTCGGACATGGGCTGACCTGGCAGATCGGTGTAGATGGTTTTGCATATTGCAGGAACGCCTCGAAGTCGTCATTGATTTCTGATCTGCGTGAGCTCCCTTCCGAAGATTCTATACTTACCTGGAAAGTCCAGAAAGGATATTCTTTGTCAGACTTCCTGGAAAATGAGGTAATCGGCGAGGTGAAATTGAAAGCAAAATAGTCTGGAATAAGTTTTGGCTGCCGTGCAATTATAGAAAGGCACTATCGGTGTTCATCCCAGGAAGAGAAGATCGAAATGATAATTCGCCGGGTCGGTTTTGTCGATGTATAGCGTGGTCTGCTTCTGACCGGCGAGGAGGAATTCTAACGTAGTGCGGTCTTTCGGAATGGCAGGGCTGATGAATTTTCGGGTTTTTCCTTTCCATTCATGTTCGAAAACAAGAACGCATTGATGCAACCTTGTGCCTGAAGGACGGCCGTCGTCCATTGCCCTGTCGATCATATCGAGCGATTCTCCCGCAAGCAGCACGGCGATGTCGTCATGTTCGGGAGCGCTTTTGATCGACGAAGCGGAGATGATGCGGCACAATTGAAACTCCACATTCACTTTTTCACCGGTATGGAACAGCAGGCTTCTGCGTTTTGTGTCCTCCCCGTCGTTGCCCGGTTTCCTCCGCGACAGGAAGTAAAGTGCAATGCCGCTGACGAACAGGAGTATCGCGCTGACCAGCCAAACCCAAAGCATGGGGCCGGGGAAGCTCTCACTGGCTTCAACTACCAATCCGGCCACCGTTCCCAGGATCATGAGAACGTACGCAAGAATTTTTTTGATGGGAGGGGTCATGAAGGAAAGATAAAAAGCAAAACGAAATTATACGATCATCGCCGCAGACTTTTGATCATTCTGATTATTTCCAGGATTAAGATTACGAAGATCAGAACACCTCCGGTTTGGATAAGACTCCCGGTTAATCCCATTTTTAGCACACTTACTACTAGGACCCACAGTGTCGCTAGAGCCAGGATGACAAGAAAACTTAAAGTATAATACTTACGTGACATTTTAGGCGAATGATAAAGAAGAGTAAATCTCCTTCACCTCGTCCAGCACCGTATTCAATTCATCCCACTTTTCCAGCGTCACCAGCTTCGTGCGCACTTCCTTGAAATTCGGAAGCCCTTTGAAATAGTTCGCGTAATGGCGGCGCATTTCGATGATGCCGAGGTGCTCGCCTTTCCATTCTACCGATTTCGTCAAATGCGTGCGGCACACGTTCACGCGGTCTTCGATGGTGGGCGCGGGAAGATGCGTGCCGGTTTTCATGAAATGTTTGATCTCGTTGAAGATCCACGGGTGGCCGATGCTTGCGCGCCCGATCATCACGCCGTCGACGCCGAACTGTTGTTTCATCTCCAGCGCTTTCTCCGGGGTGTCGATGTCGCCGTTGCCGAAGATGGGAATGGAAATGCGGGGATGGTGCTTCACCTCGCCGATGTAATTCCAGTTCGCCACGCCTTTGTACATCTGCGAACGCGTGCGGCCGTGGATGGCCAGCGCTTTGATGCCCACGTCCTGCAGGCGTTCGGCCACTTCCATGATGTTGATGGAGCTTTCGTCCCACCCGAGGCGCGTTTTCACAGTGACGGGAAGATGCGTGGAATTGACAACGGCTTTCGTGAGGCGCACCATGAGGTCGATGTCTTTCAGCACGCCGGCGCCCGCGCCTTTGCACACCACTTTTTTCACCGGGCAGCCGAAATTGATATCGACAAGATCAGGCTGCACGGTTTCGACAATTTTCGCCGACATGGCCATCGCTTCCTCATCGCCGCCGAAGATCTGTATGCCTACGGGGCGCTCGTAGTCGAAGATGTCGAGCTTCTTGCGGCTTTTGATGGCGTCGCGGATGAGGCCTTCGGAGGAAATGAACTCCGTGTACATGAGGTCGGCCCCGTTCTGCTTGCACACGTAACGGAACGGCGGATCGCTCACGTCTTCCATAGGCGCGAGGAGCAGGGGAAATTCGGGGAGCGATATGTTGCCGATCTTTACCAGGCGAAAAGGTTGTCAGGGTTGCCGGTCTTCGGTTGTCGGTCTTCAGTCGGTATTGTCAAGAAAGACTTTTGTTCAGAAACAAGGATTTGGTAAGCTCGATGTTCCCCGGAGGAAACATTGACCGACAACCGACAACCGAAGACCGGCAACTGTATTACCTTTGCAAAGTTAACTAAAACCCGCCACCCGCTTGGAAGAGAGAGAGCCCGCACCGCGTCCGGTAACATTATTTGGCCCGGGTATGCGCCTCTGGCTGCTGATCACGCTTTATTTTTCCTGTATCGGGATCTATTCACTCCTGTCCAAATCCGACGCGATGGCCTGGCTGGAAGCGGGTCCCGAAGACGGTTACCCGCCGCACATGGGCAAGCTCGCGCTGCTGGTGGGCGGACTGCTGGTGTACGCTGTCCCGGCGCTGGTGTATGCCAATGTGTTCCCGGCCGAGCGTTTCCGCTGGTTCCGGCTGGACCGGAAAGTCGCTCCTGCTGCGGTTCTGTGGGGCGTGCTGGCGATCGTGTCGCTCATTTTCGGCGTCGACCTGCTGGTGCGCTGGATCAGCGGTATGGCCACCAACCCGGCGATACAGGAGATCGAAAAGATCGTGAACGAGCACAGCAACTGGCTGATGCAGATGCCGGACATCGGTTCCCTCCTGTTTACGTTGCTGGTCAGCGCGGTGGTGCCGGCTGTGTGCGAAGAGCTGTTTTTCCGGGGAGCGGTGCAGCAGGTGCTTTCGGAATGGACGAAACGGCCTCACGTGGCGATCGTTTTCAGCGCGGTTTTTTTTACGCTGCTGCACTCGAGCGTCGTCGAGCTGCCGGCGATCTTCATTTGCGGGCTGGTGCTGGGTTATGCGTTTTACTGGACAGGATCGTTGCGCACGGGCATCATCATGCATTTCGTGTTTAATGCGGTGCAGATCGTCGATTCTTACGTCGGACAGCATTCGCCGGGGTATAAAACGTACAGGCATCCGGAATTCGTCGGCATCATCGGCTTTGTGCTGGCAGGCGCGTTCATGTACCTGCTCTGGAAACGATCGCGGAAGCCGGCCTGATTTTCCAACCGGGATTTTCCTTATTTTTAGAAGACCTAACCGTCCTCAAAAAATAAAATCCCATGACTTCCTGCCGTACCACGGTGAAGTTGCTCCTGCCGGCATTTTTTCCCGCACTGCTTTTTTCTCAACGCAATTTTATTCCCGAGCTCAGCGCGCCGGTGAACGTTCCTGCTGCCGATACTTCGCAAAGCGGAAGCCTTTTTGCCGGTAAAACGAACTGGGTGGAAGATGTTTCCGCGCGCACCGTGTATTCCTCGAAATGGAACACGCCCGATGGACGCGTGATCGTGCAATACAGCAAAGCGCCGCTCAATTATTACGACGCGTCCGGGAAGTTGCAGCGCATCGACGATCAGCTGAAACCCACGACTGACGGGTATGCCGCGATGGACCAGCCTTATCCCGTTTATTTCTACAACGACGGAAGCGCTGCCGTTTCCATTTCGAAAGACGGCGATCAATTTCGCTTCGGGAAAAAATGTTTTGTCAATGGGAAGCCGGCGTACGTGTGGAACCCTGTCGAGGTGCGTGAGAATAAAATAGTCACTGCGATTTTGCCCGGCGTGGAAAAACAAATGCAGTTCCGCATGAACGGCGTGAAGTACAATTACGTCTTGCGCCAGCCCATCGCAACGGCAGGAAATTTTCTGACGATCGGCGAAGAAATTGAAATCCCGCAAGGCTATTCGCTGAAACGCGGGGAGCGCGGGCGTGAAGAAAATAACGGGTGGGCAGGCGATTACCAGCTCATTTCCCCGTCGGGCGAAGTTGGCGCGATGATCTATGCGCCGGTTTGTTTCGACGCGGCGGGAAATACGGTCATCGGCACGTACAAGCTGAAGAACGAAAGCGGTAAACAAATCCTCGAGCTGCTCGTGCCGGCGTCGTGGCTGAATGATCCGGCCCGCGTGTATCCCGTGACGATCGACCCGCTGGTGACGGGGCCGACGGCGTTGTGGGCAGGGCCGAACATGCCTTCCTGCATTTCTCCTGCATTCAATTCCGACAGCATTCTCGTCACCATTCCCGCGCAGATCACTATTATGCGCCTTGTCGTCACGTCCAGCTTCTACGCCGATCCGTTCACCTCCGCGGTGATGGCCGACGGCGCCATGTGGTTCAGCACCACCTGCGACACGTCGACAACATTTACCATCGGGCCGCCGGCAGGAAATACGCCGGGCACCGCGTACCTTGATACGTTCAACCTGCGCGTGCCGCTGATGTGCTGCTTTCCGCAGGATTGCAACGCGCGCACATTTTACCTGCGCATGCATTTGTCGCGCACCGGCCCCGGCACCGGCTGCAACACCACGTACATCCGCCACGATCTCGCCACCACGCTCTGGCCGTTCAGCGCATTCGTGGAAGGACGCACCGTGGAAGCTTACGGCCAGCAATGGAGCGTGCCTTCCACGCCGAAGTGCTCCGACGAGTGCACGATCACCGCCACCACCTACATCCGTTACGGTGTTCCGCCGTTCATCATCACGCATCCGTGGATGAGCGGATCCGTCACCGCCGGAAATCCCGGTCCCTGCACATATTCAGCCTCGCCGACCCCGCTCACGCTGACGATCCCGAATTGCCCGATGTATTGCGATACGGTGACGGTGCTTGCCGTTCCCCCGCCGACGGTGATCGACCAGTGCGGGAACGTGGTGACGGGAATGCCCACGCGTTACGTGCCGATCAAACAAACGCCGCAGCTCGTCGCTTCGCCCAATCCCGACACGCTTTGCTCGGGCGAGCCGGTGAACATCACGTGGACGCCTTGCCTCGCGGGAAGCACGGTTGCGTGGGCGGGAAATAATACGTCCGGGAGCGGAAACATTTCCGACGTGATCTTCAACACCGGTACCGCTGCAACCAGCACGACGTATTACGCGCAGGCCACGCTCAACGGCTGCACGGGCGACAGCGCAACGGCAACGGTAGTGGTCGACCCGGTGCCGGTGGCGGCGTTCAATTACAGCACGCCGGCCATCGCGGGAGTACCGGTGAATTTTGCGGACGCCACGCCGGTCTATGCGGGCACGGCGGATTCGTGGTACTGGGATTTCGGGAACGGGAACCAGGCGGTCACGCAGAACGCATCGCAGGTTTATCCCGATCCCGGAACGTACGTGGTCTGCTTCACCATCGGCACCGATCACGGCTGCTCCGACACGGTTTGCCGCACGATTGAAGTGATTCCCGCGGAAGTGGAAGTGCCCAATGTGATCACGCCGAATGCAGACGGGGTGAATGACCTGCTGGTGTTCCGTTACCTCGAATTTTACACGAACAACAAGCTGGAGATCTACGACCGCTGGGGCGCGCTGCTGTATACGAAGAACAGCTACGCGAACGATTGGGACGGCTCGAAGTACGTGGACGGAACGTATTATTATGTGCTGACGATCCAGGAGAACGGGCAGTTGTACAAAGGTTTCTTCCAGATTATCCGGTAAGCGGGCGGAAGTGTTTATTTCAGGCGTCCCTTTTTCCTGAGCTTTTGTACCACGCGATCAAAGGAAATACTTTGCCCTGTTGCGCGTGATTCTGCAATCCGTAAATCGTGACGATCCTCAATTTGCGCAATGTGCCGCTTCCTGTTAGGTTTCATGCTTCAGCAAAAATAATTGATCTGAAGAAGTTTCCTTTTCCCGGAGGAAATTCATTTAACCCGCACAACAGGTCGCCCCTACGGGGCTTTTATGGATCCGAGTTCTTTTTTTTATAAACAGGGCGCTCCTACGGAGCTCTTCGTTCTGTTAAGTGGCAATTTTAAAGCTCCGTAGGAGCGCCCTGTTTATAGAAAAAATTGTTGCCCCATTCATTAAGCCCCGTAGGGGCGACCTGTTGTGCGTGCACCGGGAAACATCGTTGAAAAAAACACCGCCAGCAAGCGCGTTACAGGTATTTGGTATCCATAATTCCCTCTTTCTGAAACCGTTACTATCCCGTTGAAAAAAACAAGTCCCCCCGCCAAGTCCTTTTGGCTATTTTTGAACACTGCCAGATGGATAACGAGTTTAATGTAGCGCATTATGTGAGCGAGCTGCTCTTCCGGCACGACTGCGTGGTCGTTCCCGGGTTCGGCGCGTTCGTGTGCACGTATGCGCCTGCCCGCGTGCATCCCGCGCAGCACACGTTTACACCGCCATCCAAGCAGATCGTTTTTAACAAGCATCTCCAGCAGAACGACGGGCTCCTCGCGCAGACCATCGCCACCGGGACTTCCTGCGATTTCGAAACGGCCATGGCCGGCATCACGAAATACGTGGAAGAAGTGAACAGCAGGCTCAAAGGCGGCAGCAAGGTGGAGCTTCACAACCTCGGCACGCTTTCGCTCGACCCGGAACGCAACATCAGCTTCGAGCCGTTCCCGGAGATCAATTACCTCATCGATTCGTTCGGCCTCGCGTCCTTTCAGTCCATGCCCATCATCCGCGAGGAGGCTGCTGAAAAGCGCAAGCCCGTGGAACGCGCAGATCGCACCGTTGCAGAGGAAACGCGCAAAACGCCGGTTCCGCGCCGCGTGCGTATGCGCCGTGTGCTCATCACCTCGGCCATCGTGCTTCCCGTGCTGGCGGCCGCTTTCTGGTTCACCTCGCAGAACACCAATGCGCTGGCCGGTCTCGGATTTTTCGGCAAAAATAAACCGTCGACCTACCAGCCGGTGAAATGGCTGAAGCAGGAAAAATCTGCCGCCGGTCCTTCCGAAGAGATCAAAGCGGATTCGAACGGCATCGCGCAGCTTTCCCTCATCGACAACGCGCCCCCGATGGTCGTGGACATTCACAAAGTGATGCCCGAGTCGACGAACGTGGTGCTCAACGGCGGGGCGCAGTTGCCGCAGCAAGCGAACTATACTTCCGGGAAACGTTATTACGTGATCGGCGGCGCATTCGAAGTTCAGCAGAACGTCGAAAATTATATCCGCACGCTTACGGCCAAAGGCTACAAACCCATCGTGCTCGACCAGGTGCGCAGCCGTCTCACGCACATCAGCGTGGCTTCCTTCGCATCAAAAGCAGAAGCGATCGAATTCCTCAACACCGTCAAAGGCGACATGCCCGGCGCGTGGCTGCTGAAAAAATAGTCATTGGTCACCAGGAGTTCCGATGCCGGATGACGAATGACTTTTTTCCACCCAATATTCCACGCGTTTCATCAGCAGCTCAATGCGGATCGGTTTGCTGATGTAGGCGTCGGCTTCCAGCTGCACGCCGAGGTCGTGGGCGTAGGATTCGCTCAAGGCGGAGAGGAAGAGGATGCGGGTTTCGGAAAAGATGGGGTTTTTTCGCAGGCGCAGGCAGGTTTCGTAGCCGTTCATCACCGGCATGAGAATATCCAGGATAACGAGATGCGGCCGGTGCTCCACGGCAAGATCGAACCCGGTTTTCCCGTCCGGCGCGGTGAACACGGCATATCCTTTTCGCGCCAGGTTATAGCTGATGAACTCGCGGATATCCGGTTCGTCGTCCACGATCAGTATGCGTCGTTGCTCCTGTTTCATTGGAACAAACGTACGGTGGCGCTGTTGCCCCTGTATTACTCGTGGGTCATGAAAAAGTTACTGCTTTGAACTTCTTTGAGATAATGCGGTCGGGAGTTTAATCCGCACTGCCGTCCGCCGGAGTGTCTTCACTTTTCGATACTTCTTTCCTTTCCCGGTTCGCTTTGTAGATCGCGACAGCGCCGAGGATCGCGGCGGCGAAGAGGATCAGCCCGAGCACAGCCCACACCCACCCGGAGTTGACTTTCGGGACGGCGAGGAAAACGATCACGAAAAGCAGGATCGTGGCCACTTCATTCCACAGGCGCAGGCGAAAGGACGTCCACCGTATTTCATTACGCTGCTGGCGCCTGAAAAGAATATGCGTCTGGACGTGGTAAAGAGAAAGCGCGAGCACAAAAATAAGTTTGAGAATGAACCACGCTTCCGTGAGCAGGCCCGGGTTCAGGAAAAGCATCCACAGCCCGAACACCCACGTCAGCGCCATTGCCGGCCATGCGATGATGTTCCACAATCTCCGCTGCATCAGCTTCAGCTGGGCGGAAAGGATGCTGCAGTCGGGCTCGGGTTTCGCATCCGCTTCCACATGGTAGATCAGCAAACGCGGCATGTAGAACAACGCCGCAAACCAGCTGACCATAAAAATGATGTGCAACGCTTTGATGTACGGGTAGCCTTCCATGTATGCAAAGGTAGTAGAAACACATTGGCGAGGGAAGTTGCCGGGAGCGGTTGGCGGCCGGGTGATTTTTTTTAAGGCATAGATTATTAAACAAATCCCGGGCTGACTGCCAACTGCTGCTGCCAACCGCCGCCCTTTTTACTACCTTTGCACCCACATGGAATCCACACGCCAGCTGAAGTTTGCCCGTCTTATCCAGAAGGAGATGGCGGAAATCTTCCAGTCGGAGACGCGTGCGCTTTTCGGGCCGGTGATGATCACCGTCACCCAGGCGCGGGTGAGTCCCGACCTCGGCGTGGCGAAAGTATATGTGAGCCTTTTCCCGGTGAAAGACAAGGACAAGCTGCTTGCAATGATCCGTGAACACACTTCGGAGCTTCGCCGCAGGCTGGGCGGGCGCATCCGCAAGCAGGTACGCGTCATTCCCGAGCTGATCTTTTTCCTCGACGATTCACTGGATTATGCCGAGCGCATCGACGAGCTCCTGAAAAAATAATCACCCGCCCCGTATGCAATACGATCCGATAAAACGAAGTCTCGGCAACGTTTTCAATAAAACCCCTTTCCTCCGCAAGGTTTTCTACAAGCTTCTCGACCTGCTCATGCTGCGCGCCTGGCACGTTCACCGCGAGCTGCGCAAATGGCGGAAAAGCCAGGGCACGCGGAACGACATCAAGATCCTCGACGCGGGTTCGGGCTACGGCCAGCATACGTATTACCTCACCGGCATGAACCCCGACTGGCAGATCCTGGCGGTGGACGTGAAAGACGAGCAGGTGGCGGATTGCAACCGTTTCTTCAGACAGGTCGGCCGCACCAACGTGCATTTCGAAGTGGCCGATCTCACCACGTTCCGTAAAGAGAACACATACGACCTTGCGCTGTCGGTGGACGTGATGGAACACATTCTCGAAGATGAGCTCGTATTTCAGAACATCTGCGCATCGCTCAAACCCGGCGGCATGCTGCTCGTCTCCACGCCTTCCGACCAGGGCGGCTCCGACGTTCACGACGAAGGCGAAGGTTCGTTCATCGAGGAGCACGTGCGTGACGGTTACAACATCAAAGACATCGAGGACAAGATGAAGCGCGCCGGTTTTTCGAAAGTCGAAGCGCTCTATTCCTACGGCACGCCCGGCAAAATTTCCTGGCGCCTGTCGATGAAATGGCCCATCCAGCTCCTCGGCGTTTCCAAAGCTTTTTTCATTCTCATCCCGTTCTATTATTTGATCACGTACCCGTTCGCTTACGTTCTCAACTGGATCGACACCAGCTCCGTGCATAAAACGGGAACAGGGCTGATCGTGAAAGCATGGAAATGATGTGCAAATGTGCCGATATGCTGATGTGCCGATGAGGTGCAAGCTCGCAGCTGTTGTTCTTCATAAAGAAAAAAAATGCGATGCAGATAACGGAACACTCCTGTTTACTGAAATCCAATCGGCATATCTGCACATCAGCATATCTGCACATTAAATGAACCTGACCTTCTTCGTCGCACGCCGTTACCTGTTCTCGCGAAAGTCGCATAACGCGATCAATATCGTGACGGGAATTTCCGTGGCGTGCGTGGCGGTGGTGACGGCGGCGCTCATCATCATTCTTTCGGCGATGAACGGGCTGTCGGACCTGGTCGAGTCGCTGTACAATTCGTTTCATGCGGATGTGCGCATCACGGCGGTGAAAGGGAAAACGTTCGTGCTGGATTCAGCGGATGTTGAAGCGCTGCGGAAAATTCCCGGCGTGGCGTGGTACACGGAGATCGTGGATGAGAATGCGCTGGTGGAAAGCGACGAGCGGCAGCTCATCATCACCATGCGGGGCGTGTCGGACGATTACGTGAAGCATACGCGTTTCGACACGACCGTCGACCAGGGCGTTTACGATCTTCACCCGCAGGGACGCACCGGGGCCGTGGTGGGACAGGAGATCGGCGCGCGGCTGAACCTCGGGGAACTTTCCCCGCTCAACCTTTACGTGCCGAAGCGCGACCGGAACCTCACCGTCGATTTCAACAACCTCGACGAAGATCCGTTCAACAAAGACCTCGTGTTCGTCTCCGGCCTGTATTCCGTGAGCAGCGATTTCGACGGCAAATACGTCATTCTCCCGATCAGCGAGGTGCGCATGCTGATGGATTATACGAAAGAATCCACATCCGTTGAATTGGGCGTGGAACCCGGCGCCGATCCCGACGATGTGGTGGAGCAGGCACGCGCGTTGCTTGGCGCGGATTTTCTCGTGCAGAACCGGTACGAGCAAAACGAGGTGCTGTTCCAGACGCTCAAGTCGGAGAAAGTGTGGACGTTCCTCATTCTCCTGTTCATCCTGTTCATCGCCACGTTCAACACCATCGGCTCGCTGACGCTGCTGATCATCGAAAAGAAAAAAGACATCGGCGTATTGTGGAGCATGGGCGCCGACCCGGGCGTTATCCGCCGCATCTTTTTCACCGAAGGTTTGCTCATCTCCATCACCGGAACGCTTATTGGCCTGGTGATCGGCCTCGGCTTTTGCTTCCTGCAGCAGAAATTCGGTTTCATCCACCTCGCCGAAGGTTTCGTCGTCGACGTTTATCCCGTGGTCATGAACGCCCGCGATATTTTCCTGATCATCGGTTCGGTAATGGCGATCGGCCTGCTTGCCGCATGGTATCCCGTTCGTGTGTACACAAAACGTTACCAGACTATAAAGTTCAACGGATAGTTTTTTTTCAGACGTTGTTCATCTTCTGTTCCCCGATCCTTTTTCCTGTTCGGTCGGAGTTAATGTTCGCATAATCTTCCCCCAATCTTTCGCCGGTACTTTTGATGCGCAGATGGCACAAAAAATTCCGGGATGAAACTATTTCCTTATAACGCGATCACGCAGAAGGCGCGCATCCGGCAGCTCATCAACAAGTCTGTCAGCGCCAGAATGGACCGTTACCGCGAAGACAACCTGCTTCTTGTGCAGCATTACATGGCCGAGCAGGCGCGCAGGACCGAGCTGGATGAAAGCATCCGTTATGCGCGCCGCCTGCAGAGCGCATTACTGCCTTCGGAAAATGAGCTTCGTGAGCTTGCCGGCGACGCGTTCCTGTTCAGCATGCCGCGGGATACGCTCAACGGCGACTTTGCCTGGTACACGCGCAGCGGGAACAAGATCATCCTCGCCGTCGCCGATTGCACCGGCCACGGCATTCCCGGCGCGCTCATGTCGGTGCTCGGGCTCAGCCTGCTCAACCAGGTGGTACTCGAAGAACGTTGCTATGAGCCTGCGCACATCCTCCGCCGCATCGACGAAAAAATGCGCGTGAGCTTCCAGCATGCGGAAGACCTGCCGCGTTACACGTACGACGGAATGGACATCGCCCTCTGCGTGATCGACCGCGCGGCGATGAAGCTCAGCTTTGCCGGCGCCATGCGGCCCTTCTGGCTGGTCAAATCCGGCGAGCTTATCGAGGAGCGCGGCTCACGTTTCCCGATCGGCGGAATGCGCATCGAGGACGAACGCGTGTACAGGACCTGCGAAACGTTTTACTCTCCCGGCGACATGCTCTACCTGTTCACCGACGGCTATCCCGACCAGTTCGGGGGAATTGCGGATAAAAAAATGACGCGCGGCCGCATGCGCCAATTGGTGGAAGCGATCCACGACCTCCCGGCGAAGGAACAAAAGGAACAACTGCTGGAATTTTTCCTCCTCTGGAAAGGAAATTGCGACCAGACGGATGATGCGACGATGATGGGACTGCGGCTTTAAAAGATTCAAAGATTCAAACGCTTGTCCCGAGTTACTCGGGACTTCGCTATTCAAAGATTCAACGATTGAAAAATTGTCCGTCTCAATCTTTGAATCCTTATCTTTCAGTATGGATAATGCGATTTTCGATGAGCACGGCAAGTTGTTCCAGGCGACCGTTGTTTTCCTTGCATTCCTTGCGCGGTATGTGCTGATCGCGGGCGGCGCATTTCTTTTCTTTTATGTGCTGGTGAAAAACCGGATGCTGCGCTACAGGATCCAGCGCGCATTTCCGCCTGCGTTCCGGGTGCGGATGGAAATTTTGTATTCGCTTTCCACGTTCGTCATTTTTGCGGGGATGGGATTGTTCTCGGCCTGGCTGCAGCGGAACGGTTTCGGGCGACTTTACATGGACATCGGCGCGTACCCGCTGTGGTGGTTCTTCGTGAGCATCGTTGCCATGTTATTGCTCCACGATGTTTGGTTTTACTGGTCGCACCGTTTCATGCACCTCAAAGCAGTTTTTCCGCTCGTGCACAAAGTGCATCACCTGTCGAATAATCCTACGCCGTGGGGCGCTTTCTCGTTCCATCCCATCGAAGCCGTCATCGAAGGCATGATCCTGCCGCTGATCATCGTGGTGATGCCGGTCAACTTCTGGGCGCTGATGATCTTCCTCCTGCTCATGACGATCATGAACGTGATCGGGCACCTCGGCTACGAATTATTTCCTTCGGGCTTTACGCGTTGGGGATTGACGAAGTGGAGCAACACGTCTACACACCACAACATGCACCATCGTCTTGTGAAATGCAATTATGGGTTGTACTTCAACACCTGGGACCGCATCATGGGCACGAACCACGAGAAGTATGAAGCGCATTTCGAAGAAGTGGTGGCAAGGCGGAAACCCGTTGAGCAAAAGCAGGAAGGTGTGAAAGAGCCCGCGTAGCGAACTCTGCTAAAACATCCCGAACATGCTGGAAAGTGCAAACCGGTAAATCACGAGAAGAATTTCCACGCCGAAGAAGATCCACAGGAAAAGTTTCACCCGCTTGTTTTTTGCAACAATGGCGAAAACGAGCAATCCTGCGACCGTAACCAGCGCAAAGACCCCGTTCAGGATGCTCATCGCGCCGTAAGAACCCCATGAGATGAGGAAACGCACCAGGAGCGACGAGAGCAGGACAGAAGCATACTTGATCCCGATCGCGAGCAGTAAAAGGTTGATGCCTTGTTTCTCTCCGCTGTCAATTCCCTGCTGCGGCTGATAACCGGGCTGCGCCGGCGGCTGGTACGGGTAAGCGAGATCGCAACCGCAATTTTTACAGAAACGAAAACCGGGATCGACCGGTCCGTGGCAGCGGGGACAAAGAGTAGGGTGCATGAACCAAATGTAAGCAAATCACAATGGCTTCGACCCGAACGGATTCAAAGATTCAATCGCTCGTCCCGAAGTCTCGGGACTTGCTATTCAAGATTCAAAAATTCGTTGACGACTCAATTTTGAATCTTGAATAGTGTCCCGCGAAGCGGGAACGTTTGAATCTTTGAATCTCTCCTAGAGATAATTTACTTTCCATTGACGATCCGCTCCGTGAACAGCACGCTGCCGTCTGCAGCTTCCGCGCGGAGAAGATAAACGCCCTCAGCCAGCGGGCCGGGAGAAAATGCGAAACGCATCACGCCGGCTTTCACCTGGTCGTCGAGCAGCAGGGTCACCATGCGGCCGCTCATGTCGTAAAGTACGAAACGCACGCGCTGGGCTTTGCTGTTCGTGAACATTACGTTCACCGATTCGGCGAACGGGTTCGGGTAAACGGAAATTTCAGTGGCAGGAGTTTGCACTTCCGGCGCGCTCACGTCGTTCGAAATGCTGAGCTCTGCCACCCACGTTGCATGCGTGTGGCCCGCCAGGCCGTACATCCCGTTCACCCAGCACGTGCCGCCGAGGTCGTAGCGGCGCTGGATGCCGGAGTAATCGCCCCAGCGCTCGTCGCCGGAAAGCACGTCGATGTAGCCGAGGCCGTTCTTCACCGTCGTGCGCGGGGAATAGCCGGTGGAATTGGCGACAACGGCCGACACGCCCGGGAACGCGCTGTCGCCCGCATGCAGGAACACGATGACCGACGTGTCGCCCGTGGGCCCGTAGCTCATGCAGGCGATGTTCGGGTAGCCGTATTCGAGTGCCGTATCGCCGATGATGTTTGCGGTAAGCGAGGGCGTCGTGGAAACGTCCGTGATCGTTCCGTGGTAAATGGCGCAATTTCCCGTCGCGGTATCCATCGTGTTATTGACGAACTGGATCGTGTTGTTGTGCATGTACGCACCGAGGATGCGTGAATCGTTCGTCGCCATCAGCCCGGTACTTCCCTGCTGCACGGCGTTCGGCGGCATGAAATAGCTGATGTTGCTGATGAGCGGCGTAACGGTCACCTGCTGGCCGGGCGCGTTGGCGGTGTCGGTGACGTGAACGAGGAACACCGTATCGTTCGACGCGGCGAGGTTGCGGTCGGAAAGGAAATACATGCCGGGATCGGGAGATGGAAATGTTCCGCCTTCCACCGGGCAAAGATTGCGGATGGGCCGCCCGCCGTAGTTGATGCCGCTGTGCAGCTCCGTGCGCAGCGTGTCGCCGGCGTAACCGTCCCACTTGTTGAACTGCCAGATGAGCGTCTGCACAAAACCGGTCTGCCACGATTGATTGTCATGCAGCAAATTGATCGTGAGGAAAAGTTCATCCTGGTTGACCGCCATCATCGGGTAATCGCTCCAGAGCGTGTCGTTGAACGGGTTGCCGGGAATTTCGTAAAGGTTGTACAAACCGTTGGCCGTGTCGGAGCGTGAGAAACCGATGAGGATGCTGGTGTTCCAGGAAACGTAGCCGGCGAGGCAGACGAGGATGAACCGGTTCGCTTCGGGATCGTAGATCACTTTCGGGTCGTATTTCGAAGCGGCATTCCCCAGCGAAAGCGCCCAGTTGGTGAGCGACTGCGTGCCGAGGTTGGTGGCGGTCGCCGTCTTGCGGCGGAAAATGTTGCTGTTCTGCACCGAGATCAAATGCCCGTTGCTCCCGATCGCGATCTCGTTGTCGTTCGGCGTTCCGTTATTAAAGCCATTGCCCGAAAAATTATTCCCCAGCACAGGCGCCGCCGGAACCATCGCTGCACGTTGTCCCGAAGCCGCTCCCGCCGCCTTTCCGCCCGTGCGGTAGATCGCCGCCAGGCTGTCCTTGGTGGCCTGTATGCCGCTCCCCGAAGCCGGGTTCGAATGCTCGATCACCTGCAGCGTAGGATTCCAGTCGTCAGCCGTTCCCGCTTCCGTGGAAATACCCGCCGGGGGAATGGAATACGACTGGCTTTGCTGGGCGAAGGCGCTAATGCCGCAAGCGACAAATAAGGAGGTAAAGATGGTTTTCATTGGAGAAGGCTTGGTATTACGAAGATACGAAATCGATGTACCGATTTGCCGATGTGCTGAAATGCCGATGCGCACGATCACCGCGCCAACAGGTTGGAGATCTGCCGTGAATTAACGAACCTCATTAGCATTTCAGCACATCAGCATTTCAGCACATTAAAATGCCGTCACGTCAATCTCCCTCATGCACCGAAAATGTCCCAGCGGGCACCTGTCATACCCGATCTTCGAGCACGGCCTGCAGTAGAGGTCTTTCACTTCGATGATCTTCGAGCCTTCGCCGGGGAGGTAAGGCGTCATGCCGAAAGCGGGGACGGTGTTGCCCCACACGGAAAAGATGCGTTTCTGAAACGCTGCCGCGATGTGCATCAGGCCCGTGTCGTGGGCGACGACGAGCTCCGACTGGCGCACGAGTGAGGCGGACTGGTTGAGGTTGAATTTTCCGCAGGCGTTGTAAACGATGTCGCCGCATGCCGCGCGGACTTTTTCTGCGTGGCCGGCATCTTCTTTCCCGCCGAGCATCACCACCGGCCGGTTGAGCCTCGTCACGATCGCGGCCATTTTTTCGGCGGGCAGGCGTTTCGTGTGAAATTTCGCGCCGGCGGTGAACGCCACGTAACCCGCACGGTGCGGCTCCGGCAGCACCGAGAGGTCCACTTCATCCTGCGCCGGAATAAAAAAGTCCAGGCCTTTCCCGTCGTTCGTCACGCCGAGCGGCTTCACCGCTTCGAAATACCGGTCGACGACGTGCGCTTCCGGCATCAGGTCGATATGGCCGTTCACAAGCAGCCATTTTTCAAAATTCTTTTTCGGGAAAGAAGCCGAAGGAGTTTTCAGCAGGCGTTTCACCTGCCAGGAACGCAGGTTGTGGTGAAGGTCGACGACGAAGTCGTAGTTCTCCGCCAGCAATTTTTCACGCACCTCCGAAACGTTCGAGCGGATGGTAATGACCTTGTCGATGGATGGATTGTTGCCCGCGAGCGCCGCAAAATTTTCCTTCACCAGGAAATGCACCTCCGCGCCGGTCTGCTGCTTCACACAACGGATCACCGGTGAAGCCAGCACGATGTCGCCGATGGAGCTGAAGCGGACGATCAGGATCTTTTTCAACGGGGTAAAGGTAATTGGGAAATTGGTAACTGGTAATTAGGGGATTAGGGGATTAGGGCTGTTGAAAAGCCTTGTTGAGTTTCCTTAATCCCCTATTCCCCTAATTCCTTAATCCCCCTTCCCTTTATTTCAAAAAGAAAACCGCTCTCCCGAAGGAAAGCGGTCTCTTATATAACGTATAAATCCCGCAACCCTTATTTCGCGGTGAGCGTCCACTCGTAAGAGTCAGACTGCGTGCCGACCGAGGTCGTGCCTGTGCCTTTGAAGATGATCTCTTTGCCTTTCAGCTGGTAGATGTCCATGATGGAAGACGGAGCATTGGAGCCCGTGTAGGTGGTCGTGCCTGCTGAGTTCGCAACGCTGAGGGTCGTCATGACGATCTGCGATTTGTTCTTCATCTCGCCAACGCCGCCGGTGAAGTTCCAGGTGCCGGTGGTAGTGGTCGTCTGCGCGGTGCTGCCGTTGTTGTCGACATATACCTGGGAAAAGGTTCCGTCTTTTTCAAACGTGTAGTCCATCGTGAACTTGTCGGTAGTAACGGTGCTGCCGGGGTTTGTCGTGGTGGTCTGGGTGGCGCCGTCGTATGTCCAGGTGTCGGTAATCGTCGTGCTGCCTACTACCTGTGAGCTTGTGCCTGAGCCGGCAGAAACTTTCCATTCGCCGGCGACACGCGCTTTACGTGAAGCGAGTGAAAGGAAGGGATCGCCTTCACCTTTTTTGCAACCGTCAAGAACGAAAGCAGAAATTGCAAGAGCCGCGATGGCTACTTTGAACGAAGTTTTCATGTGTAGATTTGTTTGTGGTTTAGGTTATGAGGACGCAAATGTAGATTAATTCCGTGATACGAAGTAGAATGGCGATGCATCGCTGCAAAGGAGATGATGATTTGTTAAAATGGTTGCCTTGCTTTCAGGGTTGTTTATTTCTATAATATTGATAATCAATAGTTTGAAATTTAACATTTCGTTCCTGCCAGCTTCTTTTTTCGATAAGCAGCCCCCGAAATTCGACAACCCGTCCAAATCGTAATTCGTAAATCGTCCCTCGTAAATCATCCCCCGTCCCTTACTTTTGCGCCCATGCTCCTGACCGACACCCACGCGCACCTGTATTCCGGGAAATTCGACGGCGACCGCGACGCGATGCTGAAGCGTGCATTCGACGCCGGTGTCACGCGCATTTTCCTGCCCGCCATCGATTCCGAATCCCACGACGACCTCCTCGCCCTGGCCGACGCCTACCCGGAAAACTGTTTCCCCATGATGGGCCTGCATCCCACTTCCGTAGCCCCGGAAACCGTGGAGCGCGAGCTGGCGGAAATCGAAACGCGGCATGCACAACGGAAATTCGTGGCGGTGGGCGAGATCGGCATCGACCTCTACTGGGATAAAACACACCTTGCGCTGCAGCAGGACGCATTCGCGCGGCAAATAGAACTGGCGAAAAAACTCGACCTTCCTGTCATCATTCATTCCCGCAACGCGTTCAATGAATGCTACGAGATCGTAAAGGAAAAACATGACAGCAAGCTGCGCGGAATTTTCCATTGCTTCTCCGACGGAATTCCCGAAGCGGAAAAAGTGGCGGCGCTCGGCGGGTTTTACATGGGCATCGGCGGCGTGGTGACGTTTAAAAATTCCGGGCTGGATAAAGTCGTGGAGCATTTCGGGCTGGAACACTTCGTGCTCGAAACGGATGCGCCGTACCTTGCGCCCGTTCCCCACCGCGGCAAACGCAACGAATCGTCTTACACCGTTCACGTCGCGGAAAAAATGGCAGAACTAAAAAAACTTCCCGTAGAAGAAGTCGCCCGCATCACGACCGAAAATTCACGAACGCTTTTCAGAATATAACCCGCGCACCCCAACACCCAATACCCAACACCTAAGCCCTAAGTCCTAAGCCCTTTTTAATGGCAAAGAAACCCGCGATCCTTCTTATTTACACCGGCGGCACCATCGGCATGATCGACGATCCGGCCACGGGACTGCTCAAGCCGTTCAACTTCGGGCGGCTGCTCGACGAAGTTCCCGAGCTGCGGAAGTTCAACATCCGCATCGACACGCACGCGTTCGAAAAGCCCATCGACTCGTCCAACATGCAGCCCGAAACCTGGCTGCGCCTCGCCGGCCTCATCGGGAAGCATTACGCGAAATACGACGGCTTCGTCATCCTCCACGGCTCCGACACGATGGCCTACACCGCGTCGGCGCTCAGCTTCCTGCTCGAGAACCTCGGCAAGCCCGTCATCCTCACCGGCTCGCAATTACCCATCGGCACCATCCGCACCGACGGAAAAGAAAACCTCATCACCGCCATCGAGATCGCCGCGTCGGTGCAGCGCAACGGCAAGCCCTGTGTGCCGGAAGTGTGCGTGTATTTTGAATATCGCCTCTACCGCGGCAACCGCACGCACAAAATGAACGCCGAGCATTTCCGCGCGTTCCGCTCCTACAACTACCCGCTGCTCGCCGAAGCCGGCGTGCACCTCAATTATAATACGGCTGCCATTCGTCCGCACCCGGCAGGCAAATTAATTGTGCACGAACAGCTCGACACCCGCGTGGCGATCCTGAAGCTGTTTCCCGGCATCACGCCGGAAGTGGTGGAGGCCGTGCTCGGCGTGAAAGGCCTGCGCGCCGTCGTGCTCGAAACGTTCGGCTCCGGCAACGCGTCGACCGGCAAACGGTTCATTGCGGCGCTGGAGAACGCGATCGGGCGCGGGCTCATCATCCTCAACATCACCCAGTGCGCGGCGGGAAGCGTGGAGCAGGGGCGTTATGAAACGAGCTCGCAGCTGGCGCGCATCGGCGTGACCGGCGGGGCCGACCTCACCACGGAAGCGGCGGTGACGAAGCTGATGTTTTTATGCGGCAAGGAGAAAAGCCGCGCGTCAATTTTAAAGCAACTCGGAAAGAATCTGCGCGGAGAGCAAACGGTGAGATAAAAAAAGCTGCCGGGGAAACGGCAGCTTATCACCGGGAGAATCACTGTCTGGTAACAGCACTTCGGGTCCTGGCTTATTGTCCTGGATTCGTAAGTCTAAACCTCAATAAAGCGCATTTATTTGCGTGGGCCGGTTGATTCGTGGGGAACATTGTTTGCTGTAATGATCTGTGCCTGAACTGCAATCTTACAAAAGGTTGTTTTAAAACGCAAGAAATACAGGGTAAATCTGTAAATTTTTGTGGGGTCATGGCGTATGCAAAAGATCCCACCAAAGAATTTCTCCGCGCTGTCGGGGAAAACATCCGGTATTACCGGAAGAAGCGTGGGCTTACGCTGGAAGCTTTAGGCGATGATGTAGGACTCGACAAAGGCAACATGCACCGCATCGAGGCCGGGAAGAACATCACCCTCGTCACCCTCCTCAAATTATCCGTTTTCCTGGAAGTGGATCCCGTCAAGCTCATCGACGCCGAAATGAACATTTCCCTCGAAGCCGCCGAAGATTACATCCGCCAGAAAAAGAACAAGCGCGCCCGCCCGAAAGGGAAGAAGAGGAAGAAATAATGTGCAAATGTGCGGATGTGCAAATGTGCAGATTCGCGCAAACGCCACGCTCTCTCTATTTTCCATCCTCACCATTCTCACTCCGCACATCTGCACATTTGCCATCTGCACATTTGCCATCTGCACATCTGCACATCCGCACATCTGCACATCAAAAAAACGGGCTCCCGCACAAATGTTGTGCCTGAGTTAAACCTTGCCTGTAAAAACCATTGTTTTCGTTAACACTTCCTGACCTTCAGCATGTTTTATTTTGCCTTATTTGACGGGGCTTTCAAGGTGATGTGTGGAAATTATTCCTCAGTCTTTTAAAATATCAGCAGACGGTTGAAAACTACGTTGCGTATCGTTAGATTTGTTGATATACCTGCGTTTCGGCGGGTCTGAACACCTATAACACCAGCGCTATGAAGAAAGTGAAAAACGCTCCGTCGCGTAACGGAAATGCTACCGCTTCGTCCGGCACCGTGGAGCTTCTCCCGGCCAGTTCATCTTCGAAGAACGGAAAGCAGAAAGGCAAGCGCGCGCCCCGTGCACTCCAGGAAACATTTGTCGACCAGCTGGAAGGCCACCTCGACCACCGCGAGCTGCTCAAGGTGCTCACGCAGGTGAAGAATGGAAATTTCCACGTCCGCATGCCCATCGACCAGGTCGGGCTGAACGGCAAGATCTGCGATACGCTCAACGAGATCATCGCGCTCAACGAAAGAATGATGGACGAGTTCACCCGCGCCGGCAACACGATCGGCAAGCAGGGAAAGCTCACCCAGCGCATCGAAGTGCCTTCCACCAAAGGCGCATGGAGCACCGGCGTCGACTCGCTCAACGTGCTCATCTCCGACCTTGTGCACCCGACCATCGAGATCGCGCACGTAATTTCTTCGGTGGCGAAAGGAAATCTTTCCCAGCAGATGTCGCTCAAGATCGGCGACCACACGCTGCAGGGGGAATTCGCGCGTATCGCGAAGGAAGTGAATGACATGGTGAAGCAGCTCAACCTCTTCTCCATGGAGGTAACGCGCGTGGCGAGGGAAGTGGGCTCCGAAGGAAAGCTCGGCGGGCAGGCCAAAGTAAAAGGTGTTGCCGGCGTATGGAAAGATCTCACCGACTCGGTGAACCAGATGGGCTCCAACCTTACGGCCCAGGTGCGTAACATCGCCGAAGTGACCACCGCCGTGGCGAAAGGCGACCTCTCGAAAAAAATCACCGTAGACGTAAAAGGCGAAATTCTCGAGCTGAAGAACACGATCAACACGATGGTGGACCAGCTCAACTCGTTCTCCTCCGAGGTAACGCGCGTGGCGCTCGAGGTGGGAACGGAAGGAAAGCTCGGCGGGCAGGCGCAGGTAAAAGGCGTTGCCGGCACGTGGAAAGATTTGACCGACTCGGTGAACCAGATGGCATCGAACCTTACCGGCCAGGTGCGTAACATCGCCGAAGTGACTACCGCCGTGGCAAAAGGCGATTTGTCGCGCCAGATCACGGTGGACGTAAAAGGCGAAATTCTCGAGCTGAAAAATACCATCAACACGATGGTGGACCAGCTCAATTCATTTTCTTCCGAGGTAACGCGTGTGGCCAGGGAAGTGGGATCGGAAGGAAAGCTCGGCGGGCAGGCCAAAGTAAAAGGCGTCGCCGGCGTATGGAAAGATCTCACCGACTCGGTGAACCAGATGGGTTCCAACCTGACCGCGCAGGTGCGTAACATCGCCGAGGTGACAACGGCCGTAGCAAAAGGCGACTTGTCGCGCAAAATTACCGTAGACGTAAAAGGCGAAATTCTCGAGCTGAAGAACACGATCAACACGATGGTGGACCAGCTCAACTCGTTCTCCTCCGAGGTAACGCGCGTGGCGCTCGAGGTGGGAACGGAAGGAAAGCTCGGCGGGCAGGCGCAGGTAAAAGGCGTCGCCGGCACGTGGAAAGATTTGACCGACTCGGTGAACCAGATGGCGTCGAACCTTACCGGCCAGGTGCGAAACATCGCCGAGGTGACAACGGCTGTGGCGAAAGGCGACTTATCGCGTAAGATCACCGTTGACGTAAAAGGTGAAATTCTCGAGCTGAAGAACACCATCAACACGATGGTGGACCAGCTCAACTCGTTCGGTTCCGAGGTAACGCGTGTGGCGCGCGAGGTAGGTTCCGAAGGAAAGCTCGGCGGGCAGGCTGCCGTACCGGGTGTCGGCGGAACATGGAAAGATCTGACCGACTCGGTGAACAAGATGGCGTCGAACCTGACCTCGCAGGTGCGTAACATCGCCGAGGTAACGACCGCCGTGGCCAACGGCGACTTGTCGCGCAAAATTACCGTGGACGTACAAGGTGAAATTCTCGAATTGAAGATCACCATCAACACGATGGTGGACCAGCTGAACTCTTTCGGCTCCGAGGTGACGCGCGTGGCGAGGGAAGTAGGTTCCGAAGGAAAGCTCGGCGGACAGGCGACGGTGGAAGGAGTCGGCGGTGTATGGAAAGATCTCACCGACTCCGTGAACCAGATGGCGTCGAACCTTACCGGCCAGGTGCGTAACATCGCCGAAGTGACCACCGCCGTGGCGAAGGGCGACTTGTCGCGTAAGATCACCGTTGACGTAAAAGGAGAAATTCTCGAGCTGAAGAACACCATCAACACGATGGTGGACCAGCTCAATTCGTTCGGTTCCGAGGTAACGCGTGTGGCGCGCGAGGTAGGTTCCGAAGGAAAGCTCGGCGGACAGGCCGACGTGCCGGGTGTTGCCGGAACATGGAAAGACTTGACCGACTCCGTAAACAAAATGGCGTCGAACCTTACCTCGCAGGTGCGTAACATCGCCGAAGTGACGACCGCCGTGGCCAACGGCGACTTGTCGCGCAAGATCGGCGTGGACGTGAAGGGTGAAATTCTCGAATTGAAGAACACCATCAACACGATGGTGGACCAGCTCCGCGGTTTCGCTTCCGAGGTAACGCGCGTGGCCAGGGAAGTAGGTACCGAAGGAAAGCTCGGCGGGCAGGCCAACGTGCCGGGTGTTGCCGGTACATGGAAAGATCTGACCGACTCGGTGAACCAGATGGCCGGTAACCTTACCGCCCAGGTGCGTAACATCGCCGAAGTGGCTATCGCCGTGGCCAACGGCGACATGTCGAAGAAGATCACCGTGGACGTGCGCGGCGAGATCCTGCAGCTGAAAGAAACGCTCAACACGATGGTGGACCAGCTCCGCGCTTTCGCCTCCGAGGTGACGCGCGTGGCCCGCGAGGTGGGAACGGACGGAAAGCTCGGCGGGCAGGCATTCGTGCCGGGTGTCGCCGGAACGTGGAAAGACCTGACCGACTCGGTGAACCAGATGACCGGTAACCTCACCGCGCAGGTGCGTAACATCGCCGAAGTGACGAAAGCCGTGGCTTCCGGTGACCTTTCCAAAACCGTGGCCATCGACGTAAAAGGAGAAATTCTCGACCTCAAGAACACGATCAACACGATGGTGGAGCAGCTCAACTCCTTCGCCTTCGAGGTAACGCGCGTGGCGAGGGAAGTAGGCACCGACGGAAAGCTCGGCGGACAGGCCGAAGTAAAAGGTGTTGCCGGAACGTGGAAGGATCTGACCGACTCCGTGAACATGATGGCGTCGAACCTTACCCAGCAGGTGCGCGGTATTGCAAAAGTCGTGACCTCGGTGGCCACCGGTAACCTCCGCCAGAAACTTTCCATCAACGCGAAAGGCGAGGTGGCCCAGCTCACGGAAACCATCAACGAGATGATCGATACGCTCGCCGTGTTCGCCGACCAGGTGACGACGGTGGCGCGCGAGGTGGGCGTCGACGGAAAGCTCGGCGGGCAGGCATCGGTGCCGGGCGCGTCGGGTATCTGGAAAAACTTAACGGAGAACGTAAACCAGCTCGCGCAGAACCTCACCACGCAGGTGCGTTCCATCTCCGAAGTGGCATCCGCCGTAACGAAAGGCGACTTGACGCGAAACATCCGCGTGGAAGCGAAAGGCGAGGTGGAAGCGCTCAAGGACACGATCAACCAGATGATCACGAACCTGCGCGAGACCACGCTGCTCAACCAGGAGCAGGACTGGCTGAAATCGAACCTTGCGAAGTTCACCCAGATGCTCCAGGGCCAGAAAGACCTGAACACGGTAACAAAACGGATACTCTCGGAGCTTGCGCAGGTGGTAACCGCTCACTACGGCGCCTTCTACATCCTCAAGCAGGACGAAGAAACGCAGGCCGTCAAGCTGAAGCTCTTTTCCGCGTACGCTTACAAATCGGAAAAAAATATCCCGAAAGAATTCGGCATCGGCGAAGGTCTTGTCGGCCAGTGCGCGTTCGAGAAAGAACGGATCTTCATCTCCAACGTTCCCGGTGATTACATTAAAGTAGGCTCCAGCCTCGGAAGGGCGAAACCGACGAACCTCATCGTGCTCCCCGTGCTTTTCGAGAACAACGTGAAAGCCGTTATCGAGCTCGCGTCCCTCGATTCGTTCAGCGAAACCCACCTTGCGTTCCTCAGCCAGCTGACGGAGTCCATCGGTATCGTGTTGAACACCATCGAGACCAACACGCGTACGGAGGAACTTCTCGCGCAGTCGCAGTCGCTTGCGGGCGAGCTGAAGATCCAGCAGGAAGAGCTTCGCCGCACCAACGACGAGCTCCAGGACAAGGCCCTGCTGCTGGTGAAGCAGAAGAACGAGGTGGAAGCGAAGAACAAGGAAGTCGAGGAAGCCCGCCGTTCGCTCGAAGAAAAAGCCGAGCAGCTCACGCTGACCTCCAAGTACAAATCCGAATTCCTTGCCAACATGTCGCACGAGCTGCGCACGCCGCTCAACTCGCTGCTCATTCTCGCGCAGCAATTGTACGAGAACGCGGAAGGCAACCTCAGCGACAAGCAGATCCGTTACGCCAAAACGATCCATTCCTGCGGCGACGACCTGATCCAGCTCATCAACGACATCCTCGACCTTTCGAAGATCGAGTCGGGCTTCATCACCGCGAACATCTCACCGATCCGTTACTCCGAGATCGCTTCCTTCGTGGAAACGACGTTCAAGCCGATCTCCGAAGCGAAGCACCTCAAGTTCAACATCGAAACCGATACGCGCCTGCCGGAATCGCTCGAAACCGACTCACAGCGCCTCAACCAGATCCTCAAAAACTTGTTGTCGAACTCGTTCAAGTTCACTGAAAAGGGCGAGGTCAAGCTGAAGATCTACCATGCCGAAAAGGGCTGGCGCCCGGGAATGGAAAGCCTCGACAACGCGAAAAAAGTCGTGGCCTTCGCCATCACCGACACCGGTATCGGCATCCCGCAGGACAAGCAGAACATCATCTTCGAAGCGTTCCAGCAGGCCGAAGGTTCCACCAGCCGCAAATACGGCGGAACGGGTCTCGGCCTCTCCATCAGCCGCGGTCTCGCAGAGCTGCTCGGGGGAACGATCGAGCTCGAATCGCAGCCGGGGATCGGCTCCACGTTTACGCTGTACCTCCCGATGGATTTCGCATCCGTGCCGGTGCAGGTGAAAGAGAACGAGCCGCATTTCCAGCCCGTCAAGGCCGGCGGCGACGGCATCGACACGCTCCTGCATTCACTCCACATCAGCGAGGAAGGCGTCGAGGCGAGCAACATGGCGCTCGTGAACGAAATGATCAACGAGACCGGCGACGACCGCAGCAACATCCAGCCCGGCGACTACGTGGTGCTGGTCGTGGAAGACGATCTGCGCTTTGCGCGCATCATCATCGACAAAGCGCACAAGGAAGGTTTCAAAGCCATCGTGGCGACGAACTACATCGAAGTGTTCGACTTCATCAACCGTTACGGCCCGGTCGCCATCACGCTCGACGTGAAGCTGCCGGATACGAGCGGGTGGAAAGTGCTCGACCTGCTGCGCAACGATCTCAATTACCGGCACATTCCCATTCACCTCATTTCCGGTGAAGAAAACCGGCAGCTCGCGCTCAAACGCGGCGCGCGCAGCTTCCACCTCAAGCCGCTCGGGAACGACTCGCTCAACGTGCTGTTCTCCGACATTCTCGCCTGCACGAATAAAGAGAAGAAGAAGCTGCTCGTGGTCGAAGACAACGAGATCGATTCTTCCCAGATCGTGAAGATGCTCCAGGGCGACCAGATCGAAGTGACGCTCGTCACTACCGGAAAGGAAGCGCTCGGAGAGATCAAAAAAGGCGATTACGACGGCATCATTCTCGACTATACGCTCCCGGATATTTCGGGCACCGACCTGGTGCAGGAAGTGAACGAGACGAAGAACGACCTGACGCCCGTGATCGTTTATTCCGCGCGCGATTTCAGCAAGAGCGAGCTCAAGCAGATGAATACGAATTCTTACACCGTGCTCACGAAAGGCGTGAACTCGCTGGAGCAGCTGCTCGAAGAAACCGTGCTGCACCTGCACGTCAACCACAACGAGCTGGCGCCGGAAAAACGGAAGATCATCGAGAACCGCCGCAGCAAGGAGGACATCCTCACCGGCAAGAACATCCTTGTGGTCGACGACGACGTGCGGAACCTGTTCGCGCTCACGACCGTGTTCGAACGCTACAACATCAACGTCATCACCGCCGAATCCGGCAAGGAAGCGATCAGCATCCTCAACGACAACCCCGCGATCGACATGGTGCTGATGGACATCATGATGCCGGAAATGGACGGTTATGAAACCACGCAGAAGATCCGCCGCGAGCACAAGAACAACATGCTGCCGATCATCGCCGTGACCGCGAAGGCCATGAAAGGCGACCGCCAGAAGTGCATCGAAGCCGGCGCATCCGATTACATTACCAAGCCGCTGAAGATCGACCAGCTGCTTTCGCTGATGCGCGTGTGGTTCTATAAATAATCTGTTTCTTTACCGTGGTACATGGAGGCCGGCTCATTCCTCCGTGCCTCCGTGGTATATTTTAGTGAATGATGCAGCAGAAAATACTTTTGGTCGACGATCGCGAGGACAACCTCCTTTCCATGGAAACCATCCTGGAAGCGGACGGCTATAAATTCGTCAAGGCCTCTTCCGGCCGGCAGGCGCTGAAAATTTTGCTGAGCGAGTTCGATTTTGCGCTCATCCTCATGGACGTGAAAATGCCGAACCTCAACGGGTTCGAGACGGCCAGCCTCATCTACGAGCGCGAGAAGCTGAAGCACATTCCCATCATTTTCATCACCGCCAACAACTACGGCGAGGAGAATATTTTCAAAGGCTACCGCACCGGCGCCGTCGATTACATCTACAAACCCATCAACCCCGAGCTGCTCCGCGCGAAAGTGTCCGTCTTCGTGGAGCTGTATCGTAAAAACCACCAGCTGCTGCTGCAGGAGCAGAAGCTGAAAGCGATCAATAAAACGCTCCAGAACGAGATCCGCGAACGGGAAACGTCCGAGGAAAAGGTCAAAGAGCTCAACCGCCAGCTCCTGAAGAACATCGACCGCCTCGAATCCGCCAACAAGGAGCTCGACCGTTTCGCCTTCATGGCCTCGCACGACCTGCAGGAACCGCTGCGCAAAATTCTCACGTTCAGCGACCGCCTCCGCGGCAAATGCACCACGCTCGACACCGACAGCATCAATTACATCGACCGCATCCAGAAAGCCGCCGGCCGCATGCAGGCGCTGATCGAAGACATACTCACCTTCTCGAAGTTATCCGTCGAAGAAGACACGCTCGTCAGCAGCGACCTCAACGAGCTGGTGAAAGAAGTGCTCTCCGACATCGAAGGAAAAGTGCAGGAGAAAAAAGCGGAGATCCAGGTCAACAAGCTGCCTTCGCTGCCGGTCAACCCCAACCTCATCCGGCCGCTGTTCTACAACCTCATCACCAACGCGCTCAAATATTCCAAGAAGGACGTGCCGCCGGTCATCCGCATCCGTTCCGAAACGGGGCCCAACGCCAACTTCACCAACGGGAAAGAGCCGCAGGTCAAATATTGCCGCATTTACGTGGAGGACAACGGCATCGGCTTCGAGCAGGAATACGCCGAGCAGATCTTCGGCATGTTCAAGCGTTTGCATCCCGGCACCGAGTTCGAAGGGACCGGCATCGGTCTTGCATTGTGCAAAAAGATCGTGGAGAAGCACAACGGTTTTATTTCCGCGAAGAGCAAGCCGAACGTAGGCTCCACGTTCATCATCGCGTTGCCGATGAAAGCCGAAACGGCCCCTGCGGAAGCGAGCGTGCAATAATTGCCACAGCCCCGGCAAAAAGCAGAGACATCAAAACCAAATCATATGGCAACTGCAAAAAAAACCGGCCGGCGCAAATCAGTGAAACACTACGTAGATGGATTCGTCCTCGTCCTTCCGAAAAAGAAACTGGACACTTACGTGCGCATGGCACAGAAGGCGGGAAAAATATGGATGGAGCACGGCGCGCTCGAATACCGGGAATGCATAGGCGAAGACCTGAAGATCAAAATAGGATTGCCCTTCCCGAAGATGGCCAAAGCGAAACCGAACGAAACCGTCGTCTTTTCCTGGATCGTCTACAAATCACGCGCCCATCGCGACAAAGTCAATACGAAGGTGATGAAAGATCCGAGGATCGTCGAGGATATGAAAAACATGGAGATGCCGTTCGACATGAAGCGGATGGCGTACGGCGGGTTCGAGACGATTGTTGATTTGTCGTGAAAAAAACACAGAACGAAAAAGCTCAAATCCCAAACCGGCAGAAGTTTGGGATTTGAGCTTTTGAGCTTTGGAATTTCCCCCACGTGATCCTTGTCAGCTGCGTTTTTGACTTCTGTTAGTATCGCAGAAGTCCGTTCGCCCTATTTTTCAGTTACAAAAACTGAACGCATGAAAACGCAATTGACAGCCGTAAAAGGGTTTAAGACCAACATCGAAAAAGCCACGGTGGAAAATAAAAATTTCCGCAAGGTGCTCTATACATCAGGTCATTTCCAGCTCGTATTGATGAGCCTCCTGCCGGGCGAAGAGATCGGCTCCGAAGTCCACGGGGAAAATGATCAATTTTTCCGCTTTGAGGCCGGCCGCGGAAAATGCGTGATCAACGGGAATGAATACGAAGTGAAAGACGGCGACGTGATCATTATTCCCGCCGGCGCGAAGCATAACGTCATCAATACGGACAGCGCGGAGGAGCTGAAGCTGTACACGATCTACGCGCCTCCACATCATAAGGACGGGATTGTGCGGGCTACGAAAAAAGATGCGGAGGAACGGGAGGAAGAGTTTGACGGGGAAACGACGGAGTGATCCCCGTGGAATTTATTGAACTTTCTTGCGGCCTAATTTATATCCCGAATAACTTCCAAGAAATTTAGCACCATTGGCCAGGATAGAAGGCAGGATGAAGCTTGACCAGTCCGCACCTGCAAGTAGTAAAACCGTCACATCCAGGACTACATAGATTGCCGGGAAGAGAAGCGCCAACCGGAAGGCATTTTCATATCCTTTTCTTTTCCAGAACCTTGCTACAAGAAAGAAAACAATAAACCCGCCGATACCGGAAACAAAGGGAGCGGAGAAATTTGCATGTGTTTCATACACGCTTGCGGGTTGCCCCGGATTTATGAGATAGGAATAGACAGCCACTTCAAGAATTGAAATGAGAACCAACGTGATCATGGCCAGGATGGCAAGGCCGGTCAATTTTAAAAAGACGTAGTTTTTCATTTGTTACGCATTAAGAGTTAGATGTTCTGGAGATCGGTCTTCCACGGTTTATATAATTACCGGACTGCGGACCATGACTGCTTCACCAGGCATTATACGAATGCGACAAACGTAATTCTTTGAAAGCCCAGGCAGGTGTCACTTTATACAGTGAGACCCGATTTTGTATATATAATTGAAGATCAATATTTTAAATTCGAGATGTGTTGCACTGCTGAAACCGTTATGCCTTGTTTTTCAAGAGAAATTTTACGGTATTCGGAGGGAGTAAGGCCGGTAAATTTCTTGAATACACGATTAAACGTGGCCTTGCTGTTAAAGCCGGCGTCCAACGCAATGGCCATCAGTTTTTCATTGTCCTGCTGTTTATTCCCCAGCAATTTTTTAGCCTCGTCAACGCGATATTTATTTATAAAATCAAAAAAGTTCAGGTTGTATTCCTGGTTAATGACCTGGGAAATTTGGTACGAAGGAATGGAAAGAGCTTTGGCCACTTCGGGCAATTTAAGGTCGTATTTCAGCCAGGGCTTTTGGCTGGTGAAATAGTTTTCAAGCTGCTCTTTTATTTCGGATATCTTCTCCGGTGTAAGAATGGAATTCTTGTATCTGGCAGTGGAAATTTCAGCTCCCATAAGTGTATTCGTATTTGGTTCGATTTTTTCTTCCCGGGCCGCTTCTCCCTGCCGTGTTCCGGGCTGACGAAATTCTTCCTGCATGTTCCCGTCAACAATCGTCTCGTTGAATACGGAAGGATTTTTAAGGACCGTGTAATTGAATACAAACATTAAAGCGGAGGTGATCAGCAAAGCCCCGTAATCGATCTCGACGTGATATTTCTTTGAAATGAACAGGAACAAAGTCGTGAGAAAGTACACGGCCAGCCATGCCAGGAAAACGATGCTGAAGCCTTTCATGTAATTGATCTTGGCAGAGAAAACCGGGTTAGAATGTGCGTCCCTGAAATGAATATCGGTTTTCTGAATGAGCCGGTAAGCCAGGTAGAAGTAAAAAGCCGTTTGAAGAATGTGGAGAACCATGAACAGGTATTGCCCGGCCGGAATTTGCAGGACGCCATCTTGTTCAAGGCTTGAGATGAATTTCAGTTTTTCAGCTGCGGGAGTAAGATAAAAAGGAAGCATCAACAAGAGGCAGAGCACCGGAACAATAAAATGGACGAGTTGTTTTGATGTAAAGCGAAAATCATTTTTGAATTGGCTTTGCACGTAAATGAAATAAAATGGCCCCATGCAAAACAACAGCGGATAAGACATACCCATAAGAAAAGGATATTCGTTTATGAATCCCGAGATAGCGAAGCAATACTCGAGCATGTTCGCCGCCAATGCCAGTAACAAGGCAACAAGCCATTTGTTGGTTGGGCTGACACGCTTACCGGTGAGCAATAATATCGACAGGAAGAATGCCTGGGCTGTTCCGATACCAACGAGTAGGGTCCAAAAATTATTCATTGATTAAAAATAGTGTTTTGCGCAAGCTGGTGAGCGCAAGAGAAGCGCTTGCTGATTCCACGGAGAAGAGACTTAATATGTCGTCGCCCGAAAAAAAACCGCCCCGGAATTCGGGACGGGGTTTCAGTTGGTTTTATGTTGCGGAGAGGGTGGGATTCGAACCCACGATACCCTTTTGGGGTATACACACTTTCCAGGCGTGCTCCTTCGACCACTCGGACACCTCTCCGTTCAAAAGGAGGCCAAAGATAAAAAAAGATGGCGTTTCCAGGTTTCTTTTTCTCTGAAAGCCGGGAAAGATGGGATTTCCCCGGTTTTCCACCCATCCCCAATTTCCTATATTTGCCTCAACCGCTAAAAAATCCGCTACCCATGCCCACCGCCGCAAACATCTTACTCGTTCCCACCGACTTTACCGCCGTTGCCGAATGCGCTGTGAATCATGCCGTTTGCGTGGCAAAAACCGTCGGGGGCGAAATTGCGCTGCTGCACGTCATCGCGAAAGAAAAAGAACGCAGCGCCGTACAGGAAAAGCTGGAAAAGATCGCTGCCGACATCATCAGCAGGCACAACATCCCGGTGAAATGCATCGTGAAAGACGGGAACATCTTCGACGATATCGGGGGCGTGGCGGACGTGCTCGGCGCGAAGCTCATCTTCATGGGCACCCACGGCGTGAAAGGCATGCAGCACATCACCGGCAGCCACGCCATCAAAGTGATCACGAATTCAAACGTGCCGTTCGTCGTGGTGCAGGAGCGGAACGAGCGCCAGGGCTACAAGCGCATCGTGCTGCCCATGGACCTTACGAAAGAATCGAAGCAGAAGCTCGACCTCACGATGCGGATGGCGAATTATTTCAAGTCGAAAGTTTACATCTTCTCCCAATACGAGAACGACCCGTTCCTGAAGAACGCCGTCGACCGCAACGCCGCCTATGCGCGCAACGAGATGAAGAAGCACGGCATCGAATACGAACTTGTTTCCGCCAAAGAAAAAGGTGATTTCGTGAAGCAGCTCAATTCCTACGCCGCTTCCGTCGACGCCGACCTCATCGCCATCGTCAACTCCCACGAACGCGGCGTGCACGAGCTCCTGCACGGCACCTCCGAACGCGACGTGATCACGAACGAAGCGCAGATCCCGGTCATGTGTGTCAACCCCCAGAGCGTTAGTAGTGTGAATGTTCGCTCGGCAATGTTCTAGGAAGGAAGCAGTTGTCGGTTGTCGGTCGCAGCTTCGCCGCTTCGGTTGTCAGTCAGTTTTCGGTATTGCCATAATCGCAACCGACAACTGACAACCTTTTTGGGCAACCGACAACTGATTATACTAAAACGTCGACCACATTTCCGCCGTCTTGCGAATCTCCTCCAGGTGCTTTTGTTTGACCGGCTCGCGCTCGCGCTGCGCGGTGGCGGTGTAGTAGCGGTGGTTCGTGAGGAAATTCACCTGCAGCGCGTACCATTCCGGCATCGTCTTGTGCATGTCCTGGTGCTCCCATTCCTGTTTCAGGCGAAGGGAAAGCAGCTTGTAATCGCTGCGGCCGAGGTAATCGAGGTCGGCGTCTTTTACGATGCTTTCCAGCAGGTCGGCGGGAGTCGCTTTCAGCGCGGTGGCGAGGATGATGCGCTGGATGGTGGCGATCTGTTCGGGGGAATAACCGAAGTCAGGCAGCATTTCCCCCGCTATGCGCGCGCCGACCGGCTCGTTGTCATTGTACTGCTCGAGGAAACCGCTGTCGTGGAAAAGCGCGGCCGTGCGGAGCAGGATCAATGATTCTTCATCTTTCACGCCTTCGCATTGCGCCAGCCATTCCGTGGCCTGCAGCACGTCGAGCGTGTGGGGAAGGTTGTGGTAATAATAATCGTCCGACAATTGTCGCCGCATGCGCGACACGATGTAGTTGGACGCCGCTTCGAAATCCGCGAAGCCGCTGGCCCCGCCGAGGAAATACATGTCGAGCTCGCCTTTTCCTTTGGCGATCACCTTGCCGCGCGGCACGCAGCGGAAATGGTCTTTCACCAGCGCATACGTCGCCGCGGAGATGTTGATCTTTCCCGGCACGCCGCTGCTTTCCATGCGCGACGCGAGGTTCACGGTGTCGCCCCAGATGTCGTACGCGAATTTTTTGATGCCCACGATCCCCGCCACCACCGGCCCGCTGTGGATGCCGATGCGGATGTCGAGCCCGCGTTCTCCTTTTTTGATCTTCTGCAGGCGGATGAATTCCTGGATGTCGAGCGCCGCGTTGATCACGTCGATCGCGTGCGAGTCTTTCGGCGTGGGCAGCCCGCCCGCAGCCATGTACGCGTCGCCGATCGTTTTGATCTTCTCGACGCCGTATTTCTGCAGGATGTTGTCGAACGCCACGAAATATTCGTTGATCTCGGCGACAAGCTGCTCCGCGGTGAGCTTTTCGGAGATCGCGGTGAACCCTTTGAAATCCGTGAACATCACCGTCACCATCTCGAAGTTGCGCGCTTTGGCGGTGCCGTGCCGTTTCAATTCCTCCGCCGTTTCGAACGGAAGAATGTTCAGCAGCAGCTCGTCGGATTTTCGTTTTTCGGAAACGATCAGCTTGTTGTCGCGGCGCTTCCGGCGGTAGCTCAGCCACGCGAGCACGGCCAGCGCCAGCGTCACACCGAGCCCGATCATGAGGTAGATCTGCTGGTTTTCCTGGTCTTTCAGGTCGGCCAGCTTTTGCTGGAGCAGGATGTCGTTTTCCAGCAGCTTCTTGTCTTTCTCAACGGTCTCGTATTTCGTCTGCATCTCCGCGATCTTCGACCGGTTCTCCGACGTGAACAGCGAATCGTTGAGCTGGATGTACATCGAGAGGTACGTGTACGCGCTGTCGGTATTGCCCAGCGCGTAATGCGTTTTCGCCAGGTCGTTGTACACGTCGCGGATGTTCGACATCGCCTTGATCCCGCGGAACAGCCCGATGGCAGTGTGCTGGCTGGCCAGGGCCTGCGGGTTCTTTTTCAGCTCGCGGTAACACGCGCCGGTTTGCTGGTAGAAATAACCGAGCAGGTAGCTGTCGTTCAGCGCTTCGATGTCCGCCTGCGTGTTGAGCAGCAATTGCAGCGACTCGTAATAAAGTCCTTTGTCGTAAATGATCTTCGCGCGCGTGAGCAGCGCCGCGCAGGCTTCGCGTTTTTTGCCGAGCTTGAGAAACAACTTTTCGCAGCGCTGGTAATGCGTCGCCGCCGAATCGAATTGCTTGAGGTCGTATTCGATATTCCCGATCCCGAACAAAGCGACGGCGATCTTGAACTCGTTGTTTGCTTTTTCCGCAAAACGCAGGCTGGTCTTGTACCACTGCAGCGCCTGCTCCGGGTAGCCCGACCCCACGTAGCCGTTTCCCAGCACATTCGCCGCGAACGCGCACTGGTCGTAATTCTTGTCGCGTTCGAGAATGTGAAAACCTTTCACCGCGTTGGCGATCCCTTCATCGAACCGCGACGTGTTGACCTGCATCACCGCCAGCTGCACGAGCGCCTCTGCGATCAGCGAAGAATCTTTCATCGCGCTGGACAACGCAAACGCTTTTTCCGCGTGCGAAAATGCCGAATCCACGTTCATGCGCGTGTACAGGAAGCTGATCCGCACATGAAGCATCACGCGCTGGGAATCGGGGGCGCCCGCCAGCAAGCCGCGCATGCTGTCGATCTGGCGTTCTTTATCGCCGGCCTGGGCAGATGCAGGAATGGCTGCCAGCAAAAAAAGAAAACACAGGAAAATATTTATCACGGATAAAAAACTGTAGCGACGCGAGGCCTCGCGTCGCCGTTTGCGTCCCCAAATTCCGTGGTAAAATTTTTATTTTGCCATCGGGGGCAGATCAAACCAGCCATTTTCAAATTATCCAAATCCACCGGCGTATCCACCGAAAGCGTTTCCAGCTCGGTGAACGCGGTGCGGATTTTATACCCGTTTTCCAGCCAGCGCAGCTGTTCCAGCGATTCCGCCTGCTCGAGCGAGCCGGGGAGCAGCTTCGTCAGCTTTGCAAGCACCGGTGTGCGATAACCGTAAATGCCGATGTGCTTGTAAAAAAGATGCTTGTCGAGCCACGCGGATCTTTCCACGCCGCGAATGTGCGGGATGGGAGAGCGGCTGAAGTACATCCCGTTCCCGTTCACGTCGAGCACAACTTTCATCGTGTTCGGGTTGTCGAGGTCGGCCGGATCGGTCAGCTTTTTCACCAGCGTCCCGATCTCCACGGTGTCATCCGCAAACAGCGCAGCCAGCAGGTCGATCTGTTCCGGCAGGATGAATGGCTCATCGCCCTGGATGTTGATCACCGCGTTCCAGCTGCCCGGAACTTTCAGCACTGTTTCCGCACAACGATCGGTGCCGCTGCGGTGCGTACCGGCCGTCATGACCACGTTGCCGTGAAAGGCATGCACTTCATCCGCGATGCGCTGGTCGTCTGTCGCGACGACGACGTCGCCGAGCTTCGTTGCTTTTTTCGCCTGCTCGTAAACGCGCCGGATCATGGTCTTGCCGCCGATGTCGATCAGCGGCTTGCCGGGAAACCGGGTGGAAGCGTAGCGGGCGGGAATAACACCGAGAATGGCCATAGGAGAAAATCGTTTCCAAGATACAGAATTCCAAATCCCAAAGCTCAAAAGAGCAAATCCCAAAAGGACAAATCACAAATCATTTTTGTGGTTGAATTTGGGATTTGAATTTTTGAGCTTTGAGTTTTCAAACTTTCACTTCTTTCCATTTCCCTTTCCGGAAATAATACCACGCCATCAGCGCGATCGCTGTTTCTGCAATCGGTATGGCTAAGAACGCGCCGGTAGCATTCATGTCAAGTCCTTTTGCCAGGAAATAGGCGAGCGGCACCTGGAACAGCCAGAAACAAATGAAATTGATCACCGTCGGCGTGCGCGTGTCGCCTGCGCCGTTCAGCGCCTGCGTCATCACCATCGCGATGCCGTAAAAAATATAACCGGTGCCGATGATCTGCAGCGCCTGCGCGCCGTATGCAACCACGGCTTCGTCTTTTGTGAAGATGCGGATGATGGGATCGGAGAAGAACACGAACAGCGCCGTGACGAAGCTCATGAAGATGGCGTTGTATTTTGCGGTGAGATAAACACTCTGCACCGCGCGCTCGACCTGTTTCGCGCCGAGGTTTTGCCCGACGAGCGTTGCTGCAGCGTTGCTCAGTCCCCACGCCGGGAGAATGAAGAACACCACGTTCCGGATCGCCACCTGGTAGCCTGCGGAAGCCGTGGTGCCGCCTGTTTCAGCCACCAGCCGCGCCAGCACGATCCAGCTTCCGCTTGCGATGATGAACTGGAAGGTGGCCGGCCATGCAATCGTGGCGATGGATTTCACGATGCTGCCATCCAGCGAAAAATATCGCCGGTGGAATTGTAAAATGCCGCTTCCTTTGAACAGGTGATAGCACTGGTAAAGCACACCCGTGCTCCGGCCGATGACGGTGGCGATCGCCGCGCCTTTCAGTCCGAAGAAGTGAATGAAGATGGGGCAGAGGATGATGTTGATCAGGCTCGCGATCCACAGGCTTTTCATGGCCATGGCCGCATCGCCCGCCCCGCGGAAAATACCGTTGATGAGGAACAGCATGATGATCGCCACGCTGCCGCCGAGCATGATGCGCGTGAAGATCGTTCCGTCGCGCACCACTTCCTCGCTTGCGCCCATGAGCCGGAGGACGTCGCCCGCGAAGATCACGCCGGCGACGCTGATCACCAGCGTGACACCGAGCGCGATCAGTAGCGCCTGCGCGCCGGCATGCGCCGCATCCGCCGGGTTTTTTTCACCGATCCTTCGCGCCACGATCGCCGTTGCCGCCGTGCTCAGGCCGATCGCGATGGAATAAATAATGGTGATCACCGATTCCGTCAGGCCGACCGTGGCGATGGCGTTCTCCCCCAGCTTGCCCACGAAGAACATGTCGACCACGGCGAACACACTTTCCAGGCTCAGCTCGAGGATCATCGGGATCGCCAGCAGGAACACGGCTTTACGCAGGCTTCCCTGCGTGAAATCGTATTGTTCGCCTTTCAGCGATTGACGGATCAGCGCAAAAAAGCCGGAAACGGAATTTGATCTTGTCGGAGCGGACATCGGAGGATGCAAAAGCCTGCAAAGGTGAGAAATTGCGCCGATCAGTCCCCGGATTTCTCCAGGAATTCTTTCAGCGCGCTGCCGATGAAGTATGTCCAGCCTTCCACGAAATTGTGCTTTGCAAAGTCCGGGTTGCTTGCCGGGAATGTTTCGAGCCCGGCGTGCGTCAGCTTCAGTCGCGTACGCGTTCCTTCTTCGAACAATTCGAACGTGACGAAAGAAATGCCTTCGTAACCGTCATATCGCCAGCTGTAGGCCAGCTTTTTTTCGGGCACCACCTCCGTGATCTTGCAAAGGTGCAGGTATTGGTTGCCGCTTTTCGGATCGGCTGGAAATTGAAATTCGAACCCGACTTCAGGTTTGAATTCCTGCAAATCGAAATACCACTGCTTCATGGCGTGCTTCTCGGTAATGGCTTTCCACACTTCAGAAGCGGGGGCATTATAAGTGCGTTCGATAACAAAGGGTTCATTGCTCATGGATGAAAATTGTTTTACCTGGGTTTGAAATTGTTTTTTGCTTTGAGATTTTTTACCCCTAACCTCGTTTTTGAGTTGACTTTTAGCGAACGTGTTCTGCTTTTAATTCCCCGAGGTATGCGTCGAGCTGGTCGAACGTTCCGCCGAAACCCTGGTTCATGGAAGCGGACATGCCTTCGTACGTTTTGACCTCTTCCTCCGTGGCGTTGATCGGCCAGCCCCGGAGCGTAATGGTGGTTTTGCCGTCCTTTTCGGAGAACGTCCACGTGTTCATCACCCGCAGCGGAAATGCAATACCGAAAGGCGAAGACGTGACGTTGCCTTCCGCATCGGAAAACGAGCTGACGAACAGTATGCGTTCCGGCGCAGAAATTTCGCGGTACACGAACTTGCCCCACATTTCATTCCCGTTCGCCGCAACCATGCGATAGTGGAAGGTTCCGCCCGGCCGCACGTCCAGCTGCTTCACCTGGAGATCGAATCCTTTCGGCCCCCACCATTTCGCGAGACGCTCGGCCTCGGTGAACGCTCTGAACACAAGCTCGCGCGGCGCGTTGAACGAGCGCGTGAGAACAAATGGTTTTTGCGTCGCCATCTTTTCCACTTCCGCCGCGAGATGGTCGAGCGTTTGTTTTCCGCCTTCCACCGCGCCGAACTTCTTCACCGCTTCAAGCGCTTCGGCAGTCGCGAAGAGCGAGCGCATCGTCAGCACGGTTTTGTCGCCCTGCGCTTCGAAGGTGACCGTTACCCTGAACATGCGGGGATCGTTGTCGACGTCGCTGTCGTGCGTGTAGGTGAGGCGTTCAGGCTTCACGACTTCTTCGAACACGATGCGGTTCGGGTAATCCGTACCGTCGGGACCGTGCATGATGAACCGCCAGGTGCCGCCGGGTTCCATGTTGAACTCGTGGAATGAATTTGTAAAGCCGTCCGGTCCCCACCAGTTGACCAGGTGTGCGGGATCCGTCCATGCTTCGAATACCAGTTCCCGCGGTGCATTGAGTGTGCGTGTGATGACGAGCTCGCGATCGGACGCAGCGTCAGCGGGAGCGTTTGCTTTTGCCATGTTTCTTTTTTTTGAATTGTGATTTTCCGGCAGCCTGCAATTCTTCGAGATAGATTTCAAGCGCATCGAGCTTGTCCGTCCAGAACTTCCGGTATTGCTCCACCCAGTCCGACACTTCGTTCAGCTTCTCCAGCCGCGCTTCGCAGTAGCGCTCGCGTCCGTGCTGCTCGATCGTTACGAGCCCGCATTCGGTGAGGATCTTGATGTGCTTGGAGATGGCAGGACGGCTGACGTCGAAATTGCCCGCCACTTCATTGAGCGTTAATTTCTGTTGCGCCAGCAAACCGAGGATGGCCCTGCGGTTCGGGTCGGCAATGGCCTGGAATACGTCTCTTCGCATCGGCTTTATGTGTAACTATTCGGTTACAAATATAGGAAACCTTTCGGTTACGCAATGATCCGGCAGTAAATTTTTTTGGGAAATGAAATGTACGATTATGTTGGTAATGGGTCAGTTTGAGATTAATATTCTGAAACCCTCGAAGGGTTGCCCGTGCGCATGGCCGCGCGCAACCCTGCGAGGGTTTGAATTCAAAATAAATCAGGCAGTAAATTTTTTTGGGAAATGAAATGTACAACAGGTTCGGGGAGGGAATTGAATGGTGAATAAGTTCTTTGGACGCAGGAAGTGTTGGAATCGAATACGTTAATGCGGCGAAAAAAACTCACTGACCAGGATCAGCCTGAAAGCTGAAAGGCGTTCCCGCAAAAAAATCGTGGATGATCCAATTTTGTATCAATGCTGCTGAGCAGAACCGGAGTTTCAATTTAAAACGCAGAGCGATGGAAAAGCAGACATTTACCGAGATGATCCATTCCCACGTGCCCACTGTTGTGGACTTCTACGCCAGCTGGTGCGGCCCGTGCAAAGCCATGGCCCCGGTGCTCGAGGACGTAAAGCACGAGATGGGCGACAAGGCGAACATCCTGAAAGTCGACGTGGACCGGAACCCCCAGGCCGCCGACATTTACGAAGTGTGGTCGGTTCCCACGCTTATCTTATTCCGCGACGGGAAGATCGTCTGGCGGCAGTCAGGCGCGATCTCAGCGGAACTGCTGAAAGATGTGATCAAGAAGAACAGTTGAAAAAAAAGTTGTCCGGGGTTGTCGGTTGTCAGTCTGAGCGATAGACGAAGACCGACAACCCCGGACAACCGGCAACTGATCTATTCTGTAATGACGATTCGCTGCGTCGCCACCCGGCCATCCTCGAACGTCACGCGCAGCAGGTAAATTCCTGCTTCCACATTTAAGTTCAGCGCCACGGAATTTCCACCGGCGAATTGTTGCGCATGCACCAGTTGTCCGGCAACGCTGAACACTGCGATCGTGCCGCTGCCGCTTTCCCCGGTGAACACTGCTGTGAACTGCCCGTTGTTTGGGTTCGGGAAAATAGTTACGCCGTTATTGACCGACCATTCATTCACGCTCACGTCGTTCATCACGTACGTGGAAGAGAATGCCGAACAGCCGTTCGTGTCGGTGATCACCACATAATATTGACCGTTCTGCGTGACGATGTACGTCTGGTTCGTTGCGCCGGGGATCGGGTTGCCGTTGAAATACCACTGGTACGTGCCGGCGGGCGTAGACATCAGCGTGTCGACGTTGCGTGAGATGACGGGGATGGAAGGCGGCGGAAGAATGAATACGCTTACCGTGTCGGAATTCGTGCAGCCGTTCGCGTCCGTGCCATAAACAATGTACGTCGTGTTCGAGGTCGGGCCGGCGGTCGGGCATGCGATCGTTGTGTCGCTCAGGCCGAAGGCAGGTGTCCATGCGTAAGACGTTCCTCCCATGGCGCACAGCTGGATCGTGGTGCTCTGGCAGAAGCCGGTGTCTTGTCCCGCGTAAATCGCCGGCAACCCGTACACGCTCACGTTGATCGTGCTCTGGCTGGAGCAGGCGGAAGAATTCGTGATCGTAACCGTGTACGTTGCGGCGGAATCCACCGTGATGCTTTGCGTCGTATCGCCCGTGCTCCAGAGATAGGTTGCGTTGCCGCTCGTCGTATCCACCGCGGTGAGCGTTACGGAATCACCGACGCAAAAACCCGTCGGGCCGCTGGCCTGGATGGTCGGCCCGGGAAGTGGGACCACCGTGACGACCACCGTGTCGAGATCGATGCAGCCGTATTGGTTGCGGATGTGCAGCACATACGGTGTGGTAAATGCCGGCGTTGCAACCGGGCCGGAAATGTTCGGGAAATCGAGCCCCGTTGAAGGCGTCCACCACACGCTGTCGATGCCGCCGTAAGAAGATTGCGAGTTGAGCTGCGTGCTTGCGCCGAGGCAGATCGTGGTGTCGCCCGAACCGGTGGCGGTGAGCTGGCAATATTTTACAACGGCGTAATCCTCGTTGGTGCCGGAGCCCTTGCTCATGCCGCCCACGTAGATTTCCCCGGTCATGCCGATCGCCACGCTGTAGGCCTGGTCGGCGTTGTTGCCGGGGCCGTTGTATTTCACGATCCACGATGTATCGCCATTCGCTTCATATTTGATCGTGAGGTAATTGTTGTTCGTGCCCGGCGCGTAGCTGTAGCCGGTTACAAAAATGCGGTTCGAGCTGTCGGCCACAATGTCGGTGCCTTCGTCATATTGCGTCGCGCCGCCGTCGAACCGGCGCACCCAGATCGTCGCGCCGTTCGTTCCGTCGTAAAGGATCGTCGTGCAATCTTCCGCGGTGGAAGTGTTGCCGAGCGAGCGTCCTGTAACGGCCACGTTGCCTGCGGGCGTAAGTGTGATCGCGTTCGCCACGTCGTAATCGCCGCCGGGACCGTCGTACACGGATGCCCACTGTTGCGCGCCAGCTGCGTTGATCTTCAGCGTGACGTAGCTGTAATTCGTTGTGCCGACAAGATCGCGGCCGTAACCGCACACGTACACGTCGCCTGCGGCGTCGACGGTAATGTCGCTGCCCGCGTCGAATACGCTGCCGGGGCCGTTGTAACGGTGCACCCATTGCTGCGCGCCGGCGTTGTTGTATTTGAGCGTGGCGATGTCGCCATCCGTGCCGGCAGTACCGTAGCTTGTTCCGGTGACGTAAGCGTTCCCTGCCGCGTCGAGCGCGATGGCATAGGCGCTTTCGGTGTTCGCGTTGTTGTTGCTGTACACCGTGGCCCATTGCTGGACGCCGGCGCTGTTGTACATGATGGTCACGTAATTTGCCGTCGTCGTCGTCGTCGTGGTTCCGCCTGTTACATATACGTTGCCGGTCGCACCGTCCACCGCGATGTCGTAGCCTTCGTCGAAGCCGTTCGCCGTGCCGTTGAAGCGGGTTGCCCATTGCTCCACGCCCGCGGAATTGTACATGATGGTGACCACGTCGTAATTGGCCGATGCGCCTGCGCTGTAGCCGGTGACGTAAACGTTGCCGGAAGCGTCGACCACGATCGCGCGCGCTTCATCGTAACCGTTGCCCGGGCCGTTGTATGGCGTGTTCCACACCAGGTTGCCGTCCGGGTCGAACTGCGAAGTAACGATGTCGAAGTTCGCGCCGTTCCAGCTTGTGCCGACCACGTAGCTGTTTCCCGCAGGATCGACCACCATCGATTGCGCGCGGTCGATAAAATTTCCTGCTGTTGTAAAACGTCCCACCCACTGCACGTTGATCTGCGACTGGGCGGTGCAAAAAAGCAGGATTCCGGCAGCGAGGCCGGTAAAGTATTTTTGGGTCATGTACTTGCCTTCAGGTTACATTCAAAGATAGAACGATTCGCCGAAAGGTCAAGTTTCCTGTAATCCGCAGATTTGCCCTGTAAACGCCCTAAAATGGGAATGACGTCTAAAAGCGGGCCTTTGCACTTTTGAAAGAGCTTAAAGCATACCCAAAGCCTGAGCTAATGAAAGCACCAAACTCCCAACTCCAGCTAAATCCGAAGTAGTTTCAATTAGGGATTTTAAGGTCAATTTAGGAATACGTTCTTCCCTGTCTATTTTTTGTTCAATATCATTAATAGTCTCAATTATATCGCTGACTTTCTCTGGCATATCCCTCTCGTGTTCAGTCAATGCAGCCCTAATTTTTGCAATTAACTCTTTCGCCTCTGGAATCTTAGTTGTAATAGACACGTCTTTAGATCGATGAACAATATTTACGTGACTACTATCCGCAACATTGATATTTACGTTCCCTCCACTCTCTGAGGCAGGCTTTTTCTTCTCAGCATAATAAACAGCAAGAGCTTTATTGATCCGTCCAAGCGTTGCATCCCTCTCTTCATCTGAGTTGTATGCCAACTCATGATTTATGCTCCTTAGCTGAATAATGAGCTTTGGGAAATCGTTTCCAATCGGTCGGGGTTTTCCGCCCCCCGGTGGAATGTAAAAGGCCGCCATGCTTTGAGGTTTAAAGGAAACCAAATCATTTACATTAAATGTGAGATTGCGGATAGTTACAAAATCACCGTTAATTTCCACTTCATCGCCAATAGTGTTTTCCATAGTGTAGAGGTTTTCTGCAAGGTATTAAACATTGACAAGTTCTACTATTCCAAAAATAGTATGTCTGACTATTGTTAATTTACACCTCATTAGGCGACATGATAATTTAGTAGACTTAAAATATGATGGACAAAAAAGACGGGATGGAGAATCAAATAACATTGTACGAAGTTTTAGTAAAGACCTCATATTTGACGCAAATAACTGAGCCCGAGAACAAAAGCTTAGATAAGCCTATTGGGTTTGGTTCAGGGTTCATTGTTGAATATGACAATGAGAAATTCTTTGTGACAGCAGACCATACCATTCATATTGATGACTACAAAGGCGATATTGAATTGAGAACTGGGAAAGATTATGTGATTTCCATTTTTAATAATTATTCTGATCCCAACATTTTTCCTTCGACAGCCCTAACACCCTTAGGTGGTTTTTACTATATGTCTAAATTTCACTTAGACAACCCCGAAAACCTTCCAAGTCATGTAGATGTAAGCGTTTGTAAAATGAAAGAGAGCGATTTTCAAATTCCATTTCTAACGGACAAAGTGAGATTTACAATTAACGATACCATAGAAGCTGGTGAAATGAAATTTGTAATCAAAAAAGAGTGTTTTAGTGAGCCCGTTGCAGGCAAGAACTATTTCGTTTTCGGAAAAATAAAAACAAAGCTTCGTGACAGTATAAGAATGGAATGGCAGAATACGTTGAAGGAATTATTAACCTTTGTTTCAATTGCGGGTGATTTTTTTCTATTCAAAACACCAGATATAATCGTTGACAATGAAGAATGGGAGGGATTAAGTGGGTCTCCAGTAATTAGCGAGGACGGCGAATGTGTTGGAGTGTTGTGCGATGTTTTAGAAAATTCTCATTCCATTTGGGTAATGCCAATTTCAAAAGTTAAAATGTTGATTGAAGTGATCGTTCAACAGGAACAGCATACTAGTTAATAGAGGGCTGGTTAATTTGGTTCACTTAATAGACTTGCGGATTTTTGAGCAGTTTCCTGCTTTGCTGCGTGATTAATTCCGCGGCAAAGCAGGAATTTCCGACATTAGCATGGATATGCGCAGCTCGTTTTTCCCCGTTACGATCGCAGTGCTGGTGCTGCTCGGTGCAGGAAGCGCCGCCGCGTGGCTGTTCCTCGACCGTGAACGGCATTTCCAGAAAGTCGAAATCCCGGAATCGTATCTTGAAACGACCGACACGTCGCGCTACAGCGTGCAGCCCGTGCTGCTCACCCGGAATTTTCCCGACGACAGCGTGCTCGTGCTTTTCCCCGCCGGCCAGGAACGTCTTCAGCTGTTCATGTACGACCAGGCCAATTACAACCGCCTGCTTTACGGCGACCACCACGGCATCCCCATGTCGCAACCGAATTCAGAAGGCTACCGCGCCGTTTTCGGAAGACCCGTGCTGAACATGTCAGGATTCCCGGAAGGAAAATATTACGTCCACGTCACGGGTTGCAATTTCGGCGGGTTCTTCCAGGTGGAAATTGCGGATGGGGAGAAAAAATAGGAATTAGGTATTAGGACTTAGGTCTTAGCGTCCGAATATTGCCTAACACCTAACACCTAAGTCCTTTCCCCCCTTTCTTTGTACTTCCGCCATTTGTCGTATCTTAGTCAGCAGCAGACCCAGTCAAACACCTGCGCTCGAAATACATGAGAAGGTTTACCTTATTGTGTATGGCTTTGTTTTGCGTAATCGCAGCAAATGCCACACACATTGTCGGCGGTTCGCTGACGTATGAACACCTTGGCGGCGCGACGTACCGCGTCACCCTTAAGATGTACCGCGACTGCCGGCCCGGCAACGCTGCTTTCCCCGGCAGCGTGCGCATCGAGGTGCGGGACGTGAACGGCGCTTCGTTTGCGCCCGACAAAGACATTGTCATTCCATTCACCACTTCCAACCTCGTCAATCCTTACATCGATACCTGCGCGGCCAATCCCGGCCTGTGCCTCGAAGAAGCCATTTTCACGCGCGTGGTGAACAACCTTCCCCCGCAGCCCGGCGGATATCACCTGTTCTTCCAGTATTGCTGCCGCAACAGCACGCTCACCAACGTGGTCAACCCGCTCAATGCCGGCGAAAGCTGGTACGCGCAGATCCCCGACCAGTCGATCCTCCTCACCAACAGCAGCCCGTCGTGGGTGAACCCGCCCCCGGTGTTCGTCTGCCAGGCACAGTCCATCGACTTCGATCATTCCGCAACCGATCCCGACGGCGATTCGCTCGTGTATTCCTGGTACACGCCGTATTCCGATCCTGCTCCCACGTTCCCCGGCGGTGTCGCCACATTTACGCCGATCACCTGGCAGCCGGGTTACGGGCCCAACAACCCGACAGGCGGACCGAACCTGAACATCAGCGCGAACGGGTTCATCACCGGCTCCCCGCCGAACACCGGGCAGTTCGTGGCCGGCGTGCGTTGCGAGGAATTCCGGAATGGCGTCAAGATCGGTGAGATCCTGCGCGACTTCCAGTTCAACGTTATTTATTGCCCGCCGCTCGCACAGGCCGTCATCGGCCCGCCCGCCGGCACCTGCTCGGGCAGCACCGTGAATTTCCAGAACCTCAGCGATCCCGCGAACAGCTACTTCTGGGATTTCGGCGACGGCGCAGTCACCACCGACACGTCCAGCCAGTTCAGCCCGAGCTACAACTATCCCGGCCTCGGACCTTACAACGTCATGCTCGTCATCAACGTCGGCACGGCCTGCGCCGACACGACCTTTCAATCGGTGGAGCTTTCGTATGTGAACGTCGTGATGACGCCATCGAACGACAGCGTCTGCTCGGGGCAACCGATGACATTCACCGACAGCTCGACGCCTTCACCCAACTCGACGATCACCGGGTACTGGTGGGACTTCGGCGATGCGACGACCGACACTGCGCAGAACCCGACGCACACCTACGGCGCGAGCGGAACGTACACCGTCACGCACACGGCGACGAACCAGCTCGGCTGCAACGACACGATCCAGCAAACGATCACCGTGCTTGCGGCGCCCATCGCGCTGGCGGGCAATGATACGTTCACGTGCACCAACAATCCCGACATCGGCCTGGGCGGAAACGTGCTGAACATTTCAGGCGGCTACTGGTCCGGCCCGGGAACGTTCACACCGGATTCAACCGTGCTCAACGCGACGTACACGCCCACGCAGGCGGAGATCGATTCGGGCTACACGTATCTCATTTTACAAACCACGGGCGCTTCACTTTGCGGGCAGGATGCCGACACGGTGCTGATCACGTTCACGCCCGGTCCCACTTCGGACGTGGGGCAGGACCTCAGCGTGTGCAACGATACGCCGTATGTGAACATCTGTGCGGCGATTTCACTCGCCACCGGCGGCGTATGGTCCACGTCCGGCTCCGGAACATTCGCCAACGCGACAAACCTTTGCACCACGTACGATCCGAGCCCCGGTGATGCTGCGGCAGGACAAGTGTATCTCTGGTTCACCACAACGGGCAACGGCTCCTGCAACCCGGAAACGGATACGCTTACCCTTTTCCTCGCGCCCCCGCCCAACGTTTCAGCTACCGCAGCCGACACGGCGTGCAGCAACATTCCCTTCCAGGTCGTCGCTTCTACGGCAACGGGACAAGGTTACTGGACTTCGCTCGGCGACGGAACATTCCCCGGCGGCGACACGAACCTGACAACAACTTACCTGCCCGGCGCCGGCGACCTGTCGAGCGGGCAAGTGGTGATCGTTTTCAATTCGCTGAACAACGGCGGTTGCCAGCAACAGCGCGACACGCTTTATGTAACGATCATTCCCGCGCCGAATACGGCATTCACCTATACCAGCGTTTGTCCCGGCGCAGTGCTGCCGTTCACCGACGTGTCCACTTCCGTCAGCCCGGTCGTGAGCTGGTCGTGGGATTTCGGAGATCCGCCGACGAACAATACGTCGACACTGCAGAATCCTTCGCACACGTATTCCACCGGCGGATGGTACAACGTCACGCTCGTCGTTTCTTCCGCGAACGGTTGTCCCGACACGGTCGTTCAGCCGGTTTACGTTTATCCTGATCCGCTTGCTGCGTTCACGACAAACGGGTATTGCCTCAATGACGGAACGATCTTCTCCGACGCATCTACCGTCGATACGGGAAGCGTGGTTTCCTGGCAATGGGACTTCGGCGACGCCGGCACGGGAACCGGGAATCCTGTTCCGCACATTTATACGTCGGCCGGAACATGGAACGTGACGATGACGGCCACCTCGAATTACGGCTGCGTCGATTCGGTGACACAGTCCGTGGTTGTTTATCCTTCGCCGACGGCTGCGTTCACTGCAAGCCCCGCAACGGCTGCAAACACGACACAGAACGTCCAGTTCACCGACCTCTCGTATTTCAACGTCAACAGCTGGTGGTGGGATTTCGGCGATTCCACTTCGCCTTCCACGCAGCAGAACCCGAACCACGCCTGGCAGAATCCCGGCACGTACCCGGTGACGCTCGTGGTGGCGGATACGAACGGCTGCACCGACACGCTGGTGCTCGACTACATCATCAGCACGCCGCCCGCGGTTCCGTCGGGCTTCTCGCCGAACGGTGACGGGCAGAACGATACGTTCATTGTTCGCGGCGGACCGTTCATCGAGCTCGAGCTGCGCATCTACAACAACTGGGGCGAGCTGATCTTCGTCGGCATGAGCCAGGCAGAAGGCTGGGACGGAAAACGCGACGGAATTCCGCAGCCGATGGGGGTTTACGTGTACACCGTGCACGCCGTCACGCCCGATTCAAAAACATACGACCTGCACGGAGACGTTACGCTCGTCCGTTAACACAAACTCACCCGATCACACGACGTACAATGATCAGACGACTACTTCTTACCGGGTGCTTTCTTGCTGCGCTGGCCCAGTTGCCGGCACAGGATTTCCACCTGACCCATTACGATGCGGCGAAGATCTATCTCAACCCGGCGATGACCGGCATGTTCGACGGGCATTATCGCATCCATGCGAACTACCGGAACCAATGGTCGGCGGTGGCGACGAAGCCTTTCCAGACGGCAGCGCTGGCGTGGGACATGCCCGTCAAACGTTACGGTGTGGGCGTGCAGATCATGGACAACCGCGCGGGCTTCGGGAATTTCAACGTGTTCCAGGCGAACCTTTCGGCCGCGTACGACCTGCAGGTGGACAAGAGCAACGTGCACCACATCGCGTTCGGAATGGAAGCGGGAATGATCCAGAAGAGCCTGGATTTCGGGCGGCTCACGTGGAACAACCAGTACTCGATGAACAACGGCGGAGGTTTCGATATTGCGATGCCGAACGGTGAAGGAAATACGACGGAACGGATTTACATGTTAACGGTGAGCGCAGGCGCGTTGTATTATTATGCGAAAGAGACCAGCCGCATCAACCCGTTCATCGGTTTTTCCGCATTCCACCTCAACCAGCCGACGGAAACATTTTTCGGCGTGTCGAACAAGCTGCCCATTCACTACATCCTGCATGCGGGCGCGCGCGTCGGGATCAACGAACGGCTCCAGCTGCAGCCGCGTTTCCTGTACATGAAACAAACGAACGCGCAGGAAATGGTGATCGGCCTGATGGCGAATATTTTCCTGCCGAATTCCGATTCGTACCTGATCGTCGGTCCCACCTTCCGCTCGAAGGATGCCGCGATCATGGAAGTCGGGCTGAAGCACGGGGCGTTTACGTACCGCCTGAGCTACGACGTGAATACGTCCACGCTCAAGCCTGCCACGAACAACCGCGGCGGCATCGAATTTTCCGTGATCTATATTGCAAAACGTAAAACACCGGTGGTAGCACCCAATTGCCCGAGATTATGAGGCGGATCGCCCTGACACTTTGCTGCATTATCGCCGTTCTTGCCGTAAACGGCCAGAGCCGCCGTGAATGGCTGGAATTCGGTGATAAAGCATTCGACGAAAAAAACTACAAGCTCGCGCTGGCCTGCTACCAGCACGTGGTGACGCTCGCGCCCGGCAACGACCGCGACCTTGTGACGCCTTACGAATGCCGGCCGTTCACACCGGCTAAAAAGCTTGTCGACACCGGCGCCGTGGCAACTGCCGCGCAGGACACCACGATGCTCGCCAACCCGAACCTCGTTACGGGCAACGACAGCCGCACGCGTTACGTTACGCACCGCATCGCCGAATGTTACCGCCAGATGCACGATTACGACAACGCGGAGATCTGGTACCGCCAGGCGCTTTTCCTTCCCGACAAACGTTTCCCCGACACACGTTACTGGTATGCGGTAACGCTGATGAACAACGCGAAATATGAAGCGGCCATCAAGCAGTTCGACATGTACGCCGAGCCGCTCGACCCGTCCCACCCGGGATTCAGGCGTGCCACACGCGCCAGCGCAGGCTGCCTGTTTGCGCTGGATTCGAACAGCGTGAAAAAAGAAGTGATCGTGCGGCAGATGGACAGCGTGATCAATTCGGGAACGGCTGTTTTTGCCGCAACGTATTTCGGCGATCCGAACGCGCTCCTGCTCACCGCGGCGAAACCCGGGAACAAATCCACGCCCGACCTTGCGCGTCTCGGCCTTGATGCGTACAGCACCGACATCTACACGGCAAGACGCGAAGGCGGAAAGTGGATGCAGCCGCAGCCGGTGAACAGCCCGATCGCCGATCTCAATACGCCGATGAATGAAGGCGCCGCGATGGTGTCGTTCGGGAAAGAAAGTTTGTTCTTCACACGCTGGAGCGAGGACGGGAAAGAATGCGCCATCTACATGTGCCGCAACGTCAACGACAAATGGCTCGCGCCGAGAAGGCTCGATGCCAATGTCAATGCGCCGAATTGCCGCAACATGATGCCGTTCTTTTCCAACGACGGTTCCACCATGTATTTCGTGTCGGACCGTGAAGGCGGGCAGGGCGGCCTCGACCTGTGGTCCGTGCAGCTGGACGAGAACGGCAATGCGTCGCCGGCAGTGAACCTCGGCCCGCTGATCAACAGCGCGGATGACGAGGTGACGCCGTTCTACCATTTCACATCGAGCACGCTTTTTTACAGCTCCAACGGCATGGGCGGCTTCGGCGGTTTCGACATCATGAAGTCTTCGTTCAACGCCGACGATTCCACCTGGTCGAAACCGAACAACCTCGAGGCGCCGTTCAACTCGTCGCGCGACGACGCGTATTTCGTGCTCGACCGCATGCAGCAGCACGGCTATTTTTCTTCCGACCGTGAGAAATGCACCGACTGCGGGCCCGGGAGCGGCTACTGCTATCGCGCCTACCAGTTTTCGAACGAACCGCTTGTGTTCTCCATTCACGGCCACGTGTACAATTCCGAAACCAACGAGCCGATCAGCAACGCGCTGCTTACCTTCAAAGACATCCGCGGAAACGTGGAGCCGTTCTTCGTGATCACCGATTCGGCCGGCTACTATGAAGCGGAGCTGGTGCTGAACGAAGAGCTGTACATCAAAGCGCAGAAGAATAAATACTTCGGCGACGCCACCAACATTTCCACCGTCGGCCTGACCGACAGCAGGGTGTTCGAGCACGACTTTTTCCTGACCCCGATCCCGATCGGCGAGATCGTGATCCCCGGCATCGAATACGATTTCGACCGCGCGACGCTGCGACCGGAATCCAAAAAAGTGCTTGACGACCTTGCCGCGTTCCTCGAGCTGAACGACAACATCAGCGTGGAGATCGCATCGCACACCGACACGCGCGGCAGCGATGTGTATAACCTCAACCTGTCGCAGGCCCGCGCAAAAAGCTGCACGGATTACCTGATCTCGAAAGGCATTTCACCCGACCGAGTATCGGCCAAAGGATATGGCGAGACGCAGCCGCTGATCCCCGACAAGGACATCAACGCGATGGTGGCGAAGAGCCCGGAGTGGGAAGCCGCACACCAGAAAAACCGCCGCACGTCGTTCCGCCCGGTCAAAGAAGGCGTGATCCGCGACAAGTGGGAGGGACGAATGCCCGACCGCCCGCAGCCGCAGAACTAACGGGATGCGCCAGATATGAAACACCTGGCGCCACCTGGGCCCTTTGGCTTTATTTTTGACCCGGTGGTTTGAAAAACCTAACCCGTATGCGCCGGAAACTTTTACTTTTTCTCCTGTTGTTTCTCCCTTTTTTGTCGCCGGCACAGGGCGCCATTGAGGGCGGACTTTACGTCGAACACTTCCAGCTCGGCTACCGCGGTCAGACTTCCATCGGGGGAATGCTCCACATCCCGGTCGGCGATCGCTTCACGTTGAACTACCAGGCCAACATCGGGCTGTACCGCGACCGCGGGTTGTATGCGCATGCGCCGGTGGGCGCGGTGGCGGGCATCTGGCTGCTTTCGCGCGTGGGCGGCGGCGGACTGAACAACCTCCTGAACGGGGCCGGCTCGCTGCTGATCCTCATCCCCGAAGGCGCGGGCATGTACGTCACGGAAAACCGGCTGAAGATGCACTTCTCCGTCAACCCGCTCGGTTTCGAATACTGGCGGAGATGGGGCGGGCAGGGCGAAGAAACCGGTAAGATGAGCTGCAACCTTGTCGCACGTTTCAAAATGCCGACAAACTTAAAATGGAACATTTACGTAGCTCCGCAGATCGCCGGTACGATCATTTACACGCCCGGTGAGAAAACGGACCGCTTCGGCGTGAAAGCCGGCGTCACCTTCGGCTTCGACGCAGGGGAGTGATTTCGGATTTTCAATTGCAACCGGAAATCGGCAATTGGAAATTCCTGCAGGAGTGTCCAGCGGCAATCCTGCACAATCAACGGGTCAAAACAATTAGCGACCGGCAATTGAAGATTGGCAATTCCGCCTATCTTTGAATTACCCTATCCCTACACTCAATGTCCAAAAAGAAAAAGCATTCTGCAGCTTACACAGGATTCCTGTTGTGGCAGGCGGCCAATGCGTGGCAGCGGCAGATCAAGCTTGCGCTTGACCCGGTCGGCCTGACGCATGTTCAGTACCTGCTTCTCGATTCGCTCGAGCTGCTCGGCGGAAAACGCCATCCTGTGACGCAGGTCAAGCTTGCGCGCAAAGCCGGCACCGACGTGATGATGACATCCAAGGTCGTGCGCCTGCTGGAACGCAAAAAGTTCATCGCGCGCGAAAGCGACCATCTCGACGGGCGTGCCATGCTGCTCGGGCTCACCGGTAGCGGCGCCAAAGCGCTGGCACGGGCGAAAAACCTGGTTGCCAAAAGCGAACAGCAATTTTTTGTAAAGATGCCGAAGCCTGCAAAATTCGCCCAGCATCTCCAGTCGCTGATCCCGGCAGGTTGAACGAATGAACGCAGGTGAGGAACATCCTTCACCTGCAAATTCATCCGCGCATCAATTCCATGCTTTCTTCGCCAGGTCTTCGAGCTGGACGAGGGCGTTCACGCTTTTGTTCTTCATCACGAGCCGGATGCCGCTGGAACGGGAATTTCCCAGCACGAGCGGTTGCGACATCGTCAGCACGCCGAGGTTTTCGCCGAGAAGGGCCTGCAGGTCTTCGTCCATGAAAAACCGCACGCCTTCGCTGTACGACTGAAGGTATTCGCCGACCGGGAAATAAAGGTCGAGGTTCTGCGCGGGCATGGCGCGCTGCGTACCGTCGGTCAGCGGCCAGTTCGTTATCGTCAGGAGCTTCCCGGAAAGGACCAGGCGTTCTTCCATTCCATTTTCACTGACAACCCATGCGCCGTCTTTGAACGGAACGCTGTCGGTCCGCATCCATTCCGTGATCAGCTTTTTTGCGCCGGTCGTATCGCTTACGCCATACGTTGTGCTGCTGGCGATCTTCGTGATGCGCCGGAAACCTTTCTTCGGTACCTGGTTGAATTCCTCGTCGTATTCGTACGTGATGTATTCCATCCCGTAGCTCAGCGTATCGTGCGTGTAAACGCAGGAATTGCCGTCGAGGAATTTTGCGAGCGCTTTCGTGCGGTCGTCGCCGAACGGGAGAATGCCCAGGGGCGGCGCATCTGCATATGCGTCGAGCATGCTGTCGTTGCGCAGGTCGAGCGGGAGATGCCAGAATCCCTTCACCTGTTTCGGGTCGCAGGGAACGAGGAGCGGCGTGTTGTAGGCGATGGTGGCGGAAGGTTTGTTCACCGTAACGATTTTCCGCATGTTGATCTCCCCTTCGCGGAACCCGATCGCAAGCGAAAGATAGTCGACGTTGTGCAGCGCGACGCGGAAAAGGTCGCCGCCTCTTGTGAACGCGAGAAAAGGTTTTGCCTGGAGCCAGAAACCGGCATCGAAAGAAGAGAGCTCGTGCTCCCGGAAATTTTCATCGGCAAGCACCGAAGCGCTCTCATCCTGGTCGAGCAGCTTTGCACATTGCGCGGCAGTTACTTCGGCGCCGTGGTCGCTGAACGGGTAGAGGAGGAGCACGATTTCCTGGTTCCACCCGAGAACTGCGGAAGTTGTGTCGAGGCGGAACAGCGTTTTTCCTCCCGCGGAAATTTCGTGCAGCCCCATGTATTTCGGCAATTCCGAACGAACGAGCTTTCTCAGGTAAACGCTGTCGTCCACGGCCGCAGCAACGCCGATGAATGCCGCATCGCCGTCCTGGTAAAAAAAGGCCAGCACATCGGCGGTTTCTTTGATGCCTGATCCGCCCGTGGCCCTGATGGCCTTGCGGATCGATTCCAGCGCCTTGACCGGCTTGCCGGCGACTTCGGGAAAGAGGTGCTCGTCCGAGGCATGGTCGAGCGCGAGCTCGCGGAGGTTGAGCGTTACGACGGCCACGGCGTTCCGGGGAATGCAGCGCGCGTGGGCCGGAACTTCCCGTTTCATCAGGAGATACCAGAGCAGCATGCCCGTTCCGGCCAGGAAAAGCACGGTGAAAAATGTGATGCGGATACCGCGTTTCATAGGTTGTTATTGCCGGACAAGGAACAGCGAATTCAGCAGTCGGAAGAAGCGGACGAAGCTCGTCGATTTTTTTCCATCCTTCGATTCATTCAGTTCGATCTTTACCTCGATGCGCTGCACGCCTTTTTTCGATTTTTTCCCGAGCACGATCCCGCTGTTGACATTCTGCTCCAGCACGTCGAGCGATTCTTTGTCGTCTTCGCTTAAATATTCCAGCCGGTTCTTTTTCACCAGCTCGAAGGATTTCTGTCCGTCCCACCAGCCCACGAGCGCGCTCCGGCGGCCCAGCTTGCGGAGGTTCCGTTTCAGCTGCTTGTTTTTCGGGTAACCTTTTTCAAGATTGTTGAGCATCAGCTCTTCGTTGTTCGTGACGATCAGCATGCCTTTGTGCAACGCGAGGAACAGCTTCACGTCGTACTCGCCGGGCGTATTGATGAGGTAATAAAGATTGTTCTGCTTCCTGACGGCGCCCGTGCGCTCGAGGATGGCAAGGATCTGCTGCGCCTTGTCCTTTTTACCGATGCCGGCAAGAAAGATGAACTCGGGACGAATTTCCGTGTGCTCTTTCCGGACTTCCGTTCGGTTGAAATTTTCGTCGTAATCGTACGTGACGTAAGACGACGTGTACGGCTTCAGGTCGGTGACGGCGAACAGGAACTGCCCGTCGAAAAGATTGTACATCGTTTCTTCGTCGAGGAAAACACGGAGCAGGTCCCACATCATCAGGTAATACGGCTCGTACATGCCCATGAACGAGTTCGACATCGACTCGCGGTAGACCGATCCGTAGAACTTCATGAACTTCTCCATGTCCACCGACATCGCCACGAAGCCCATGAGGTTTTCGCCTTTCACGTAGCTGAACATTTTTTTGTCCACGCGCCCGGCGTAAAGTCCTTTCGTGTGCTGCTGCAGCTCCGGGCTGAAATAGGAGCGCTGCTCCATCGTCGCCACGTCTCCCTGGAAACGGACAAGGCTGACCACGTAAGAGCCTTTCCACATGTTTTTGATCGTCGTGTCGGCGCCGGAGGCATTTCCGAACACTTCGTAATACCTGCGGCGGAGCGAAACATTCTGCTCGTAATAGTCCTGCATTTTCTGGCCGTAATTATACCAGTAGATCGCGTCGAAATTTTCCGTCATCACCGAGCGGAAGTTCGCCACCGATTCCACCGACTCTTCATAGGACAAATTGATGAGCTGCTTGAGCTGGAGCGATGCCATGGCGGCCACGGTCGAATCGAGGCGTTTGCGCTCGCGTTCCATCTCGCGCATCCAGTGCGATTCCTCGTTGTAGAAATAGAGCGGATCGAAAATATATTCTTCGGGAAGCGTGTCTTTTGCGAGCATTTCCTCCATCTCCTTCGCCTCTTTCATCAACGCTTCCGTGCGTGCCAGCCGGATGCTGTCGTTGATCAGCGTGTCGGAAAGACGGGCCTTTTCTTCCGCCATGGCTTCTGCAGCGGCGATGCTGTCGCGCGTGCGTACCAGCTCGTACCGGGTTTCTTCGCTCGGGTAAAATTCGTAATCGTAATCCGCGAGAAGAATGATCGCGTACGTTTTCGTCCAGCCCACGGAAATACGATCGGCGGTGACGGAAGAAAAGCCGGAGCCTTTGCTGACTTCGGGTTTGGTTTTGAAAAGTTTCGTCGTTACGTATTCGGTAAATGCAGCGCTGTTGTTGAGCGGGAGGATGTAGGCCCAGTAATGCACCGAGTCGGGCTCGTCGTTGAAGATGAACATTTTCCGCGCCGTGTCCACGCCGGTGAGCTGGGGCGTGGAGAAAATGTCGGAGAACAGCTGGCTGAACGCGAGCCGCGGTTCCTCGTCGAGGTCTTCATCGCCGTAGAGAAAGTCGTAGCTCTTGCCGAATTCGCTGGTGCGCGTGAACAGCTCCAGCTGGTTGAGCTCGAGCACGTCGCCGTTTTTGACGTGGGCGGCCGGGTTGATCGTGATGATGAACGTGGCGCGTGAAGGAATGTGAGTGGAAATGTCCTGCGCCTGCAGGCCGGCAAACGGCAGGCAAAGCAGGAGGAACAACGCGGGGAGGAAATTTTTCATGAGGGGTTATTGCAGAACGATTTTATTGAGCACCGACTTTTGCCCCTGCGCCAGCTGCAGCATATTGAGCCTGAGCATGACCGACTTCCCGCTTTTGGAAACTACGGCGTCTTTGTTCGAGCAGGATCTGACGGCGTTATCGAAACGGTAAATGCAGGTGTAGGACGCATTCCTCATGATCTCCTTGTCCTGCCGCGTCATTTTCGGGGACATGGCTTTTGCGTCGTAATGATTTTTCCGGTCGAAAATTTTCCCGGTGTATGCGAAGTTGTCGGAAGCTTCCGGGATGCGCTTGTGGTCGCTCGACAGGTCCTGCGAAAGCATTTCCACGGCGAGGTTGAGGTTGTTCACGGAATTGAAATCGAATTTCACCGTGTAGATGTAATTGACCCAGTCGGCGGTGGTCGCAACGTTTGTAATGCCGGGCGATTTCTCAAGCGAGGTTTTGGCTTTCAGGATCTCTTCGTCGATCTCCTTCCGTTTCGGCACGCGGTAACCGTCGGAGCTGTCGAGCTGCATCAATCCGTCGAGGCGGTTTTTGCTCTGGCTGAGATTGACCGTGTAAAAAAATGTTCCCGTTCCGTCCGAATGGACCGTCACATCTTCCACGATCTCGAAGCACCCGCTGAAGAGCAAGACGAAAAAGCTGAACAGGAGAAGAATGAACCGTGACGGGGCTTTTGGAAGCATCATGCAAATGTAAGCAATCCCGGGTGTCGGTTTTCGGTTGTCGGTTGTCCAGGGTTGTCGGTTGTCTGGGGTTTGTCAGTTGTCAGTTTGAGCGATATTTAACTGACAACTGACAACCGACAACCGAAGCGGCGAAGCCGCGACCGACAACCGACAACCGAAATCCGTTTTCACACTCATTATGTATCTTCGGGCAATGTTTCGCCGCGACCCGTTCGGTCACCAGCTTTTCATCAAACGCATACTTGTAAGCCTTATCGGCTGGCTGACGTGGAGCCGATACGCCCGGAAGAACCGGACCATTATTTCCGGTACGGAACATCTCGACAACTTGCCGGCAAGGAATGTGCTTTTCGTTTCCAACCACCAGACTTATTTCGCGGATGTGATCGCCATGCTGCACGTGTTCTGTGCCGTTAAAAACGGTTACCGGGATACCATCGGGCGCCCCTGGTACCTTTTCCGCCCGCGCGTCAACAACTATTTCGTGGCTGCCGAAGAGACGATGAAAAAGGGATTTCTTCCCCGCATCTTCGCCTACGTCGGTTCTGTTTCCATCCAGCGCACCTGGCGCCAGGGCGACACCGACATCAACCGGAAAGTGCGCATGGAAGACCTCGGAAACATCGGCATTGCGCTCAGCGACGGCTGGGTCATCAACTTTCCGCAGGGAACCACGAAGGTCCATGCCAGAGGCCGCCGCGGCGTAACTGCGCTCGTAAAAAAATACAATCCCATTGTTGTGCCCGTGGTGATCGACGGCTTCCGGCGCGCGTTCGACAAAAAAGGACTGAAGCTGAAGAAAAAAGGCGTGACGCTTTCCATCCGTTTCAAACCTCCCCTCGCGCTTCACCCGGACGAAAACGGGGACGTGATGCTGGAGAAGATCATGGATGCCATTGAGCAGAGTGAGCGGTTCTATTGAGCTCTTCGGAGAACGTTTTCTGGGAGAGGAGAATTCCTGTCGCCAGGTTGGTGGTGGCGGTTGGTAGCGGCGGTTGGCGGTTGGCGGTTGGCGGTTGGCGGTTGGCGGTTGGCGGTTGCGGTTGCGGTTGGCGGTTGCGGTTGCGGTTGCGGTTGGCGGTGGCATAAAATAGAAAACCCCTCGCGGGGGCGAAGGGTTTTCTCAATGTAAGTTCTTATTACTCTTCAGCTCCGGCGGTTGCGGCTTTGCGGGCTTTACGGCTGGCTTTTTGCTGCTGGTATTGCGTGTACTGGTCGGCGGTGAGGACGGCTTTCAGCTCGGTCTCTTTTGCGTCGCGCACGTTCTGGATGTCGGCTTTTTTCTGCTCGGGCGATTTGGCCGCATCGGCGTTGATCGCATCTATGGCTTCGGCGCGGGCGAGGAAAATAGCTTCCACTTTCACCATCTGGTCGTCAGAAAGGGAAACCAGCTTCTTGAGACGGAGGGCCTGCGCATGTGCGCGTTCCTGTGCGGGACGGGTGGCTGCCTGCTGGGCATTGGCGGCGACGAACGTAAAGAGTACGCCGAGGATGAGAATGAGACGTTTCATGTGTTGGATTTGCGTTTAGTAGGGTAAAACTAAGGCTTTAGCCTTTAAAAAACAAGTATTGTGCCACGGGTACGAAATTCAGATATCCATGACTTGTTGCGTCAGCGGCTCGATCCATAATTCATCGATCGAATAAAAAAGCCGCCCTGCGCGTGTACAGGGCGGCTTTCAACAAAAAACGCTTCGATTATTGCACCGGGTAGTAGATCTCCGTCAGCCACTTCGACTGGTCGGGCTCTTTGCCGGGATCGGTCACGTAAACTTCCCAGGGCGCGCCGGCCATGGCTTTGTTGTTGGCTTTCATCCAGGCGTCGATGGTTTCGTGGGTTTGCTCGGTGGACTCGTAAGAGCCGTAGTGCCATGCTTTCACGACGTTGCCGCCAGGCATTTCCCAATAGTTCACGCGGCCGGAAGACTTCACTTCCTTATCCACGGGGATGCCGGCTTCGAGCCAGAACTTCATGCCGCCGTCGGGTGTTCTTTCGACCTTGTGGTAGATCGCGAAAGGAGCCCCGACCTGCGTGGCCCCGGCGGTTCCCATCACCTGGCCGATCTCGCCGTAAAGCGCACCGAGCTTCTCACTGATATCTTTTTCCGTACAGCTGTCCTTGACGGTGAGCACTTTCATCGGGCCCGCGGTGGTGGCTTCGATCTTCACCTGGGGAACGGCGCTGGCTTTCGCTTTTTCTTCGGCAACCATTTTCAGGCCGCTCAGGCTTTTCGAGAAATCAGAACCGAGCATGGCGTCCATATCCATCATCGCCATCATCGGGCGCATCAGGAACGGAATTTCCATGTCCATGTAAGTCGTCACCAGCACGCCTTCCGTCGTATCCCTGATCTTCCATCCGCCCAGGCTCGTGCCCATGCCGTCGAAGTACAGCTCGGTCTCCACGAACCTGCCTTCTTCGGCTTTCGTGATCGTCAGCGTGCCTTTCCCGACAGAATCGTTATTGCTTTCCCATGAATGCTTCGCGCCGACACCTGCTGCAGGGCCTTCGTACTTCGACACCATCGCCGTGTCGATATTATCCCAGTAAGACCAGCTTTTCCAGTTCTGAAGGGTGTTCACCTGGTCATACACCGTTTTGCTGTCGGCATTGATGACCATTGAACGTTCGACGTGAACGGTTGAGCTGCAGACCATAGCTACAACCAAATACACGACGACGAGCGCGCCAAGAACAATTGCAATTCGTTTGAGGATTTTCATTTTTTCGGGCGGTTTTGTTTAAGCCGCAAATGTATAGCAAAACATACGCGTTTGTCAATACCAGTCGTCGAATGAATGTGCAAATGTGCAGATATGCAGATGTGCAGATGTGAGGATGAAAGTATATATTGACCGGAAGCCCATTCCCTGCCTCTTGCGTGCGAAGCATTTGCGCGCATTTGCACCTGCACATTTGCACATGCCGAGTTCAAGTCATAAGTGCAATTCAAGATTTTGAACAAAGCCCGG
>CBIHOC010000015.1:0-125984 GCA_966211705.1 uncultured Chryseobacterium sp.
CGACAGCCGCGCCATGTCGAAACCGAAACCGGGATCGAGGATGACCTGGGTGGCGCCGAGCTTTTTCAGCTGCTGCAAACGCCCGGTGAAATAGTCGCGGACTTCGGCCACCACGTCGTCGTAGTGCGGGTCCTGCTGCATCGTTTCGGGTGTGCCGCGGATGTGCATGAGCACGTAGGGAATGTTCAGCGCGGCGACGGTGGCGAACATTTTTTCATCCATCGTTCCGCCGGAAATGTCGTTGACGATGTGCGCACCGGCTTCCACGGCTTTCCGCGCGATGCCGCTGCGCCACGTGTCGACGGAAAGGATCGTTTGCGGGAGCTTTTCGCGGAGCAGCGGGATCACGTGCTCCAGGCGCCGCCACTCTTCTTCTTCTGTGGGCTGGGCGGCGCCGGGCCGCGTGGAGGCTGCGCCGATGTCGATGATCGCCGCGCCTTCCTTCACCATTTTTTCCGCGTGCGCGAGCGCTGCTCCCGGCGTGCCGTGCTTTCCCCCGTCGAAGAACGAGTCGGGCGTAACGTTCAGGATGCCCATTACGGCAGGCGTGGAAAGGTCGAGGCGGAGCGTTCCGCAGTGCAATGTAAAGTGTGTATCTTGTGCCTTCATCCCGATTTTATGAAAAATACGTCGCAGCAGTACGACGCAAGTATAGCCATCTGCAGGGACATCTTCGCCAAAAAGCTGCGGGATTACGGCACTTCCTGGCGCATGTTCCGCATTTCCTCCATCACCGACCAGGTGTTCATCAAAGCCCAGCGCGTCCGCACCATCGAACAAACCGGCTCGCAGAAAGTGGCCGACGACATCCGCGGCGAATACATCGGCATGGTGAACTATTCCATCATCGCGCTCATGCAGCTCGAGCTGAAAGACGACAAACGCATGGAAATGCCGGTCGACGAAACGCTGAAGCTTTATGATAAATACGCTTCCGCGGCGCGATCTTTGATGGAAAATAAAAATCACGATTACGGGGAAGCATGGCGCGACATGCGCATCAGCAGCCTCACCGATCTCATTCTTGTCAAGCTGCTCCGCATCAAGCAGATCGAGGACAACGACGGGACGACGGTGATCTCTGAGGGCATCGACGCCAACTACTTCGATATTATCAATTACGCTATCTTTGCTTTGATACGACTCGCTGAAGGCAAATAACCTTATGAAGTTCCTGAGAAGCCGTCTCTTCCGCGCAATCGCCTCTATCGGGGTGGCTGCGCTCATTTATTTCCTGTGCCCGCCCTGCTTCAACCGCATGTATTTGCTCGGCGTGCTGGCGCTGCTTGTCATTCTTATCAACTTCAGCAATTTTTTCGGCCGTTTCCGCTGGCTCACGCACATCACGCGTATTGCAGTGGGCGGACTGTTTATTTTTTCCGGCTTTATCAAAGCAAATGATCCCGTAGGGTTCAGCTACAAGCTGGAAGAATATTTCGGCGTGTTCGGGCAGGGCTTCAGCTGCGACATGCAGGTTGTGGGCGAAGGAAAAACCAAAATTCCCTGCGAAGAAGAAGCGATCAAAAAGAAAGAGGAAGATAAAAAACGCGCGTACGAAGAATCGATGAAGGCGGCGAACCCGAACTGGACGCCTCCTCCCCCGCCCGCCCCGGAAGAAAGCGCCCTCAAAGGGATGTATGACTTCTTCGCGGAGCATTCCCTGTTCCTCGCCATCTTCATCTGCGGATTCGAAATTGCGCTGGGAATTTTCCTGCTGCTGGGCATACAGGTGAGATGGGTTTTATTCCTCTTGCTCGCCATGATCGTCTTTTTCAGCTTCCTCACGTTCTACAGCGCCTGCTGCAACAAGGTGACGAGCTGCGGCTGCTTCGGCGACGCGATCAAGCTCACGCCCTGGGAATCGTTCTGGAAAGATCTCATCCTGCTTATTCTCATCACCATCCTTTTTGTCGGCGAGCAAAACATTCAGCCGCTCTTCCGCAACCGCATCGTGCTTGCAGCCGTGGCGGGCATCGGGCTGTTCCTCTCGTTCGCGTTCCCGGTTTACACCTGGCGCCACCTCCCGCTGATCGATTTCCGCCCGTACAAGATCGGCACGAACCTCTACGTCGCTTCACATGAAAAAGATCCGGCCACAACCGGCTGCGTGCAGGATTCGGTGGTGATGGAATTCTATTATTACCACAACAACGACAGCCTCGGGCCGTACCGCGGGTTCCGCGTCGACAGCTTGCCCGACAGCACGTGGTCCTACTTCTGCCGCCACGACAAAAAAGTCAGGGAGGGAAATTGCACCCCGACGGTGCTCGATTTCGGCATCACTGATTTTTCAACGAACGAAAACATCACCGATTCCCTGCTCCTGCTGAAAGGCGTGCAGTATTTCCTCGTCATGTACGATCTCGACAAAACGGACCGTGAAGTGATGGGCGATGTCAACGAGTTTTACCAGGCCTGCGCGAAGAATGGAATTCCGTTCAATGCGCTTGCCGGCGCTACTGCCGAACAGATGGCGACATTCCGCACGCAGACCGGCGCCAAATATCCCATGTATTTCGTCGACCCCACGGCCCTGAAAACTGTCATCCGTTCCAACCCCGGCCTCGTCATGCTGAAGGACGGCGTAGTCACGGAGATGTGGCACTTCAATGATTTCCCGGCCTACAGCGATGCGATGCAGAAATAACAGGAGAATACCCCGGTGATCAAATTTGTCTTCAAGCGGATCCTTTACGGCTTCCTCGTATTGTTCGGGGTGATCACCGCCGTCTTCTTCCTGTTCAACGTTCTTCCCGGCGACCCCGCGCGCCTGCGCCAGGGACAACACACGGATGAGAAAGCGCTCGAGATCATCCGCAAAGATCTGAACCTCGACCTCCCGCTTCACCAGCAATATTTCCTGTTCCTCAACGACCTTTCGTTCTTCTCGGTGCATGATGTAAAGAACAAGGACAATCACTATTACCTCGACACCACCAAATACGGCCATCCCATCGAGCTGGTGAACGTCGGCGACGGGAAAACGCTCGTGGCGAAAGCGCCATACCTGAGGCGATCGTACATGAGCCAGCGGCCCGTCTGGGAAACGATCAAGGATACGCTGCCGGAAACGATCGTGCTTGCTTTCACCGCCATCATCTTCGCTTCCATCATCGGCATTGGGTTCGGCATACTCAGCGCGTTGTATAAAAATTCGTTCTGGGACCGGTTCATTTCGGTGATCTCCACGCTGGGCATGGCGGGGCCTTCGTTCTTTTTCGCGCTCATCATTTCCTGGTTCTTCGGCTTCGTGCTGCACGACTGGACCGGGCTGAAAAACGCGGGAAGTCTTTTTACCACGAACGTTTACACCGGCGAAGAAGACCTTACGCTAAAGAATTTAATTCTTCCTGCGTTGACGCTCGGCATACGGCCGCTCGCGCTCATCATCCAGCTCACGCGCAGCTCCATGCTCGAAGTGCTGTCCATGGATTACGTGCGCACCGCGCGCGCAAAAGGCCTCAGTAACTTCAAAGTGATCGTCAAGCACGCCCTGAAGAACGCCATGAACCCCGTCGTTACCGCCATCTCCGGCTGGTTTGCAGGATTGATGGCCGGCGCCGCGTTCGTGGAATACGTGTTTGACTGGAAAGGCATCGGCAGCGCGGTGGTGGCGGCGCTGCAAGACAACGACCTGCCCGTGGTGATGGGAAGCACGCTCGTTTTTTCGACCTGCTTCGTGCTGATCAACATCATCGTCGACGTGATGTACGCGATCCTTGATCCGCGGGTGAGACTGCAATAGGTTCTGAGTTCTGGGCTCCTGGTTCTGGGGTAAAATTGTTCTATTATCTTACCTTAGTAAAGTTCCCCTGCCAATGTCAAGTTCTCAGCACCCGTTACCCAAGAACCCAGAACTCAGAACCCAGAACTCAGAACTATAATGCGTCAGAAAATCATTGCCGGCAACTGGAAAATGAACAAGACCTACGGTGAAGCATTGATGCTTGCCACCGAGGTTGCCGGCGCCGCTGCGAAAGAGCATCACCCGGGAATGCTGACGATCCTCGCTCCCGCATTTCCCTTTATTTCCGGCGTGGCCCGCTGCACGGACGGAACAGACGGCGTGGCCGTGGCGGCGCAGAATTGCCACGGTGAAGAATCCGGCGCATATACCGGTGAAGTTTCTGTCGGCATGATCATCTCAACGGGCGCGCGTTACGTCATCATCGGTCATTCCGAACGCCGGCGTTATTTCCAGGAAACGGATGAAATACTTCTGAAGAAACTCCGGACCGCGCTTGCGCACGGCCTGCGCCCGGTTTTCTGCGTCGGCGAAACGCTTGTCCAGCGCGATGCGGGTAACCATTTCGACGTCATTGCCGCGCAGCTGGAGCAAACTGTTTCCCAGGTCGATGAAGCCCAGGCACGGGAGCTCATCGTTGCGTACGAGCCCGTCTGGGCGATCGGGACGGGTGTGAATGCTTCCGCTGCACAGGCGCAGGAAATGCACGCGTTCATCCGCAAAACACTGGCCGGTAAATTCGGCGCGCCGGTGGCGGACTCTATCCCGCTGTTGTACGGCGGCAGCTGTACGGCCGGAAATTGCGGGGAGCTGTTCGCCTGCCCGGATGTGGATGGCGGCCTTATCGGCGGCGCATCCCTCAAGTCGGAGGAATTTTTAACGATTCGCCGCACCATGCTCGCGCGAATGGCATGAGTTCTGCATTACTGGCCTGTAAACGCCCCCATTCATGAAAAAATTCTTTTTTCTCGCTGCCGCGATCGCCACATTTTCAAGCCTTTCCGCCCAGGACGTTAACCAGTCCTGCTTTCTCGATACCGCCCTCGTGGAGCCGCTCGTTTCCCGTTCGGATACCATGTACATGGTGAAGCCGCAATTCTGTAAAGGCGACTGGGAAATTTTTTACGATTTCCAGCTTACAAAAAAGAAAGCCGAATATCATTTCGATAAATACGGGAATAAAACCGGCGTGTGGAAAGAATGGCATGCCAGCGGCAAACCCGCGGCGGAATGGAATTACGCCGGCGCGCTCGTCCGTTATTATCCCCCCGGGAAAGCCTGGTATCCCAGCGGCGCCGTGAAAATGGAACGCATCCAGCGAAACGACACGATCTTCGAAACGTCTTATTTCCCCGACGGCAAAACTTCACGCATGTACTCGTGGACGAAAGACGGCGTGATGTTCATATCCTCCGAATGGTGCACGAACGGCCAGCAGATCATCAGTTACAACCCCACTTCCGCAACACCCGCGCCTGTCACCAGGTACCACTGCAACGGGAACGTTAAGTCGCAATACAACTGGTACGCGTTCGGCTACGTCGGCGCTTACGCGGAATTCCACGAGAACGGGAAACCGGCGGTAAAAGGCCAGTACGAAGATCTTCCTGCCGGCACGAAAGCCCAGGTCGCCCGCAAAACCGGCGAATGGACGTATTACGACGCCAAAGGAAACGTGACGAAAACGGAGAAGTGGGTGGCAGGAAGATTGGTGAAGTAGAAAAAAACTTACGATTTACAAATTACGATGTACGATTTGGGAGTCCGAGTCGTACATCGTAATTCGTAAATCGTACATCTTCTTTATTCCAGCTCCGCCATTGCGACGAGAAGTTTTTCCAGCTTCCGTTTCATCTCTGTGGGCGAGCAGGTATAATTATTCGCCAGCAGCGAGAAGCAGAGCAATTTTCCGCCTTTTGTTTTTACGTAGCCGGTATATCCGCGGGCGCGGTTGATGTAGCCGGTTTTGGCGCGCAGGTTATTTTCCGCGCAGGTGCCCTTGCAGAGGCCGGTCATCGAACCGTTCTTTCCCGCAACGGGAAGCGACTTGTCGAACGTATCGAACCAGGTTGTGCGGCTGATCTTTTGCAAAATGCTCGCCTGCTGGAAGGGCGTGATGGCGTTGGAACGGGAAAGCCCGCTGCCGTCGGTCATAAATAATCCCTCGACATTTACGCCCTGCGTTTTCCAGTAATCGATCACCACCTCCGTTCCGGCTTCGGTTGTGCCGCCTTTTCCTTTCAGCAGGCCGAGCGTGCGCAGCAATTGTTCGGCGTACACGTTGTCGCTGTGTGTGTTCGTTTTCTGCACGATGGAGCTCAGCGGGGGCGAAAGATGCGAAAACAACATCATACGTTTTTTCACGCCGGAACTTTTCTGCAGGCTCATCCGGCGCACGGTCGTCGTTTTTCCACTCACTTTGATATTTTGTGCTTCCAGCTTCGCGCGCAGGTCTTCCGCAAACTGGAATGCGGGCTCGGGATGGGAAGCGTCGACCTCGTAATCTTTCTGCATCGCAGGAATGGAGCCGTAGATGTAATACATTTCTCCATACGGCGCTCCGTACACGAACGCTTCGTCTTTTCTCCCATCTGCTTTCACATAGGAACGGTAAACGATGCCGCCGGTTTGCGGAACTGTTTTTTCGAGGATGCAGGAATCGCCTTTCGCAGAATTGAAATGCAGCGTCACGCTGTTGTCGCGGTAGGCCAGCCCGCTCGCCCCCGCGCCGTAGTACTGGCCGATGTCGCTCCACGTCCAGCCGTCGGGCAGCGGGTTTTCCGAGAAACATGACGCGTCGCCGATGATGTCGCCTTCGATCGTTGTTACGTTGCGCTCCGCCAGCTGCTTCGCGATCGCGGCGAGATCGGACGTTTTCCCTGGCCCGAGGTAATGCTTCGAATCGACCGTCGGATCGCCGGAGCCGCGGATGTAGAGATTTCCTTTGATCGTGCCGGTCAGCGTATCGAAAACGCCGTCGTATTCCAGCTTCGTTTCGTAGCGAAAATCTGTTCCGAGCAATCCCAGCGCGGCGCCGGTGGTGAGCACTTTCATCGTGCTGGCGGGAATGAGGCTGAGACCGGGATTGTGGGAGGCGATGATCTTCCCGCTGTCGACCGTCATCACGCAAAATCCCCACGTGCCGTGCGCGAGAACGGGATCGCTGTTCAGCCTGCTGATCTCGAGCTGGAGACGCGCAGGCGCCGCCGCCCCGGTGAACAAAGCGGCCACCAGGACAACTTTACCGCACGTACGCTTCATGGATCTTGTCGATTGCCGCGGCCAGCTTCCGGTCTTTCTCCGTCACCTTATTTCCCGCATCATGCGTGCTCAGCCGGACCGTCACTTTATTCCACACGTTGCTCCATTCAGGATGATGGTTCATCTTCTCCGCCACGAACGCGACGCGCGTCATAAACGAAAACGCTTCACTGAAATCGGCGAAGGTGAAAGTTTGCTCCAGGGCATTTCCGGATTCTGTCCACATGAGAGTAAGTTTCTCTAAAATTAAGAAAGACGTGAGACATGAGACGTGAGACTTGAGATGTGAGACTTGAGATGTGAGAGCTGACCCGGCCATTCTCACGTCTCAAGTCTCACGTCTCATGTCTATTTTTTAGTGTAGAACTCCGAGATCGAAGTGGTAATGGAAAACGTGTTCGTCTGCCCCGCAAGATGGTACACGGCGTGCGCGTAGCTGAGGTTGAACTTGTAGATGTGGATGCCGAGCCCGAATGTGAATCCCGTAGCCCCGCGGCGTGTTTCGATGGAAAGCTCTTTCCGGCGCATGTAGTTGTACCCGAAACGAAGTGTAACCGCTTTGCCGATGAGCAGCTCGCCCCCGAGAACGACGTGACGCATCGCTTTGTCGCCGAAGGTTTTGAACTTGCTGACCTTGATGGAATCGCCGGTGAGCGGGTCGACGGTTTGCGGGGGATTGTTGGGATCGGTGTACGTGAGGTCCCATCTCTGCAGCTCCTGGAAGGTGAACGAGAAGCGGAAGGGCATGTGTGCGGGCTTGAACGCCATGCCGGCCTCGATCCCGAACGGGAGCTTTTCCTTGTTGCCGGGCGTGTACGTGGTCGTCATCAGGCCGATGTTGCGGAACAGCAGCGTGGCGTAAAAATTCCGTTTCGGGATCTTGTAATTTGCGGCAAGGTCGAACGCGAGGCCATTGGCTTTCCAGAGGTAAAGGTTGGACTGGATGAACTTGAGGTTGGTGCCGATCGTGAAGTTGCTGTCGAGCGCGCGGCTGTAGCCGAGGGCGATCGTGTATTCGCCCGCGGTGAACTCGCCGATCGTTGCGCCGGTGTTGTCGGTTTCCCGGAACGTGCCGTAGTCGATGCGCGTGGCGTTGAGCGCGAACGTGCCGATGTTTTCAAAATGGTATGCGAAACCGGCGTAACCGTATTTGATGTCGGAGAAATGGTCGATGAAGCTGAAGCCGAGCTGCGTGCTCATCTTGCTGTTGAGCAGCGCCGGGTTCCAGGCGGCGAGGTGAAGATCGTTGTCGTTGATGGCGACGGCTTTTCCCCCGAGCGCGGCGGCGCGTGCGGAAAGCGGCAGATCGAGTGAGGGAAAAACAGCGCTTCCGCCGATCTGGGCGTTGAGCGCAAATGCCGTGAAAAGGGCAAGAAACGTGGCGAGTAAGCGGTTCCGCATTGGGTGGCTTAAAGATAGGAAATGACAGCGGTAAAACGGCGGGTGAAAGTGGTTTATTGCGTAAGCAGGAAGATGAGTATTTTTACCGCCATGCCCCGTAAACTGACAGCGGTCCTGGTTGTGCTCATCATCTGTGTCACCACCGCCCGCGCATCGGATACCATTTCACGCTACCGCTTCTTTTTTGCCTCGGGCGGCTACTCGAACAACTACAAGCACCCCACGCAGAATTACCGCACCGGTATAGCGATGAACGCGGGCATGCAGGCAGTGCGCCAGGGCAAAAGCGGCTGGGGCGTCGAGTACGGCGTTTTTTATTCGCAGGGCTGGTATTACTCGTTTCTCATCCCGAGCACAACCCTGACAAACGCCTATTACCGCCGCTACACGGAAACCTATCTCAGCTTCCCGCTGTACGTGCGCAAGCTGTTCCTGCGCGGAAGCCGCCATTATTACATCTCCTTCGGACCTGAATTCAACCTTGGCCTGGTGGAAGGACAAACGGACATCGACGGAAACGACGAAGCGACCTGGATCTTCCCGGAAAGCGCCGGGCAGCAGCCTTCCCTCTTCAGCGCGCAACTGTCGGCCGGCTGTGATTTTAAAGGGTTGCGTGGAAGATATTTCCGGCTGGGCTTCATCGCCCGCACCGGCATCGCGCCGCTCAACGTTGCCAATTACGGCGTAAGCTCGATCCCTTTCACATTCGGCCTCATCACCAGCTTTGCGTTCAACCCGGAAAAACAGGAAGAGAAACGCAGCCGTAAGGCCACAGATTGACACAGATTACACAGATTATCCGTGCCAATCCATCTGTGTAATCTGTGAAATCTGTGGCTTTAGTTCACCTTCTTCAGCCGCGCCTCTCCAATGGCAAGATCGATCGGGTTCTTCACCTTTTCTTTCAGCAGGGAATGCACCAGCACGTCGGACATTTTTTCCACGTAGTGGAAGCTCAGCCCTTTCAGGTAGCTCTGCTTGATCTCGGCTACGTCTTTGCGGTTCTCTTCGCAGAGGATGACCTCTTTGATGCCCGCGCGTTTCGCAGCGAGGATCTTTTCACGGATGCCGCCCACCGCCAGCACACGGCCGCGCAGCGTGATCTCGCCGGTCATCGCGAGGTTCTTCTTCACTTTGCGTTGCGTGAATGCGGAAGCCAGCGCAGTGAGAATGGCGATGCCGGCTGACGGGCCGTCTTTCGGCGTGGCGCCTTCGGGCACGTGGATGTGAACGTTCCAGTGATCGAACACGTCGGGCTGGATGCCGAACTCGTAGGAATGGCCGCGTAAATATTCGAGCGCGATAATGGCCGATTCTTTCATCACGTCGCCGAGGTTGCCGGTGAGCGTGAGCTTGCCTTTGCCTTTGCTGAGGCTGGTCTCGATGAATAAAATGTCTCCGCCCACGGGCGTCCACGCGAGGCCGGTCACTACGCCTGCCACGTCGTTGCCCTGGTAACGGTCTTTCTCATGCGCAGGGCCGAGGATCTTCTGCAGGTCGTCGGTGCCGGGCTTTGCTTTGTAGCGCTGGCCCATGGCGATGTTCTTCGCGGCGTAACGCACGATCTTGCCGATCTGCTTTTCCATGCCGCGCACACCCGATTCGCGCGTGTAATTTTCGATCATGAACTCGAGCACCTGGTCGGTGAGCACGAGCTGGTTCTTCTTCACGCCGTGATCTTCGAGCTGCTTGGGAATAAGGTGACGGCGGGCGATCTCGAGCTTCTCTTCCGTCGTGTAGCCGCTCACTTCGATGATCTCGAGGCGATCGCGCAGGGCAGGCTGGATCGTAGAAAGCGAGTTTGCCGTGGCGATGAACATCACTTTCGACAGGTCGTAATCCTGCTCGATATAGTTGTCGTAAAACGTGCTGTTCTGCTCCGGGTCGAGCACTTCGAGCAGCGCGGATGAAGGATCGCCGTGCCAGTCGTTGCCCACCTTGTCGATCTCGTCGAGGATGAAAACGGGGTTCGACGTGCCAGCTTTTTTAATGTTCTGGAGGATGCGTCCCGGCATTGCGCCGATGTACGTTTTGCGGTGGCCGCGGATCTCCGATTCGTCTTTCAATCCGCCGAGCGACATGCGCACGTACTTGCGGCCGAGCGCTTCTGCGATGGATTTGCCCAGCGAAGTTTTACCCACGCCCGGGGGGCCGTACAGGCAAAGGATCGGGGCTTTCATGTTGCCCTTCAGCTTCAGCACGGCGAGATGTTCGAGGATGCGCTCTTTCACTTTTTCAAGACCGAAATGATCGCGGTCGAGAATTTCAGATGCTTTTTTCAGGTCGAAAAGGTCGGTGGAATATTCGCCCCAGGGCAGGTCGAGGAGCAGCTCGAGGTAATTCGTCTGCACAGAATACTCGGCGGCGTTGGGGTTCATGCGCTCCAGCTTCGCCATGTCTTTGGCAAACGTTTCGGCCACTTCCTTGCTCCACTTTTTATTTTTCGCGCGCTCTTTCAGATCGACGACTTCCTGCTCCATCGGGTTTCCGCCCAGCTCTTCCTGGATGGTTTTCATCTGCTGGTGCAGGAAATATTCGCGCTGCTGCTTGTCGATGTCGACTTTCACCTTCGACTGGATCTGGTTTTTCAGCTCCAGCATCTGCAATTCTTTCGCCAGCAACGTGAGCACCTGCGTGGCGCGTTCTTTCAGGTCGGTGAGTTCGAGGATGGCCTGCTTCTCCCCCACTTCCGCGTTCATGTTCGAGGAAATGAAGTTGATGAGGAAGGAGTTGCTCTCGATGTTCTTGATCGCGATCTGCGCTTCGGTGGGCACCTGCGGGTTGTTGCGGATGATCTGCAGCGCGGTGTCTTTCACGGAACCGATGATCGCGGCGAATTCGTTGTCTCCTTTTTTCGGGATGATCTCCGTGAAGGCCGAAACCTGCGCTTTCATGTACGGCTCGCTCTGCACTTCTTCGCCCAGCACAAAACGACGTTTGCCCTGCAGGATCACCGTGGTGTTCCCGTCGGGCATGCGCAGCATCTTGATAATGTACGCTACTGTTCCCACCTTGTTGAGGTCGGCGAGGACGGGATCTTCGATCGTATCGTTTTTCTGCGCGACCACGCCGATCGTTTTGCTGCCTTTGTAGGCGTCGCGGATCAGGCGGATGGATTTATCGCGGCCGACGGTGATGGGGATCACGACGCCGGGGAAAAGGACCGTATTGCGTAAAGGAAGGATGGGGAGAACGGGAGGCAACGGCTCGTTGTTCATCTGTTCCTCGTCTTCCGAACTCATGAGCGGGATAAATTCCGTTTCCTCGTCGGCGAGATCGTTCAGCCGTATTCCTTCAAAATCAAACCTATTTTTCTGGCTCATAGTTCTGGGTCAAATTGTCAGTGCCGCGGGTACACGGCTTGCGGGCGGTTTCCTTGCCCGGGGGATTTCCCCGGCTGCAGCTGCCCCTGCTGGTTTATGCGGCAATCAACGTGCCATCCCCGCATCGCGGAAAAAGGCTGACGAATTGGCAAAACGCGCGGAAATTCTCATCCCCGGCGGTATTTCACAGTCTGGCGGAACACCGCCTTCAGCACGGCGATTTCTGCGTCTTCCAGGCTTTTTTTCCGGCGTTCGTAAACCCGCCGTATGGTTTCCAGGGCTTTTTCGAAGCTGTATTCGTCGAAACGATCCCCGCCGCCCCATGCAAAATCGGGGATAAATTTCCGGGGAAATCCTCCCCCGAAAACATTCGCCGCCACACCGACCACCGTGCCTGTGTTGAACATCGTGTTGATGCCGCACTTGGCATGGTCGCCCATGATCAGCCCGTGAAACTGCAGGCCGGTATTTTCATTGCCGCCGGTCGCGTAGTTCCACACGGAAATTTCACCGTAATTATTTTTCAGGTTCGAGCAGTTCGTGTCGGCGCCGAGGTTGCACCATTCGCCCACCACGCTGTTGCCGAGGTAACCGTCGTGGGCTTTGTTGGAGTTGGCGAAAAAGACGCTGTTCGTCACTTCACCGCCCACCTTGCAGCCCGGACCGATCGTCGTGTCGCCGTAAATTTTTGCGCCCATCTTCACCTGCGCGCCCGCACCGATCGCCAGCGGACCGCGGAAAAGACTGCCTTCCATGAGCTCCGCGCCTTCGCCGATGTACACCGGGCCTTTCGCCGTATTGAACGTGCACGCTTCGGCGATCGCGCCTTTCCCGAGGAAAACTCCGTGCTGGCCGATCACGGTGTTCGTTTCGCTCAATACATCCGTTGCGACATTCTTCAGCAGCTCGAAATCGTCGATGATGGCTTTGCCGTTGTGCGTGAAAATATCGTTGCTGCGATGAAGGATGATCGTGGAGACGTGCGTTTCGCGAACTGAAAAATCGCCGAAGAGGTGGTCTTTCGCATCGACCCGCAGCGCATCGGTCTTCCCCCCGCGGTTGCAGGCCACGAGCAGCTCGCCTTTGATGAGCGCCTCGCCGGGCTTCAGGGAAAGCACTTCGAACGCCAGCTCGCCGGTGGGCACTACGCGCCCGTTGATCCACAGGTTTTCTTTCGAAGGATCGGGCGTGTACGGGAAAAGCGGTGCAAGATGTTCTGCCGTGTGCGTGGTGCTGACCGATCCCAGGCGCTTCTCCCATTTTTCGCGCACGGTGAAAATGCCGATGCGGAAATCCGCCAGCGGGCGGGTCGCGGCGAGGGGAAGGAAATTATCCCGTGTGTCGTCGTCGAAAAGGACAAGGTGGAAATTCGACATGGATCTTGTCGGTTAGTCGGTTCCGGGTTTCTGAGTTTCGGGTTCGCGTCCCGGGTTTCGGATCGGGCAAAGGTCGGGAAAAAAGAGGCACTCTGCTTACGCGTATATTACACGCCCGGTGAATGGTTTTTGCAAGACCGGTCATTAAATAAAAAAATCCCCTCCCCGAAGCTCGGGGAAGGGATCGTATGGTGCGGAAGAAGATTATTTCTTCTTTTCGTAACGGCTGCGGAATTTGTCGATACGGCCGGCCGTGTCCACGAGCTTCATCTTGCCGGTGTAGAACGGGTGCGACGTATTGGAAATTTCCATTTTCACGAGGGGATATTCCTGTCCTTCGTACGTAATGGTTTCTTTGGTTTCCGCAGTTGAGCGTGTGATGAACATCTCGTCATTAGACATGTCCTTGAACACAACGAAGCGGTAATTTTCAGGGTGAATTCCTTTTTTCATGGCTGTAAAATATGGCCGTATCTCGTACGGGACGGCAAAGATAATAAGTAAATTCTGATCTGCAAAAGGTTCCGGCCTGGTGAACGAATAAATTTCCCCGATCTCAACCACTTGAAGCACAGTAGCTTCGGGCCAGGCGTAAAGTTTCCGGTTGTTTTTGCTGCGGTGGATTCCAGTTTCCGGCCGGGAGGGCCGGGAACCCGGGATGTAAAGATTGGACTGCCAATCGGCAATATTCCGCCGTTCTGAACGTATTAGCGGTGAGCCCGGCCCCATGCGCAGGAGGTCCGGAAGGCGTTCCCGGCTTCCCGCGATGAACTCCGGGCTCATTTGTATCTTTGACCCTCATGCGCATTTCTGCATTCGCCCTTTTTACCGTACTGCTTATTTCACTCGCCGCCTGCAGGAAAGATCCGCTCGACACGGACCCGGATGCGCGATTGTTGTTTTCCCGCGACACGATCGTGTTCGATACGGTGTTCACGACCGTCGGTTCGGCCACGCGCCAGTTTAAAGTGTACAACACGAGCAGCAAAGCCGTTCTCATCTCCTCCATCCGCCTCGCCGGCGGAAGCGCTTCCAATTTCCACCTCAACATCGACGGCGTGCCGGCGGTGAGCACGGGCGACATCGTTCTGCGCGGGGGCGACAGCATGTACGTGTTCGTGGATGTGGACGTTGACCCGAACAATGCTGCGACTCCGCTCATGATCGAAGATTCGGTGCTGTTTGAAACGAACGGCAACCACCAGCGCGTGGTGCTCAATGCGGTCGGGCAGGATGCGTATTTTCATTATTACGCCACGCTCGGCTGCGGGGACGTGTGGAACAACGACAAGCCGCACGTGATCTACGGTTACGCCATCGTTCCCTCCTGCTGCGACCTGACGATCAATGCCGGCGCGCGTGTGCATCTTCACAAAAACGCATTCCTCGCCGCCGATTCCTGCGCTTCCCTCAAAGTGCTGGGCGCGCAGGGAAATCCCGTCACTTTCCAGGGCGACCGCCTCGAGCCGTGGTATGCCGAAGAGCCGGGGCAATGGGGGTTCATCTGGCTTTCCTCGCTGAGCCGCGACAACGTGATCGACTGGGCGGTGATCAAGAACGGGACGGTGGGCGTGCTGAGCGACAGTCTCGGCGCCACGGCCAACCCGACGGTACGCATTACGAACACGCGCATCCGGAACATGTCGCTTGCAGGAATTTTCGGGCGCGATTCGTGGATCGAAGGCGATAATGTGTTCGTGACGAACTGCGCGCAGTATGCCGTGGCCATCGCGTACGGCGGGCGCTGCAAATTCCGTCACTGCACCTTCGCCAATTACTGGAACATCGACACCCGCTCCACGCCCTGCGTGCTGCTGAACAACTGGTACGAAGTGGACGACGTGACGATCAACCGGCGCAACCTGGACCAGGCGGATTTCCAGAACTGCATCATCTACGGCGATCTTGCGAACGAGCTCGGGCTTGATTCGAACGTGGTGACGGGAATCGATTTCAACTATCGTTTCACCGATTGCGTGCTGAAGACGAATGTCAATATTTCCGCTCCGCAGCATTTCTTCAACATCTCCCTCGGCGATCCGAAATTTCACGACGTTGTCAATTTCGACATGCACCTCGATGCTGGATCAGCGGCAGCAGATTTCGGCGACGTGCTCGTCGCCGCGCAGGTACCGGACGATCTCGACGGGGAAAACCGGTTGATCAATCCCGACGCAGGGGCGTTTGAGGATCTGTGATGCTGTGACAGGGTTGGTGGCAGCAGTTTTCAATTTTCGTTTACATACTTCTCAAAGTCCACTTTTCCCCAACCGGGTTTATTGATCTCGTATACTTCAGATGAATCAGGGGTATAGATGTGAAACGATGAACCGCCGTCACTCACGAGAACCCATTTTTGCTTCTCACGCGAATAACTGAAGGCGATTTCTCTCGTCCATCGCCAGGCGCTTCCGCCATAGTGGAAAATCGAAAAATTACCGTCATGGATAACCATGCTTTCGTAGGGATCGCCATAAACACCGCCCTGGTCGGCATTCAGCACAACAGAATCATTCCGTGCCGCAAGCTCATATTCTCCATTGCCGTTGCCCAAAAGGATCAATAAGGGCCGCGGGACATCAGATGCAATTCCTTCATACGGACTTTTGAGGATCAGCAGCATGTCCTCGCGGTCATCAAGGTTAAGATCGCCTGATGCCGAATCCAGGATCGAAAAGCTGTCGGGGATAAATTCAGCAAACGGGGAGTCGACCGCATGGGCGTTCGTGTCCGGGGGAGTCGAAAAAACAACACTGTCGAATACGGCGGTGCCGGAATGGTTGAACTGAGATTGCTTTTCGCCGCATGAAAACAGCAGCACACTTATCCAGGAGAGCAGGCGCATAATAATGTTTTACCGAAAGTTCAGCATGCAAGCTCACTCCATTACGGAAAATCGATAACTGTTGCAGTTTCTTCTCCCGGCGTAAAGCCTCAGTCGTTCTGCCGGCAATGCGAGCGTCAGCTTTTTACCCGACAACAAACGTTTGCCAACCGACTAATTCCTTCCCTCCTCCATACGTTTGCGCGTTTCATTAACCCGATTGTATGCGAACATCCATTACTGCCACGGCCAGTTTCCTGCTGCCGCTCTTTTTCATCGCCTGTCAATTTACGGATGCCCGTACTCCCGCGCCCGATCCGCGCACGACTTCATTCACGAGCTATCTCAAAATCAACTTCGGGGATTCGATTCCATCGCAAAAACATACGTATGTTCTCGTTTCGGATAAAGATTCCCGTCAAAACGTTGCGGCAATTTTGCACGAACTGCGTCCCGACCTGCAGGCGATGAAACGGGAAAACTATTCGTTCATCCTCAGCGCCGACATGCCGGTGGCCGATTCCCTGCTGCCTTCCGGCGTGCGTACGGACTGGGACGGGGCGCTCGAACGGCTGAAGCTGGTGACAGCGGGCGTGATGCTGGTGGAAACCGAAAACAGGCGTATTTCTACAATAAAACCACTTATCGCCGAAAGTTCCGCTAACGTATCGCAATAGGCTGTAAAACAAGGTAACAGGCAATTTTTCAAAAATATAAGGCAATAAAAAGTTGCCTTATATTAAAACTTTTGTTTACCATTGTGCAAACCAAAAAACTTCTGCACAATGAAAAAACTCGTTTTCCCCGCCATCGCAAGCGTGCTTGTGCTGGCTGCATGCTCTAAAGAAGAGCTGCCCACACAGGTTGCCGCAAACAACCCGCCGGTCGTTACCGGTCCTTCCCGCGGTCCTGTCGTCGATTTCAACTACGTGCTCACGAAAGACGAAAACGGCGATTACGCCTGCCCTACCCCCAAAGTAGATTGCTCGAAGATCGCCCCTCCTCCAACCGGCGCGCTCCAGCCGATCGACGATGCAATCGCCAACGGGGAAGTGCTGGACTTCTTCAACACGCCCGGGTGGAATGAAGATTTCCCCTACCTTGAAGATGAAGCTGCGGTGGTCAGTAACCTCCGCGAGGGCACGTACACGATGGTGCGCCGCACAAACGGCGAGAACATCTTCTACATCGTCGTCGACGCCGCAGCCGGCGAATCGTTCGAAATGAGCGACGTCGTTTACACCACCATGGTCGACGCAAGCCTGTAAGCGGGGATGAAATTTTTCTTTTGCATTCCGTGCCTGGCGTTTTTCGCGCTGGGCTGTCAACCGGAACGAGCTGCCAGGCCGGGAGAAGCGCGTCGCGAGATCGTGCTGCTCCCGGACAGCAGCTTCGAGTTCGCGTGCTTCGGCGTCGTGCCCGGGGACGGAAATGGAATGCTCTCGCTGTTCGACAAGGTCCGGCAAACGGTTTGCTTCTTCGATGATTCGGGTAAGATCATGGGCGAAGTTGCGCTCCGGGTGCCGGATTCCTTGCGGACCAGCAGGCTGGCCGTTTATCCCGCAGGCAGGGATTCCATTCTCGTCATCCGCCAGGAGTCGCGCGACCTGTGGCTGTTCGACGGGAAAGGCGCACTGGTAAGATCGTTGAGCGCGACGGGAAAATTGACCGACGGCTCTTCCGATTACGTGCTGATCGGCATGCCGCAAAGTCCCGTGCTGAGCGACGGGAAAACCATTTACGCCGCGTGCACGCGCATGGACGTGGTGGTGCGCACGCCCGAAGCACGGAAAACCTATTTCACCACGCCGCCTGACATTGCGTTCACCGGTGATGCGCAATCCAACACGGGCGTGTGGCCGGCGGAATACCGCTCGGGAGAAAATTTCCGCGATTATTACCCGCAGCGCTGCATCAACGGCAAAGGACAGCTCGTTTACGGGTTTGCCGCGTCGGACAGCTTGTTCGTCATGGAGAACGGCAAAATCGTTTCACAGCACTTTTGCAAAAGCCGGCACATGACGGAACGTCACGCGTTCCCCGACGACAGCACCGGCCACTTCGAGTACCTCGACCGGTATCTCGTCAATGAGCCGCGTTATCGTTACCTCGTTTATGATCCTTATCGCAATTTGTATTACCGCGTCGTCCACCATGCGATCGCGTATGAAAAAGAAGGCGGCATGATGAAAAACGATTACCTCGACAAACCCTGGTCGCTGATGATCCTCGATGAAAACTTCAGCGTGCTCAGCGAAACGAATTTCGATCCCGCACAATTTCTTCCCGGTGTTTATGCTGTAAAAGACGGCATCCTGCTCGTCCAGCGCAAAACAAAAAACAATGTGCTCCCGGTGAAGCTTACACTTTACACCATCAGCGAATGAAGCCGGCCTGGATCTTTTTCATTCTCCTGCTGCCCGCATGCGGCCCCGTGCAGGAACCGTTCGATCTCCATACGGAAACGTTCCGCTTTTACCTGCGCGAAGCGTTCGGCGATTCGATCCCGGGAGAAAAGCACACCTTCATCATGATCCCCGAAACGGGCTGCAAAGGCTGCCGGGAAGGCGCGATGGGCGTGCTGCATGAAGAAGTGGTGAAGACAGGACATGCGGGAATTACGTATGTGCTTTCGCCGGATGTCACGTTGCATGATTCACTTGTTCAGCCCTGCGAACTCCTGCGGGATACGAGCGGGTTGATCGATCAAGTGAATTTACCGTTGTCGAATATTTCGTTTGTGAAGACGGAGAATGGGAAAGTGATCTCGATTGTGAATGTGCGGAGCGAGACGACGGATAGTATTGGGTATTTTTTGCGGAAATAGCTTTAAACCACGGAGACACGGGGACACGGAGGATTTGATATTTCCGTAGGTGCGCAAAATTTTGCGCCTACGGAAATAAATTTTGTTTCGTGTTTTTGTGGTAATTTTTCAGAAAAAACTCGGCGCCGTATTCTTGCTGCTATACCTTCCCGTATAGATCAACATAAACTCCAGCGCTCCCATGCCTTTACTCGCCACCGTCAGCTTCGACAAGTTCAGGTCGTAGTTGAACGCCGCGCCCACCGGCCCGAGGTCCAAACGGATGTAGCCCGACATCGCGTCCCCGAGACGGTACATGCCGCCGATCGTCAGTGATTTTTCATTCTGGTAACCGGTGTACCGCGAACGTTCCGTCAGCCGGTATTTCACACCGCCGCCCATGTTGATGAGGCGCGCGGGCCCTTGCTGAACGTACTGCAGCTGCGGCACGAACCACGCATTCGAATTCGCCCCCAGCGCGATCTGCGCGTTCCAGTGCGCGCCGATCTTCATGTACATACGGTCGCTGCCACCCATGAAGTCGATGCGCGGGCGGTTGATGTGGTGCAGTGCGAGGCCGCCGTTCATTTTGAAACGCTCGTTCGCCACCGTTGTGATCGCCACACCGGTCGCGTAATCGAAGAAGAAATAACGGTCCGTGATCGCTGCGTTCTCGCCCGTCGGAAGCGAGGGATCGTACGTCAATCCTGAGAACTGTCGATCCCAGCTCGCGCCGGAAACGTCGATGCTGCGCTGCACGAAACCGGCCTGGAAACCGATGGAGAAATACGTGGCGCCCGTGCCGTCGAGCGATTTGTTGTAGGAGAACGAACCGTTGAACTGGTTGTTCTTCAGATTCGTGCTGCCGGCTTTGTCCACGTTCGCATTCAAACCCACCGCAAAAAAATCCGGGCTCGCTTTCCGCTTGTCTTTCCGCGGGAGCGGCATGTCTCCGCCGAATGTGTACGTGGTGTACGGCTTCGAAACGGTCGACCACTGCATGCGGTAATTGTTGATGATGCGCAGGTCGCCGGAAAAATTTCCCGTCAGCGCGGGATTCACGGTGAGCGGCGCCATGGTAAACATGGAATAGTGAAAATCCTGCGCCGGGAGCGTAAGCGCGCCGGAAAGCGCGAGCAAAACGATGATGAGCTTTTTCATGGTTCTTCCTCTTTCCTGTTATCGCACCAGTGAAACATCTCCTTTTAACGTCTGCGACGTGCCGTTGAAGAACGTGGCGTTCACGTAGTACACGTAAATCCCCGTGTCCACTTCCTTCCCGCGGAACGTTGCGTCCCAGCCGTCGTTGATGCTTCCGCTTTCAAAAACTTTTTCGCCGAAGCGGTTGAACACGACGAATTCAAGCGTCTGTATTCCCGCGCCACGTACGAACAGCACGTCGTTCGCGCCGTCGCCGTTCGGCGAGAAAGCGCTCGGGATGAAGATCTCGTACGCCTCGATCACTTCCACCGTCACCGTGTCCGACGAAGTGCAACCGTTCGCATCGGTGTAAGTAACCGTGTACGTCGTTGTCGTCAGCGGGCTGGCAACAGGATTTGCGATGTTCGCGTTGCTGAGTCCCGTGGGTGGCAGCCACACGTAAGAGCCACCGCTTCCGCCTGTCGCGCTGAGCTGCGTGCTGTTGCCGATCGCGATCGTCGTGTATGCGCCTGCGTCAACCGTCGGTTGCGCGCCGACCGTGATGCTGCTGTACACGAACGTGTCCGTTCCGAATGCGTTCGTCACCACGAGCGTCACCGAATACGTTCCGGGCGTGTTGTAGCAAATGTTCGCCGGGTTCTGAACGGTCGACGTCGCCGGTGAAGCGCCCGGGAAGCTCCAGGTCCAGCCGGTCGGCGTGCCGGTGCTGTTGTCGGTGAAATCGATGCAGGTCGATTCGCAGATCGAGTTGTCGCTTACGGTAAACGCAGCAACAGGCGGCGCGCAGGGCTGAACGGTAACAACGACCTGGTCGGTGGCGGTGCAGCCGTTCGCATCCGTCACGGTAAGCGTGTACGTCGTTGTTGTCGCAGGGTTGACGAGAATGCTGCTCGTGGTTTGGTTGCCGGGCTGCCAGAGGTACGTTCCTCCGCCCGAGCCGATGAGCGTGGTTTGCTGCCCGGTGCAGATCGTGGCGTCGGGACCGGCATTAGCGGCCGGCGCGGGATTGACGACGATGTAGCCGGTTTTCGTGAGTGATCCGGAACCGTTGGCGTTCGTTGCGACAAGCGTCACGGCGAATGTCCCGGCAGCCGGGTAACAAATGTTCGCCGGGTTCTGCACGGCCGATACGCCGGTCGATGCGCCGGCAAATGTCCAGCTCCAGCTCGTCGGACCGTTCGAGCTCTGGTCGGTGAAGTTGATGCAGTCGCCCACGCAGATCGTCGTGTCGCTGGCAATGAATTGCACCACCGGCGCGGGACACGGCTGTACGAGCACCGAAACCTGCGCGGTATTGACACAACCCGCTGCGCTTGTCCCGGTCACAGTGTACGTTGTTGTCGTGGCCGGGGTAACCGTTACGGATGCGCCCGTTAAATTTCCGGGCTGCCATACATACGTCGACGCGCCGGACGCGGTGAGCGTGGATTGCTGCCCCACGCAGATCGCTGCCGGGTTTGCGCTTACAATAATGTTCGGCAACGGGTTGACGGTTACAACGAGCGTCGCGTTGCTGCTGCCGTTTGTATTCGTGGCGGTGAGCGTAACGGTGTACGTTCCCGCTGTTGCCCATGTCACACCTGTCACGTTCTGCGTTGTTGCCGAGGCGGGCGCTCCTCCCGGGAACGTCCAGCTCCAGCTCGTAGGCGCGCCGCCGGAAAGGTCGGTGAAGTCGATCGCCTGCCCGACGCAGATATTCGTGTCTGTCGCGCTGAATGCAGCGATGGGGCCTGCGCAGGCCTGCACGGTCACTGTAACCTGTGTCGTACCGGTGCAGCCGTTCGCATCGGTGCCGGTTACTGTGTATGTCGTCGTTGAAGCCGGCGTAACGTTCACCGGCGAGCCCGAAATATTTCCCGGGTTCCATACATACGTCGAAGCGCCCGCGCCTGTCAGGGTGCTTTGCTGGCCGGTACAGACCGTGTCGGGGCTTGCGGTTGCGGTGACGGCGGGAAATGGATTCACCGTTACCGTTACGGTTGCGGTATTGACACAGCCTGCAGCGCTTGTTCCCGTAGCTGTGTACGTCGTTGTTGCGCCCGGCGTCACGTTCACCGGGGAACCCGAAATATTTCCGGGATTCCACACGTACGTGGACGCGCCTCCGCCTGTGAGCGTGCTTTGCGCGCCCGCGCAGATCGTGGCGGGATTTGCGGAAGCGGTGACCGTGGGAAGCGGGTTGACGGTAATGACTTGCGTGGTGCTGTTGCTGCCGTTCGAGTTCGTTGCGGTGAGCGTGACGGTGTACGTTCCGGCCGTGGCCCACGTTACGCCGGTTACGTTTTGCGTGATCGCGGTGGGCGGTGTGCCCGAAGGAAATGTCCAGCTCCAGCTCGTGGGGCCGCCGGTGGAATTGTCCGTGAAGTCGACCGGCTGCCCGACGCAAACGGTTGTCGCGCTTGCGGTGAATGCGGCGACGGGAGCGCCCGTGGAAACCACGCTCAGCGTAATGTCGTCGACTGCGAAAGAAGGATCCGTGCCGACGCCATCGTCGTTATTCACCCAGAGGAAACCGATCTTCACGTTCGGATTGTTGTTCGCCGAAGCGGGAAGCGCGATGGAAAAAGCCGTCCAGCGTCCCTGTCCGCCGGGGCAATTGACGGGTGTCTGCGGCGTATTGGAAAGCAGCGTCCACGTAGCGCCGTCGTAATACCAGAGCGAAGCGTCATCCGCGGGCGGCGCGCCGTTCTCGATGTAATTGAATGCAAGCGTGATGCCGGTTTGACCCGTGCAGTTGATCGTTGGCGATTCGATGCGGCGGTTGGTTTGCGGGCAGGCCCAGAAGCCGCACAACCCGCCCGCATCGTATGCCGCGCCGATATCGCCGAAGGTGACAGGATTGGCGCCTACGTGCAGCGTCGCGAGCGTGGCCGTAGCGCTGGCCGGCACGCAGCCCGATCCGCAGATGGTGTTGGTGTGCCCGTTCTCCGCGCAGCTTACGTACCAGAGATTGGGGTCGGCGCCTTCTGCTCCTGTGACGGTTTGCGTCCACGTCCCGTTGGCACTGACGTATCCGTTACCGGCGCAGTTGGCGGTGCAGCCGTTGTTAAAGTCTTCTGTCCAGAAAACCTGCGCGGGGGCTGTGCAGGAAAATGCCAGGAAAGTAGCGAGTAGGAGTTTTCTCATGTGCGGTTGCCTGAGGTTGAATTGCCGGGAATGGGTTTGCCTCTCTAAAAATAGTAAAAAGGTGGTTACGGGAAAACTATAGACGAATGAAGACGCAGTGATTCACGAAAACAATGATTTGCATTAGGGAATAGCTTTGTAATTTAGAATGCTTCAGGTTTGCGCAATTTTGCATAAACTTGAATAAATGAATCTCCCGGACCGAATAACAATTAACGCTGACATCTGTCACGGAAAGCCCACTGTCCGGGGATTAAGATATCCTGTCCATCATCTATTGGAACTTCTTGCAGCAGGAATGGCAATGGAGGAAATCCTTGCAGACTATCCTGATCTTGAAAAAGAGGACCTGCTCGCTTGCATTGAATATGCAGCAAAGCTTACAAACATTAAAAGTATTTATCGATTTGTATCGTGATGTTCCTGGTCGATGCTCAATCTATACGCTTGATCTGCCCACCTGTTCTTCAAGACAAAACAACCGCGACGACAATCAAGGACGCCAACATTAAAAATCAAATCCCAAACCTTTGAAAGTTCATTGGTTTGCAGTTTTGAATCTTTGAATTATTGAATTGTTGAATTCTATAATCTCAAGAGCCACTCCATCACATCCACCCCGTCCGCATAATCTCCCGGCCCCGTAGCCTGCGAAGTCCCGAACGGGATCGCGCCCGGAATTTCTTTTCCCCCGATAACACATTGGATCAACTCACGTTCCGCGGCCAGCTTCTTCTCCAGCTCAGCAAGCGATTCATATTTCTCGTAAAACACAACGCCCGGCGGTGATGCAAGGCCCGCGTCTTCCTTCAGCAGCAAAAAATTATTGTCGAGCAACGGGATGCTGCTCAGCAGGTACAACGATTTGTGGTAATCGTAATTGTTCATGTATTTGTTGCTGTCCAGCATTTCTACGCCGTAAGGATAGATCGCTTCGAAGAATTTTACGAAGCTGTACTCCTCCGGCACGAACAGTTTCGTCACGCTCCTGCAGCCGAGGCCGAAGTAGCGGAACATATCTTCGCCCAATGCGTTCAGCTCTTCCCCCGTTTCATTGCCCGTGAGCACCGCCACGCCGTTCCGGTTGCGGCGGATGATGTGCGGGTATTTCGCGAAATAATAATCGAAGTAGCGCGAAGAATTGTTGCTGCCGGTGGCGATCACCGCATCCATCGCGGGCAATCGTCCCTCTTCGAACGCGATCAGTTCTGCGAAGCGCGGTTCGATCTGCACGAGCATTTCCCCGATAAGCGGAAGCAGGCGTTTGTCATCGGACGGGAGTTTGCCGAGAAATTTATTCCCGGAGATCAACACGCAGCGGAAGTCGTCGAAGCCCACGAGCGGGATGTTGCCGGCGAGAATGACGGCAACGGTTTTCGGCGCTTTTGCAGGCAGATCGTACGCCGAGATCCATTTTTCCAGCGCTTCTTTTTTCAAACCGCTCGCCAGGTTTTCGATGCGGTGGCGCAGGTTCGCTTCCGTGTACCAGCCGCTGGCAAAATGCGCGCGGGGAAGCAGCTCCGCGAGCGTGCCCCCGGCTTCCGTCATGGGATGCCCGGCAAGCAGGGCTTCCAGTTCCCGGCCGAGTTTTGCAAATGCTTCAATACGTTCCTTCAGTTCCATGCGCGCCCGTCTTTTGATTTTGCGTAATTTTGCAGGGCGCAAAACTAAGAAGAAGCACGACAACCTATGGCAATCAAGATCACAGACGAGTGCATTAACTGCGGGGCATGCGAGCCGGAATGCCCGAACAACGCCATTTATGAAGGCGGCGCCGAGTGGCGTTTTTCCGATGGTACCACGCTCAAAGGCATGTACACCTCGAAAAGCGGTGTGACAATGGACGCCGATACGCCGGTGGAACCGAAGAGCATGGATGTATATTATATCGTTACCGACAAATGCACCGAGTGCGTCGGTTTCCACGATGAGCCCCAGTGCGCGGCCGTTTGTCCCGTGGATTGCTGCGTGGACGACGAGGACGCGCGTGAAACGAAAGAAGAGCTGCTGGCCAAAAAAGCATCGCTCCACGTCTGAAAAATTGTTAATTCCAACCCGGAAATGCCGTTTTCTGCCCGGAAACGGCATTTTTTATGCGTGGAGGGCTGTTAACCCCGCGAGATGCGGCGCCGGAATACTAATTTTGCAGGAAGTCCGTTTTCCCTGTAGATCATTCTATGAAACCCACGTTGTCAGCGTTTTTCGCGCTTCTCCTTTTCCCGCTCGCGGTTCTTGCCAGACCGAACGAAGCGCAGGAGAAACAGCTGCGCGCGCTGGAAGATTCGCTGCGGAAAACGGGGCCGCTCCTGTTCAAAGGCACCGACCAGGTGCGTGGCGCGGCTAACCAGAAATTCATCGGCTTCCTGAAAAAAGCATTGGCCATCGAAGGCGCTTTCGATTACCCGTTCGCTGGCCTCGATTCGGCGAAGGTCATTGCTAATCTCAAAGCGCCCGACAACTCCTTCCGCATTTTCAACTGGAACCTGCCGAAAACCGACGGCACGCACTTGTACTACGGCTTCCTGCTCGCCGATGAATCGAAAACGATCCCCGTGAAAAAGAAAGGAATGGCCCGCAAGCCCAGCTACAAGCTGTACGAGCTGACCGACAAATCGAACGACATCAAAGGGCCGGAGATGGCGGTCCTTTCCGCGGACAAGTGGTACGGCGCGCTGTATTACAAGATCATTCTCACGAACGACAAGGACAAAAAATACTACACGCTGCTCGGCTGGGACGGCAACAACGCGCAGACCTGGAAAAAGCTCATCGACGTGGTCACCTTCGCGAGAGACGGGCAGCCGGTCTTCGGTGAAAAAAGTCTTTTCGACCGCGGCAGGCACAGCTCGAGGCGCGTCATTTTCGAGTTCCGCGCGGAGCTGGTGATGACATTGCGCTACGAAGACGACAAAAAACGCATCGTGTTCGATCACCTCGCTCCCGAAGTGGCCAGCGCGACCGGCATGTACCAGTTCTACAGCCAGACCTTCAGCTACGATTCGTTCGACTGGAAAAAAGGGAAATGGCAGATGAAGGAAGACATCGACGCGCGGAACGAGAAGGACAAAAAAGACGGCAACTACGTCGATCCCAACGACCCGAACAATCCCAACCGCAGGCCGCCGCAGGCTCCAGGGGAAAAGAAAGGTTTCTTCATTCGTATTTTCGGGAAGAAACAGCAGCCGCAGCCGTTTTAGTTCTTCGGAGAAGCATTTTTTTGGGGGGGGTGATTGCTGTCGCATGGAAAAGTGGCGGTTGGCGGTAGCGGTTGGCGGGGGCGGTTGGCGGTAGCGGTTGGCGTAGTTGGCGGGGGCGGTTGGCGCGTTGGCGGGGGCGAAATTTTTCTCTCATTTATGGAAATCGTTCTTCCCCGGAATCTTTGGGGAAACGCTGAACCATGAAAACCATCCGAACCTACCTGCCCGCCGCTATGCTCGCGGGATTTTTTTTGTATGCCTGCAACGGCAGCAATGCTGATTATGCGCCCGAAAAGTCGCGGCCGGAACCGGGAAACGCTGACATGGATTCGGTGGCTGCCATCAGCCCGGCCACGCTGGAAGAACAGAAGGAATTACAAAACGCGCTTGCCTGGAACGAGCAGGAAGCCGGCGCCGGGTCGTACACCGTTATCGCGACCGACGCCAACGGGTGCACGATGCAGGATGTTCCGACATTCCTGGTTTCTTCTTCCGCCGCCCGGCCCACGAAGCTCGACAGCACGCACCGCTTCATCCGCACCGCGAACCTTAAGTTCCGCGTGCAGAACGTGGCCACCGCCACTTACCGCATCGAGGACATCACCACGCGCTTCAACGGCTACGTGGCCGACACACGCCTCGAAAGCCAGATGCAGAGCCTGCGGGAAAAGCCCGTCAGCGCCGACTCTTCGCTCGAGACGATGCGTTTCGTGGTGACCAACACGATCATCCTGCGCATTCCCACCAGAAACCTCGACACCGCGCTCAAATCCCTGGTACCGCTGATCGATTACCTCGATTACCGCAACATCAACACGAACGACATTACGCTCGACATCCTTTCCAACAACCTCGCGCAGCGCCGTCTTTCCGCTTACAACGCGCGCCTCGCCAACGACATCGATGAAAAAGGCAAGAAGCTGAACGACGTGCAGAACGCCGAGCAAAGCATTCTCAACGCGCAGGAAGCGGCCGACAACGCGTTCATCGAAAACCTCCGCAAAGACGACCAGGTGCGCTACAGCACGGTGACGATCTACATGTACCAGCGCGAAACGATCCGGCAGGAACTGGTGAAGCGGGAGAAAGACGTGGCCGCTTATGAGCCGGGGCTCGGCGCGAAAATGAGCGAGTCGTTCGCGAAAGGCTGGAATGGACTGAAAGCGGTGATCAACGTGCTGGTGCTGCTATGGCCATTGTGGATCGTTGCAGGCGCCGCATGGTACATCACGAAATGGGCGATCCGCCGGAAAAATGCAGCGCTGCCGGTGAAACGGGACGGGGAATAAAATTTAAACCAACCACGGAGAATTAATATTTCCGCAGGTGCGCAAAATTTTGCGCACCTGCGGAAATAAATTTGCTGCTTATCGTGCAATAATAATTTTTCTTGTAATCGTTTCGCCCGCCTTTTCCATGCGCAGGAAATAAATTCCTTCCGGCAGGTTGCTGACGTCGATCTCTTCGCGGTTTCCGGCAGCGTTCTTTTCCACCACCAGTTCGCCGATCGCATTGTGCAGCGAGATATTACCTCCGCTCCATTCGATCACAAGCGACGATGAAGCCGGGTTCGGATAAATTTTCACCGCATCATTTTCCGTCTCCGTCACCCCGAGGCAAATGTCCACTGTGACCTGCTGGGAATCGACCCCGGTGCAGCTTCCCGGGCCGGCATACGTGTAATACAGCGTGTGCGTGCCCACTCCCGCGGCCTGCGGATCGAACAAGCCGTTTGAAACGCCCGGGCCGGAATACGTTCCGCCGGAAGGTGTGCCTGTTTGCAGCGTTATGGGCGACGCATACAAACAGAAATTGTTGGTGCCGCTCAGCGGGAAAAACGTTGTGGCAGTAACAGCATTCACCGTGAACGACGCGGTGCTGCTGCAATTCCCGGAATCCGTAACCGTAACGCTGTAAGTTCCGGCCGCATTCGCATAGATGGAAGCTGCTGTATCTCCTGTGCTCCATGCGTATTGCCCGCCTGTAATAATGGTTGCGGAAAGCTGCAGTGAATCGCCCTGGCAGAGGGCGGGGGCGGAAGCGGTGATGTGCGCGGCACCGTTGAAATAGACGACCAGCTTTGTCATGCATAATTCAAAAACCAACGCGTCCTCCGAGTACACAAGGTCGGGCATGCCGTTTCCGTCCATGTCGTGCGCGTAAAGGCCGACAGCAAGGCGGGACATGGTATCTACCACTTGCGCGGGAAGGAACGTGTTGTTCCCGTTGCCCAGGTAAACCAGCAGGCTGTCGGGGTCGGAATTCTGAAAGCTGCGCGTGGCGCAAAGATCCGGGAAGCCGTCCTGGTTGAAATCGCTTATGTCGTAAACCGTGCCGGGCCCGGGCGACAGGTTGGCGGACACCGCCGGGCCGAACGTGCCAAAACCGCTGCCAGGATAAATATTCACCCCGTTGCACACATCGAGGTCGCCGTCTGAGTCAAAGTCTTCCACCAGGCCCCCGCCAAAACCAACAGAAGAGAAGCTGAACGCCTGGCTGCCCATATTCAGGCACAGGATGCCTCCGAACGCTAAGTCACGCAGCCCGTCATTATTGAAATCCCCTGCGATCGTGTTGTAGGAGCTGCCAAAGTTCGATGCCAGCAAGTCGGTGGAGGTAAACGTCCCCGCTCCATCTCCCCAGAAGACCTTCCCGATTACCGTCATCGAAATCGTGCCGACCGCGATGTCCAGGTGTCCATCGCTGTCGTAATCGCTCACGTCCAGCTGAGGCAGCGAAGGTCCGCTCTGGACTAACGCATTCGCCGTAAACTGCCCCGTGCCGTCGTTGATAAAAACGACCATCTGGCCGGTCATGTGCGTAACGACCAGGTCGGGGAAGCCGTCTTCGTTAAAATCCCCGGTTGCGATATCGGACGTGTAATCGGAGAAATTGGACAGAAGACCACTCCCGGGTGTAAAGCCGCCAGCCCCGTCGCCGTGCAAAATGGCAGATACGTAGGTCGTCTGGAAGGTGACCGAATTGACCCAATAGCCTTTATAGGCGACGTCTTCATTCCCGTCGTTGTTGAAATCCGCGGCGGCAAGCACGGTCGCGTTGCAAAGCATCAGCGAGTCGAACGAAGGCCCGGCCTGGAAACAGATCTGCCCGGAAAGACGTGTGACACCGGCCAAAATCAAAAGAAGTAACCCGAGATAACGTTTTTTCATAATTACCAAGTTACTTCATTAATTCCAGCCCGAAAGAAGAAAACACGCTCCTCTTACGCGTTCAGGGCCTTTCTCCACCTTTCCCAACCTTTCTCAGGTCTCAAGTCTCATGTCTCACGTCTATTCGTAATTTTGTACCACCAATCTACACCTCAATGTCAACTTCCACCCTCATCAAACAGGTCCACAATTTCAGCGCCGGTCCCGGCATTCTCCCCGCAGAAGTCCTGAAGCAAGCTTCCGAAGCCTGCATCAACTTCGACAACCTCAACCTTTCCCTCCTCGAGATCTCCCACCGCAGCAAAAATTTTGAAGCGGTGATGGACGAGTCGCGCGAGCTCGTTAAGGAATTGCTCGGCCTGGGCAGCGGCTGGCAGGTGATGTACCTCGGCGGGGGCGCGAGCCTGCAGTTCGCCATGGTGCCGTACAACCTGCTCCGCACCGAAGGAACGGCGGCGTACGTCAATACCGGCGTGTGGGCCAGCAAGGCGATCAAGGAAGCGAAGCTGATCGGCAACACGAAAGTCATCGCATCCTCGGAAGACAAAAAATTCGCTTACATCCCGAAAAATTACGAAGTGCCGAACGACGTGGATTATCTCCACGTCACGTCCAACAACACGATCTACGGCACGCAGATGAAGTCGTTCCCGAAAACGAACGTTCCCCTCGTGTGCGACATGTCGTCCGATATTTTCAGCAAGCCTGTCGACGGCAACCAGTTTGCGCTGATCTACGCCGGCGCGCAGAAGAACATGGGCCCCGCAGGCGCCACGATGGTGGCCGTACGCGAAGACATCCTCGGCAAGACCGGCCGCAAGATGTTGTCGATGATGGATTACCAGGTGCACATCAAGGGCGGATCGATGTACAACACGCCGCCGGTGTTCTCCATTTACGTGTGCATGCTCACGCTCCGCTGGCTGAAGAAGAACGGCGGCCTCGCGTGGATCGGCAAAGTGAATGCCGACAAAGCGTCAATGATGTACGGCGAGATCGACCGCAACAGCATGTTCGCCGGCACGGTGCTCGACAAAGCGGACCGTTCGGATATGAACGCGACGTTCGTGATGACGCGCCCTGAGCTGGAACCCGAATTCGACAAGCTGTGGAAAGAAGCCGGCATCAGCGGTCTCCGCGGGCATCGCGACGTAGGCGGGTATCGTGCTTCGCTGTACAATGCGCTTCCGCTGGAGAGTGTGAAAGTGCTGGTGGAAGTGATGCGGGAATTCGAGAAGAAGTTTGCGTAAGATGAAATAACCACGGAGGCACGGAGACACGGAGAAATCCAGGGACTCCGTGCCTCCGTGTCTCCGTGGTAATAAAAACTTTTATGTCCAAAAAAATACTCGCCAACGACGGCATCGACGCAGCAGGAAAAGTGCTGCTCGAAAAAGCAGGCTATACGGTCGTCACCGACAAAGTGCCGCAGGATAAGCTCGCCATCGAGATCAACGCGCATCATTACGTTGCGCTTACCGTGCGTTCCGCCACGAAAGTGCGCAAGGACGTGATCGACGCGTGCCCGGGATTGAAAGTGATCGGCCGCGGGGGCGTGGGCATGGACAACATCGACGTGGATTACGCGCGCAGCAAAGGCATCGCGGTGATCAACACGCCGGCAGCTTCTTCCCATTCCGTGGCGGAGCTCGTGTTCGCCCATTTCTTCGGCATGGCGCGTTTCGTGTACGACGCCAACCGCCAGATGCCCGTGAAAGGCGATACGGAATTCGAAGCGCTGAAAAAGAAGTATGCAAAAGGCGTTGAGCTGAAAGGAAAAACGCTCGGCATCATCGGCTTCGGCCGCATCGGGCAGGCGGTGGCAAGGATCGGTCTCGGCCTGGGAATGAAAGTGGCGGCGCACGATCCGTACCTGGAAGAAGCGCTCATCGAGATCGACATCCACGGCGTGTCGCCCGTGCGCGTGAAGATCGAAACGCTGGCGATGGACAAGGTGCTGGAAGAAGCCGATTTCCTCACGCTCCACGTTCCCGGCGGCAAAATGATCACGGAAAAAGAATTCGCGATCATGAAGAACGGCGTCTGCATCGTCAACGCAGCCCGCGGCGGCGTCATCGAAGAGCACGATCTCATCGAAGCGCTGAACTCCGGCAAAGTCGCCCACGCCGCCCTCGATGTTTTCGTGAACGAGCCGCACCCGATGAAGGATATTCTTGCGCACGAAAAAATTTCGCTGACCCCGCACATCGGCGCTGCCACGGAAGAAGCGCAGGAACGCATCGGCATCGAGCTGGCGGAGAAAATTATCGAAGCGTTGAGATAAGGTTCGGGGTTCTGGGATCTTGGTTCTTCGGACTCCGGATTTTATTGTCTGTTGGATTTGGAGTTTTGAGAGTTAGAGTTAGTTTTGCGCCATATTTTGTAACTAGCTCTTATATCTATGAAAACTTACAATGACAGCATTTTTAATTTTGAGAATCTTGAAGTCTATCAAAAATCCCTTGATTACATTGACTTTGTTTACACCGTTTCCGGAAAATTCCCGAAGCATGAAATGTATGATTTAGGACAGCAATTCCGGAGGGCTTCAAAATCAATTGCATTGAACCTGGGTGAAGGAGAAGGCGGCACAGATAACGAATACCTTAATTTCCTGAGGATATCAAGGCGTTCCGTACAGGAATGTGTCGTTTGCACGACAGTCGCTCAAAGGAGAAAATATATCAGCCAGGAAGAGGTCGATGTTTCCAGGCAGCGCCTCGCTCAACTCGCAAAAATGATCAGGGGTTTGTCAAACTATATCAAAAACCGACCTTTAGCCAAGAACTAATCCGCCGCCGCGGACCCAGAACACCAAGAACCAAGAGCCCAGAACCCAGAACACTTCATGGCGACAATCGTCCCGTTCAAAGGAATCCGCCCCACCAGGGACAAAGTCCATCTCGTCGCATCCCGTTCCGTGGACAACTATTCGCGTGGCGACCTGAACGACAAGCTGCGCGGAAATCCGTACACGTTTCTCCACGTCATTCACCCGGATTTCTCCGACGGGAAACGCACCAAGCCCGGCTCGCCGGAACGGCTGAAAAAAGTGCGCGCGCGTTACGAAGAATTTCGCGCGGAGGGAATTTTGCACCGCGATGAAGCGCCCGTTTATTACATCTACCGCCAGCACAAGCTCGGCAACACATTCACCGGCATCATCGCCTGCACGAGCATCGACGATTATTTCAACGGCACGATCAAGATCCACGAGCAGACATTGACCGAGCGGGAGAAAAAGCTGCAGTCGTACCTGGAAGTTTGTGAATTCAACGCCGAGCCGGTGCTCTTCTGCTATCCCGACCAGCCGGGCATCGAGGCCATCACCGCGAAAACCGTCGCCCAGCGCCCCGAATACGACTTCACCACCACCGACCGCGTGCAGCATACGCTCTGGGTGATCGAAGATCCCGTGGAGGTGAACATGGTGCAGGAGCATTTTGCAAAAGTGCCGTCGATCTACATCGCCGACGGACATCACCGCTCTGCGTCGTCGGCATTGCTCGGCAAATCGCGGCGGGAGAAAAATCCGGGCTACACCGGCAAAGAGCCCTGGAACTTTTACCTCGGCGTTTTTTTCCCCGAATCGCAGCTGAAAATTTTCGATTTCAACCGCGTGGTGAAAGACCTCAACGGCCTTACGCCGGAAGAATTCATGGCCCGCCTCTCCGCCGGTTTTGAAATCATCCCGCACGGGGAAACGATCTTCCGCCCGCAGCGCAAGCACACGTTCAGCATGTACCTCGAATCGAAATGGTACGAGCTGGTGCTGCGCGACACGCCCGCGCACGAGAACGAAGCGCCCGTGCAGTCGCTGGATGCCTACCTGCTTTCGCAGCTCATCCTCTCCCCCATCCTCGGCATCCACGACCTGAAAACGGATTCCCGCATCGGTTTCGTTTCCGGCATCAAAGGCTTTGAAGAATTGAAGAACCAGGTCGACAACTGGAAGTTCCGCGTCGCGTTCGGACTTTATCCCGTGCAGATGGAAGAGCTGAAACGCATTGCCGACAGCGGAAACATCATGCCCCCGAAGACAACGTGGGTGGAGCCGAAAATGCGCAGCGGCCTGGTGATTTATTCGCTCTGCGAATAAATCACATTCAACAATTCAATCGTCCCGGGTACTCGGGACGATTCAAAGATTGAACTGTCGGATTTTGAATTTGTTTTTGAATCTTTGAATTGTTGAATATGCCCCTCATCGGAGAAAAGATCGCCGAACTACAAGCAAATCTTCCGGCGGAAGTAACGCTTGTCGCCGTTTCCAAAACGAGAACGGTCGAGGAGATCATGGAAGCCTACAACACCGGCCACCGCGACTTCGGGGAGAACCGCGTGCAGGAGCTGACGGCAAAATACGAAGCGCTGCCGAAAGACATTCGCTGGCACCTCATCGGGCATTTGCAAACGAACAAGGTGAAATACATTGCGCCTTTCGTTCATCTCATCCACTCCATCGACAGCGAAAAATTACTCGCGGAAGTAGACAAGCAGGCGAAGAAAAATAACCGCGTGATCCCCGTGCTGCTGCAGATCTTCATCGCGCAGGAAGAAACCAAGTTCGGCTTTTCGTTCGACGAAGCGGAAGCCTTGCTGAATGCCGGTCCGTCGGAAAAATATCCCAACGTGCGCATCGAAGGCCTCATGGGCATGGCGACCAACACGCCGGACATGGACCAGGTGAGGAATGAATTCCGTTCGCTGAAAAATTTTTCCGGCAAACTCAAAACCAGGAACCCGGAACTCAGAACCCTTTCTTTCGGCATGAGCAGTGATTTTGAAATTGCGGTGGAAGAAGGCAGCACGATGATCCGCGTGGGAAGCAGCATTTTCGGGGAAAGGTAGAAGAGGTACGATTTACGAGGTACGATTTACGAGGTACGATTTACGAATTAAGAGGTGCGAATTATGAGGTGGGATTTACGAATTAAGAGGTGCGAATTATGAGGTGGGATTTGTGATTACTTACCTTTGCTTCAAATTGCATTTCCGTTTATAGTCATCATGGCAAAGAAAAAAAATACTGACGACCAGGAAAATCTCCCGGAGCCGGTTTTCCACGAATCCGAAAATTTCATCAGCGCTTATTTCGGAAAGCTGCCGGATGATGTTGCAAAACACATTCCGAAAGAATCGGATAAAAAGCTGCTGGATTCGCTGGTTGTGCAGCTGACGGATCCGCGCATGCGGGAGACGAAAGACGAAGCGCTGCGGCTGCTGAAGGAGAATAACGCGCAGGAGCTGCTCATCGAAGTGACCGGGATGGAACAGGATGCGGACCGTCGCAGGATATTGGTTGCGGCCTGCTGGGAAACAGGGCTTGACTTCAGCAAGCATCTTTTATTTTTCGTGGAGTTGGCCGTGAAAGGCAACTACGACACGAGCCTCGAGGCAATGACGGTGATCACCGAAAACATGACCGGTCCGTTTGCTGCTGAAGAGCTTGAAAAAGCAAAGCAGTTGCTGGCCCCGGTCCTGGACGCAAAAGATGGGCGCGCCCCTTTGTTTGCGGCCATTGCGGCCCATATCGCACCGGGGAGCTGAAAACACGCCCGGCCTTTCTTCAAACCCTTTATCGGACAAATCTTACCGTTCGTGGATGTTATTCCTCCAACCACCGAACATTTCTGTATCGGAAATAGGCCTGCTGTACTTTTAGGCCGGCTCACAAGAAACGACTAGTGTATTGGTAGACAAGGATTTAACATCAATCATAAATCCATGGCTATCAATCATTTACTGTTTTATATCCTGGTGAAAGCTTGATTTGCAGCATGGTTATTAACAAGTTTCTCACAGGTTGTGAACTAAAGATTACTGAGTTATTAAAAAATATGGGTTTCCGAAAGCTGATTCAGTACTTTCGCTATCCCGAAATTTATCGCCCGAATAAATCAAAACCACACACATGATCAAAACTTACTTCTCACCTGCCGGGAAATCCGGAACACAGGTTAAGCAGGCGACCTCCTTTTTCAGAAGGAGCGCGTTTGCTCTGGCATTTGCGCTGACCGCACTTTGTGCGAACGCGCAGGTGTCGTCGTACACGTTCAGCCAGTCTGCGGGTACTTACACTCCCATAACGGGCACGGTGCTTGGCACATCGACGAACGACGATAACGTGTTCAACGCGCTGCCGATCGGCTTCCCGGTATGCTTTAACGGGCAGACGTACACCACGTTCAGTGTAAACGCCAACGGCTTTATTGTCATGGGCAATACCGCCGTCAGCTCGTACACGTCGCTCAGCACCGGCACGAGCAACAACGTCATTGCCGGCTTCAACAACGACCTCCAGGGCGATGCAGCAGGCGGCAGCCTCGAGTACGCGACCATCGGTACTTCGCCGAACCAGACACTGGTCGTGCAGTGGACGAACTACGACCGCTGGCCCAGCGGCAGCAACTTCGACGTGTACAACTTCCAGATCCGCATCAGCGAAACGACGGGCCTGGTGGAAATTGTGTACGGTACGTTCACCACCAGCCAGGCATTCTATACCGGCCAGGTTGGCCTCCGCGGCAACAACAACGCAGATTTCAGCAACCGTGAAGTATCCAACGGCATCAACACCTGGGCCACTTCCACGGCGGGCGGCTTCAACAACTCAGCCGCCGAGATCAACAACACGCCCCTCGTGCCTTCATCCGGCCAGACCTATTCATGGGCCCTCCCGGCTTCCGCAGCAGCCCCGACAACAGTGACGTTCACCAGCGTAGGCGCAACTGCCATGACGGTCAACTGGGTCGACAACTCGACCAACGAAGCCGGCTTCCTCGTAGAGCGCTCGCTCGACAACATCACCTACACGCCGGTCACCACGGTCACTTCCACCTCTACCGCTACGACCGGGACACCGTACAACTACAACGCGACAGGTCTTTTCACCAACACACTTTATTACTGGCGCATTTCCGGCACAACAGCCAACTGCTCCAACGGCTCTGTCGTCGCTTCCCAGTCCACCAGCCCCGGCACGCTTTGCGGCACCTACACCATCGGGCCCACAGGCGCGTACCCGTCGCTTACGGCTGCAATCGCAGCTGTGCAGACCAACGGCATTCTCTGCCCGCTGGTGTTCGAGCTCCAGGCCGCGTACGTAAGCACGGTTGAAACTTTCCCGATCGTTGTTCCTTTCCTTGGCTCTGGCCCGGGAACGAGCATCACGGTTCGCCCGGAAGCCATCGCGCTCAACCTTTCCATCTCCAGCAACGCTTCCCAGACCATCGACTTCAACGGCGCGTCGTATTTTACGTTTGACGGCCGTCCCGGCGGCGTCGGCACAAACAAAGAGCTTACGATCGAGAACACCGCGAACACCGGAACTGCCATCCGTCTCATCAACGGCACGCAGAACTGCGGCACGAATTACATGCGCGTCCGCGGTGTGAACACGTCCACGATTAATGGTGTTGTCGTTTTCTCCACCGCGTCCGCGTCTTCGGGCAACAACAACAACACGTTTACGAACAGCGAATTCTACGACGGCCTGACGACCCCGAACAACCTGGTCTATTCCTCGGGCACCACCACGCTTCCGAACACCGGGAACACGTTTACGGACAACCTGTTCTACAACTGGTACAGCGCTACGTCGGCATCGAACGCTATCAACGTGGCCACCGGCAACTCTGCCTGGGTGATCAGCAACAACAGCTTCTACCAGACGGCCACCCGTAACTACACCACCGGAACCACGCACAACGGGATCACCATCAACTCGACGAGTGCGAACTCGAACGGTTATGTGATCACCGGCAACTATGTCGGCGGAACGGCCGCGCTTTGCGGAGGCACTCCTTATACAATAACCGGAACTGTCGCGACACGTTTCGTTGCGATCAACGTGACGGCTGCAGCAGGCACCGCATCGAGCGTGCAGGGCAACACGATCACGAACTTCAGCATGGCCACGAGCAGCAGCACCACTACCGCCAACGGTATCTGGTGCGGCATCAACATTACCGGAACGAACAACTCCGTGAACGTAGGTACGGTTACCGGCAACACGATCGGCAGCACCACTGCCAACGGCCAGATCGTCACCTCAACCTCCGGAACCGGCGGCATGACGGTGGGTATCAACTCCAGCGCATCCGGAACTGTAAACATCGCCAACAACATGATCGGCGGCATTACGGCAAACACATCCTCCGGTACGGTTTCCAGCAGCATCTATGGTATCCAGACCACCTCAGGAACGGTGATGATCACCAACAACACGGTCGGCAGCACGACCATGACGAGCAGCCTGATCAACGCGGCTTCGACGGGCGGTACGGGCGGACACGTGACGGGTATCTTCTCTTCGTTCACGATCAGCAACACGGTCAGCGGCAACACGGTGCGTAACATTACGAACCAGTATGCAGGTACGTCAACGACCGGCCAGGTGCGTGGCATCGTTACGACAAGCGGCGTCAACACTGTTACCGGCAACACGGTGATGAACCTTGCTACCATGTCGCCGCAGACGGGCACCACGACGGCCTCTTCCGTACTCGGCATTTCCCAGCAGTCGACCTCTGCAGGCCAGACCGTAGCCAACAACACGGTCATGAACCTCGGCAGCGGTTCGCTGACGGGCAACGTCAACCTGGTCGGCATGTATTTCACCTCTTCCACCCTTGGCTCCAATAACATGCATGCCAACAACGTCGGCTACATTGCTGCGGCATCGGGTGGAGCGCCTGTCATCCACGGCATTTTCATCGGCGGCGGCGTGAGCATGATCTACAACAACATGGTCAACCTCGGCGTGGACGCTTTGGGCGCATCGATCACGAATGCCCATGAATTCAACGGCATTACGAAGAATACGACCTCGAGCAACGAGTTCTACTACAACACCGTAAGCATTGGCGGCACAGGCGTTGCTTCGGGAACTGCGAACACCAGCGCTTTCCGCCGCAACTTAACCGGCGCGAACGATTCGGTACGCTACAACATCTTTGTGAACGTCCGTTCCAACGCAACAACAGGCGGTTCGCACTACCTGGTGAACCTGAACAACTCGACCACCATCGATTCCGACGGCAACGACTTCTGGGGCAACGGCACCGGTTTTGCATTCGGCATCAGCAACGCGACTCCCTATGCCACACATGCTGCATGGGTTTCCGGTACGAGTCTTGACGTCAACTCAGTGTTCTTCAACCCGAACTTTGTTTCCGCAACGAACCTTCACATCACCGCCGCACCGGCCAACGCCATTGAATCACGCGGCGTGCTCATCCCGGGCATCACGGTCGACATCGACAACGATGTCCGCCCGGGTCCTGTAGGCTCGATTAACGGCGGCGGCACAGCTCCCGACCTCGGCGCTGACGAAGTTGACGCATTCCCGATTACGGTCGACGTAGGCGTGGTTTCCCTCTTCCTCCCGTCAGCGACCGGCTGCCACGGCGCATCGGACTCGGTAACGGTGACGATCCGCAACCTGAGTTCTTCCCAGACGCTCAACTTCGCGACGGATCCCGTAACGGTAAACGTTTCCGCCGCCGGCCCGAACCCGCAGGTTTTTGCACCGGTGGTCATCAACACCGGCACGCTTGCCCCGCTCGCCACGATGAACGTAACGGTCAGCACGACCTATAACATGACCGCGGCCGGCGTTTACACGTTTACGGCAAGCACTTCTGCCACGGCCGATGTGCTCACCAGCAACGACGCCATGATCCCGGTAAACATCACGGTTTCCGGCGGAACGGCGCTTGCCGCCCAGAACGTTGTTTGCCTGGGCAGCTCCGCCGACCTGGCCGTGAGCGGCCAGACCAACGGCGGTTCCATCCAGTGGCAGGATTCCCCGGACGGCATCACCTGGACCAACATCGTGGGTGCGACCAACGCCACGTACACGGCGCTGCCCCCGGACACGATGTTCTACCGCGCAGTGATCTGCGGAATCCACAACTCGATCCAGGATACGGTGAACGTTGTTGATGTTGCACCAGCTACCACGATCGGCGACACGCGTTGCGGCCCGGGAACGGTTTCGATGTCCGCAAGCGGCTCCGGCACGCTCGACTGGTATGACGCCCCGACGGGCGGCACGCTGGTGAACTCCGGCACAACTTATACGCCGACGGTGACCTCCACCGACACGTTCTACGTGGAAAATACATTCGAGAGCTGCGGTGCGCCCGGTGCGCCTGTTGCACCCGTTTGTTACCCGGTGTTCAGCAGCGCCTGCACAAGCGCCGACTTCATCAACAACTTCTCGACCACCGGCGGCACGACGAACATTTCCAACCTGGCTACGGGTTGCAACGGCGCAGGCCCGAGCAACACGACCTTCTTCCCGGGACAAGTCGTAACCGTGATACCGGGCGGAACGTTCAACCTTACCGCGCAATCAGGCGCTTCCTGGTCACAGGGATTCCGCCTCTGGATCGACTATAATGCAGACGGCGACTTTGCTGACCCGGGCGAGGACGTTTGGGCATCTGCAACATCGAGCACTGCACCGCACACCGGATCGGTCACCGTACCCGCCAACACGACACCGGGAGCGAAGCGCATGCGCCTCATGTGCCGCTTTGCCACGGTCCCGACCTCAACCGATTATTGCGCAACCACGCTCAGCTTCGGTGAAGTGGAAGAGTACACATTGCAGGTTTGCCTGCTCTGCACCGCTCCGCGTACCGAGGTTATCGCTACGGTAACGCCTGCACCGCCGGTTACGGTTACATCTGCGCTTTCAACGTATTGCGCAGGCGACACCGTGCTGATGGTCGCAAGCAGCCCGAACGTGGATTACGATTACACCTGGTCGCCCCCGACGGGCCTCAATACAACGAACGGCGACAGTGTGCTTGCCTCCAACCCGCTCGGAAACTACACCTACTTTGTAGATGCGCTCGACACGGCAACAGGCTGCCAGGAAAGGGATACCATTTCCTTCTCGGTCAACCAGCCGCCGACAGTTATTGCGTCAGCTTCACCGACAGTTGTCTGCGCAGGCGCACCCTCACAGCTCACGACCGATGTGAATACGATTGCGTTCGCTATTGACACTGCCGACACGCAGAACACGAACACCACCTACCCGGCGCCTTACGGCAACTGGTACTGGGGTTCGCACCACCAGATGCTTGTCACTGCAGCGGAACTGAATGCTGCCGGCATCACGGCCGGCCCGATCACCGGCCTGTCATGGGAAGTCCTTACGCTTACCGCGACACCGCTGAACAACTTCCAGATCCGGATGATGCACACCACGCAGACTTCGCTCGTTGGTTTTGCCCCCCCGGGAACGCAGGTATTCATTACCCCGTCGTATGTCCCGACACTGGGTGTGAACGTTCACAACTTCTCCACGCCTTTTGTCTGGAACGGTACCGACAACATCATCGTCGAGACGTGCTTCAACAACACGTCGTTTACCACCAACTGCGTTTTCGCACAGGTGAACAAGCCGTACACGGCAACGCAGTACTATTTCGCTGACGCTTCCGGTGTTTGCGGCGTACTGACGCCGAACGGCAACTCGACGATGCGCCCGGCAATGACGTTCTTTGCGCAGAGCAACACGCTTAACTACGCATGGAGCCCGGCAGCAGGCCTGAGCAGCACAACGTCATCAGACCCCATCGCCATGCCCCCGGCAACAACTACGTACTCCGTGGTGGTTACCGACCCGGCCACCGGCTGCATTGCCTCCGATACGGTACTGCTTTCCACGCTGCCCACACCCGCGCCGAGCTTCGGGCCCGATACGATCATCTGCTCCAACCAGCCGATCGTGCTCGACGGAACTTCCGGAACGAACTACACCTACCTCTGGCAGGATATGTCTACCAACCAGACCTTCACGGTCAACTCGTTCGGCAACTACTACGTTGCTGTTACGGATACGACAAACGGCTGCGTAGGCACCGATACCATCCTCGTGGGTGTGAACGCCGCGCCGAACTTCTCGCTCGGTTCTGACGTAACGGTGTGCGCAGGCACACAGGTCACGTTCTCCGGCCCCGGCGGACAGTACGAGTACGACTGGAACACAATGGACACCACCCAGTCGATTGTCGCGGACACATCAGGGAACTACGAGCTGCTCGTTACCGACACGGTAAACGGTTGCTTCAACAGGGACACCGTGATGCTGAGCGTGAACCCGCTCCCGCCCGTTGCCCTGGGCATTGACACTGCTGTCTGCAGCGCCAATACGCCGCTGACGCTTTCCGGTCCTGCAGGCAACTACACCTACATGTGGAATGACGCTTCGACCAACCAGACGCTCGACGTAACCGCAACAGGAACATACTACGTGACTGTAACGGATACCGCCACCACCTGCTTCAGCGGTGACACGGTGGTCATTTCCGTCAACCAGTCGCCGTCTGTTTCACTCGGTAACGACACCACGTTCTGCAGCGCCGACGGCCCGATCATGCTGACCGCACCGAATGGCCCGTACAACTACATGTGGAGCGATGCCTCAACCGGCATGACACTGACGACGAACGCCTCCGGCACCTACTATGTAACGGTAACGGATTCGGTGAACGGCTGTCCCGCAATGGATACGATCAACGTCAACGTTCCGGTTTCACCGGTGGTTTCGCTGAGCGACACGACCATGTGCGATACTTCGTACACGCTGACCGGCCCTGCGGGCGCATACAGCTACATGTGGAGCAACAGCGCGACCACGCAGTCCATCACCGTGCCCTCACCGGGCGGATCGTTCACGCTTACCGTGACCGATACGACTTCCGGCTGCGCGATGACCGATTCTGCTACGGTTGCTGTTAACGCGCCCCCGGTTGTCGTATTCAGCGTACAGCCCACGGCCTGCACCACCGACCCGTCGTTCGTCCTTACCGGCACACCTGCCGGCGGTACGTTCTCCGGCCCGGGCGTAACGGGCAACATGTTCACCGCTTCTGTTGCCGGCACCGGCACGCACATGATCACCTACACCTATACCGATTCGAACGGCTGCACAGGCATCGCAACCGACGAGATCACGGTGAGCCCCTGCGTGGGTGTGGATGAGCCGTTCATCGCCGCCGGCATGAATGTGTTCCCGAACCCGAACAGCGGACTCTTCACGCTGACGATCAAAGACGCCGACTACACCGAGCTCTCCGTCGAGCTGATGAGCGTGGAAGGCAAAGTGGTGTACAGCGACATGGCTTCGAACGTGAAAGGCAACTATGTGAAACAACTGGATCTTACCCAGCACTCAAACGGAATTTACTTCCTCCGTGTAACTGCTAATGGCGAGACCTTCATCCACAAAGTGGTCAAGAACGATTAAGCTTCATTAACAACCATCCGACAGCCCCGGCACTTAAATTGCCGGGGCTGTTTGTTTCCATGAAGGAAACATTTCGTGTTCCTTCATGGAACTACTCACAGGTGCACCGGGCAGGCTTTCCTGTCCACATCCTGAAGTAACACGGAGTGTTTACTTCAGGGTGATTATCTTTATACCGTGAAGACGCTTCACCGCTTCATTTTTCGCTCTTACCTGCCCCCGTTCGCGATGACCTTCGTGATCTCGGTTTTTATCCTGTTCATGCAATTTTTGTGGAAATGGGTGGATGAGCTGGTGGGCAAAGGGCTGGAGTGGAATATCGTGGCCGAGCTGTTCTTTTTCGCAGCCATTGCGTCCGTTCCCCTCGCCCTCCCGATGGCGGTGCTGCTTTCCTCCCTGATGACGTTCGGCAACCTCGCGGAGCATTATGAGCTGGCTTCCATGAAATCTTCGGGGCTGTCGCTTATCCGGATCATGCGCCCGTTGCTCCTGTTCACCTGCTTCGTCACGATCGGCGCATATCTTTTTTCGAATTACGTGCTGCCTGTGACGAACCTCGAGATGCTGTCGACGCTGTTCGACATTCGCCAGCAGAAACCCGCGCTCAACATCAAGGAAGGCGTATTCTACAACGATATCGAAGGTTACAGCATCCGCACGCGCAAGATCGGCGAGGACGGGCAAACGATGCAGGACGTGATGATCTACGACCATACCGGCCCCGGGGGAAATACCATGCTGACCGTGGCGGAATACGGGCGGATGTCGATGACCGACGACAAACGTTTTCTCGTCATCGAATTGCGCAACGGGAAGATGTACCAGGAAATGTACGACCAGGAAAATGCGGCCATTACCAGGCCGTTCATGCGGATGGCGTTCAAAGACCAGGTGCTGCGCCTCGATCTTTCCGGCTTTGAAATGCAGCGGACGGATAAGGACCTTTTCAAAGACAACCAGGCGATGCTGAACGGAGACCAGCTCCTGGCGTACATCGACACGATGAACACGGAAATTGAAAATGACAAACGGAATTTTTTCCCGGCACTGAAAAACGCCTACCTGAATAAAACGGCGAAATACTGGAGCGCGACCGACACGTTGAAAAAACCTTTGAAGACAGGTTATTTCATGGACGAGCTGAAAAAAGAGGAGCGGCTCAAAGTTTACGACCTTGCGCTGAACAGCGTGCGCAACTGTAAAAGCGCTGCGGAATCGAAGGTGAACGAGATCGACTCGGAAATAAAAGGCGTGCTGCGTTTCAAGATCGAGTTCTGGAAAAAATATACGTTTTCGGTCGCCTGCCTGCTCATGTTCTTCATCGGCGCACCGCTCGGGGCGATCATCCGGAAAGGAGGGTTGGGAATGCCGGTCGTTGTTTCCGTGGTCTTCTTCATCGTGTTCTGGGTGTTCAGCATTATCGGTGAAAAGCTGTCGAAAGAGGGAACACTTCCACCTGAGATCGGCATGTGGCTGGGCTGCTTCATCCTGCTCCCGCTCGGTATATGGCTCACACGCAAAGCCACCGCCGACTCCGCCATGTTCGACAGCACAGGCTTCGTGCAACGCCTTCTCCGGATCGCCCGCTTCCGGAAAAAGCAAAAAGCCGCCACCGGCATACCGGACGAATTCCCGCAACCCTGATCACGATGCGCGTATTGCAGCTCTGCCCCAAACCTCCTTTTCCCGCCTCCGACGGCGGCACGCTCGCCATGCACAGCGTGACGGAAGGGCTGCTGAAAACCGGGCAGGATGTGCGCGTGCTTTCGATCGAAACCGACAAGCACCCGTTCCGGAAAAACGAGCTTCCTTCCCCTTATCTCGAAGCCACGAAAGCCGAAGCGATCTTTGTGGACACGCGGGTGAAATTGTTCCCTGCATTTACAGCGCTGTTCTCGGCGTCGGCGTATGTCGCCAATCGTTTTTATTCGGAGGCGTTCAGCGAAAAGCTGGAAAAAGTGCTGCAGGAAGAACCTTTCGACATCGTGCAGCTCGAAAGCCTTTACATGGCGCCTTACCTCGACGTGATCCGGCGATCCAGCAAAGCAAAAATTGTCCTGCGCGCGCACAACGTGGAGAGCGCGCTCTGGAAACGCAGAACGGTTTCCGAAAGAAGCCTGCTGAAACGCGCATGGTTCCGCAACCTCACGAACAAGCTGGCGCGTTACGAAACCAAAGTCCTGCACGCCGTCGATGCGCTCGTGCCGATCACACCGGAAGACGCTGCCGCTTTTTCACGCATGCTGAAAGGCGCGCCGCACGCGGTTCACGTGCTGCCCTTCGCGATGCGCCCGCCCACGATCCGGCCCGCCGTGGTGCTGCCCGGAACGGTTTTTCACATCGGGGCGATGGACTGGGCGCCGAACGTGGAAGGCGTAAGCTGGCTGGTAAAAGAAGTGTGGCCGCGCGTGATCGCGAGGATGCCGGGTGCGGCGCTTCATCTTGCCGGCAAGCAGCTTGAGAAAAGCGACATGCGCTTCAGCGGGAGGAACATCACGGTCCACGGCGAAGTGGACGACGCGTTTGAATTTATGGGCGGCTACGCGGTGATGGCCGTTCCCCTGCTCGGCGGCGGAGGCATGCGCGTCAAGCTTGTCGAGGGCATGGCGCTGGGCAAACCGATCGTCACCACCACGATCGGGGCGGAAGGCACCGGCGTGAAAAGCGACCGTCATCTCCTGATCGCGGATACACCGGGCGCGTTTGCGGAAGCTTTGTGCCTCCTGCTGGAAGAGCCGGGGCGCGCTTCGGCGCTGGGAGAAAATGCGAAAGCTTTTGTCGCGTCGAATTTCAGTCTTGCCGCCGCTTCGGAAAAATTGAACGACTTTTACGCATCCCTGCTGACGTGAAATTGCTCTGCATCACATCCCGCGTTCCCTGGCCGCTAGAAAAAGGCGACAAGCTGCGCGTTTATCACCAGCTCCGTCACCTGTCGAAAAAGCACGAGTTGGTGCTCTGCGCGCTGAACGATGCGCCGCTCCACCCCGACGCGGAAAAGGAGCTGAAAAAATTCTGCAAAGAGATCTACATCTTCCGGCTTTCCAGGGCAGGCATTTTTTTCAATCTCGTACGCGGATTTTTCAGCGGCATTCCTTTGCAGGTCGCGTATTTCACCAGCCCGTCCGTGCAGCGGCAGATCGACCGGCTTATCGCGGAGAAGCAGCCGGACCGTATTTTCTGCCAGCTGATCCGCACCGCGGAATATGCGCGTGCGCACAAGGCGATTCCCCGCACGCTCGACTACATGGATATTTTTTCGAAAGGCGTCGAGCGCAGGATCCGGAAGGTGAATGTTTTTCAGCGCTGGCTGTTCCGCATGGAATGGAAACGCCTGCTGCGCTACGAAGGCGACGTGTTCCACGATTTCGATGCGAAGACGATCATTTCCCAGCAAGACCGCGACCTGCTGCCGGTGCCTGATCCGTCTTCCGTTGCTGTGATCCCCAACGGCGTGGATACCGATTATTTCAGGCCTGTTACCGCTGAAAAAGATTACGAGCTGCTCTTCAACGGCAACATGAATTACCCGCCCAACGTGGAAAGCGTGGTGTATATCGCCGAAAAAATCCTTCCGCTTGTGTGGAAAACCAGGCCGAAAGCGCGCCTGCTCATTTCCGGCGCCACACCCTCCGACGAAGTGCTCGCGCTGCAATCCGACCGCGTCACCGTTACCGGCTGGGTGGATGACGTGCGCCATAGCTTTGCGCGTTCACGCATTCTCGTGGCCCCCATGCAGTCGAGCATCGGGCTGCAGAACAAGCTGCTCGAGGCGATGGCGATGAAGTTGCCCTGCATCACCACCACGCTATCCAACAACGCGCTGAAAGCCGTTCCCGATCGCCAGGTGCTCGTCGCGGATACGCCGGAACAATTCGCAACGTTCATCAACTTTTTGCTCGACCATCCTGAAAAGGCGGCCCAGCTGGCGGATAACGGGTACAAGCTCGTGCATGAGAAATTCAACTGGGAGCACATGTGCGCGTTATTGGAAGACGTCATCGTCAAATCAGGAAATTCAAAAATTCAAAATTGAAAAATTCAAAATTGAAGGTCCTGAATTTTCTTGCTGTTGCCGGCTTTTTCATCCTTGCGTCGTGTGTGCGCGTGGATGATAAGGGGAACGTGGTGAATGCGGCGGCGGCCGATTCCGTTCAGCAGGAAAAGAAAGCGAGCTGGATCCGCGAAGATGAATTTTACACGATCTATTCTGCAAAAAACTTCAACCTTAACCTTCGCTCAAAGCGTCCGTCTCCTTCCGATGCGTCACTCCACTTCTGCATCGCCGCCGCGTTCACGCGACTGGAGAACGACAGCATTGACGGGCTTTTTATCGAGAAAGGCAGGATCATTAATCGGAAGGTCAACCGCGGACTCGGCGGGGGGCTGCTGATCAACGGCGACAGCGTTTCCATTTTCAAAACGAACGAAGGGAAATTATTGACGGAGAAATGGAGAGACAGCGTTGCGGCGACAGGCGCATCGTTCTTCCAGCAGATCCAGCTCGTGCGGAACGGGGAAGCGTTGCCGTTTCACAAGGACGTAAAACTTTTCGAACGGCGGGCGGTGGTGATCTTCAAAAGCGGGGAAGTTGCGGTGGTGGAATCGAAGAACCGGATCACGCTGGATGAGTTTGCGGGCGACCTGGTGAAGATGGGCGCGAAGGATGCGATCTATACGGACATGGGCAGCTGGGACGAGGGCTGGTACAGGGATGCGAAGACGGGGAAGAAGGTTGTGATCGGGCGGAACCGGTCGGAGACGGGGCGGCAGAGCAGTTGGGTGGTGTTCGGGAGGTGAATTTCGGCTGTCGCGGACGTGATTTACCACCCATTCTAATATACTGCGAAGATTACAGATCTTCAAGAAGCAATTTCAAGTATTCAACCAAAGGCGGATAATCTTTGAGTTGATTTATTTGTTGTTGCAATGCGACTTTTGAAACTTCGGGAGCTGTTCTATCGACTAGTCCGTTAAAAAGGTAAGCAATTGCGCTATAGGCCTCCTTATTAATTCTTTCAGAATAATGGCTAGTATCTAAAAATCTCAGCATTACTTCGACAAAAGCAACATCGGCAGTAAACTTGAATATTTGCAGCAAATTAACAATGTCATTTTCTTTGTTTTTATCGTTCAGCAGTGCATCATTCAGAAACGCACAAACTCATTTGACTTGTTAAGCTGATGGCCTCCCCTACGAACTCTATAGCGGCAGCTTCAATATTCTCAATCACCCACTGTGGCTCTTCCAGCCATTTATCAATTGCGTGTGGGTTATTGATCCAGTCGATAAGGACTTCAACCTCCTGAATTGCTATAGAAGTCTTCCATTCGCTGATTATGCGTTCGCCCGTATCGTTGTCCGTAGCTGGACCTGTGAGGTAAAGCCACCTGAGCTTACTGCAGACTTTTTCCTGTGTCGTTTCTTCCATATCAATTAGTCGTTATCAACAATTACTTCGTAAATATATTCGAAGGATGTAGCTCCGGCCATCACCCGAACCGGATCCCTGCGACTGACCCCGCCCATTTGCCCGTTCCGGGAATTAGTCTATCTTTAACTCTCCCTTGCACGCACCTAACCGATTGTCCATGAAACGTTTACTCGTTTTGTTGCTCATCAGTCTCCCGCTGATGTCGCTGCAAACTACCACGAGCTGGGTTTACCTCAACCCGCAAGTTGTCGCCGACCTGGCGCCCTACGACGAAGCGCTCGCCAAATCGGATCTCGACAGGTACCGCTACTTCGACAAGCGCAACACGCTGCATTTCGAAAACGGTCTCGACGTGGAGCTGCTCAGCGCGAACGAACTGATCGCTTCGGGAATTCCCGTCAACACCAGCCACGTGCGCACGCAGGAACCTGCTTTCGACACGCGGCCTTTTTTCAGGCTCACGCCCGACGGCATTCTGGTGGAAGTGCAGACACGTAACAAAGTCAAATAACCGGCATGAAAAAGATCTACCTCCTTCTTCTCGCCGGCCTCGCTTTCTCCCCGCTCGCCGCGCAGGTGGCCAACGACGATTGTTTCGGCGCAACGCCGCTCGGCACGCTCGGCACGCCGGCCGCCTGCCCCAGCGGCATCGGCGCCGTTTCCACGTTCAACAACCTGACGAACGTGAACTCGGTGACGGAAACGCCGTACACCACGCTCATCAATTGCCAGCCGACGAACAACACGCCGATGGCTTCACCGGCCACCGACGTGTGGTATTCATTCGTGAATTCCGGGAACGAGCTCATCATTACGATCAACGGCGGTATCGTCGATCCGAACATCGCCATTTATGAAGGCAACTGCAACGGGCTCGTAGGACGCGGATGCGCGATCGGTGCGGGAAATACGCTTACCGCGACGTTTGACCAGATGGTTCCGGGGCAAACCTATTATATCCAGGTCAGCGGCGGAAGTCCAGCGGACCAGGGAACATTTACAATGACGCTGCAGAACACCAACAGCTGCGCCGATTGCCTGCTCCAGTCCAACCTCACGGTAAACCCGCTGCCGACGAACGGAACTTACCAGGGCGGCACCACCGTCACGTTCTGCTACACGATCACCGAATGGGAGCAGCAAAACACGAACTGGCTGCACGCCGTTATCCCGATTTTCGGAAACGGGTGGGACCTCAGCACGCTCACGAACCTGACCGGCGCGAATACCTGCGACGGCGGCCCGGGCGTGTGGCAATGGTTCAACAACGTGAACACGCCGAACGGGAACGGAATCCTTTCCGGCTTTTTCTTCGACGGCGACATCGTGCAGGGCGGACCGAACGGCGACCCGACGGATAATTTCGGGGACAACTGCGACGGCATCGTCAACTGGACATTTTGCTGGACGATCACCGCGAAAGATTGCCCCCCGGGGCAGAACGGCGACGATCTCAGCGTGCTGGTAGATACGTACGGGGACGGTGAAACGGGCAACTGGACGAACGTTGCGTGCGTGAACGACCCGGTGTACCAGTTCAATGCTTCCCTCTCCTGCTGCGCTCCGCCGCAGCTTGCGCTTACGCATGTCAACTGTTTCGGCGGCAATAACGGTTCCGCAACGGCGACACCTGTCGGCGTGGGCCCGTTCGATTTCACCTGGTACGATGCTGCGAACAACGTTGTACAAACCGCAACCGGCCAGGCCGGCGCGAATACCGTCAACAATCTTACCGCCGGCACGTATTCAGTCACCGTTACCGATCAAAACAACGGTTGCGTTACGGCGACGACATTGACCATTACCGAGCCAGCACAGCTGCAACTGCTCGTCAGCTCGACCGGTGCAAGCTGCAACCAGTCCAACGGAACGGCGACGGTCACTGCCCAGGGAGGAACCGGTCCGTACGATTTTGTGTGGACGGATGCGCAGAACAACGTTGTGCAGACCACGAACAACGCAGCAGGCGCCGACGGCATGACGGGACTTGCGGCGGGCAACTACAACGTGCTGGTGACGGATGCGAACAACTGTCTCGCCAACGTCGTCGTCATCGTGCAGGGCGTTCCCGGGAATCTCGCGTCGGTGATGACGGGCACGCCGGAAACCTGCTTCGGCGCGTGCGACGGAACAGCAACGGCGACATTGAACGGCGGACAAGGTCCCTATTCGTACCAATGGGATGCAAGCGCGGGCAACCAGGTCACACAAACGGCGCAGAACCTTTGCGCGGGCACGTACACGGTGAATTATTCCGACGCGAACAATTGCACGGGCAGCGCCACCGTCACCGTTACTTCCCCGCCGCAAGTCACCGCTGTTGTTGTCGCCACTCCTGCAACGATCTGCATCGGGCAAACTTCTTCGCTCACGTGCACACCCGGCGGCGGCAGCGGTTCGGGCTACACGTACACCTGGCAGCCGGCGGGAACCGGCACGACACAAACGGTGGTTGTTTCTCCTGTCGTTACAACCACGTACACGGTCGTCGTCAATGACGGCAACGGCTGTCCTTCTTCGCAGGCAACGGTGACCGTCACGGTAGATCCGCCGCTGAACGTGAATGTCGCGGCTTTCCCGGCTGCGGTATGCGCCGGCGACCCATCCACGCTCACAGCTGCCGGCGGCGGCGGCAACGGCGGCCCGTACACGTACAGCTGGCTCCCGGCGGGAACTGCAGGCAACACGACAACAGCAAACGTAACGCCGAACACGACGACAACCTACACCGTGATCATTTCCGACGGCTGCTCGCCGAACGATTCGGCCACGGTGACGGTGACGGTGAACCCGGCGCCGGTACCGGCTTTCACCGGCAACCCGCTCGCCGGGTGCGCGCCGGTCTGCGTCGATTTCCTTACGCCGAACAATCCTTCGTGGGTCAGCTGCGCATGGCTTTTCGGCGACGGCGGAACGGAGAACACGAACTGCAACCCGTCGCATTGCTACACGCTGCCGGGCTGCTACGACGTGACGATGACGGTGACCGACGCGAACGGCTGTACCGGGACGATCACCGTTCCGAACTATGTGTGCGCGTATGAGAATGTTGTCGCCGGTTTTTCCGCAACGCCCCAACCGACCACGATCTTCGCAACCGATGTCACGTTCACCGACCAGTCGACCGGCAACCCGGTAAACTGGACCTGGTATTTCGGGTTGCTCGACAGTTCATACGTTCAGCACCCTGTTTATTTTTTCCCCAACGACGAGCCGGGCTGCTACGACGTTACGCTGATCGCCGACAACGCCGACAACTGCCCCGATACCGTAACGCAGGAGATCTGCATCGACCCGGAATATTCGATCTATTTCCCGAACGTGTTCACGCCGAACGCCGACGGCATGAATGATGGTTTTATCGGCATCGGTGAGGGAATTCTCGATTACCGGATGTGGATCTTCGACCGCTGGGGCAACCTGATCTATTACACCGAAGACATCAATAAGCCGTGGAACGGCACGGTGCAGGGCAAGAGCGGCGAGATCGTGCAGGAAGACGTGTATGTCTGGAAAGCCGATGTGGTCGACGTTTTCGGGCGCGGGCACAAATTCATCGGGCACGTTACCGTGATCAAGTAAGTGGTAACTGAGTAAGTGGTAATTGAGTGAGGCGACGGCCGTGCAGCATGGGCAATTAACCGGCCCTGACTTAATTACTCAATTACCATTTACCCGATTACTTATTTTTCCCAACTTTGTGCGTATGACGACTACGCGAACCCTTGTGCTGAGCCCGAAGCAGGTTGCCCAGCGGCTGAACCGGCTGGCCTGGCAAGTGTACGAGAACTGTTGCGATGAAAAAGAGATCGTGGTGGCCGGTGTCGCGCCGAGCGGTTACAAGCTGGCGGAACGGATCGTTTCGGTTCTCGGTGAAATTTCCCCGCTGAAGGTGACGCTTTGCGAAGTGAAGCTCGACAAGGACAACCCGCTCGGCGGGCCCGGTAAAATTGCGCTGGATGAAAAGACCCTCGGGGGCAAAACGGTGATCGTGATCGACGACGTTTCCAATTCCGGCCGCACGCTGATGTACGCCGTGAAGCTGTTCCTCGAATTCCCGGTCAAATCCGTTCTCACACTCGTGCTCGTAGACCGCGACCACAGCCGTTTCCCGGTGAAGACGAATTTCGTCGGGCTTTCGCTTGCGACAACGCTGCAGGAGCACATTTCCGTGGAGGTCAACAAAAAAGGAGAAGCGGCGGTTTACCTCGATTAATTTTGTGCCCGCTGTAACCGGGATGGTACTGTTTCCGTCTTATTCCAAAATGATGCGCACGCCGACCTGCCGTTTTTTCCTCGGCTTTCTTTTCGCTGTTATCTCCATTACGGAAGCGTCTGCCTTTACGCGCGAACCCCTGCTTCAGCAATTGCTCGACGACGGCGATTACTTCCGTTTCCGGGAAGAATATGCAACCTATACAGACACCTCGTTCGCAGACGTGGCTTCCATCGCCTATTATGGCGCGTGGGAAAGTTATTTGTTCAACAAACCGGAGACGTCGAACAAATACATCTACTACTTTGACCTCGCCGCAGACAATGCGGACGACTCTGCAAGAGCCGAACTGCTGCAGCTGCATTTACAAAACGATCTCCGCCTTTTCGAATACCGCGCCGCCGATTCCATCTGCACGCTGCTCTTGTTCCGTTATCCTTCCGTCATCGATAAACCTGCGCTCGACGACATCCGCAACTTCGCATCGATCGCATCCGGGCTGAAAGACGTGCCGAAACAGGAAATGACACGCAACGGGGACCTCGATGTTCCTTACAAACGCGACCTGGCAGGGCTTCTCCGCATTCCCGTTTTGATGAACGGCAAAGAAGACGATTTCATTTTCGATTCCGGCGCGAACCTTTCCACCGTCAGCTACTCCGAAGCCAAACGAATGAATGTGCGCGTGCTCGAAGCGGGTTTCAACGTAGCGACCTCTTCCCGCGCGGGTGTTGAAGCGAAGCTGGGCATCGCAGACGAGCTGAAGATCGGGACGGCGACTTTCCGGAACGTCGTGTTCATCGTGCTCCCGGACGAGTCGCTGAAATTTCTCGGCGGCATTTATAAGATCAAAGGCATCATCGGCTTCCCGGTGATCGCGCAGCTGGGCGAAGTGCAGATCCGGAAGGACGGGCGCATTTTTTCTCCCGTCATGCAAACGGAATCGAACCTGCGGAATATGGGGCTGGATGGAAATACGCCGTTCACCGAAGTGGAATTTTACGGTGAAAAGCACGCGTACGTTTTCGACACCGGCGCGGCTGCGTCCATTCTCAATGCAAAATTCCGGGAAGCGCACACGTACAGCCTGGAGAATGCGGAAAGCGGAACGACGCGCGTGGGCGGCGCGGGCGGCGTTGAAAAGATCAGCGTGCTCACCGTGAAACAGCTTCGTTATAAAACCGGCGGACAACGCGGCACGCTGAAAAGCGTACAGGTACAGCTCTCCGGGAGCAGCCGGGCACATGAGAAATTTTACGGGATCGTCGGCCAGGATATTTTCCGGCAATGGGAAACGGTGACGATCAATTTTGATAAAATGTTTTTCCTGTTGAGCTGATTCGTCAGCGGGGGCGGCTTTTCTCCATCGTTTCAATCATCCCGAGGACACGTTTCCCCCTCACGCGTATGGCAGCCGAACCTTCCGGCATAAGATCTTCGATCACCAGCTTTAATTCCCGCGCAAGCTCCGGCTCTTTCATCACGATCTTCCCGAGCAACGTCATCGCAAATGCTTTCACAGCAACCGGGGAATCGCTTTTCTGTAACAGGCGGAAAGAAATATCGGTCAGCTTACCCAAATGCTTTTCCGGCACATCGATGAATTCCAGCAGTCGTAAAATGTTACGGGGAACTGCAGGATGCTGTCCCGGCTCCGACAGCTGAGCGATCAATTTGCCGAGGTGCGGGTACGCCAGCTCCGGGTGCATTTCCACGCAATACGAAAGCGGCCACGCCGCGCGCTGCGTGACACGGTATTCCCCTTCCAGGAAAACTGCGACCAGTTCCGCGAAACGTTTTTTATCGTTCCCGATCCACCCGGCAATTTTCATGGCCTGGGCTTTGGAATTCACTTCGAGGAGCGTTTTACGTAAATTCATAAGGTGTTGGGGTGCCTGGTAGCGGGAGGGTGCGAATTACGAATTTGCGAATTACGAATTTTTCGAATGGCTACAAAGAGAATGTTGCTTAATTGAATATTACGTAATCCGCAATGATTCGCAAATTCGTTTTGGTTCGTAATTCGCACCCTCATTTTATCGCCACGGCACTGATCTCGATGTGCACGCCTTTCGGAAGCGCTGCGACTTGTACAGTTTCCCGGGCGGGATACGGACCGGCGCCGAAATAGGTCGCGTAGATGTCGTTCATTTTTGAAAAGTCCGAAAGATCGGTCATGTAGACCGTTGTCTTCGCGATGTCGGTCATCTCCAGGCCGGATGCGGCGAGGATGGCTTTGACGTTGTCGAGCACGCGTTTCGTTTCGGTGACGATGTCGGCGGTGTCGAGCTTCCCGGTGGCGGGATCAACGGCGACCTGCCCGGAAACGAAGAGGGCGTTTCCTTTGCGCACAGCCTGGGAATACGGGCCGATCGGCTTCGGCGCGTCGGCGGCGGCGATCACGTCGCGGTTCTTGTCGCGCTCGGTGCGGGGAGAAAAGTTCAGGTACAGCAGGAACCCGATGGCGATCAGTGCGAATGAATAGAAGATCGTGTGCTTCATGATTCAGAAAAATAACACGTCCTCATCATTTGCCGTCCACACCCGCCTGTGCAATTTCCGTGATCGCTTTCACCAGCAGGTCCAGGTCGGCGAGGCTGGTGTACACGTTCGGCGTGATGCGTACGCCGTGGATGTTTTCCCAGTTGATGCCGACGCAGTGGATGCGATACTTTTCATACAGTTTCGCATCGATGTCTTCTACCTTCATGCCGTCGATGGAAAAGCTGCCGAGCGCGCAGGAGAACGCGGGCTTCGCAGGCGTGTTGATCTTCACGCCGGGAACCTTCGCCACTTTCAGCGTCCAGTAATCTTTGAGGTAACGCAGGCGCGCCTCTTTCCGCTTCGACCCGATGAGCAGGTGAAAATCGATCGCCGCGCTGATGGCCATTTCGGATGCAAACGAACGCGTGCCGAGGGATTCGAACTTGCGGATGTCCTCGCCGTCGGGCTCATTGCTCGACAGCAGCGCCCACACCTTTTTGATCTTTTCTTTTTTGATCCACATCATCCCGCTCCCGAACGGCGCGCAGAGCCATTTGTGCAGGCTCGTCGCCCAGTAATCGCAGCCGAGATCGGGAATTTTGAAATCGAAATGCGCGAACGCATGCGCGCTGTCGCAGATCACTTCGATGTTGCGCTTGTGCGCTTCGTCGGCAATTTTCCGCACCGGCAGGATCTGCCCGACCCAGTTGATGATGTGGGTGACGTGCACCACTTTCGTTTTATCGGTGAAGAGCGACGTGTAGGCTTTCGCAAGCGCCTCGTCGTCTTCCGAGGGAAGCTCATGGTTCACCCACACGAGCTTGATCCCGTCGCGCTTCTCGCGCTGCTTCCACGCGTTGAGCATGTTCGGGTAATCCTGCTTCGACACGATCACTTCGTCGCCCGCTTCCAGGTCCAGCCCGAAAATGATCGTATTGAGGCCTTCCGTGGAGTTGCGGTTGATGGCGACTTCTTCTGGTGAAACGCCTGCAAGCTCGGCAAGGCGGCGGCGCAGGGGCTCACGGCCGCGGTCGAGCTCGCGCCACATGTAATACGACGGCGCTTCGTTGCAATACTGGTAATAACGGATGTGCGCGTCCTGCACGGGTTTCGGCTGGGGACTCACGCCGCCGTTGTTCAGGTTGATCATATTGGGATTGACCGTGTACTGCTCGCGCACCCATCCCCAGAAATCTTCATCGATGGCGACGGCTTCGGGCGGCAATGCGCTCACGCGTTCCACCGCGCCCTGGAAACCGGAGGCCAGCAGCGGTTCGAAAATTCCGGGAACGGATAATGCGCCGGCAGTTATGCCGACCTGGCGGAGAAATTTACGACGATCAGACATGGGGGGATGTGTTTAGGTAAATATAAGAAATGTGCGGATGTGCTGATATGCAGATGTGCAGAAGGCAGATGACGGATGTGCTGATGGCGGATACGAGAGGTATCCGGTGGTCCCCGATGATTATTTGGTTGCTACCATTTTCCATCCTCACATTTGCACATCAGTTTTTCTTTTAAATTGCATAAACAAACTCTTGCGATGGAAAATACATTACCATCATTTGAAAATACGGTTGTGATCAATGAAACAACGACACCGGAAGGCATGGAAGCGGAATATGCGTGGCTGGAAGAGCGTTATCCCGATTTCATGCTCATCGAGCAATCGGTCGTGCGACATGAAGGGAAACCGTACGATAAGATAGACTTTGAGACGGCGGATGGAGACGAGATGACGGTTTACTTCGACATTTCGAATTTCTTCGGGAAGTTTTAGAGCCGCGGATTACACGGATTGCGCGGATTGATGGATTGCACGGATTCCACGGATTAGCACATACAAGTGTAATTTTCGGGGTTGTAGGTGACGCGGGCGAAATTCTTTGTGACGAGTTCGGTTTCCACCACTTTTCCGCTTTGGAATTTTAAACGTTTTTCGCGCCATATTTCGTTGCGGCGGTAGAATTCTCCATTTATTTCCAGGAATGCGTGCTCTTTTTCGGTGATGTGGTAGACATAATCGAGCTCTTCGCTGATGCGTAACTCGCCTTCGAGACATTTCTCCGACAGCCACAGGTTGAGCTGGAATGTATAGGGCGTGTTGTTGGTAAACTGGTAATCGCGGTAATTGTAGAACACGGTGGCGCCGCTGCCGAAGGGAAGAACGCGGCCGTCGTCGGGAAAAGGGTCGAAGGAATGATGGTAGCGTTCCGTGACGGTGAGCGGGCTGTGAATGACGAGCCAGTGAATGAGGTTCGAAGCCTGGCAGATCCCGCCGCCGGTGCCCGCCCGCGCTTTGCCGAACGAAAGCTCCATGCCGGGCAGGTAGCCTTTGCGCCGCGCCGGCCGCCCGACAAGCTTGCAGAATGAAAATGTCTCGCCGGGGCGAATGAGAATGCCGTCGATGTTCCGGATCGCGAGGCGGAGATTCGTCACTTTGTTCACCTGGAGCTGCATGTCGCTCTCGCCAAGCTTTTTCAGGAGAACGGACTGATGCTTCTTCACACGGAACGGGAGCTTTCCGGGTGAGCGCCGTGAAACATATTTCCTGCTTCCGAAATACCACTGCCCGTAACGCAAAACGCGTCGCGCTCCAACAGCAAGAAAATAAGTGACCGGGTGAAGCTGGCTGAAAAGTTTCCTGGAATTATTTTTCAACTGGATCATACCGCAACCTACTCATCCCGGTCGACGGAAAGAACCCACAACGGATATCTGTTGGCAATTTCTTAGCACGCGGTGCGTGAAAACCAAAAATTCAAAACCCAAAAACTCAAAACCCAAAAACTCAAAACCCGAAACTCAAAACCCGAAACTCAAAACCCGAAAACCAAAAACCCGGGACATTCTCCCTTATTTTCTCAATGCTTCATCAATTCCCACCACCATCGGCACCACCAGCTCTTTCTCATCATTCACGATCACAAAATCCGCTTGCTTCACCTTTTCGTCTTCAGCCATCTGATTCTTCATCCGTTTCAGCACTTCCTCCCGCGAAATGCCGTCGCGCTGCATGACGCGTGCGGTCCGCAATTCTTCGGGCGCAGTCACCACGATCATCCCGTCGAGCTGCTTGTTTCCGCCGGTTTCAAACAGGATCGCGGCTTCCTTCAGCACATATTTTTTGTCCTTGTGCGTTTCGCAGAATTGTTGAAACGCTTTTGCGACCGCAGGATGGACGAGCGCATTCAGCTGCTCCAGCTTTTTTTTATCCGCAAAAACAATGCCCGCCACTTTTTCGCGGTCGAGCTTTCCGTCACGGTAAATATCCTCCCCGAATAGTTCCTGCATGCCGCCTTTCACTTCCGCGTTTTCCTCCTGCAACTGCCTCGCAACGTCATCCGACATAAAAACCGGCGCCCCGAGACGACGGAACACTTCCGCCACGGTGGTTTTCCCGCTGCCTATGCCGCCTGTGAGACCGATTTTTTTCATAAAAAAAAGCGTGCGTGGGGTGTTAACACCCGCACGCACGCTTTGAATTATTTCGTCTTAATAAGCCGCACGGCTTTCGAAGCTTCCGTGCCGTTGACCACGCGAACAAAATAAACGCCGCCGGAAAGGTTCGAGCCGATCTCGATCGTTCCCTGCTGCGAAGTAATTACCTGCGTCATTACGACGCGGCCGCTGAGGTCCTGCACTTCAATAAAGGCGCCATCTGCCGGTGCGTTGCCGAGCGCGTAACGCACGTTCGTCGTTCCGTCAAACGGGTTGGGATAAACGGAGATCGCGCTTTCCATGACCGGCGCATTCACCGCGAGGTCGATCGAGTCGGCGACGAGGAATGCGTCGAAGCCGGCTTCCACGAGGTGGCCCGGGCCATTGTCGGCGGTGGTGACGATGAGCTGCATGTTGGCGCCCGGCGTCATGTAGTCGGAGATGCGGTACGCGCGGTGCTGCCAGGAAGAATTGCCCGGCGTGCTCGCAATGACTTTCTCGAGCGTGACGGTCGTCGTTCCGTCGGTGAGGCGGATTACGAGTGAATCGTTCGGGTTGCCGCTGCCGCCGTCGTTGAAGAACCAGCGGTCGTAATGGATCCACGGATGCGCGTAGGTCGACACGTCGAACGCAGGCGAGGTCAGCGTGGTGCCGCCGTTGTCGACGTCATCCTGCGAGGCAGTACCGCCGGCGTTCCCGGTCACGTAGCACATGTCGGTGCAATCGTTGTTCACGTCGAATTCGGGATTCGCATCGCCGCTCGTGTTGTACGTCGTTCCGACCGGTTCGCCGCGCTCCCACGTTCCCGAGGAAGCAGTAGAGCTTACCGTCCAGCCGAGATCGAATGTGAACTCATCCTGGTAGCCCGGTGAGAGCTGGAAGTTTTGCGTGGCGTTGCCGCTGTAAATGCTGTCGGTAGTGCAGACCGTGGTGTAGCCCCATGCCGCGGCAACGATGCTGTAGTCGTCGGCGATCACGCTGCAGCTGGAGAAATTCCCGGAAACATCGGAAATGAAGTTGTAGGTGTTGTTCGGGTTCGTGAGCAGGATCTGCGCGCCGGCCACGTCATTCGTCGTGATCGCATCCGACGTGTTGCCGGTAAGCGCAACCGCGGTGGCAGAATACATGTTGATGTTGAACGTCACCACCTGGCCGGCAGCGAATACGACGTTGTTCATCGTGTAAGTCACGTAGCCGGGTTTGGTGAAGGTCACGTTATACGTTCCCGGGACCGCAGTACCGGTGAAGATCTCACCGCTGAGGTTGCTTACTTCTGTTATCGTATCCGTCGCGCAGATATTTACGGTTACGCCGGAAAGCGGGAGGTTGCAAACGCTGTCCATGACAGTGCCTTCGAGGTAGCAGGCGCGCACGTAGTTCGGCGAGAAAACGAACAGGCCTTCGTTGATGTTGGAAACGACGATCGTGCCGGAAGGCAGGAACGGATAAACACCCCATGCACCCTGGAAGCCGCTGCCGCTGCCTCCGTAGGTGTCGTACCAGCCCACATTCACGAGGTTGTGCGGGCGCGTGACGTCGGTGATGACAAAACCGTCTTTGTACCAGGACGTGATCGCCCAGTTGTTCAAAATGTGCGTGTTGTGCACAACGGAACCGGAATTCGGGAATTGCGACTGGATGCGGTCCATCTCCTGGATGTTGGCAGGATCGGAAACGTCGTAGCAGGCGAGGAACGAGTTGGAATTTTCGTCGGTGGAAAGCACGAAGTCGTCATCGTCGGTGCGCCAGAGGTTGTGCGTGAAAGCCGTGGGCGTGGTCTGCGTGGCGAGCACAACAGGGTTCGTTTTGTTCGTCATGTCGACGACAGCGAAATAACCGGCGTAAATGTGCCCGGCGTAAAGCGTGTCGTTATCCACGTAACCGTCGTGCACGTAACCGAGCTGGTCGTATTTCCCCGCATAGGTCGGGTTATACGGATCTGCGTTGAGGTCGAGCACCACTGCGCCGCCATTGAACAGGTTCGAGCCGAAGAGGTAACAAAAGCCGGTCGTGGTGTCGATGTGAAGTGCGTGGATGCTGCCGAGCTGGCCGTTGATGGCGCCGTCGCCGGTGTAGTTGTGGTACGGGAGCGAAGTGCCGGGAAGCGGGCGCAGGTCGACGATCTGGAGACCGCCGCCGCCTTCCGTGGTGACGTATGCAAAGCCGCGGTACACCTTGATCTCTTTCCAGAGGTCGTCGATGTTCGGGATCTGTGTTACCTGGAACACGTTCGAGGGATTCGTCACGTCGACGATGTCCATGCCCTGCGAAGCGCCGCAAAGCGCGTATTCATTTCCCAGCGAGTCGACATAGCCGCAGATGTTGGCGAGCGTCTGGCCGGGATAAGCAAGCTGGTCCTGGAACGTAATGTTCAGGTTCTGTGCAAACGTAGCTGTCCCGGCAAACAGCGTTGCGCAGGCCGTCAGCACTTTGTAAATGTTCTTCATTTGAGGAAGAGGATATTGGTTTTTAAGAGATTAACCTTGGGGAGATACTCCAAATCTCGGCAAAAAACCTGTGCTTAGCAAGGGGTGCGAATTACGAATGCTACGAATTACGAATGGCGAAAATCTCGAAGGTTTGCGCGCAGCCATGCGTACGGGCAAACCTTCGAGAATTAGATTCGTAAATTCGATTTGATTCGTAATTCGCACCCGTTTACCGGATCTTCTTCGCTTCCGCGCGGATCGCCTGCTTTACCGCGTCATTGACGGGATACAGGGGCAGGCGCAGGTTGGCTTTGCAGAGCTTCTGCAGTTCCAGCGAAACCTTCACGCCGCCCGGGTTGCCGTCGGCGAAAAAGAGCTGCGTGATGCGCATGAGCTGGTAATGGAGCGGCTGCGCGGCATTAAAATCACCGGCGAGGCAGCGGCGCACCATTTCGGAGAATTGTTTCGGGTAAGCGTTCGCCACGACAGAGATCACCCCGTCGGCGCCGCAGGCGATCATGGGCAGCGTGAGGAGATCGTCGCCGGAAATGACCAGGAAATCGTCGGGGCGGCCGTTGAGGATGGCCATGATCTGCTCGAGGTTGCCGGAGGCTTCCTTGATGGCGGCGATGCGGGGAAAATCGTGCGCGAGGCGGAGCGTGGTTTCCGCGGTGACGTTCATGGCCGTGCGGCCCGGGACGTTGTAAAGAATGACCGGCAGCGGCGAGGCTTCGGCCACTTCTTTGTAATGCTCGTACAGCCCGCGCTGGTTGGGCTTGTTGTAATACGGGGAAACAGAAAGAATGCCCGACACGCCGACAAGGTCCGTGGTAATGAGCTGCTGCACCACTTCCGACGTGTTGTTGCCGCCGATGCCATACACGACCGGCACGCGCCCGTTGATCGTTCGCAGCGCATGCTGCAAAACCTGCTTTTTCTCATCCTTCGAAAGCGCCGGCGACTCACCGGTGGTTCCCATCACCACGATGTATTCGCATTTCCCCTTGATGATGTGCTCGATCACTTTGGTCAATGCGGGGAAATCAATGGAACCGTCGTTTTTGAACGGTGTGACGACTGCGACGCCGGTGCCGCGGAAGATGCTTTTCGCGCGGGAGGAAGAAGTTTTGCGGGACATGGTTTTGGAAATGAGATGCAAAGGTAGCCACAGATTGGCACAGATTTCACAGATTCTGCCGGGGGATAATTAACGTGTTTTCAACGTTGGGCAAATTGGCTGCCGGGAGTTTCCAGAACGGAAATTTTACCTCACCAGCGTCCTCAGGATCGTCAACAGGAAAAGGAACTGGCCGAGGACGAACACGCCGGCGCTGACGGAGACCATGACGTTCAGGGCGCGCATGTCGAGGGGCATGTAGGGAGCGAAGAGGAATAAAAGAACAGTGATGGCTGAAACGGCAAAATGGACGTAGGCGGAAAGTTGGTGAAGCGGGCGGTTTTTCCGGGCGAAGATGTAGTAGATACCGGCGAAGATCATGAAGATGGCGCTGAAGGTGGAGAAGAGCTTTGCGCTGGAGGCCACAAACTGCGGATCGTTCACGGCGCCGCTCATCGCTTTGGTGATAAGGAACGAAAGCCCGAACAGGAGAATGGCCGTTCCGCCGAACAGCAACGCCGGCCGGTAATTCACATCGCGGATCATTGCTCCACCGGTTTGTTGATCATCATGAGATACGTATCCACCTGGCGCAGGAAAAACTTCAGCCCTTTTTCTTTCGGCGATTCGAAGAGCAGGTCGTGGATGTAATCGTTCTCCCCGGCCCGCCCGACCTTGAACTTCGCGCGCGACATGGCGGCGATGTACGTGAGCACCGGCTGGGCATTGACGTTGATGTCGATGAAAATATCGAACTCTTCGTCCATGAAATTCGTGAGAATGTGGTCCGTGGGTTTGCCGTACCAGTTGTGGGAGCTTTTCCCGAAAAAATCGTAATCGACTTTGGAATACTGGATGTACGGCTCCTGCTTCGTGGTGTAATAGCCGATGGCTTTCACCTTCTTCTTCATGTCGCGCAAATACAGCACATACTTTTTCAGCAGGTCGAAATCTTCCGTCGTGGTAAATTCAAACAAGATCCCGATCGTTTTCGCGTCGTCGATATTGGAAACGCGCTTCTGCCGTGAGACATTTTTCGCTTCACCTTTGATTTGCCGCAGGGCGTACGACTTCTTTATGTTATCGATCAATCCCAATGGGTTCTGAGTTCTGGGAACTTGGTTCTTAGGGGCGAGTTGGTTCTGGGTTCTGCGAGTTGGATTCTTGGTTTTTCATGAATACCAGGTTTGGCTTCTCGCCCGGTTCTCTTTTTCCCAAGAACCAAGTTCCCAGAACCTTTTAACTTATTAGATTTAAAAGTTCTTCCTCACCGATAATTTTGACGCCGAGCTTTTCCGCTTTCGCTTTTTTCTCGGGGCCCATTTTGTCGCCTGCAACAAGATACGACGTTTTGGCGGAGACGGAGCCGGTGTTCTTCCCCCCGTTCTGCTCGATGATGGCTTTGATCTCGTCGCGGGAGCGGCTGAACACGCCGGACACGACGAACGTCATCCCGGCGAGCTTTTCGCTGCGGTGGGCGAGCTGCTCTTCGGAAAGCTCGAAGCGGAGGCCGGCTTCTTTCAACCGGCGCAGTTGCTCCTGGTTGCGCGGGTCGGCGAAATAGCTGAGCAGGCTGTCGGCGAGGATCCCTCCCACTTCGGGAACTTCGAGCAGTTGCTCGCGGGTGGCCGACGCCAGCGCGTCGATGCTGCGGAAATGGCCTGCGATCTTTTTGGCGGTCGTTTCGCCCACGTGGCGGATGCCCAGCGCATACAGCACACGCTCGAACGGCGCCGCTTTCGAGGCTTCGATCCCTTCGAGCAAATTGTTCACCGATTTTTCCGCCATGCGCTCGAGCTCCAGCAGCACGGCTTTCTTTTCATGCAGCGTGTAGAGATCGGCGATGTTGTGGATGAGGCCTTCGCGGAACAACTGCTCGAGCGTTTCACCGCCCAGCGAGTCGATGTCCATGGCGCGGCGGCCGACAAAATGCGCCAGCCTTCCCACGATCTGCGGCGGGCAGCCGGATTCGTTGGGGCAATAATGGTTCGCAAAATCTTCCTCGCGAACAAGCGGCGTGTTGCATTCCGGGCAATGCGTGGCGTATTTGTGCGGATGCGATCCGGCCGGGCGTTTGTCAAGGTCAACGCCGACGATCTTGGGAATGATCTCCCCGCCTTTTTCCACGAACACGGTGTCGCCTTCGCGCACATCCATCTTCGCGATGATGTCGGCATTATGCAGGGAAGCGCGTTTGACGGTCGTGCCGCCGAGCAGGATGGGCTGGAGATTCGCCACCGGTGTCACCGCGCCCGTGCGCCCGACCTGGTAGGTGATGGCGAGCAGCTTCGTGGCCACGCGTTCGGCTTTGAATTTATACGCGATGGCCCAGCGCGGCGATTTGGCGGTGAAGCCGAGCGCGCGTTGCTGCTCATAGCTGTTCACCTTGATCACGACGCCGTCGGTATCCACGTCGAGGGAGAAACGCTTCTTATCCCATTTCTCCAGGAATTTTTTCACGCCGTCGAGGCCTTTCACCTTTTCCGTGTCTTTCGACACTTTGAATCCCCAGTGCCGTGCGGCTTCGAGGCTTTCGAAATGCGTTTTGAACGGAAGGTTTTCGCCAAGCACGGTGTACATGAAGCAGTCGAGCTTGCGTGACGCGACCACGGCGGAGTCCTGCATCTTAAGCGTGCCGGCGGCGGAATTGCGCGGGTTGGCCAGCAAGGCTTCCCCGGCGCTTTCTTTTTCTTTATTGATGGCGGTAAACATGCTGCGCGGCATGAACACTTCACCGCGGATCTCGAACGCATCGGGCCAGTCGCCTTTCCCGAGGCGCAGCGGCACCGTTCGGATCGTCTTTACGTTCGTCGTCACGTCATCACCCTGCACGCCGTCGCCGCGCGTCACGCCCTGCACGAAAAGCCCGTCCTCGTAACGCAGCCCGATCGCCACGCCATCGTATTTCAGCTCGCACACGTATTCCACTTCATCCAGCCCCAATCCTTTCCGCACGCGCTCGTCGAAATCCAGCAGCTCTTCCTCGCTGTACGTGTTCCCGAGCGAAAGCATGGGATAACGGTGCTTCACAGAAGCGAATTCTTTCGTCACCATGCCGCCGACACGCTGCGAAGGCGAATCGGGAAGCAGGAATTCGGGATGCTCTTTTTCGAGGCGTACCAGCTCTTCCAGCAGCTTGTCGAATTCAAGATCGCTGATGGCGGGCTCGGCGAGCACGTAATATTTATAATTGTGCGCTTCGATCTCGCGACTTAATTCTTCGATGCGTTTGCGGGTCTTGTCTTTCATACAGAAAATGGGGGGTGCGAATTATCCCGAAGTCTCGGGATACGAATTTACGAATTACGAATATGACGAATGGTGCGAATTACGAATACTACGAATGTTAAACCCTCGCAGGGTTGCGCGCGGCCATGCGCACCAGCAACCCTGCGAGGGTTTAGCATTCGTAGTATTAAAAAAATCAGCTGAAGCATACCATTACATATTTCCGTCCATCGTTCCTGTCACAAACATTACCAGGAAAATTCCTGTGACGGCGAGGGTTGCTACGAAATGCAGGATGGAAAGCACAAGGAGCTGCTTCGCGTCGGATGGACGGTCGATGGTTTCATGCTGGATCTGCGTCCCGAGCACGGACAACAGCAAAAGTGAAACGCCGGACAAGGCAATGTCCACGACCATCACGCATAAGATCGTTTTGTAAATCACACCGCCGGCATCCGTCATGAATACGATCCCGCAGGCGATGAGTTCCGCCAGGTGAAGGCCGAGGAAAATGAGCAGGATGGTGCGAAGGTGACGGAGAAACATGCTCTTATTCCAATTCCCCGAGGATCATTTTCCTTAACAACGCCAGCGCGGTGATGGCGGTGCGCTGAATGTTGCGCGCGCGGTTGTCGCCGAACAGGAATTTTTTCGCGTACACGCCTTTCGGCCCCGCCAGCGCGATCCAGACCGTGCCGACAGGTTTTCCCTCCATTCCCCCGCCCGGCCCGGCGATGCCGGAAACAGCGATGGCGTAGTCGACGGAGAATTTTTCTTTCGCGCCCTTCGCCATTTCCCGGACGGCTTCTTCGCTTACCGCGCCGTATTTCGTGAGTGTTTCTTCCTTCACGCCGAGGTGCCGCGTTTTCGCTTCATACGCATACGCGATGATGCTGCCTTTGTAATATGCCGAGCTGCCGGGGACGGAAGTCACCAGTTGCGCGATCATGCCGCCCGTGCAGCTCTCCGCGGTGGCGAACGTTGCGTTGCGTTCCAGCAAAAGTTTTCCGGCCAGCTCTTCCAGCGTATCGTCGTCGTAGCCGTAAACGTAGCTTTCGATCAGCGGCAGCACTTCCGCGATCTTGCGGCCGGTCTTTTCTTCCAGCGCTGCTTTATCAGAGCCGGCAGCGGAAAGGCGCAAACGCACGATGGACGGCGAAGGCAAATACGCGAGTTTTATCCCTTCCGCGGCGAGGCTGTCTTCCCAGCCGGCGATGCGCTCGGCAAGCACCGATTCACCGATGCCCTGCGTGAGGATGGTTTTGTGCAGGATGAACGGCAGCTTGTATTTCTCGCGAAGCTGAGGCAGCACGCATTCGGTCATGATACCTTTCATTTCATAGGGCACGCCGGGCATGGACACGAAAATTTTTCCGTCCTGCTCGAACCACATGCCGGGCGCGGTCCCGTTCGGGTTGCGCAACGCGATGCAGCCGTCGGGCACGTTCGCCTGCAGGCGGTTGATGTCGGTCGTTTCCCTGCCGAAACGTTTAAAGATGGCGATCACGTCGGCGAGCACCGTTTCATCCGTGCGCCAGCCCATTCCGAAATATTCGCAAAGCGTTTTTTTCGTGATGTCGTCTTTTGTGGGCCCGAGTCCGCCGGTGATGAGGATGAGGTCAGCTCGTTTCTTCGCAACGTCCAGCGTTTCCCGGATGTGCGCCGCGTCGTCGGAAATGGAAGTCATCTGCTTCACGGTGATCCCCGCGAGACTCAGCTGCTGCCCGATCCAGGCGGAATTGGTGTCGACGACCTGCCCGATGAGGAGCTCGTCGCCGATGGTGATGATTTCTGCTGTCAAAAGGATTTACGAATTACAAATTACGATGTACGATTTGAGCAAAGGTAATGGGCGAAGTGATAACTGGTAATTTGCACTGGTAATGACCGGCTTTTAAGCATAAACCCTAACTTATTATCAATCAAACAAATAAATCGTAATTCGTCCCTCGTAAATTGCACATCCGCTTTTTGGCCTGCAATTTGTAGATTTGTCAGCACCTCAACGTACAACCCAAATGAAAAAAATATTCTTTACCGTCATCGCGGCGGTGTTTGTCGTAACAGCCTGCGACGTTAATAAAGCGCTGAGCGAAGTGAACAAAGCTGTAGACACCTACGGCGGCACCGGCGGAACGGGAACCGGCCTGACCAGTGGGGAGATCGTGAACGGCCTGAAAGACGCGCTCACGCAGGGCACGAACAAGTCGACCGCCAAAGCTTCGGCGGTGGACGGCTTCTACAAGAACCCGCGCCTCTTTATTTCTTTCCCGCCCGCCGCGCAGAAAGTGAAAGACTGGGCGCTCAAAGTCGGCATGAAAAACCAGGTCGACAAGTTCGAGGAAACCCTCAACCGCGCTGCTGAAGAAGCCGTGAAAGGCGCCGCCCCGATCTTCATCGACGCCATCAAAACGATGACCATCACCGACGGCCTTACCATTCTCCGCGGCACCGACACCGCCGCCACGCACTACCTGCGCGAAAAATGCACCGCACCGCTGAACACCAAGTTCAAGCCCACCGTGCACAACGCCACCGAAAAAGTGCAGCTCACGAAATACTGGACCCCGCTCACTACAGCCTACAACAAGATCCCGGGCCACACGCCGGTGAACACCGACCTCGACCAGTACGTGACCGACCGCGCGATCGACGGCCTGTTCAAGCTCATCGGCGACGAGGAGACGCAGATCCGCGTCAACCCCGCAGCCCGCGCGTCTGACATCCTGAAGAAAGTGTTCGGATCGAAAGAAAACCCGCACAATAAATAGACGTAGTAATTTTTTAAATTTTAAATAAACCTCGAAGGTCTCCCGCGCACGTGCGTAGGAGGCCTTCGAGGTTTATTTAAAAAACGTTTACGATCAATAGAACGCATTCGACGATCCGCCGAGCTGGATCGACTCGAAGGTGCCGTAGTGCGGCTTCAGGCTCATGACGGGGATCCGCGAATGGTTGACGATCTGCTTCGCCAGCGGGGCGAGGAAGATGCCCGACATTTCCGATTCGTCGTCCGTCATGATGATGATGAGGTCGGCGGATACGGATTCGCCGTACTTCAGCGCTTCGGCGGCAAGATGTTTTCCGCGCACGGTGTGACGGGTGAACGGGAGCTTCGCGTGTTCGATGGCGGCCTGCACCTGGTCGAGCACGATCTGCAGCTTGTTGTATTCCGATTCTTCCGGGTCTTCCAGCAGTCCCACGATGTGCAGCTTCGAGTTGTACAACGAAGCCAGGTCGATGGCGATGCTCACTTTTTCGCGGGAATGGCGCGAACGGTCGATCGGCAGCACGATGTTGCTGAAGCCGAGCTTCGTGGCGTGGGTCTGAACCGTGATCACCGGGCAGGAAGCGAGCGTCACCACTTTGTGCGCGTTGCTGCCGATGAACATTTCCTCAAAACCTTTCGCCCCATGTGTGCCCATCATGATCAGGTCGACCTGCTCGTCTTTGGCCAGTTGGATGATTTCGCGCGCCACATTGCCCCGCGTATTCACATAGCGTACGCTAACGGAATGCGTGCGCCTGATCGATGTCGCGATCTCGTCCAGCTTTTTCGTGACCATGTTGTTCACCTCTTCCTGGTTGTCGATGAACATGATCGGCTCGGGAATTTCAAAATGGTATTCGCTCAGCGGCAGCACGTGCATGAGCAGCAGCTCAGCCTTTACCATGCGCGCGAGATTGGTGGCGTGTTCCAGCGCCAGCGTGCCCGTTTCGGAAAAGTCCGTAGGGACAAGGATCTTTTTTACCTGGAGTTTCATAATAGCGGGTAGAGTTTGGTGTGATTTCCCATAACCTCTTGAAACAAAAGTAGAACCGTGTCCACAGGTTGAAACTGACAGGCTTCACCCGAAAAACTGATTATGCGCAGGACTTTCGGATTGAGTTTCGGGTTCTGGGTTTCGGGTTCTTTGTTTTTTGAGTTCTGGGTTTGGGTTTTTGATTTCTGGTTTCCTTGTTTGGGGTGAAGATGCGAATGTTTCCGAAAAGGAAAAAGCTCCGTCCCTGATTTTGGAACGGAGCTTTTGAGAAAATGAAGCACCGTTTCGACGGTGCTTCATTAGGGACGGATCGATCCGTCCCTAATAAGGAAGAAATTCTGCGAGGTCTTTTTTCGGGGTGGGGACGATGGACAGCACGGGGATGTCGGACTTGTTGATGATCTCCTGTGCGGCGGAGCCGATGAACAGCTCGGTGATGTCGGTTTCCTGCTGGGTCATGATCATGATCACATCGCCTTCCACTTTGTTGGCGTAGTCGATGATGATCTGGCCGAGGGATTCTTCGCCCTTGATGCCTTTGATGATCTCGGCGGTGCAGCGCACGCCGGCTTTTTCCATGAAGCTCTTGACCTGGGAAAGCTGGCGGGTGAGGCGGTTGACGATGAACTCGTCGGTGGTGAACAGCACGGATGCGATGCGAACGTCGGAATTGTAAAGTTTCGCGAATTCGATGGCTTTGGTCACTTTTTCGCGCGTCTCTTTGGTAAGGTCGAGGGGCAGGACGATGTTCTTGCAGCCTTCGCGGTGGTGCTTGCCTTTGATGGTGATCACCGGCACTTTGGATTCGCGGACCACGCGCAGGGCGTTGGAGCCGATGAAGCGGCGGCGGATGAGCTTCCCGCTTCCGCCGTTGGTGCCCATCACGATGAACCGTGCGCCCAGCATTTCGGCCACCTCGGAAATTTTTTCGTAAACGGCGCCGTGCGCGATGACCTTGTCGGTCTTGATGCCGTCCTTTTTCTCCACGTTATCGATCAGCTCATCCAGCTTCTGGTTGATCTCTTTCTTAAGCTCTTCGTCCTGCAGCGGGTTGGCGAGGCGGCTGAACAAACCATGAGATTCAATGACATAAAGCAGCGTAATATCGCCATTGATCACATGGGCAAGGCGTACGGCCTGTTCGAGGGCAATCTGGGCTTGTTCGCCAAAATCGACGGGGACAACGATCTTATTCGCGGTGTGACTCATAATTTTATTTCTCTTCCGTGGGTTTGTAAAAAAGTACGCAAAAATACGCTTTTGGGAGGGATTTCCAATTGCTGATTTTCAATTGACAATCTCCTCGCCAACAGGCACTTACCCAATACCCGCTTTTTTTCAAACTGGAATTTGAAAATCGGCAATCGGCAATCTTTCCCCATCTTTGAAGCAAATATCATCGCGTATGCCCATTGCCGAGTCAGAGCTTATTCTCAATCCCGACGGTAGCGTTTACCACCTTCATCTCCGCCCCGAACAGCTTGCCCCGAACGTGATCGTGGTGGGCGACCAGGGCCGCGTGGAAACCGTTTCCGCCCATTTCCAGTCCATCGAACACAAGGTCAGCAACCGCGAGTTCGTCACGCACACCGGGGTTTTCGGCGGCAAACCGTTCACCGTGCTTTCCACCGGCATCGGCACCGACAACATCGACATCGTGCTCAACGAGCTGGACGCGCTGGTGAACATCGACCTCGTCTCCCGCACCGTCAAACCGCAAAAAACCAGCCTCAACATCGTCCGCATCGGCACTTCCGGGGCGTTGCAGGGCGACATCCCGGTCGACAGCTTCGTGGCCTCTTCCCACGGCATGGGCCTCGACGGGCTGCTGAACTATTACGCAGGCATGGCGGATTGCGACGAGCCGGCGGTCGCGGAAGCGTTCATGGCGCATGCAGGATGGACCAAAGGTTTGCCGTACCCGTACACCGTAAAAGCCTCGGAGCGTTTGCTCAGGCTCCTGGCCCACGATCAAACCAAAGGCATAACCGCCACCGCCCCAGGGTTTTACGGCCCACAAGGCCGGCAACTGCGCCTCGCCCCTTCCCTGCCCGACCTGAACGAAAAGCTGGGTAGTTTTCGCCACGGCGACCTGCGCGTCACGAATTTCGAAATGGAAACGTCGGCCCTTTACGGGCTGGGGAAATTGCTCGGCCACGAGTGCTGCACCCTCTGCGCGATCATCGCCAACCGCGTGGCAAAGCAGTACAGCAGGGACTACCGGAGGGCTGTGGACGATCTCATCCGCCTCGTTCTTGAACGGCTGGCTGTGTAAAACTCGGCTGTACGGCACAACAATTGCGGGTTTTCAACCGTATATTTGTTTAAACGGATCAGCTCCATTCCGCCATGGACCGCAACCAGGTACACGCACTCATCAGTCTTCTCGACGATCCCGACGAGCAGGTCTATTCCCAGATCAAGGAAAAGCTGCTCCAGTTAGGTGAAGAGGTGATCCCCGTGCTCGAAAGCGCCTGGGAAAATTCGTTCGACTCGGTCCTCCAGCAGCGCATTGAAGGCATCATTCACCGCATCCAGTTCGACAACATCCGCCGCAGCCTGCGGGAATGGGCGCTGCCGGAACAGCAGGATCTTCTGACCGGCGCACTGCTCGTAGCCCGTTACCAATATCCCGATCTCGACGAAACGCACATCCGCAAGCACATCGAGCAGATCAAGCAGGACATCTGGCTGGAGCTGAACAACAACCTGACGGCGCTCGAGAAAGTCCGCGTGATCAACCACATCCTGTTCGACGTGCACAATTTCAGCGCGAACACGACCAATTACCACGCGCCGCAGAATTCCTACATCAACAACGTGCTCGAATCGAAAAAGGGAAATCCCGTTTCGCTTTCGATCATCTACGCCGTCATCGCGCAGGATCTTCGCATTCCCGTGTATGGCGTAAACCTGCCCGAGCATTTCATCCTCGCCTATGTCGACAACGGTCCCGGTTTTTCACCCGCCGACGACAACACCGACCGCGTGCTGTTCTACATCAACCCGTTCAGCCGCGGGGCGCCGGTGAATAAAAAAGAGATCGATTCCTTCCTCAGGCAGCAGCGCCTCGAGCCGAAAGCGGAGTTTTACACGCCCTGCTCCAACCTCATGATCATCCGCCGCCTGCTGAACAACCTCATCGCTTCCTACGAAAAACTCGGCTATCCCAACAAAGTCGACGAGCTGAAAACGCTCTGGAAAGCGCTGGAAGACTTCTGAAGATTCAATCGCCCGGCTACGCCGTCGCTATTCAAAATTCAAGATCAGGAATTTTCAATTTTGAATAGCGCTACGCGAAGCGTGAGCGATTGAATCTTTGAATCTTATTTTTGCATCTTTTGACAGAAATTTTTCGACGGATCGCAGCACGAGAGGGATTATTTGCGAACTTTAAGGAACCTAAAAACCCTTCCCCCGTGAAGAAGCCGATCGTGAAGTTGTTTGCCCATGGCATCCGGATGGCCAAAGTGGGCCTCATTATCAAATTTTTGCAGAAAACCGCCAATCTCCGCCCCTACCGCGAATACCTCGCGGAGCTGGACACGTATCCCCGCGGCACCGTCGGGCGTGAAGTCTCCGCCTTCATGCGTGAGAACGAGTACGATTTTATTCCCGGCTATACGGAACACGACATGAAGCACGTGCTGCTCGGCTACGGCATCACCTCCGAAGAAGAATTGCGCATGCAGGCGTTCATGATGGGCAACGGCAACTACAGCCCGCTCTGCGTGCTGTTCGTTCTTTCCGCCGTTACCATTCCCCGCCTCTGGAATACGCTCGTGCAGGATTTCCGTGCGGGACGAAAATGCGTTTCCATCGTCAACTGGAAACTGGAAGACGTGGCGCACATGCCGCTCGGGCGTTTGCAGCACATGATGTTCACCGGCATGCCCATGAACCCCGGCAGGCTGAACGTGCGTCGCTAGCGGCGGATTTCACAGCCACAGATTTCACAGATTACACGGATTGATTTTCACGGATTGATTTCTCGGAAATGTACTTCCCTGATTAATCCGTGTAATCTGTGAAATCTGTGGCTAGTGTAGTTCTGTCAGGTGCAGTAAAGTTCCTCGTCACTTCACAATTTTCCCGATCGTCCGGAAGATCAGCTTCACATCCGTCGCAAAACTTTTCTCTTCGATATATTTCGTGTTCAGCTTCAGCTTGGCAGGCATGATTTCTTCGATGTAGGTTTTCTCAGGGTCGGACGATTTCGCGAGCAGATCGTTTTCATCCGAATATTCGATCGACGCGTAGTCCGTGATGCCGGGGCGCACGTCGAGTACGCGCAATTGTTCGGGCGTGTACATGTTCACGTATTTCCGCACTTCCGGGCGCGGGCCCACGAGGCTCATGTCGCCGGTGAGCACGTTGATGAGCTGGGGCAATTCGTCGAGCTTGTATTTGCGGAGGAAATAACCGGCGCGCGTCACGCGGGGATCTCTTCCGCCCACGGTGAGCAAACCTTTCTTATCCGAGTCGGGGCGCATGGTGCGGAATTTCCAGAGGCGGAAATCTTTCCTGTAACGGCCCACGCGAGCCTGCCGGTAGAATACGCCGCCGCGGCTGTCGAGCACGATCCATAAAGCGAGAAAAAGAAAAAGCGGCGACAGGAGCAGCAGCCCGGAGAATGATGCGACAATATCGAAAAGGCGCTTGAGCATGAAAATGTTTTACCGCAAAGCCGCGAAGGACGCAAAGGTCCGCGAAGTTATTTTACTGCTTCCACCGACGCGATCACCGCTGCGATCACCTGCTCCACCTGTTCATCCGTCATGTCGTAAAAAACGGGGAGGGAAATCTCGCGCCGGAAGCTGTCGAGCGAAACCGGGTAATTGTTGCTGTCGTAGCCGAGCTTCTTGTAGTACGTCATTTCCGGGACAGGCACGTAATGTACGTTCACCGAAACTTCGGCATCAAAAATTTTCCGGATGATCTCGTCGCGCCGGCTTTCTGAAATTCCTTTCACGCGCAGCAGGTAGAGGTGAAAGGAAGAATGTGTTGCTCCTTTTTCGTAAACGGGAATTTCCGCCCATTTCTTTTCCGCAAACGCTTCCGAATACCGGTCGAAGATCTTCTTCCGTTTCACCAGCGTGTCGGCATTATACCGCTCCAGCTCCACGAGCCCGATGGCGGCGAGCAGGTCGGTCATGTTGCATTTCCAGCCGGCTTCCACGATGTCGTAGCGCCAGCTGCCTTTCTGCATCTTCGACAGCGCGTCTTTCGTCTGGCCGTGCAGCGTGAATACGGTCATCCAGTTATACACGGCTTCATTGTCGAACGGGGCCGGCAGGTTGAACGCCACCGCGCCGCCCTCCGCCGTGGTGAGATTTTTTACCGCGTGAAAGGAGAACACCGTCAGGTCGCACAACGTTCCTGTCAATACGCCATTGTATTTTGCGCCGATGGAATGCGCCGCATCCGACAGCACGAGTATCCTGCCGAGCTGTTCCTGGATGTCCGTTTTCGCGTTGAATTTTGCCGCATGCTTTTTCACCAGCTCCATCAGCGTCGCATAATCCGCAGGATAACCGCCCAGGTCGACGGGAATGATCGCTTTGGTTTTTGCCGTGATCGCCTTTTCCACCGCGGTCATGTCGATGCAGAAATCGTCGCGGCTGATGTCCACGAAAACCGGTGTCGCGCCGCAGTGAATGACCACGTTGGCCGTTGCGGCATACGTGTACGCGGGCACGATCACTTCATCTCCTTCCCCCACCCCGAACCAGCGCAGCATCACTTCCAGCCCCGCCGTAGCTGAATTGAGGCACAGCGTGGCTTTCGCGCCGGTGAATTCCGAAAGTTTTTTTTCAAACAGCTTCGTCTTCGGCCCGGTCGTGATCCAGCCGGAACGCAACGTGTCGACAACTTCGTCAATGATGCGCTGATCGATGCGCGGGGGAGCAAATGGAATCATAGAAATGAGACGGGCGACGGTGCTTCCAGGGGTGCAAGGCAACGCCGGTCGACTGAAAACAAAATTAGCGAATAAAAGAAGCCGAAGAAGATCACGCCCGCCTGCACCTCGAGCATCGACTCGGGGATGATGTTGAGCAGGAACAGCAGCGCAAACAGCACGGAAAATCCCAGCCGGTCACGGAAAGCCGGCAGCAGCACAAGCGCCGCCAGCAGCAGCATTCCCACCAGGCCCGTCGCGATCCCGGTCTGGAAAAGCTGGCTGTGCGCGTTCAGTTTTTTTTCCAGCGCGCCCGTCATGCCCCGCGCGCGGTATTCGCCCGTCAGCGTATCCTGCACGTCGCCGATGCCGACGCCCGCCCACGGATGCCGCGCTACGATCGCGTAATCGGCTTTCCAGATCAGCACGCGCACCTGGTTGCTTTCGGCTTCTGCGGGATCAATCGGCTGGCCGGCGGAAAATAATTTCGTGAGGTTATCCACGCGCGCCGCAACCTGCGGAAAAAGCCTGAACGCGACGAAAAATCCCGCCACGAGCACCACCAGCGCGGCAGCTCCGACCACGTAGCGCCGGAAACGGATCACGGCGTATACAATGTAACCGGCGAACAGCAGCACCATCGTCAGCAATCCCATCTTCGAGGAAAGCAGGAACACGATGATCGCGAAGAACAGGCAAAGCGCGATGGCTGAAATTTTCCAGGGACGTGCGGGAAACGATTGCAGCAGCACACCATGGAACAGCGTCATGATGCCCACGCAGTAATACATCGAGAGATAACCGGGATGAATAAGACCGCCGGCGAATTCCTGGTAATAAAATGTGTTCACGTCCTGCGTAACGTACAACCACGTGGAACGCAAAAGCATAAAAAGTCCGCAGGCGACCAGGCCGGCCACGAACGCGCCAAGCACGCGCCACGTCTGCTTCGTATCGAAACGGATGGTTGCCAGCACGAGCGGGCAGATCAGCATGGCCAGCTTCACCTGCACGTCGAACAGGCCTTCCGGCAGGTTGGCCGACCAGGCAAGGCTCAGCAGGTTCCATGCATAAAATGTGATCCACAGCCAGAGAAATTTCGCCGTGCGCAGGCGTTCCCATTTTTCTTTCCATCCTCCCGACAGCACCCAGCCGATGCCCAGCAAGGCGATCAGCGGGCCGGTGAAAAAACCGAATGGCAGCAAAAATGCCAGCAGCAGGATCACTGCCATGCACCACGAACGGAAAAAAGAATGCAGCTTTTCCATTTATCGGCTGAGTATTTCGTCGCGCCCGGGTTGTTTACGCAACACGAGGAATTTCCAGGTCCCGTGAAGGTAGCCGGTTCCGTAACCCGCGTGCAATAAAATAAATGCGGCGATCACGCCCGGGATTTGTTCCGCACTTGCCCCCTGCCGGAATGCGGCGAGACAGGCAAGGCAAAAATAAAGCACGAAGATGATCCCCCACGCGATCCCGTACAGCGGAAGAAGCGGGATCGCCACTGCCGAAAAAAGGAACAGCATGAATGCCGGGGGCACGAGCTGGCGCATCGTCGTTACCGCTCCATGCTTGCGGTTCACGTACACTTTCCACAGGCCGTATTGATAATATTGGCGGAACAGCTTGCGGAATGCGGAACGCACGTAATACTTCGCGCGGATGCGCGGATCGAGAATGATCCTGAAACCGGCTTTCGTCACGCGGTAGTTGAATTCATCGTCCTGGTTGCGCACGAGCACTTCATCGAACAGCCCGATCTTCTCAAAAACAGCTTTGCGGTACGCGCCGAACGCAACCGTGTCGACATAACCGGATTTCTTACCCGTGCGGAAATGCGCATTTCCCACGCCGAACGGGGACGACATTGCCAGCGCGATCACGGAAGTCGTCGAATCTTCATTCACGCTTTCCAGCAATCCGCCCACGCAGCCTGCGGAAGGATCATTGCGGAGATCTTCCACGCAGAGCCGTACATAATCCGGCGCGATCTCCGCGTGTGCGCCGAGGATGATGACAACGTCGGGCGAAGTGGCGTGTTGAATGCCAAGGTTGAGCGCGAACGGCGTTGTGCGGTGGGGATTATCGACCAGGCGCACCCGCGGATTTTCGCGCGACAAGTTCTCGACGATCCCGCGGGTTTTGTCATCGCTCATGCCGTCGCACACCAGCACCTCCAGCAACTCCGCCGGATACTCCGAGTGCAGCACAGATTCCACGCAGCGCGCGATGTAGCGTTCCTCGTTGCGGCACGGTATGACGACGGCGACCTTCAACGGGTTGTTTTTTTACGATGCGTTTCGACCAGCTCTTTGTACTCGTTTTCGATCCGTTCGAAGTTCAGCGGCCACAATCCATGTTCTGCGATCAGCCGGCGGCTCACCGGAAGCGCCTTTACCCGCAGCGCTTCATAGCTGTGATGCGTCTCCACGATGCGTTTTGCCAGCAGCTCCACGTCGTTCACCGGCACAAGGAAACCGTTCACGCCGTCTTGTATCCACGCGCGGTTGGCGGGAATATCCGTGGCGATGCAGAATGCGCCGCAGGCCATCGCTTCATTCAGGGAAATGTTGTTGCCGTCGGAAACCGAAACGCTCAGGAACACGTGCGACGTTTGCAGCAGGCCCGCCATCGTTCCGGGAGCAATGCGGCCGTGGAAAATGATGCGGCCGGTAATGCCCAGTTGCGTGGCCAGCTGCTTCATTTCCTCCAGCAACGTTCCGCTGCCGGCCATGTGCAGGCGCAGGTTCGGGATCGTCTCCGCCGCTTTTGCCACCGCTTTCAGCAAATGCGGGATGTTGTACACCGGCTCGAAGTGTCGCGTGTGCACAAGATCGAAATGCCCCGCAGTCCGCGGCTTGTCCGACTCGTGAAAAATTTCCGGGTCGACGCCCCAGTACCGCACGATGATCTTTCCGGGTGCAGCGCCCGCTTCCCGGATCGCTTCCGCCATGTGTTCGCCCAGCGCGTAAACCAGGTCGGTCCCTTTCATCACGAACCGCAGCAACTTCCGGTAGCGCCAGGAAGTTTTCCCGCTGACGAGCACGTCTGAGCCCAGGGGCGTCAGCACATACGGATGAAAACCGGTAAGCCGCCCGACTGCGCCGTAGCTCGTGGCATATAACGCGTGCAAAAGATCGGGCTGAATGCGTTTGAGAATTTGTTTCACCTTGCCGCGCTTCAGCAGCACGCGCCAGTTTCCGCCTTCGCTGCCGATGTGCCCGGCGTCGATGTGGTGGACGGTTACGCCCGGAATTTCAGCGGGACTGAACGTCACCAGGTGCACTTCGTGGCCGCGGCCGGCAAAGTAGGTGCAATACCGCCTGGTATGGATGCTCTGCCCGTAGGCGAGGAAACAAATCCGCATCCTGTAAAATTAGCAGGGAGCGCCGAGCCCGTGCGCCGGGAACACGATAATTTTCCACGAAAACGGGCTAACAACTCAGAGGCGCCCGGTGTCGCGGTACCACTGCACGGTCCGCACGAGCCCTGCCGCATTTCCGAATGGATAGTGAAACTCGCGCAGCAGGCGTGAATCGTCGAAAACCGGGTTTGCAGCAAGCACCAGCAACGCATTGCGAAGACGTGCGCTGCCCCCGTAGCCGAACGTACGCGCCAGGTCGAAGAGAAAGCCCGGAAGCGCGCCGTGCCGTCCTTTCCCGCCGAGCGCCGCAACGGCATCGTCAATAAAAGCGCTGAACGGCTGCGAATGCCCCACCTGGTAAACCGGGAAGGCCATGTCGTGGAGCGCAGCGTGCCGGAGCGCTGCGGCAAGATCGCCGGCGTAAACGTAATTGGCGGTGGCGCCTGCTTTGTAGCCGACGCGTTTTCCTGCGTCAAGGCGCTGCAGCAAACGCAGCAAAGCCATCCGCGGATGGTGGTCGCCGTAAACGTTCGTCGGGCGAAGGATCGTCAGCTTGCAGCCTTGCTGCGGCAACGTGGAGCGCAAAACGTTTTCCCCGGCGAGCTTCGTGCGTTCGTAAGTGTTCTGCGGGTTGCAGGGCGTTTCTTCAGTGACCGTCAGCGACTGGCCGGAATAACCTGCCCCCGTTACGCCGACGCTGCTGAGGTGAACGAATTTCGGAACGCCGTGCAGCAGCGCGAGCTCGCCCAGCCGGCGCGTCGCATCCGTATTTATCGCGGCCATCCGGGTTTCGTCGCGAAGCTCGGCGGCGAGATGGAGAATAACGTCGCTTCCTTTCACCAGCGCAGTGAGCGTCGCTGCATCGGTAATGTCGCCTTTGACCAGTGAAGCATTTGCGGGAAGCGCGAAATCGACTTTTCCGTTCCGGGAAAGCAGCAGTAAACGAACAGGATCATTACGAAACGCATCCACCACGTGCCGCCCGATAAAGCCGCCCGCGCCTGTGATCGCTATGGTCTGCTGTCCGGTCATCGGATGCCCTGCGGTGGATTAAAAACACGGGGAAATGTGTACGCATACGCTTTCAGCTTGGCACGGGAAACAGCGCTGAACGGCGCGCGCAGCGTGAAAAAAATAATTTTCAGCGAAACATGCAGCAGGCTGATCAGTTTCACCAGGAAAACCTGGAAGCCGGTGCCGTGCTTGCGCATGAACTTGATCTTGTTGAACACCTGGTTGGAAAGTGAAACGACATAATTCTTTTTCGCGCTCTGCCCGATGTGGTGCGTCAGCTGCGTGCCCGGCCAGTATTCCACCTTTAGCCCTTCCCTGTTTGCGCGCCATGTGAAATCGGCATCTTCGATCCAGAACAGCGACTCGTCGAGCATGCCGATCTTCATGAAAATTTCCCGCCGGAAAAAGATCGCCGCGCCGGAAAGCATGTCCGCGTCGAACGGCTTGTTCCAGTCTTTGTCGGCGTAAAAACGTCCAGGCGTAAACCGGCTGAGGTGGAACGCGTCGAAAAAAATGTAGCTGAGCCTCCACGCGCGCCAGGCGGAGCGCTGGAGACTGCCATCTGAATTCAGCAGCCGGGGTCCCGCAACAGCAATGCCGGGATCGCCATCGAGACGGGAAACCAGCTTGCCGATCGTGTCCTCGTGGAACTCCGTGTCCGGGTTGAGCATGAAGACATAACGTCCTGTGCATTCCCGGAACGCCATGTTGTTCGCTGCGGGAAAACCAACATTCTCCGCATTCGCAATGAGCTTCACCGCAGGAAATTTTTCCCTTATCATTTCCACCGAACCGTCGGAAGAAGCGTTGTCGACGACAAAAATTTCCAGCATCACGGAAGGGTCCGTGAATGCGAACAACGTTTCCAGGCACTTCCGGAGAAGCTCCCTCACATTGTAATTCACGATCACGACACTCACGTCAGGACTCATCGGAAATGCGGAATTGAGTTAGCTCTTCCCGCCGCGCTCCTCCCCGCATGCGATTGCTGATCGTGCGGAAAAATTTGAGAACGGCATGCACAGGTAAAAATACGAAGCCCAGCGTGTTCAGTCCCGCCGGCCCCGCAAGCGCATCGCGCACGATGCATTTTTTTCCGCGGAGCTTATCGAGGATCGTATTGAAAACTTCCTCCGTGTACCGCCACCTTACAGCGCGCCGGAACGTTCCGTCGAGCGGGTTCAGCGAAGCCAGCACCAGCAAATACCCGCGATGCATGCGTGTCACGTCGTTCACCATGCTCTTCGCGTGCACCCGGTACACCGCGACGCGGTCGTTGTGCGCAAGATATTTTTTCCCGGCCAGCGCGATCCGCAGGTGAACGTCGAGGTCTTCGTGGGTCGGCAGGGCGGTGTTGAACGTGACCTGCGCGAAACAGGAGCGGCGGAATAAAAACGAATGAATGGGAATGCTGAAATCTTTTTCCCAGCGCCGGCAAAAGTCGAGGAACGGGTGAACTTCACGCATGGCGATCACCGGGAGCTTCCCGCGGAGGAACTTACCGCTTGCATCTTCCAGCAGCACAAAATCGCCGTAGACGATATCGATTTCACGGTTTGCTTCGAACAGCCCGATCTCCTGCTCAAATTTAAAGCTCGCCAGCAGATCGTCTGCGTCGAGGAACTGGATGAAATCTCCTGAAGCTTTCTGCAGGCCGGTATTGCGTGCTGCCGAAAGGCCCGCGTTTTTCTGGAAATAATATTTCACACGCGGGTCGGCTGCCGCAAGCGCTTTTGCCTTTTCCGCCGAATCATCCGTCGAGCCGTCGTCGACGATGATACATTCCCAATTCGCATACGTCTGCCGCTGCAGACTGCCGATCGTTTCCGCGAGAAAACGCCCGTAGTTGTAGCAGGGCACGATGACGGATATGAGCGGCGTTTCCATCAGCGGATGATCGATTTGACGAGCAGCTTCAGCTTCGTTTTCGCGCCGGCGTCTGCATATTCCATCAACGGTGAATGCGTGGCAATGCGATACGCTTTGATCCCTGCGCCGCTGTTCCCGCAGGCGTAGAGCCACACCTGGGCGAGGTAATGGGAGAAGAACGGTTCCGGGTATATCTTTTTTTCTTTGTTCGCCTCGATGAGGCGCAGCAGCCAGCGTTCCATCGCCGGCAGCTCTTCCGTACCGCGAAAGTGGTGGCCGTTGCCGATCCTGTCATGCAGCTCAGCTTCTTCCGGCGAAGGAAATATACCGAGCTTCTTCAGCTGCCGGAAACGCACAGTCCCCGCCGTCGAACGCATGACGTGATTTTCTTTTTGCGTCACCTGCATGGCATGCACGCGGTAACGCAGCAGCACTTCGGGATAATTGGCCAGTTGCGTGACCTCCGAAAGCCGCGTCCAGAGATCGTAATCTTCGGCATGGATGAATGCAGGATCGTAATGCAGGCCGGGGAGCCCGCGGCGGAACATCACCGAAGGATGGCTCAGCGCAGAATTGAAAAGCAGCAACGTCATGATCTCGCCGTGCGACGGAAGGTAGCGGTTGATCTTTTCTTTTCCGCCTCCGAATGAAACCGTGCGCGTACCAAGCACGCCGACTTCCGGGTGCGCTTCCAGGAACTTCGCCTGCTTTTCCAGTCGCGATGGCAGGCTGATGTCGTCAGCGTCCATGCGCGCGATGTACTTGCCGGTCGCCAGCTCCAGTCCTTTGTTCAGCGTAGCGATCAGCCCGAGATTTTTTTCATTGCGTCCGAGACGGATCCGGGAATCCTTCATCCCGTTGACGATCTCCACGCTTTTATCCGCAGAACCGTCGTCGATCACGAGCAGCTCGAATTCGCGCAACGTTTGCCCCAGGATGCTTTGCACCGCTTCGGCCACGTAGGCTTCTGCGTTGTATACCGGCATGATCACGGTTACCAGCGGGACGTTCATTTCAGCAGTTCTTTTTCAACGCGGTCAAGTATCTCCGGGTCGATCGTTTCATCGAATTTACGGGCGAAAAGCGCGCGGGCAGCGGCCAGCGAGGAAAAATGCGAAACAGTGATTACGTCCGGGTTGCGCTGGAGCGGCTGCCAGTGGATCAAATGAAGGTTATCTGAAACGAACTGCTCCGGCCCGATCGTGCTGAGCAGCACCGTCTGGACCACGAGTTCGTCAGGACAAAGCGCCCGGCGGAAAAAACGGAGCTTCCATTTTTCTTCCCTGGATATTTTCAGCAGGTGTCCCGCATGCTTGTTCGTCAACGCAAAATAACAGCCGCCCCCGAACGGCTTCCACCCTTCCGGGAATTTCCGTGCAGGCAGCAGGTGCGCTATACGCGTCACGACACGGCGCAGCAGCTTCCCGCGGAGATCGTTGTAATGGCGTTTCCGCATGCGGTCAAGTCCGCCGTTGCCGGCCCATGACGGTGAAGGCAGCGGAAAATATTCGAGGAATGATTTCCCGTTGGCCTCACGGAAAAAATCCATCCGCCGGGCGTGCGGCTTGACGGGGAAATCCTGCCCGCTGAGGTAAATGAAATAGTCGGAGGAAGGAAAATGCTGCAACGCTTCGCGGAGGCTGTTCATCGTGGCTTCCACCTGGCTGAAGCCGCCCCACTGCACGCGCACGCGGTTTGTCACCCAGCGCACATTTTTCCCGGCGCAAAGTTTCCTGAACGCAGCCTCATCGCTTTTGCGGTCGATGTGAATGACGAAGCCCACGTCTTCTCCGTCGAGCGCGTTGAGCAGCCGGGCCAGCTGGCCGGGCAGCTTGTGCGCGATAAGCAGGTAGGTTATTTTCATAAGCGGATCCAATCGGGGGGAACGATGTCACCGGTGCCGGCGTTGGGGTCGGCAAACCATTGTGCAGGAGCGATCACTTTTTTCCCGGGGCGTTCGCCGAGCCACGCGCCCCACCAGCTGAAACTGCTGTTGGCGATGATGTGGTGCAGGCAATGCCGCATGAGGAACATGTCCAGGTAACTGTCGCGGCCTTTGTTGTGCGAAACGAACGTTACCGGGTATGGCAGGCGGATGTTGGCCTTCACCCATTCGGGATCGTCGGAAAAAACGTAAAAATGCGGGTCGGAAATTTTTTCTGCGTGGTGGGCGGCGGCACGCTCGTAATAATCGACCGAACAAACGCCGTGGAAGCGGTTCGCTTCGGCGTTGGTCAGGTAATCGGTGCGGCGCACGTGCAGGCTGATCGCCTGCGTTGCCTTCACCTGCTCCAGCAGCTCGCGGTTAAGTCCACCCGGTGCAACGCGGGGCATGAACTCTTCGAGCAATATCCCGCGGATGGAGCCGAAATACTTTTCACTCTGCCAGAAGCCTACCAGCTCGACAGGCGCTTCGAGGCGGGCGAATTGTTCCATGTAATGCCGCGTCGTTTCCCGGAACACCGGGTTGCGCACGAGCGAGGGCAGGCGGTTCGAAATTCTCCGCAGCACCGGGTTTTTCTCCACGCGCCAGATCGCATCCAGCCCGGCAGCGCCTGCTATCGAACATTGAATGCGGTAAACGTCGAGCTCGAAATCGCGCAACGTGTGTGTCACCGTTTCATCGCGCTTGTCGAGGAAAGAGCGGTCGAGCAGCAGGGGCACGTCAAGCCGGCGTGCAAGCGCGCGGCCGGCGGCATACTGGAACATCTGGTTGCCCAGGCCTCCCATCAGCTTCGATATGACGACCGGTTTCATCGTTCAGCCAGGAGCTCGTTGTATAGGTTTTCGTATTGAAGCGAGATCGCTTCCCACGTGAATCGTTCTTTCCATGCGCGGTGACCGGAAGCTGCAAGCTGCAGGCGCCTGGCGTCATTGGTCAGCAATGTCTCCAGCAGGCGGGCCGAGCCGTCGATCTCCGCGTGGCTGTAGCCGTGCGCATCGATGGTTGTAGGAAGCAGCTTGCCTCCTTCGCTCCAGCGGATGATCTCCCTGGAATTCCCAACGTCGGTGACGAGAAATGCTGTTTCCGCCGCCATCGCTTCGAAGAGCACGACCGGCGAACATTCGATGTTGGACGGAAAAAGGAAAAGGTCGGCTGCTTTGTAGGCGGCCACGGTTTCTTCACGGCTGAGCGAACGGATCAGCACCTGCTTTTCCTGCTTTTCGAATTTTTTCCGGTTGAAATAGTTGGCAAAGCCTTCGAACTTTGCTCGGAATTTTTCGCTTTCATTCCCGGCAAGCAGGAACGTGACGTCGTGGATGGCGGCCTGCGCGAAAATGTTCAGCGCTTCGTCCTGGCCCTTCAGGCCGGTGAACGAGCCGACATGCAGCACAAGCTTATTTTCCGCCGGGATCCCGAGCAGGCTGCGGATACCGGGCAGGTCCGTGCGTTCGAATTCATCGGCGGCGGCGCCGTTGGTGATCAGCACATTTTTCGTGATGCCGTGCTCGCGGGCGAAATTGATGTCGCGGTAATCGTCGGAAAGAAAAACGTTGCGGTCGAACCGCTTCATCCACGTTTCCATGTTCCGGTAATAGTCGTGGTAAGCAGGATTGAGCAACATGGAAAAGCCGGTGGGAACAAAAACTTTTTTTCCCGGCAGCTCTTCGAGCAGCTCAAGGACGATGTCCACCGCCCAGTTCTGCGCAGCGAAGCAGGTCATCACGTCGAAGGTGTGCGTGCGCAGCCAGGCCTTGTACGCTTCCACTTCGCCCGACAGGCCGCGTATGGAAAGGCCATGAATATCGAAGTGAACGATTTTCACACCCTTGTGCTCAAGCTTATCCCGCCCGGGATGTTTCCCGCAAACCACCGTCACGTCGTGTCCCCGGCGCACCAGGCGTTCCGAAAGCTGGCGCACCACTTCCTGCATCCCGCCAATGGAGGGCCAGTACGACTCGACGACGTGCAGGATCTTCATGCTAACGTTTGTAAACGAGTGTCATGCCCGGAAGGCCGGTGTCGGTTGAAATGACGTTGTATTTGTCGTCCCGGGAAGCCAGCACGTCGCGCACCGCGTTGTAGGGCCCCAAGTTGTAACCGGAATCTTCCGACTGGTAAAATGTATCGTGCAATAAAACCGCCGCGTGCGGAACGTGCGTAAGAATAGCGTCCAGCTCTTTCTTCACCGATTCGTAGCTGTGATCGCCGTCCACGAAAAAGAGCACGCGTTCACGATTATTGCTTTTATCGTAAATCTCGAACGAACGCGTCAGGCCGTCGGCCTGGTGCAGCGTCACTTCCTTCAGCCCGCGCACCAGCTTCCCGCGGTTCTGCTTCGGGTGCTCGTTGTGAAAAACATCGTCCGGCAGATCGATCGAATGTACCTCGCACGGAATATCGAACGCTTTGATCGTTTCATAAAACACCCGCGCGGATTTCCCGATGTTCGTTCCCCATTCGAAAATGAGCGAAGGCCGGAAACGGCACACCGCCGCGGACATCAGCATGAGCTCGTTCAGCGGGAACGGGTGAACGCCCGCCACGGGAACCAGCTTCTCCACGACAAATTCCGAGATGATCCAGTTGTTCACTTCGAACTCCGCGGAGTTTTCGTTTACAGACGGATTGCTGTATGTTTTTTTTCCGAAAATGCTCATGGGTCAGTTGACGTTAAGGCTTTTCAGGAGTTTCCCGTTTTTCCGCAACGCTTTTTTGTAGGCTTTTTTCAAAAGTGCAACATTTCCCGCAACACCCTCGCCGGACGTACGCGCCCATTCCCAGGCATTCCGGAAAATGCGCTCGCGCTGTTCTTTCTCCGTGGTGTTTTCCGCGCGGACGGAATTTCCCGGGTCATCGCGGTATTCCACGAGCGGCTCCGCATGATAAGCGAAGGGTGTAACGGCAGCAACGCGCAACCACAAGGTATAATCTTCGATCGCTTTGAATTCAGGGCTTTCCGGGAAACCGCCGGTAACATCCAGCACTGTTTTCTGCATCATCGCGGAGCTGCAGATCACAAAGTTCGCCGAGATCAGCTCTCCGAGCGACCGGGTGTTGTTTTCCGCGGAAGAAAAATAGCGCACATACGCTTCGCGTCCCGGGACGACCCGCCATGCGTTCGAGCAAACTGCGCGTGTCCTTGTCTCCTTCGCAAGCTGCAGCTGCGCTGCCACTTTTTCCTTCAGCCACACGTCGTCGCTGTCGAGGAAAGCGATCCATTCGCCTTTTGCGGTTGCAAGTCCGCGGTTGCGGGGAACAGCGGGCCTTCCCGCGCGCGGGCCTTCGATGAATTTTACGCGTTCATCGCCGATGGCGGCAATAATTTCTTTCGTATTGTCCGTCGATCCGTCGTCGCACACGAGCACTTCCAGCACCGCGTGTGTTTGCGCCAGCACGCTTTTCACCGCTGCCCCGATCGTGGATGCGCGGTTCCAGGTGGGAATGATGACGCTGACGGTTTCCATGCGTGTCAGTACTTGCCTTTGTGCTTTACGGAGCGCAGCAGCTCAACGAGCAGGCGTTTCGGCCCCAGCGTGAACAGCGGCTTTTCAGAAGCTTTCGGAAGCTCGACGTTGGCGGGGCAAACTTCCGCGAAACCGGTAACACGTTTCGCCGGGAAAGGTTTGTCCCATTCGTAACCTTCCATAAAATACGGAAGCAGGTTGTCGATCAGCTTCGTGTGTCCTTTGACGAGGGACTGGAATAAAAATTCCTGCGCGGGCCTGAACGCATCGAGCGGCATTTCCGACTTCTTCATATACTTCAGCACGCCGTCGTTGAATTTCAGAAAGTTCAGGTGCGCGTCGATGTTGTAGAGGTAATCGTAGTAGGGCAACGGGTATTCGAAATAGCCTTTCTTCCCCACGCGAAAAATTTCCGATAGAAAACCTTCCACGTCCGGCACATGCTCGAGCACGTGCGCGCAGATGACGTAATCGAACTCTTTGTCTTTGAACGGGAACGTTTTGCCGTCGTAAAAAACGACCTGCTTCTCCGTTTCGAGCTTTCGTTCATGCCCGAACTGGCGCACCACTTCTTCCTCGTTCTCGTATTTCAGCTCCAGCAGCACATCCGAGCGCGGGTGCGGATCGGCGCCTGGACCGATCTCCAGCACCTTATCTGCAGGCTGCACGTTCAGGATACGTTCAGGAAAAAACATCAGCTGGTGCGTGTTATTTCGACTTTCATCTGGTTAATGAGCAACCCGCTTTTCGTGTTCACGATCTGCGGATCTTCCCCGAGCGCGCTGACTTCGGAGATCGTGAGAATGCCGGCGCCTTCGACGTACTGGATCGTGCGTTTCTTCGACGAAAGCCCGACCACGATCTTGTATTGCCCGTCGGCGAGGATGATGCCGTCGTTGATGAATACGGCGGAATATTCTCCCGGCTCCAGCGTTTGCGGGATGCCCCACGTGGTGCGCACCGGCTGGTCGAAGATCGTGGAGATGCCGATGGCGACGATAAAATCTTCTACGCGGCGAGTGAGTCGGAAAAACACGCGCACCTGGAAATGCGCGCCGATCAATATCTCCTGCGCGGGAGTTCCGTCTTTGTCTTCGACCTGCAGGCGCCACGCGTAACCGGGCTGGTCGGCGCTGTCGGCCGGCGGGGGAATGTCGTAGTACGCTTGTCCTTCGGTGAACGTTTCGAGGTATTTGTTCGTCACCGTTTTGATGTCGCCCTGCAGCACGAGCTTTCCTTTGTTCAGCAGAATTCCCGTGTTGCAGAGGCGCTGCACGGCTTCCATGTTGTGGCTCACGAACAACACCGTGCGTCCTTCGCCCGCCACTTCGCGCATGCGGCCCAGGCATTTTTTCTGGAACGCCGCATCGCCTACCGCCAGCACTTCGTCGACAATGAGAATTTCCGGCTCGAGGTGCGCGGCCACGGCGAAGGCAAGACGCACATACATTCCCGACGAATACCGTTTCACCGGCGTGTCGAGGAAACGTTCCACTTCCGCAAACGCGACGATCTCGTCGAACTTGCGCGTGATCTCCGCTTTCGACATGCCGAGGATGGCGCCGTTGAGAAAAATATTTTCGCGCCCGGTCAGCTCAGGATGAAATCCCGTTCCCACCTCCAGCAGGCTGGCAATGCGGCCTTCGAGCGTGATGCGCCCTTTTGTCGGCGTGACGATTCGGCTGAGGACTTTCAGCAACGTGGATTTCCCCGCACCGTTCCGCCCTACGATCCCGACACGGTCGCCGGATTGTATGGAAAAACTGATGTCGTCGAGCGCAAGAAAAATTTCTTTCTGACCTTTTCCTCCCGCCCCGCTGAACATCGACTTCGCCTTGTCCGCCAGCACGTCGCGCAACGCCGTGTAGCGCCCCACCTGCTGGTGACGCAGCACGTACTGCTTGGTGAGATGTTCGACGTTTATCGCGGTGTAGCTCATATTCGATGTGCAGATGTGCGGATATGCAGATGTGCAGATTTGGTTAAATGACGTCGGCGAAATTTTTTTCGACTTTTCGGAAATACCAGAGGCCGAGCGTAATGAGAAACACGGTCATTCCGCATGAGATCAGGATGCTGTTTTGATTGAGTGCAAACTGATCTCCGAAGAGGCTCCAGCGGAAACCGTCGACGACGGCGACCATCGGGTTGAGCTCGTACAGCATTTTGATCCATTCCGGCTTGTCGCTGTTTCTTACCATTTCGCTGGTGACGGCGACAGGGGAAACGAACAATGCGAGCTGCACGACAAAAGGTACGATGTACCGGAAGTCGCGATACTTCACGTTCAGCGCGGACAGGAAAATGCCGAGGCCGATGGACGACATCAGCGCCAGCAAGAGGAACAGCGGGAGAAAAATAACATTGCTGTCGGGCGCTACCCCGTAATACACCATCAGCACGGCAAGGATCACCAGCGCGATCATAAAATCGACGAGGCACACGATCACGGTGCTCAGCGGAATGATGAGGCGGGGAAAATAGACTTTGGTGATGAGGTTCGTGTTCGCGATCAGCGAATTGCTCGATTCATTCAGCGCGGAAGTGAAGAGCTGCAGCGGTAACGCCGCCGCCGTCACCACGAGCGCTTTCGGGAATCCAAACATTTCCGCATCCATCAGGCCCGCAAAAAACGAAAATACCACGATCGTCAGCAGCGGACGGATGACGGCCCACGCCACGCCGATCACGGTTTGCTTGTAGCGCACAAGCAGGTCGCGCCAGGCGAGAAAACGGAAAAGCCCCCGGTACGCCCAGAGGTCTTTCCAGTATCCCAGCCCGTTGTCGGTCGGGTCGATGACGGTTTTTGTTCGGTGCATTCCAGTGGTCGGTCGTCGGTTGTCAGTCGTCAGTTGTCGGTCTTAATTAGTTTGTGTTTTTACACCAAAACTGACCGACAACAGACAACCCGACAACCGACAACTTTTTTTATTTCGCGTAGCTGACTGCTCTTGTTTCGCGGATGACGGTGACTTTCACCTGGCCGGGATACGTCATCTCGTTCTGAATTTTCTGCGAGATGTCGATCGCCAGCTTTTCGGCGTCCTTGTCGGTGACTTTTTCCGACTGGACGATCACGCGGAGCTCGCGGCCGGCCTGGATGGCGTAGGTTTTGTCGACGCCCGGGTAAGAAAGCGCGAGCGATTCGAGGTCCTTGAGACGTTTGATGTACTGTTCCACGATCTCGCGGCGGGCGCCAGGGCGGGCACCGGAGATGGCGTCGCACACCTGGATGATGGGCGAGATCATCGATGTCATTTCGATCTCGTCGTGGTGGGCGCCGATGGCGTTGCAGATGTCGGGCTTCTCTTTGAACTTCTCGGCGAGCTTCATGCCGAGGATGGCGTGCGGCAATTCCGGCTCGTCGTCGGGCACTTTGCCGATGTCGTGCAGGAGGCCGGCGCGTTTGGCGGCTTTCACGTTGAGGCCCAGCTCGCCGGCCATGATGGCGCAGAGGTTGGCCACTTCGCGCGAGTGCTGCAACAAGTTCTGGCCGTAGGAAGAACGGTACTTCATCCGGCCGACCATGCGGATCAGTTCGGGGTGCAGCCCGTGGATGCCGAGGTCGATGCAGGTGCGTTTGCCCGTTTCGACGATCTCTTCTTCCACTTGCTTCTTCACTTTCTCGACGATCTCTTCGATGCGGGCCGGGTGAATGCGCCCGTCGGTGACGAGCTGGTGAAGGGCAAGGCGTGCGATCTCGCGGCGTACGGGGTCGAAGCCGGAAAGGATGATGGCCTCGGGCGTGTCGTCGACGATGATCTCGATGCCGGTGGCGGATTCGAGCGTGCGGATGTTGCGTCCTTCGCGGCCGATGATGCGGCCTTTCATCTCGTCGTTCTCGATATGGAACACGGAAACGGAATTTTCGATGGCATGCTCGGTGGCCACGCGCTGGATGGTCTGGATGACGATGCGCTTGGCTTCTTTGCTGGCCGTCATTTTCGCCTCGTCCATCACTTCCTTGATGTAGGACATGGCTTCCGTTTTCGATTCCGCTTTGAGAGATTCGACGAGCTGGCCTTTTGCCGCTTCGGCCGACATACCGGCGATGCTTTCGAGCTCTTCTACTTTCCTGCGGTGCATTTTTTCCACCTCGTCCTCTTTCGCTTTGATGAGGTCGAGCTGGTGGTCAAGGTCGCGGCGGCGTTTATCCAGCTCGGCTTCCTTGCGCTTGTTCTCCTCCATTTTCTGGTTGAGGGTCTGCTCTTTCTGCTTGGCGCGCTGCTCGGCCTGTGCGACCTGGTTGTTGCGCTCATTGACGGCCTTTTCATGCTCCTGCTTGAGCTGCAGGAACTTCTCCTTTGCCTGGAGCATCTTTTCTTTCTTGAGCGCTTCACCTTCGGCTTCCGCCAGTTTCAGCTTTTCGTTCGCTTTCCTGAGAACCGCTCCACGAAGCATGGTAGCGGTTACGACGATTCCGAGGATGAGTGCGCCCGCTCCGGCAATGATCGCCATAACGATCGGGTCCATAACGGGTAGGTTTTATCTGGTTAGTACTCTGGACAGTTAACAAAAATCCCGCATTCTGCTCGTGGTCGACGGGCGGGAGGCGGGAATTCGTTAACAGGGGCCTGTGCAGAATTTACACGGGCTTCCGGGACCTTGCAAGGTGCGCGTCCAGCAGCGCATCGACTTCCTCCAGCCCGGCGATGATGCCGTCGGTTTCGTCAATGCCTTTGGGTTGCGCTTCGAGGTATTGGGTGGCGAACTGTAACGCCGTCATGGCCAGCAGATCCTGCTTGTCCTGCACCGCAAAGCTCGATTCGAGCTGGGCAACACGCTCGTTGATGCGTTTTGCGGCATCAAAAACGAACGCTTCCTCCCGCGCCTCCACCTTGATCGGGTAGGTGCGGCCTGCGATGTTTATTTTGACGGACTTTTCGCCCATTTCCTTTTTTCCTTGGCCCGGACTGAAATCCGGGGTTGGTTCCAGGGGTTACCTGTTAAGCTGTGCGATGCACTTGTCGATTTCCCGCACCAGCTCGTTTATCTTGAGTTTGATTGCAAGATTCTTGTCGTTATCACCGGAAACGTTGCGGGCCAGCTTCAAGGTTTGGTACTGGTCCCCGAGCTTTTCTTTTGCCGTTTCCAGCTCTTCCACCCTGCTCTGTAACTGGCTAACTTTCAGCTTCAACTGAGCGTTGTCCGCTTGCAGGGCTTCCTGCAAATGTAACATTTTTTCAGTCTTGGCTTTGAGCCCTTTTACGATGGAAGAAATGCTTTTCATAAAGCAATCTGACCATTTGGCAGTCAGGTGGTTACAAATGTAACGAATATTGGGAAAACGGCATTCCGGGTAAAAGGGGCAACGGCTGGCACGCAACCGGACCCGCAACGCGAATGTTAATGCAGCGAAAACTCCACCGGGAAAAACACCGGGCATTGCAGGGCCTGGTCGCCGCTCAGGCAGGGCTGCCACAGGGGCATGGCCAGGCTGAGACGGATCGCCTCGGCGCTGAACGCGGGATGCTCGGGGATATCGCTGAGCACAACGGGGCTGATCAGCCGGCCGCTGACGTCGATATACGCGCCGATCAGGATCGTGCCTTCAATACCGGCCAGGCGCTCGGCTTCGGGGTAACGCAGGTTGGCAAGCAGGTAATCTTTCAGCGCCTGTTCGCCGCCGGGATATTCGGGCGAAGAATACTCCCGGAACGGGCCCACCACCGGTTCGATGAACTTTTCAATGCTCACCGCAACGACACAGCGATGCTCTTCCGATTTCTCCAGCACCTGCATCACGTGGTAGCCGAACATGCTTTCCATCACGCCGGTGTAGCCGCGGGGATGATCGAAACCGAACGCTTCGTATTCCGGGATGAAACCGCTGTTGTGCGTGATCCAGCCGTAATTGCCATAGTTGCCGTTGCGCGAGCCGGGATCGTCGGTGAACAGCTCGACGAGGTCTTCCATTTTTGTCTTGCGGGAGGAAATGACTTTTGCAAGGCTGTCGGCGAGCAACCTTGCCTGGTCTTTCGTGCGCGTGACGCGCGGGTCGCTTCGTTCGGCGTCTTTCCACGCGATAAGGATGTGTCTCACCTGCATGGAATCGGCAACCGTCTTTTTGCGCAGCACTTTGTAAATGATGACGCTTTCTTTCAGAACATACGGCCCGATGACGTCGCCGGCTTTGGCTTTTTTAAAATCATGCTGCGTGCCGGCCGGGTAAGTCCCTTCGTGGAAGTAGCGTTCGTTGTAAGCGGCAGATGTATTCTGCTCAACGAAGCGCTTCTCTTCTTCCGGCGTGCGCTGGCTGCGGAAATCGGCGGCGATGTCGCGCATCTCGGCCAGGCGGGCGCTGAGGAGGGAGTCCGCGGGTTGGGCGGGGAGTGAGGTGAAGAGGAAAAGGAACAGGCTGAAGAAAAGTAGTTTCATGAATCTATTTCTTTATTGCAGCGCGACCGGATGGCTTTATCATTTGTGTTTACAGTTGAACCTATCGCCCGTGCAGTGGTACTGAGAAGAATGAAAATTCTTTTCATTGATTTTATCGTTTTTTCTTTTTCCCGGACTGAAGAACAAACTTGATCGGCTGTGTAACCGTCATCCGGACAGGTTTGCCATTAAGCAAAGCGGGCGACCATTTAGGCATTTCACGAATAACGCGCTCTGCTTCTTCTGTAAGGCCGGGCGCACCGGCAACTTCTTTCACCGCATGGACATTGGTGACCGAGCCGTCTTTCTCAATGATAAAGCTGACATACACGGTTCCCTGCATGCCTTTCATTTTCTCTTCCTGTGGATACCTGACGCTATTCTGAAGATACGAAGTAAAAGCCTCCCGGCCGCCCGGAAACTCCGGCATTGCTTCTGTGACTACATATACGGTATCACCGGAATCTTTTAATGTCGAATCAGTTGTGAGTACAACCTGCACTGAAGGTTCTGCTGGAGATGGTGTCGCCTGTGAGAAGGATGCTGTTGTGATGAGCAGCGAAAAGAGGATTAAGACGTTTTGTTTCATCGAGGTTAATTTTATAACGCACAATTTTCCTGTAAGCACCAAAAACTTTTTCATAATGTTCATTGCAAAGTGATCTGACAGATTGTGTGACCTGTATGTAAACGAATTTACCTTTCATCATCCCGGGCGGCATCATTCCGGGGAAAAGAGAAATTAGTTTCATCAGGGGATTTTTCAAAGGTAATGATCGCTCAGTTGAGTATTATGGGGATGCTCATACGGATATTTACGGGCACACCATCGATTTTGCCCGGCTCCCATTTCGGCATCCCGCAAAAAACTTCGAGGACGTCCTCGCCGGTTTCAGGACAGCGTTGCATATCCTTCGCCAGTTGAATATTCACGAGCTGCCCATCTTCCAGGACTATAAAAGAAACATGAACCGTTGCCGATGCACAATTTTCATTTGCAGAGGTGAGCTTAATATGCTTCGCAACGTATTGCAGCATTCCATCACCCGGAAACTCCGGCATCACCTCTGCGAAATCATAAATTGTATCGAGTGTTCCTTCTGCAATAACAACACCACATGCTTTTTGCGTGATGCTGTCGTTTACCTGCCCGCTCACCAGCAACGTACACAACATCAACAACCCGGTGGCGAAAAGGCGTTTCATTTCAAACTGAACTTCACCGGTATCGTAAACGCGACACGCACCGGCTTCCCGTTCGTTTTCCCGGGCGTCCATTTCGGCATGGTCGACAGCACGCGGATGGCTTCTGCCGAAAACTGGGGACATCCCTGCACACCGCGCAATTCCGTGAAGTCCGACAGCGAACCGTCTTTCTCCACGACGAAACGGATGTACACTCTTCCTTCGATTTCTTTTTCCAGGCACAGCTGCGGGTACACAAGGCTCGAGTCGAGGAACCGGTAGAGCGCTTCCGTTCCGCCGGGAAATTCAGGCTGCTCTTCGGGCAATACTGTTTCGTCCTTCTTGCCCGGCTCCTGCCTGATCTCTAATTTCGGCTCCTGCGCCAGCCCCGGGTAAATATATGCTTCCCATCCGGCGCGTACCGGCGGCAGCGGCGGCGGATCCATCACGGTGCGGTTCGGGCGATAGCCGGAAGGATCGTTGTACACTTCGCCGGGCTTGCTGCTGTCGACAATTTCCTCGTACGCTGTCGTTCCGGGTTTCAACGGGCGTCCGTGGATGTCCCACACTTTCGGCGGGGTCATTACGGTATTGCCGTCGCAGTGCAGCTCGATGAGCAATTTTCCGCTGGCGTACCATTTCCGGTAAACGCCTTCGATCTTCCCGCCTCGATACGGTGTAACCGATTTCACTTTCCCGTTCGGATAGAATGTCGTCCAGTCGCCTTCTTTCGTTTCGAAATGATATTTTCCCGTCAGCAGCTTCACGCCGGCGGGATCCCATTCGGTGTAGGTGGAAACTTCCTCGGCATGCCCGGTACCGGCATAATACGCATACACGCGCGACACGGCGAGTTCACCGTTCGGGTGATATTTGCGCAGGGAATCAGCCATGTCGTGGGAGTACCAGGTAACACGCGATTGCTCCCCTCTTCCATCGTATTCAATTTCTTTTCCGTGCTTTTTCCCATTCACGTAAACCAATTCGCGGACCAGGCGGGAGTTGTTGTAATATTTGCATTCGCCGTGGCGCAGCCCGTTCTCATAATTTTCCGAAACGCCGATCGAGCCGGTGAAATCCCATTTTTTATACGACCCGTGCAGTTTGTCGTTCTTGTACATGATCTCTTCGCTCAGCCGGCCATAATTGTACGCAAGATGAACGCCGTTCCGTTTCCCGCCCGAAAAATTGTCGATCGTCTGCGGCAGCGTGTCACGTGTTTCCGACGGATCGGGATATGTTCTCCAGGTTCCTTCGGCAAGCCCGTTGCGATAATATTCCACCGCCTTCTTCCGTCCGCTGAAATACCACGTCCACCGGTAATCGATCTTTCCATCCGTGTACGACGTTTGTTCGCGCAGTTGCCCGTTGTCGAACCACCATTGCTGTACGCCTTCCTGCTCGCCGTCTTTGTAGTTCATTTCATACGCGCGTTTCCCGCCGATATACCAGCTCCGCCAGGTGCCGCTTTTTTTCCCGTTCACATAATTTCCCTCCAGCGATTTTGTTCCGTCGTTGTGAAACTCCGTGTACAGGCCACTCATCACGTCGTCTTTGTACGTCACGGTCTTCTGCAGCTTCCCGCTGTGGTCCCAATATTTCCACGTTCCCTGCTTTTTGTAATTTTTTACTTTACCCGACGCTTCTTTTTTCCCGTCGGGATATTGAACAGTGACTTTTCCCTTTTTCTTCGTGATCTCCTGCGCAAACACGGGCGATGCGAAAAGGGTAAATGCGAGGGCAAGGAAAGGGATGAATGTTCTCAAAACGGTAGAATTTGGGAAATAACCGGGGGTATCTCAAAGATAACGAAACGGGAAGGAAATTCGTGTACGGAAAATGGAATTTGGCCGGCGGCTGCGGCATGATCCTTGAACACAATTCCACAGCCGTATCCGTGCAATTAACAGGAAAACGTTAACACTTGGTCGAACGCCGGCCGCGACATGGGACATACGGTCTTATTTTTACGCGTAATGAAACTACTGACCCGATATTTCGTCCTCCTGCTTACGCCCGCTTTCCTCCACGCACAGGAAAAAAATTACCCGGAAAATTATTTTCATTCGCCGGTGGAAATTCCGCTCGTGCTTTCGGGAAATTTCGGGGAGCTGCGTGATAATCATTTCCATACGGGCATCGATATCACAACGCACGGGAAAGAAGGACTGAACGTGAAAGCTGCGGCCGGCGGTTATGTTTCGCGCATCAGGGTCGGGGCGTTCGGTTACGGGAAAGCGGTGTACATCACGCACCCGAACGGCTTCACCACCGTGTATGGCCACCTTTCGAAATTCAGCACGGCGCTCTCCACGTACGTGAAGAACAATCAATACCTCAGCGAATCGTTCGAGGTCGACCTTTACCCGGAAGCCGGGGAACTACCGGTGAAGCAGGATGAGGTCTTCGCCTATTCCGGCAACACGGGAAGCTCCGGCGGACCGCACCTGCATTTCGAGATCCGCGATGCGAAAACGGAGGAAGCGCTCAACCCGCTACTGTTCGGCATGCCTGTGCGCGACGACATTGCGCCGGTCGCGGTCACGCTCCTCGTTTCTCCCGCGGAGCCCGGATCGGTGGTGAACGGATCGAACGGTGTCAAAAAAATTCCGCTGAAAAGATCCGGCAACACGTACGTATTCGTCAACCCCCGCGACACCCTCGTGACGTACGGGAAGATCGGCTACGCGGTGGAAGCGTACGACAAAGAATCCGTTCCGCACGGGAAGAACGGCGTGTACGCGATACGGCTGCAGGCGGATAAAAAAACGATCTACGCGCACCACCTCGAGCGCATCCCGTTCGACAAGTCGCGTTACATCAACTGCTTCACCGATTACAAGGAGCACGAGGCGAACAACCGCTGGTACATGCGCAGCTTCCTCCTGCCGAACAACGAACTGCCCGTCTACGACACGCTCGTCAACCGCGGCTACACGGAATTCAAAGACAACGCCGTGCACCAGCTGAAGTATTTCATTTCCGACGTCGCCGGCAACACGGTCACCATCAGCTTTAACGTTCGCTCGCTTGCGCAGCAGCCGGCATACAAGGACGTCGTGAACCAGAACACGCCTTTCCTCCAGGTGCTGATCTGGGACCAGCCGAACGTGATCGAGGAGACCGCTTTCCGTTTTGAAACTCCGGAAAAAGCTGTTTACGCGAATACGACGTTCATGTGGAACGTACCGGAGGGCAAAAACAAAACCGCAGCGCCGAAAGTGGTGTTCGACCGTTTTATCCCGCTGCACAAAGTGTGCACGCTTACGGTTTACGCAAACGTTCCTGCAGCTTTGCAGAAGCGCGCATTGCTCGTGCTCATCAACAAGAACGGAAGATACAGCCCTGCCGGCGGAACGTGGACCGGGCAAGGTGTCACCGCGGAGATCAAAGAGCTCGGCACTTACACCGTCGCGCTCGATACGATCCCGCCTTCCGTAAGGCCCGCGAACTTCGACCTCAAAGGAGCGACGGCCGTCAGTTTCAGCGGGCTCACCAGCATCAAGTTTACGATGTCCGATAATTTATCCGGCATCGCAAGCTACCGTGCCACCATCGACGGGAAATGGGTGCTGCTGGAATACGAGCCGAAACGGAAAATGATCTGGCACACGTTCGACGAACGCACCGGCAAAGGTTCGCACGAACTGGTGGTGACGGTTACCGATAAGGTGGGGAATGTGACGGTGTATGAGAAGAAGTTTACACGATAAGATTCAAAGATTCATCCGATAGCTATCGGATGAATCTTTGAATTATCAATCCAGGTATTGGATCCACGCGTCGGGATAGACTTTCCTCGCGTCGCTCACCACCTGCACGGCATCTGCCTGTGTGCCGGGATGCGCGATGGTGACGTACATGTAACCGTTGTTCTTGTTGTACACGCGCTGCACTTTGGGATACACGCCGCGCGCGATCTCTTTTTTCTCAAGGCGTGTGGCGTAGTCTTTGTTTTTGAAGGAGCCGATCACGACGTAGAACCCCGGATCAACGGGAGCCACCTCATCCGACATCCTGAAGTTGCCGCTCGTGTCGCGGCGCATGATGATGTTCTTCGCCGAATCGAGGATCTCCATCGCGGGCTTCTTCGTGGAGAAGAATTCCACGTTCATCTCTTTCGTCGTGTATTCCTTGATCTGCGTGGCGTCGTAGGTGCGCGTGTATTCTTCCTGCTCGCTCACCTGGAAGAACAGCTTGTAATTTTCACCGGTCGGCAGGTTGATGGAATATTTGCCGTTCTCCGCGCTGGCGCTGTAATCGCCCTGCACGTCGCCTTTGTCCGTGTACGCCACCGTCACCGTCGCGCCCACGGGTTTTCCGTCGAGTGTGACAAGCCCCTGGATGGTTACCATCTCTTTTGCCGGCACGCCGGGGTCGGAGAAGTAGATGTCCATCATGCCGTTCCCGCCCATGCGGTTCGACGCGAACACGGCGTGGTAACCGTCCTGCGTGGGCTGGTAAAAAATATCGTCGGCGGTGCTGTTGACCGGAACGCCCATGTTCTGCGCAAGCTCCCAGGAGACCATGTCGGAACCGATCGTGCAGAAGAAAATATCGTAGCCGCCCATGCTGTTGTGGCCGCGGGAGCTGAAGTAAAGCACGGATTCGTCGTGGCCGCCGAGATAAGGCGCATCGTCGTCGAAGGCGGTGTTCACGTTAATGCCGAGGTTCTGCACATTGCCCCATATGGAATCGCCAAGCAGTGAGGCGCGGTAAATGTCTTTTCCGCCGAAACCGCCGATGCGGTCGCTGGCGAAATACATGGTGCGGCCATCGCGCGTAATGGTGACGCTGCCTTCCCAGGAATCCGGGCGGTTGATGTCGCCGGGGATTTTCGCAGGCGCGGTCCAGTCGTTCCCCGCTTTCCGCGACATGTAAATATCTCCCCCGTCCTGGCCGTTGGCGCGGTACACGAACAACAGTTTCCCGTCCGGCGAAAGCGCGGTGCCCGCATCGTGAAACCTGCTGTTGAGGTTCGTGCTCAGTCCCTGCGGCTGGAACCAGCCATTGCGCGTGAGCATGGACTGGAAAATGTCTTCGAAATAAACGCCGGCGGAATCCGATTTGCCGAAGGTGTAATTTTTGCCGCCCGTGCTTTCCGGTCCTTTGTATGTGAAAATGATGGTGGAATCGTTGTTGAGCAGGATCGGCGCAAACTCGTCGCCGGGAGAATTGAGCGGGCGCCCGGCGTTCTTCACTTTGTTGTTCGTCGGCTTCGTGGCAATTTCTTTCGCGGCCTGGCAGTTCACCACGTACTGGTCGAGGCGGAGCTTCAGCACTTCGTCCGTTTCTTTCGCCAGCTGCAGGTTGAACTGGAGCGACGCATCATCGTAAAGCCCGTTCAATAAATATGCGCGGCCGAGGAAAAAATTTACGTTCGGGATGGTCGGGTCTTTTTCATAACTGCTCTTGATGAGCTGCATGGCCAGCTCCGCATCGCCGACATAGATCGCGCAAACACCCGCCCGGAACTGGAACACGGGATTTTCCGGGTGAAGGTCTTTCAGCTTCATGTAATAGCTGAACGCCTGCTCGTATTCGCGCTTGTCGAAAAGCAGGTCGGCACGTGTGACCATGGCTTTCTCATTCCCCGGCTGGGCAAGCACAGGGGCGGCCCCCACGGAAAATACCAGGGTGAGAACGAGAGCGTGTATGTAGAAACGTGCTTTCACAGGATTGAATTCAATATTGAAGATTGAAGATTAGGAATTGAAGCTTGATCTGGATTCAATTTTCAATCTTCAATTCTTAATCGTATTTCCCTCTCATATGGCCGCCTTCCATCGAAACGGATTGCACCTGCCCGAAACGGTAGCCGAGCATGAACTCGTGGCTGATGCCTGCCGAAGTTTTGAGCGGTGTGATGATCAGGTCGTAGGCGTAGCCGGCGCTGAGGTTGCCGAACAATTTCACGCGGGCGTTGATGCCGACGGCGTAGTTGCTGCGGTACGATACGCCCAGCCAGAACATTTTCTTCCAGCTTCCGAGCGCGTTGATGTCGTACTGGAACGGCGTGTTGGGCAGCCAGCGCACGAGCACCATCGGTTCGATGGCAAGCTGCTGCTCCTCGTTGAACACGTAGCGGTAGCTCACGGTGCCGATGTAATGGCGGTTGAGCTGGTAGAACGAGCGCGTGTCGTAGCTGTTGAACTCCATGCGCTGGCCGATCAGCTGGGGAACGGAGATGCCTGCGTGCAGGTCTTTCCAGTTGAAGCTGACACCGACGCTTGCGTCGAGCGCGCTTTTGCGCTGGAGCTGGCTGAACATCATCGGGTCGCCGGCGTCTTTCACCACCGCTTTGGAAAAGTCGATGCGGTTGTCGAGGAAGCCAACAGAGAGACCGAAGCGGAGGTTCATGTCCTCGTTCAGCTTCAGGCGGTATGCATACGACGTGTAAATGCCGAGGCGCTCACTGATGTCCTGCACGTCGTTGAAGATCGACAGGCCGAGGCCGATGTTCTTGTCGTCCATAAAGCCGTCGACGGTGAACGCATTGGTCACCGGGCCGCCGGGCATACCGGTCCACTGCCTGCGGTGGATGAGGTAAGCGTTGGTTTCGCCTGTGATGCCGGTCGTTGCAGGGTTGTACAGGAACGTATTGAAATAATACTGGCTGTACAGCGGGAGCTGTTGCGCATCTACTGAACCGGTGACGGAAACAGCAACAATGGCGGAAAGAAGGAGCTTTTTCATATCAGGAGTCCTGCGTTTGTTCATGTCCGGTTACTGTTTTTCGCTGATGATGGTGAGGGCGCCTTTTACAGGATCGCCTTCCGAATCCGTGAATTGCAGCACATAATAATACGTGCCGTCGGGCAGCTGTTCGCCGTTGAATGTGCCTTTCCAGCTGTTGTTGTAGCCTTCAGCTTCATAAACGACCATTCCGTTGCGGTTGTAGATCGTCACTTTGTTGTTCGGGTAATACTCGATATTCTGCACGTTCCAAACGTCGTTGTACCCGTCGCCGTTCGCTGTAATGAGGTTCGAAACGATCACGTTGTAATCTTTGACGAACGTCACCACCACCGCGTCGGTATCCGAGCAGCCGCTGATGTCCGTCACCGTCAGCGTGTATGTTACGCTGTACGGCGGCGTTGCGGTCGGCATCGCCGTGTTGGGGTCGCTCAGGCCCACGCTCGGCGACCAGCTGTAGAACGCGCCGCCGCTGCCGGTGAGCACGATGGACGAGCCGGCGCTTACGGAAGTGTCAAGCCCTGCAGAAGCCGTGGGGCTCGGCAGCATATCGACCGTGGCCGAATCCATCGCGGAGCAGCCTGTGATGTTATCCGTAACGTTGATCACGTAGTTACCTGCACCCGTTGCGTAGATCGCGTTTACGGTGTCGCCGGTGCTCCAGCTGTAATCCACGTTGACTGCAGAAGGAACGCTCAGCTGCACGCTGTCGCCCGAGCAGATCGTGAGTGAACCGGAAGCTGTGATGGTTGCAGACGGGAGCCCGTTCACCGTTACAGTTCCGTTCGCCGTGTCGGAGCAGTTGTTGTCGGAAACAACGATCAGCATTACGTTGAACGTGTTTGCCGTAGCGTAGGTATGAACCGGGTTCATGGCAACAGAGGCGTCGTTATCGCCGAACGTCCAGTTGTTGAAGAGGATGCCGCCGGATGCGATGACCGATGTGTTGGTGAATGTTGTCGCGTCGCCGAGGCAGACGGTGGGCGCAGTAAAGGCCGCAACCGGTTCCGGGTAAACAATGATCACCGCGCTCGCCGTCGTGTCGGCCGGGCAAACGCCGCTCTGCACGATGACTTCGTACCAGGTCGTATCCGTGGGGGCGCTCCAGCTTTGTGTGGCCGAAGTATTGCCGATCGGGGTCCAGGTCGCGCCGCCGTCGGTGGACGACAGCCAGTCGGAAACGGAGCCGGTATTACCCGTCAGTGTCAGCACGCCGCTGCCGGTTCCTTCGCACACCGCCGTTCCACCGCTCACCGATCCTGCCACCGTCATGGGCGATACTGTGATGGTGTCGACCGAAGAATATTGGGGAGGCGCACAAACACCGCTCTGCACGACCGCGCGGTACATCGTGGTCTGCGTGAGGTTTGTGTAAACAAGCGAATCCGTTGTGTTGGACAGCGCCATCCAGTTGTTGCCGCCGTCGACGGAGAATTCCCAGCGGATCACGTTGCCTGTGTCGCCGGTGAGGTAGATCGTGCCGCCATTCGTGCCTGCGCATACCGCAGCGGAAGGCGAAGTGGTGCCGCCGACAGTGGCCGGGTCGACAATGATCGTTCCTACGGCCGAGGTATCGTTTCCGCAGGTTCCGCTCGTGAGAATAACGCGGTACCAGGTGGTGTCGGTAAGGTTCGTGTAGTTTTCGGTGGCGGCCGTGTTGCCGTTTGCAGTCCAGGTTACGCCGCCGTCGGTGGATGTTTCCCATGAAACGATCGTGCCGGAATGGCCGGAAAGCGTGAGCGTGCCGCTGTTTGCAGAAGCGCACACCGTGGTGCCGCCGGTGATCATACCGCCGTTCACAACAGGATCGACGGTGATGATGGCCGTGTCGGAATTAACCGGGGGACAAACGCCGTTGCCGACGCGTGCGCGGTACATCGTTGTCGTCACCAGGTTGATGTAGCCCTGTGTCGTGGTCGTGTTGGCCAGGTTGATCCAGGTGGTCCCGCCATCGGTGGAATATTCCCAGCCCACAACCGTTCCCGTATGGCCGCTGAGCGTGAGCGTGCCGCTGTTCGCGCCGGCGCAGACCGTGTCGTCCGTCGTTACCGTTCCGCCCATGGAAGGCGCGTCAACGGAGATGGTCACGCCGGTAGACGTATCAGTCGGGCAAACGCCGCTGTTCACGATCACGCGATACATCGTCGTGTCGATGAGGTTGACGTAATTGTAGTTGTTGGATGTATTCGCGATCGCAGACCAGGTTATGCCGCCGTCGGTGGAGTTTTCCCACTGCGTGATGGAACCGCTGAAGCCGATCAGCGTGAGCACACCGTTGTTGGAACCGCCGCATACCGTGACATCGGAATAAAGCGTTCCGCCAACCGCCTGTGCATCCATGGTGATCGTTGCCTGCGCGGAATAAGCTTGCGTGCAGACACCGCTTTGTACCAGCGCGCGATAGATCGTGGCGGTTGCAAGGTTGTTGTACGCCTGCGTGGTGGTCGTGTTCGTAATGGTGATCCACGTAACGCCGCCGTCGGTGGAGTATTCCCACTGCAGCACGCTGCCGACGCTGCCGGCAAGTGTAAGCGTACCGCTGTTGATGCCGCTGCACACCGTATCTGTGGCGGGCATGATGGCACCGCCATTCGTATTGGGATCAACAATGACGGTATCTGCGGTGGCTGTATCTGCCGGACAAACGCCGCTCTGGATGATCACGTGGTAAATGGTGGTGTCGGTCAGGTTGGTGAATACATCCGTCGTTCCCGTACTTCCCGTGGGCGTCCAGGTAATGCCGTCATTGGAAGCTTCCCAGCCGATGATCGTGCCCGATTCACCTGTGAGTGTGAGCGTACCGCCGTTACTGCCGCTGCAAACCGTTACGCCGCCGGAAACAGAGCCTCCGACAGAGGCCGGGCTGACCGTCACAGTTGAAACGGAAGAGAATGCAGGGTTACAGCCGCCGTTCTGGACCCGCGCACGATAAGAGGTTGTTGTAACAAGGTTGGTGAAAATAAGGGTGTCGCTCGTGTTTGCGATGTTGTTCCAGGTAACGCCGCCGTCAGTGGAGAATTGCCAGTTCTGCACCGCTCCCGTAAAACCGGAAAGCAAAAGTGTGTCGGTGTTCGTTCCGCTGCAGACCGTTGTGGTTGATGGAGAGACCGTTCCGCCGATCGAAGCAGCGCCGACATTCACTGCCGCGGTCGTGGAATAAGCCGCACCGCAGGCGCCGCTCTGGATACGCGCACGGTACAGGCGGCTGACGGTAAGGTTCAAGTAGTTCTGGTTAACGGAAGTGTTGCCGATATTCGTCCATGTAACGCCGCCGTCGGTAGAAAATTCCCAGCGAACGACCGAACCGGTATGGCCGCTGACCGTGAGCGTTCCGCTATTAGCGCCGCTGCATACGTTGCTGACCGCGGGATTGACCGAACCGCCGACAGTGTTTGGGGAAATGGTTATGATTGCGTTGTTGGAGTACATGGGCGCACAAGCGCCGCTCTGCACTAAGGCGCGGTAAAATGTTGTCTGGGTGAGATTGAGGTAGCTCTGTGTTGCTGTGGTGTTGGCGATATTCGTCCAGGTAACACCTCCATCGATCGAAAACTCCCAGCGAACAACCGCCCCGGTATTGCCCGACAGGTTGATGTTTCCACTATTAGAGCCACTGCATCGGGTTGCTGAGCCGGATACTGTGCCCGATACAGTAGCCTGGTTGATTGTCATTGACGCCACAGCCGAGATGTCCGGCGCACAGCCGCCGTTCTGCACAACTGCACGGTAATCGGTCGGCACAGTGAGGTTGTTATAGGCCTGCGTCGTTGTCGTATTGGAGATGTTGATCCAGGTGGAACCGCCGTCGGTGGAATATTCCCATCGGACAACGTTCCCCGTATGCCCGCTCAGCGTGAGCACGCCCGAGTTCCCCGTTATGCACACGTTCGTGCCGCCGGCAATCGTTCCGCCTACGCTGTTCGCAGTATTGGTGACCAGGTAACCGGTGAACGCGTCGTTCGTAGGGTTAATGTCGCCCGCCAATGTTACGGTAGCATCGAAAGTATAGGTTGCCGGAACTGAAAGGTCGGCCTGGGTTGTGAACGTATAGTTGAGGGTCGAATTGCTGAGCAATGGCGCGGCGAGTGTAACCAACTCCGTTACGGGTACGCCTGCGTCGATCGTGTACGACACGTTGAACGAGGTCGCGGCCGGCAATGTGGCACCGAAATTGAAGATCCGGATGGTGACATTTTCCGTTGTCGTCAGCGCACAGCCGCTTACGGGCTCGGTAATTGCCGTTACCGACAAGTCGTTCTGGGCCCCGAGGGATAGGGGGGCAGCTGCTGTGATCGTGAAAAAGGCGAGTAGCGTAAGGATTCGCTTCATATGGCAGAGGTGTTCGTTCGTGAGTTGATCTTTCCCGGAGGCGGCACGGTCGCAAATGGAGACGCGACCGGTGCGGGAACGGGCGAAGGTATCAGGCCAATGAGAATTGACCAAATAAAATCGTGAAATCTTGCCGGCATAGGTTAAGTCAGATGCAGGACATCCGAGCCTTTATACTCGATTTTTCCTGCCAGGGTTACGGTTTGCACCGTTAAGACGTTAAAATTTTAACGATAAACCGCTGATTATCAATTACCCGCCACAATCGGGCGGGTAATAACGGATGTTCCGGAAACGATACGCAGCAGGTACATTCCCGGCGCAACACCGCCCAGCTCGATCGCGCGAACGTTGTAACCCGCTGCTGCCGTTTCTTTTCCATAATTGCGGATCACCCTCCCGGTAACGTCCGTCAGCTCCAGCTCAACCGGGGCGGACGACTGCATGATAAAGGAAACGGAACAATTACCCGAAGCCGGGTTTGGATAAACCGTTGCGGTGGACAAAACCTGCACCGGCTCCGGCACGGAAACCTGGAAAAGGCTGTCGCGCAGGCTATCCTGGTATTGCACGTTGGTCACCACTTCCGCGCTGAAAAGGATCTGGGCGTCGATCTCGAGCACGGGGATCTTCATGCCGGGGGCCAGCCATTTGTATTCGATTTCCGTGGGACGCGCGCTGGTAAAGCCATTCACAGAATCCAGCCCGATCGTGTCGATGCGGTCGATCACGGAGCGTACGCGGACCGTGCTGAACGTGCCGAAAGGCGTGACAAGCGTGCCCCAGCCGTCGACCTGGTTCACACGGTGGATCGTCTGGCCGATGTAGGCCAGGTTGGGAATGGAGAAGTCGTAATCTGCGTCAGAGGAGTCGATGTTCCCGTAGTTCAGCGGGAAACGGTAGATGTAATCCGCATTGCTGAAGATCACGGGCACGTCGAAGTTGCCGAGGGGCGCATATTCGAAGCTGAAACCCACCTGGCGGAAGCTGCTGCTGCTGCTTTTCCAGTGGTCGGTGAAGTTGGACGGCACGGCGCCGATGAACGGGAGCGAATCGGGGGAAGCGTTGGCGAGGCTGACAGTGGCGAGAAAGTTGAACGGGATGGCGGAAGGATTTTCGTAGCGGATCATTTCCTGCGCGAGGGGCGTGAGGCCTGAAAAATCCCACAGGTAATTCGTATCCGCCAATGTATGATCGATGGGGGAATTGAGCGCGTAGCTCACGCGGATGGAATCGCCGCCGCCGACCATGTCGCTGTTGCCGATGGTGACCTGGGCGGAGAGGGATGAAACCGTAAATGCGGCGAGGAAGAGTACCGTTGACTTCATGAGTGGGTTGAATTTGAGCGAAATGTACGGAAAAATGATGTGCTGATGTGCCGATGGGATGTGCAGATGGGATGTGCAGATGTGCGGATGTGCAGATGTGCGGATTGGGTTTGGCGTGTATCTTTAGCACATCAATGATGCGAGGGATTTTTTGTTTGTTGTTTTGGACGTTGCCGTTTGCTGTTTATGGGCAGGCGGATTCGCTGCTTATTTATGATGTCGTGGATTTCAGGCATTCCGATTCGCTGGAAATGCGGTTCAAACGGGTGACGTTATTCCCGGATACAGCGCTGTTTGTGGTGGTTACGGCGGAGAAGCGAAGTATCGCCGGCGGGAGCGGGTTGCCGGTGCCGCGGCAGTTTCTTTATAAAGTGAAAGTCGATTCTACCATGAAAGTCGCGTCAAAAGTGAAAGACGCGCCTCTCCCCGACTCCATATGGAAAGTGAACCACGCCGCGCTCGATTCGTTCTACCGGTATTCGCCGGACATCCATATCGATACGCTGGTGATCGCAGACCGGAAAACAGCCGATGCGGATGATTTTCAGCACACGGAAATCCAAAGCGTTTGCGGGTACAAGAAAGAAATCCGGTCGGTGGCAACTTTGCCGATCAAACATGGAGAAGCGATCACCTACTATTCGATACCGGAATTGAAAGACGTGATCATCGTCGGCAATTTCCGGTTGAAGAGCAAAGGGAGCTGGGAGAACGGATCGAAAGCCGGCACGTGGAGATATTATTCGCCGCAGGGTTATTTGCAGAAGGTTGAGAAATGGAAGAACGGGAAGCTGAGGAAAGAGAAAATTTTCACTTAATAAGACGCTGAAAATTACCACGGAGACACGGGGGCACGGAGGGTCTGGTCACAAAATTTATTTCCGTAGGAGCGCAAAATTTTGCGCTCCTACGGAAATATTGGTACTCCGTGTCTCCGTGCCCCCGTGGTTGATCGCCCAGGTCTTCAACAAAACCTCCCATTTATCAACACTCCCGAAAATTTTCGCGCAGCTCTCCGTAACTTTAAAGCTGCAAAAGTATCTCCCCTTTTTTCAATTTTTTATCTTCAATTTTCAATCTTTTTCCCGTGCAATTCAACCACCTCCACGTTCATACGCAATTCTCCCTCCTCGACGGGGCGGCTAATATTTCCGGTCTTTACAAAAAAGCGGTCGCCGACGGGCATCGCGGCATCGCCATCACGGACCACGGCAACATGTTCGGCGCGTTCAAGTTCGTGGCGGAAGCTTACAAGCATAATACGCCCGACAAGCCGAACACGATCAAGCCGATCGTGGGGTGCGAATTTTACATGGTGGAGAACCGCGAGAAAAAATCGTTCACGCGCGACGAGAAAGACATCCGTTACCACCAGCTGTTCCTGGCGAAAAATGCGGAAGGATACAAGAACCTCGTGAAGCTGTGCTCGCTGGGCTACATGGAAGGCATGTACGGCAAATACCCGCGCATCGACAAGGAGCTGGTGCTGAAATACCACAAGGGCCTCATCGCCACGACGTGCTGCCTGGCGGCGGAAGTGCCGCGCGCGATCATCCGGAAAGGCGAGGCGGAAGCGGAAAGCGTTTTCAAATGGTGGCTCGACCTCTTCGGCGAAGATTATTACATCGAGCTGCAGCGCCACGACATCCCGGAGCAGAACACGGTGAACGAAGTGCTGCTGAAATGGGCGATCAAGTACAACGTGAAAGTGATCGCGTCGAACGACTCGCATTACGTGAACGTGGAGGACGCGAACGCGCACGACATCCTCCTTTGCATCAACACGGGCGAAAAGCAGAGCACGCCCTCGATGAAGGAAATGTCGGACGACGACCTTTCCTCGAAAGGAAAACGGTTCGCGTTCTGGAACGACCAGTTCTACTTCAAGACGTCGCAGGAGATGACGAACCTCTTCGCCGACGTGCCGCAGGCGATCGACAACACAAACGAGATCGTGGACAAGATCGAGCCGCTGAAGCTGAAGCGCGACATCCTTCTCCCCCACTACACAATTCCCGACGGTTTCCTCGACCAGGACGAATACCTGAAGCACCTGACGATGCAGGGCGCGCGGGAACGTTATAGAGAACTGACGCCGGAGATCGAGGAGCGCATCAACTTCGAGCTGTTCACGATCAAGACGATGGGCTTCGCGGGGTACTTCCTCATCGTGCAGGATTTCATCAACCACGGACGCGACATCGGCGTGCTCATTGGCCCGGGCCGCGGATCGGCGGCGGGATCGGTGGTGGCGTATTGCACCGGCATCACCAACATCGACCCGATCAAGTACAATTTGCTGTTCGAGCGATTCCTCAACCCCGACCGGAAGTCGATGCCCGATATCGATACCGACTTCGACGACGAAGGCCGGCAGAAGGTGATCGATTACGTGGTGGAAAAATACGGCAAGAACCAGGTGGCGCAGATCGTCACCTACGGCACCATGGCGGCCAAGATGTCCATCAAGGACGTGGCCCGCGTGATGGACCTGCCGCTCGACCAGTCGAACCTGCTCACGAAGCTGGTGCCCGACAAGCCCGGCATCGAGCTCAACCGCGTGCTGACGGCGCCGATGGAAGGCGACAAATCGCTGCGCGACAAAGAGCAGCTGGGCGGCGACGATCTCGAGAACATCCGGAAGCTGCGCGCGATCTTCAACGGGGATGATCTTGCTGCGAAAGTTTTAAAAGAAGCATTGATCCTCGAAGGTTCCGTGCGCGGCACCGGGATCCACGCGGCGGGCATCATCATCGCGCCGCAGGACCTTACAGAGCTCATTCCCGTAGCCACGTCGAAAGATTCGCAACTGCTCATCACGCAGTACGACGGCAAAGTGATCGAAGACGCCGGCGTCATCAAGATGGACTTTCTCGGCCTGCGCACGCTCACGATCATCCGCGACGCGCTGCGTGCCATCAAGCGCAACCACAACATCGACATCGAGATCGACGAACTTCCGCTCGACGACAAAAAAACGTTCGAGCTCTACCAGCGCGGCGAAGCGAACGGCACGTTCCAGTTCGAATCGCCGGGCATGCAGAAATATTTGCGCGAGCTCAAGCCCGACAAGTTCGAGGATTTGATCGCCATGAACGCGCTGTACCGCCCGGGCCCGCTCGAATACATCCCGAAGTTCATCGCGCGCAAGCATGGCCGTGAGCCGATCACGTACGACCTGCCGGAAATGGCGGAGTACCTCGAGGATACGTACGGCATCACGGTGTACCAGGAGCAGGTGATGCTGCTCTCGCAGAAGCTCGCCGGTTTCACCAAAGGCGACGCGGACGTGCTGCGGAAAGCGATGGGTAAAAAAGACCGCGCGACGCTGGACAAGATGAAGGGCAAGTTCATGGAGGGCACGAAGGCGAAAGGTTTCGACGCGAAGGTGTGCGAGAAGATCTGGACCGACTGGGAAGCGTTCGCGCAATACGCGTTCAACAAATCGCATTCCACGTGCTATGCGTTCGTGGCGTACCAGACCGCTTACCTCAAGTCGCACTACCCCGGCGAGTACATGGCGTCGGTGCTCACGCACAACCTGGGCAACATCGACAAGATCACGTTCTTCATGGAAGAAGCGCGGCGCATGGGCATTCCCGTTCTCGGGCCCGACGTGAACGAATCGGAGATCCAGTTCTCGGTGAACAAAAGCGGGCAGATCCGTTTCGGCATGGGCGCGATCAAAGGCGTGGGCGAAGGCGCGGCGCAGGCGATCATCGAGGAACGGAAAGCGAACGGGCCGTTCAAAACCGTGTTCGATCTCGTGCGGCGTGTGAACCTCCGCGCGGCGAATAAAAAAACGTTTGAAAATCTCGTGCATGCGGGTGGAATGGATTCGCTGGGGCTGCCCCGCGCCACGTATTTCAGGAACGAAGGCGACGGCACGCAGACATTCCTCGAAAAGATCATCCGATACGGGCAAGGCCACCAGGACGGGAAAAATTCCACGCAGGTTTCCCTGTTCGACGCGATGGGCGACGAAGGCGTGGAAATGCCCGAGCCGCCGATCCCGAACACCGAGGAATGGGGCCGCATGGAAAAGCTGAAAGCCGAGCGCGACGTGATCGGCATTTACCTTTCGGGCCACCCGCTCGACGATTACAAACACGAGATGACCACGTTCTGCAAGCACAAGCTGGCGGACGTGAAAGACATGCCGAAATGGCGCGGCCACGAGCTGGTGCTGGGCGGCATGATCACGGGCGTGCAGCACAAGATGACGAAGACCGGCAAGCCGTTCGGCACGTTCGTGCTCGAGGATTACGGCGAGTCGCACGAGTTCGCGCTGTTCGGGGAAGATTACGTGAAGTTCAAATCGTTCATCCTCACGCCCGGCCTGTTCATTTACCTCCGCGGAAAAGTGCAGGAACGTTTCGGGAATGCTGACCAGCTCGAATTCAAAACGCAGACGATGGAATTGCTGAGCGAATTGCTGGAGAAAAAGGTGAAACAATTCACCATCCGCCTCCCGCTTGCCTCGCTGAGCGAAGACCTCATCGCGCGCGTGCAGGAAGTGGTCTCGAAATACCCCGGGAATTCGGCGCTGCGTTTTTCGGTGTCGGACACGGCGGAGAACCTGAGCGTTGACCTTCCCGCGCGCAAGCTGCGTGTGCGGCCGGGCAACGAGCTGTTCAAAGAGCTGGAAACGCTGGTGCCGGAAGCGGACTGGAAACTGAATTGATGCATCCTGTTATGAAACCCCGCATTTTCACCAGCTTACTTTTCACGATCCTATGCGCGTGCGCTATGAACGCGCAGGTTTACCGGGATCATTTTATTGCCCCGGATTCGGCAGGTAAAAAACAATTGCAAAAACAAGTTGTGCTTTTCAAGCTGATGAACCGGCAAAATGTGGATTCACTGTACGCGGCCCTTGGAAAAAATGAGAATGTGATCCGGAAAGACACATTGGTGAAATACCACAGTATCTATAAGGATGCATTTTATGCGAAAGAAGAGTTCGCATATCATTCCGCCGGCTCGTCTTTTTCCCCGGACACGTTTTTAATTGAACGGACGTTTATTCATTTCCGCCAGGCTGTGATGAGCACTTATGAAAGGCGCTCCGGTTATACCAGCTTATGCATGCAGATCATGTTCACGCTGAAGCAGGGAAACCTGGTACCCGCAAAGGTTGTTTTTCATGATAAAAAAGTTCCCGGTGGCGAGATCAACAAACCGAAATACGATTTCGATGATTTGAAGATGAAAACGCCGACGCCAAAACCGCCTGTATGGCGCCCGGAGATAAAGCCTCCTCCCCTGCCGACTTCCGATCCGAGGAATTTTCCGCAGCCGCCAAAAATGCCCAGCCAGCAGTATCCGCGGCGTCCGTAAAATTCACCTGAGAAATAAAAGGATTCGCCCTGACCGGCATCAGGATTTTCGCCGAACTTCGACCGCTTCCCTTGCGTATAGTCAGTTATGAAATACGCGAAAGCAGGGCCGATCATCATCGTCGACGACGACCCGGAAGACAGGGAGATGCTGGAAGAGATCATTCGTGCGCTGATGCCGAATAAGATCATCACGTTCAAAAACGGGCGTGAAGCGCTGGACTACCTGGAGGCGACCACGGACAAACCGTTCATCATCCTGTGCGACATCAACATGCCGGTGATGGACGGCCTGAGATTGAGAGATGCGATCTGCGTGGATGACCACTTGCGCCGCAAAAGCATCCCGTTCGTTTTCCTGACAACAACCGCGGATACAAATTCGGTTGAAAAAGCCTACCTGCAGAACGTGCAGGGATTTTTCGTAAAACCGCATTCGTTCACGACGTTCCGGAAACACCTGCAGCTGATCCTGGAATACTGGGAGACGTGCGTGCACGTGAATTCGATTTGACTTCGATACGCTTCGCTACTCAGTCTGACAGGGTTGAGGTCTAGTTTTAACAAAACGTGGCGAATCAGATGTTAGATTTCGCTGCGCTCGCTATCACCCGGAGATGGCTTTGAACCTTTGCGATTTGCAGGCCATTTCTTTTTGGACAGCATCGGAAGAGTGGTCTGAAGGCCGTAGATCAACGCCTCCTTTTTTGCCCGCGACCATCCTTTAATTTGTTTTTCGCGGGCAATAGCATCGTTGACGTAAATATATTCCTGCCACCAAACCAATTTTACCGGCCTTCTTGCCGCGGTGTAAGACCCTTCATTAACTCCCTCCTCATGTTGTTTGGTTCTTGCTTTCAGGTTATTGGTCATTCCCACATAGTAGGAATCGTCGGCACAATGCAATATGTAAACGGAAAACCGTGTCATTAAAACAAACAGAAAAACAATGTCAATACGACAACCTCCATTCTATCAGACTGAGTAGTCATGTCGCGTCTTTTCGACGTGACATGACGTATCGAAGTCTGACAGTTATCCGAGCAACGTTTTTTTCGTCGCGTCCAAAATCGCGAATGCTTCTTTGCTCGAATCCGTTTCCGCATACGTGCGTAATACGGGTTCGGTGCCGGACGGGCGGATCATCACCCAGCTGTCGTCGCTCAGGAAATATTTCCAGCCGTCGAGGTCGTCCACGCGCACGACGTTGTATTTGCCGAAGGATTTGAATTTGCCGGCTTTGCAATCGGCGATGATGCGCTGCTTGACGGCTTCGTCGAGGTGCAGGTCAACGCGCTCGAAAGCGAAGGGGCCGGTGATGGCGTACACTTCTTCGATGAGCTCGCGGAGCGATTTGCCGCTCTTCGCCATGAACTCCCACAGCACGAGCCCCATCCAGATGCCGTCGCGTTCGGGGATGTGGCCTTTGATGGCGATGCCGCCGGACTCTTCGCCGCCGACAAGCACGTCTTCTTTCACCATGATGCCGCAGATGTATTTGAAGCCGATCTTCACCGTCTCCAGCTCGAGGCCGTAGTGGCGGCACATGTTGCGGATCTTCACCGAGGTGCTGAAAGCCGTGCAGACCTTGCCTTTCATGCCTTTGTACTTCACGAGGTAATGGATCAGCAGCAGGATGATGTGGTGCGAATCCACGAAATTCCCTTTGTCATCGAACAGGCCGATGCGGTCGGCGTCGCCGTCGGTGGCGAGGCCGCAGTCGATGTCGCCGGAGATCTTGATCAGGTCGGCGAATTCCTGCAGGTTGCGCAGGATGGGCTCGGGCGCCTGGCCGTCGAAGGAAGGATTGTTCTCGCAATGCAGGAGCGTGACGTCGGGGAACAGGCGGCGGATCACGTTCTGGCCGGCGCCGTACATCGCGTCGTACGCAAGATTGAGATCGGAATTACGGATCGCGTCGAGGTCGAAGTGTTTTTCGACGTGCGCGATGTAGTCGTCTTCCAGGTTCACGTATTGCAGCAAACCCTGCGCCTGGAAATCGGCGATCCTGAGCGTGTCGAGCGGCGTGGTGGATTGTTCCGGGATGAGCGGCTCGATCTCGCAGATCAGCTCGGGCGCGAGCGGTCCGCCGTAGCCGGCTTTCAGCTTGAAGCCGTTGTACGACGGCGGGTTGTGGCTGGCGGTGACGATGATGCCGATGGACGTATTGTAGTTGCGCGCGCCGAGGGAGATCATGGGCGTGCTCACGAAATCTTTCGCGATGAAGACTTTAATGCCGTGGTGGCACATCACTTTGGCGACCGTTTCGGCGAAGAGCTCGCCCGCGAACCGGCAATCGTGGCCGACGACGACGGAAGGTTTGTCGTAATTTTTTTTCATCCACACCGCAGTGCCTTCCGTGACACGCGCCACGTTCTCCACGGTGAATTCCTGCGCGATGATGGCGCGCCAGCCGTCGGTTCCGAATTTGATCTGGTACATTGAAAATTGGCTTTTAAAAGAGGCGTAAAAGTAGGGAATTTGGGGGGAAGTGAGTTTGACTTGCTACGGCCCCCTGGTTAAAAGGTGTATAAGTTGCGCAAAGCCCGTCGTATTGATATATTGGGGAAGAAAAGTTCCAGAAATAACTAGTTGGCCACAATGCGCAAAGACACCGAAACACATAATCAACCACTCGCGCACAAATTTATCAACTGCACATTCGGACAGACAACTGACTTCCGGACTGAAAATTCCATTTTGAAGACCCCATATCCACCGGAAATATTATTCCTCGGCACTTTTAATCCGGACACGGATAGTAAATCAAATTCAGCAGACTTTTATTACGGACGCAATTGGCTTTGGCCAGCACTCTTCAATATTTTCGAGTTTAAACGCGTTGATTTCATTAAGCAGAGAAGATTTCAGGACAACAAACCAGACTTAGAGTTGATTCTCAAGTTTTGTATAAAACACCGTATTTCTTTCGCTGACCTTATCGACAAAGTTTTACACAAACATGGAACGACATATACTATTTACAAAAACCATGTTTTTCTTAATCTTGAAAAGTACAACTTAATTAAAGACAACGATTTGGCTGAATTAAATAAGCTTGACCAGGTCTCGTGGACAACTAAATCAATCGTCGAGTACATTTCACAAAATAAATCCATACGGACTATTTATTTTACCAGGCAACCGACCAGACCTTTCGCCGAACCGTGGAAAATTATTTCCCAAACAAAATACGACCGCGACATTGCTTTTAAAATTATACACACTCCTTCAGGGCAAAAGCTCAGCGGACGACCTCGAATGAAAATACTAATTCAGACTTGGCTTGATTCCGGTAGTTTCCACAATGAGTGGCTTGAAAAAAATAACATTGACGCCAAGTCCTACATATAGAGCATTACAGCTGCTAACAGCGCTCAGTACGCCGTTTTTATTTAATTTGGCTTTGCTGCGCCGGACATACAAATCACCGACGAGCCGAACATCAAGCCACAAACCATTAGTGCGTAAGGGTATCTAATTATTTTAGAATGAGTTTAATTGACAAGAAGTATCAAGTATTTGTAAGTTCTACATATGAGGATTTGCAAATCGAAAGACAAGAAGTGATGCACGCTTTACTTGAATTAGACTGTATTCCGTCTGGCATGGAATTATTTCCGGCGGCAAATGAAGATCAATGGACATTGATAAAGGGAGTAATTGAGGACTGCACTACTATATGGTAATTATTGGCGGCCGTTATGGTTCAATTGGCCCCACGGGTATTAGTTACACTGAAATGGAATATAGATACGCCGCAGAAGTGGGAAAGCCAATAATTGCTTTTTTACATAAAGATCCTGGCAGTATTCCAAAAAACAAAAGCGAGAAAACACAAGAAGGGCTACAAAAACTTGAAGACTTTAGAAACTTGGCAAAACAAAAAATGGTTAAGTATTGGGAAAGCCCAAAAGATCTTGGTTCAGTTGTAAGCCGTAGTCTAATTGTTTTGCAAAGAACACATCCCGGAATTGGTTGGGTCAGAGGCGATCAAGTTCCAAGCAAGGAAGCAAGTATTGAAATTCTCAATCTAAAAAAAGAAATAGATAGACTAAGATCTGAACTTAATAATGCACGAACACAAGCTCCAGAAGGAACAGAAAACCTAGCCAAGGGCGACGATAAGATGACAGTTCGCTATTCATTTAAGCTGCGAGAAGGTTACAGTAGAACTAAGTATGAGGATAGCATCGCATTTACGTGGAATGAACTTTTTTACGTCGTCTCACCATATATGATAAATGAAGCTGCAGATCGAACAGTAAGATTTGCCCTTAACGTTTTCATAGAAAAAGAAGCAATCCCAATTCTATGCAAAGTCAAAACCTTCAAGGATGCGAACTTAGAAGACTTTGTCGTATCTGAGGAAGATTTTCAAACAATCAAAGTTCAACTCAAAGCGCTAGGACTAATTAACAAAAGTTCAAAGTCAAGAAGTGTTAAGGACAATGGTACTTATTGGGCTCTGACACCTTATGGAGACGAAGTAATGACAAAACTCAGGGCAATCAGGCGATAAATCTACGCACAACATAGAGTATTGCCCAAAGCAGGGCAGATGCAACACTACGATATTGAAGAGTTAACTGTGAATGACATTTTTTAAATTTCAGAAATGTCAATGCCCCGCCTTCGGCCATACCTATTAGAGGAAATAATTACCACCTCCCCTACCTCAAATGAACAAAGAAATCAACACCTACAACCATAAACAAACCCCGACCGACAAAGAAATTTGCGACCGGCTTGCCGCAATCATCGACAAGGAATTGACTGAAGCAGAAAGTAAAGTCTGGCACGCCCACCCGGTCTGGTTTATTGACGGCAATCCCATTGTTGGTTACAGCAAACAAAAACCCGGGATACGGCTAATGTTCTGGAGTGGCGCCGGCTTTGATGAGGACGCTTTAAACGTAAGAGGTGAAAAATTCAAGGATGCTTCTGTTTTTTACAATGACGTTTCCGAAATCAAGACGACTGATTTAAAACGGTGGCTGAAAAAATCAAGGACAATACAATGGGACTATAAAAACCTGGTTAAAAGAAAGGGACAATTAGAGCGATTGAAATAACAAAGTACCTGCCTTCTTTTCCGCCATAAAACCGGCGGCTATAAATGAATGAGCGATTATTATTCTGCAATTCCGTAACGAACTGTAACAAAACGGGCCCTATAATCGTCCCATAAAACAACCGGGAAAAACATGAGTTCAAAAATAAGATCAGCACGAATTGCGGGATTACTTTATTTATTAATAATAGGCTTCGGCCTGATCGCACAGATTTTTGTTCGTGATTCACTGGTTGACTACAAGAATGCTGCAATTACGGCAAGCAACATTCTTGCTTCTGAGTTTTGGTTCAGGTTCGGGTTTGTAAGTGAATTAATGATGCTTATATGCGATATCGGGGTAACCACGATCCTGTTTATTTTACTCAGGGATTTCAGCAAGAGCTTGTCATTGGCGTCGACCTTCTTCAGGCTGGCGAGTATAATAATCTTAAGTGTTACTGCTCTCAGTCACTATGCCGCATTATTTATTTTAAGCGGTGAAAACTACCTGGCTGTTTTTAGTTCTGACCAGCTTGATGCCATGGCGTTATTGTCCATCAGGTTGCATGGCGCAGGGTACAATATTTCTCTTTTGTTCTTCGGTATTCACCTTATTTTTCTTGGATATTTGGCTTACAGATCGGGGCTATTTCCAAGGGTTTTAGGAGTCCTGCTCCTGGCAGGAGGTATTTGTTATATTGCCAACAGCTTAACCTGGTTTCTATTCCCGGCTGTCGTGGAAACGATTTACCCGGCAATTTTAATCCCTTGTTTCATTGGTGAATTATTGTTTAGTTTATGGTTATTAATTAAAGGAGTAAGAGTCTTAAAATAAAGACCTTGTCCCCTGGCAAACGGTATAAAAGAACGCTGAATAACAAATGGCATCCGGCGAATTCAGGCTAACGATCCACATGGTTTCAAGTCTTGACGGCATTATTGCCAAAAAAGACAATAGCGTTTCGTGGTTTGAGACAGCAAGCAATTACGAGAAAGGTGTTCCCGGTCAAGACCCTGAAGAATTTCTGAAGACGATAGATTGTTATGTAATGGGCTCCCGCACGTACGAGCATGCCCTGGAGCTTTCAAAATCCTATGGGTGGGCCTATGGAGACAAGCCGACAATTGTTGTAACGACCAGGAACCTGCCAATTGAAAGAAAGAACGTTGAATTTTATTCAGGCGACCTGCACAAACTCGTAAACGAACGGCTAAAACCAAACTACAGGAATGTCTGGCTTGCTGGCGGTGCAATGCTTACCAAAGAATTCATCCGGTTAAAATTGGCAGACGAAATACGAGTATCCATTTTGCCAATCATTTTAGGCGATGGGACACTATTTTTTGACCACGTAGGGCAAGAACAGGCATTGAACCTGGAAGACGTTACAGCTTACAAAAACGGCATGGTTGAGCTGTGTTATGAAATAAAAAAGGAATAGAAAATGTTTCAATTCAGAAAGCAGCACTGCCTGCAACAGCAGATTTGCCCGCTATCACATCGTGGGTTAGCTGCAGCGCAAGGACGTGCTGGTGAAACATGTAAATTTGCGAATACCCCGCCGCACTAAACGTTCGCTTATGAAAAAAGACGCACCTGCAGGGGAAGACGTCAGGAAGGTTACCTCGTCAAGTAGCAACGCCGCTATCGACGAGATAACGCTTGCCGGCATCCGAAAGTACGCCGGGAAAACGCCCGAGGAAATTTCACAACGCATCCTGGAGCTTGACAAGGAATGGGATATCGACCGGGTGCTCGATTTCACCATGTCAGCGATGGCACTGGGCGGCATCCTCTCATCGCTACTGTTCACCTCCTACTCCATCGCGCTGCCCATTCTCCTGTTGCTGTTCTTTATCTGGCACGCGTTCCAGGGCTGGTGCCCGCCGGTCCCGCTCCTGCGGTATTTCAAAACCCGCACGCGGCCTGAGATCGACCGGGAGAAATACGCGCTGAAAGCGATGCGGGGCGACTTCAGGGGGCTGGAGAATGAACAGGACTTAGCTGTGCGGGCGTTTGAATGCGCGAAGAAGATCTGAGCGCGGATTTTTGCCTGCGCAGGTTAAATTTCTCAACATGACAGCTCAATCATGGCAGCTCATAACATCGACTCAACGTTAAACAAGCATGAACACTTCCGACACACACAACCAGCGCATCGCAAAAATGACCTTCGCTTCGGTCTATCCACATTATGTCGCGAAAGTGGAGAAGAAAGGCCGGACGAAGGAAGAATTGCACCAGGTCATCGAATGGCTGACAGGCTTCAACAACAAGAAGCTGCAGGAACTGATCGATGAAAAAGTAACGTTTGAAACCTTCTTCCAGCGCGCTAAGCTCAATCCCAATGCCCGCCTCATCACAGGACTGATCTGCGGGTATCGCGTGGAGGAGATCGAAAATCCTTTGACGCAGCAGGCCAGGTATCTCGATAAGCTGGTGGATGAGCTGGCGAAGGGCAAGAAGATGGAGAAGATCTTGCGCGGCTCGTAGGTGAAAAACATTAATTTTCGGAAGCAGTAAAATCAGCCGAAGCGGCAATCGCAACTAAAAATCGCACCATGGGCAAACTGGCAGTGATCAAGACCACGGAAAACGAAGCAAACGTCGATGAATTTCTCAATGCAGTCAAAGACGAGCAACAACGTAAGGACAGCTTCACCATTATGAAGCTGATGCAAAAAGCAACGAAGGAGAAACCGAAGATGTGGGGGAAAGCCATGGTCGGCTTTGGGAAAAAAGTTTACAAAAGTCCGACTTCGGGCCGGGAGGTGGAATGGTTCAAGATCGGGTTTTCCCCGCGCAAAGCGAATATCTCCCTGAACCTGGTGCTGGATATCAAAAAGCACGGAACCGAGCTGAAAAAGCTGGGCAAGCATAAGACCGGCATGGGCTGCCTGTACATCAGGAAGCTGGAAGATGTCGACGTAAAGGTCTTGGAAAAACTGATCGCTATCGCTGCGAAAGGAAAGTAACGGATGGTATTCCTTACTTCACACATATGATCCAGTAAAAAAACAACCGTTCAATCCATACAACCATGCCCACTTTCGCCTACACCATCCTCTACGTCCGCGACGTTGAAAAAGCCATCGCCTTCTACGAAACCGCGTTCGGCTTCACCCGCAAGTTCATCGCCCCCGGCAACGACTACGGCGAGCTCTCCACCGGGGCCACTACACTTTCCTTCGCATCCGTAACGCTCGCTTCTTCCAACCTGAAAGACGGCTTCACGGAAAGCTCTCCTTCCGGCAAACCTTTCGGCATCGAGATCGGCTTCACGACAGACGACGTGGAGGCTACGGTCAGGCAAGCCGTAAAAGCCGGCGCCACGCTTGCCGAGCCGGCGAAAACGAAACCATGGGGACAGGTGGTGGCATATGTGCGCGACCTGGACGGATTTCTCGTGGAGATCTGCACGCCGATGGGGTGATCTTTTTTCGCCGATGGGGGATCCCGATTTCTTAACCTATTACGAGCGCCTGCCTGATGGCATGGAAGCGCCCGCAGTGCTGGCGGAATTCAACAAGCTTTTCCTCGTTGCCGAAAGTGGCGAAGTTTCACCTTACGACATTTGCAACGCGCTGTACGAGCTAGCCAATAAGCAATACCACACGTACACCCCGCTCGATGCGGCAACCAAAGACAAGATCGCGGCGTGGGTGGAACGGAACTGGCTGGGGGAATTACGCTTCGTGAGAAATCTCGGCATGATCGCGGGCGGTATCGGCATCCGGCGTATCTGTGAATTGCTGAAGGAAAAGCAGGACGGGCCTCTCCCACCCGATGTCCGGGAAGAGATCGAAGGAGTGCTCAAGGAGGTCGGACCGAATGTTGATGATCCTTATTTTGATTTGAGATGATTGAGAAACGCAACAGGTAAGCTTTCCCACATTCCCGGTAATCCTTACTTTTAAAAAAACACCCTGCACTATGACAGAATCACAAACGATCAAGGTTTACTACTGGGACCATGCGGCAGACGAAGGCATTTCTTCCGATGAGCCGCAAGAAGCAACAGTAGAGAAAGCGGTTGACTACATGAAAATGCTTCCCATTTCTGACGGCGATTTTTTAGGCCTGGAATTAGCCGGCGGCGAAACGATCCAGTTCATGTACAACGAAGACGAGGCGATCCTCGTGGACATTCCCGACACTGAAAAGGCCGGCTCCTACACCAAAACGGTCGACATCGACGAATGCGTGCAAATGATCAGGGACATCTACGGCGGTAAAAAACCGGTCGAGCTGGAAGGAATTGTCTTTGATTCGTGGAACTGAATATTAATCCTGGAAACTTATGACCACCACCCAAACGCTCCCTCTCAAAAAGCTCACGCCCCCGGCTTACAAAACCTTTCCCGGCGACAGGAATGTTGTGCAGGATGTCTTCTCACACTACTTCGACAAAGGCTTTACCGGCAAAAGGATCGGCGCGATGGGCAAGAACATCGATGCGTTCAATGACGCGCAAAAAACGCTTTGCCTGCATTACGTTTGCGACGGCATGATCGGCGGTTCAGGGCTCTACGGCATCCTGCTTGAAACACGCGGGGAATTCAATGCCGGCTACTCGCAGTCGCTGGGCCTGATCGGTGACGCAAAAAGCAAGAAGCTCTTTGACGAGGTAGCCGCTATTTACGACAGGTTCGAACAATCGTTCAGGAAGCTGACTACGCCGCCGGAGCTGAATGAAGGCTCGAAACGTTACGACAGGAAACTCTCCAAACGACTGGACCTGCTCCAGAAAAAGTGGTATGCGAACGAAGGCGCCCGCGAGAAGTTATTCGCCGCTTACCTGAAGGAGCACAAGGACGAGCTGGTGAAAATGTGAAACGCCAAAAGCCGCCCTCCAACGGAAGGCGGCTTTTTCTTTCGACGTGCTTTAGGTTGTTAACAACCTAAAGCACCAGCTCAGTAGTACCGCAGCCTGATCACTTCCGCGATGTACTTCGAGAAGCGCAGCACCTGGCGCGTGTAGCCGTACTCGTTATCGTACCACACATACAGCACGATGCTCTTCTTGTCGGGCGAAACGATCGTGGCCTGGCTGTCGAACACGGCCGGGCAGGAATTGCCGATCACGTCGGAGCTCACGAGCTCGTTGGAGAAGGCATACTGGATCTGCTCGACGAGGTTTCCTTTGAGCGCATATTTGCGCACGATCTCATTCACCTCGTCCTTGCTCGTCTCCTTGTTGATCGTGATGTTGAGGATGGCGAGTGAAACGTTCGGGGTCGGGACACGCACGGAGTTGGCGGTGAACTTGCCGGAGAGCTGGGGCAGCACTTTCTTCAGCGCGCTTTCCGCGCCGGTTTCGGTGATGACCATGTTCAGCGCTGCCGAGCGGCCGCGGCGGTATTTTTTGTGGTAGTTGTCGAGCAGGTTCTGGTCGTTGGTGTACGAGTGGACCGTTTCGATGTGGCCTTTCACCACGCCGAGTTCTTTTTCCACCACGTACAGGATCGGCATGATCGCGTTGGTGGTGCAGGATGCGGCGGAGAAGATCTGCTCTTTCGCGGGATCGACCGTTTCGTGGTTGACGCCATAAACTACGTTGGGCACGTCGCCTTTGGCAGGCGCGGTGAGCAGCACTTTGCTCACGCCTTTGGCCTTGAGGTGGCGGCTGAGCGCTTCCTTGTCGCGGAACACGCCGGTGTTGTCGATCACGAGCGCGTTGTCGATGCCGTATTGCGTGTAGTCGACGTCCTCGGGGTTGTTCGCGTGGATCATGTGCACCACGTGGCCGTTCACGACGAGCGTTTTTGCGTCGAGGTCTTCGATGATCGTTCCGGGGAACGGTCCGTGCACGGAATCCATGCGGAGCAGGTCGGCGCGTTTGACGATCTCTTCGGGGCTGTTGCCGCGTGTGACGATGGCGCGCAGGCGGAGCTGGTCGCCTTTGCCGGCCTGCGCGATGAGTTCGCGGGCAGCGAGGCGGCCGATGCGGCCGAAGCCGTAAAGGACGACGTCTTTCGGGGTGATGGTCGTTTTTTCAGCGCCGATGTACTCTTTCAGCTTGTCGGTGACGAACGCCTTCATGTCGGCGTATTTCGTTTTTTCTTCCGTCCATTCCCCGCAGAGGCGGCCGATGTCGATGCGCGACGGGGCGAGTGAAAGTTTCGTGAGCTCGCCGGCGAGGTCGGCGGTGTCGCGTACGTTGATGGGGCGTTTGACGATATCTTTCGCGTACTGGTGCAGGTTCATGATCTCGCTCGGGGAGCGGTCGATGAGCTGGTTGCGGAAAATGATCAGTTCTACGGATCTCTCAAACCAAAGCGTCCCGATGTGCCCGATCAGCTCAATTGCAGCGCGTTCGCTGCTGATCCAGTCGTGCAGCTCGGTTTCGTACGATTTGGCCTTGCCTTTTGTGGGCTCCATCGTTTCGAGTGTCATAAGTGGTGATTGTTTGGTGTGTGGTGATAAAATTCAAATTTCAAAGCTTCAGCTCCCAAAGGTCAATCGCAAACTGTAACTGTGATGTAAATGGTGTTGCCGGCTATCTGCACATTTAAGTTTTTGCTGGTTGCACATTTGAGTTTTGGGCTTTATTTAAAAGCAGCAGCCGCAAAGATGTCGGGATTTTCCTTTCGGTCGATCCGTTACCCTTGCGGCTGTCGTGATGCTTCGAACATTTCCTTAGCCGAGATACGCTTTAAGCAGTTTGCTGCGTGAGCTGTGGCGGAGGCGGCGGATGGCTTTCTCCTTGATCTGGCGGACGCGTTCGCGCGTGAGGTCGAACTTGGCGCCGATCTCCTCGAGCGTAAGGCCATGCTGGCAACCGATGCCGAAGAAGAGCTTGATGACGTCACGCTCGCGCTCGGTGAGCGTAGCGAGCGAGCGTTCGATCTCTTTCTGGAGCGATTCGTTCATCAGCAGGCGGTCGGCGCGGGGTGAATCGTGGTTCACGAGCACGTCGAGCAGGCTGTTGTCCTCACCGTTGAGCAGGGGCGCATCCATGGAGACGTGGCGGCCGGAAACACGCATGGTGTCGGCGACTTTGTCTTCGGGGAGTTCCAGCACGGTGGAGAGCTCGGCGGCGGTCGGTTCGCGTTCGAATTCCTGCTCGAGGCGGGAATACGCTTTGTTGATCTTATTGAGCGAGCCTACCTGGTTGAGGGGAAGGCGAACGATACGCGACTGTTCGGCGAGCGCCTGGAGGATCGACTGGCGGATCCACCAAACGGCGTACGAAATGAATTTGAAGCCGCGTGTTTCATCGAAACGGCGTGCCGCCTTGATGAGACCGAGGTTTCCTTCGTTGATCAAATCGGGAAGGCTGAGGCCCTGGTTCTGGTACTGTTTTGCAACAGATACAACGAAACGAAGGTTTGCTTTCACCATCTTGGCCAGCGCCCTCTCGTCCCCGTCGCGGATTTTTTTGGCCAGTACGACCTCCTCTTCCGCGGTAATAAGTTCCTCTCGACCAATCTCCTGGAGGTATTTGTCGAGTGAGGCGCTTTCGCGGTTCGTGATCGACTTGGTGATTTTTAGCTGTCTCATTTCTGAAGTGGTTAATGTTCTTTTAAGAACGATTCAGAGCAATAAAAATTGTCCCCAACTTTCGCCCGCAAAGGTATGACCTGCAGGCGCGCAGCGCAAGGGCTGCGGTAATCTTTTTACAACAAATCGTTAACCTGCTCAGAATGTTGTGTTAACGTGTCGCACGTATCGATGAACATTACCCTTTCATCGACGAACTCTTTTACATTCCGAAGGCGTAATAGGCTTTCGACCCATTCGGATAAATTCCTTCGATCAGGATTCCTCCTTTCTTGTTGTCGAGCACTTGCTTCAACTCGTCAGGAGTGCCGACCTTCTTTTTATCTACGGAAGTGATGATAAAACCTTCGCGGATGCCTGCTGCACGGAGCTTTCCATTCTCCAGCTTCGTTACTTTCAGCCCGTTGTCGATATTCAGTCGCTTCATTTCCTCCGGCGCGATCGTTTCAAACGTGGCGCCCAGCGTTGCCGCAGCGTTCGCCTGGTCGTCCTTCTTCAGCAAAGCCGTGCTGTTGTTCTTGTTCTTCAGCACAACGTTCGCCGTTTTCTCTTTCGATCCGCGCATGTACGTGATTGCGACTTTGTCGCCGGGACGGAAACGGTTGACCTGCTCCTGGAGCTCCGCCACATTGTTCACCTCCACATCGCCTACTTTACGGATCACATCACCGGCTTCGATGCCTGCATCTTCCGCAGCGCCTTCCCCGATCACACCTTCCACGTATACGCCTTTGAGCGCATCGAGGTTCTTGTCTTTAACAAGATTTGCATCAACGTCGCGGATGTTCACGCCGAGGTAGCCGCGCTGCACGGTCCCGAACTCGATGAGGTCGGCGACGACTTTGCGGGCAAGGTTCACCGGGATGGCGAAGGAATAGCCGGCAAACGTGCCCGTGCTGGAAGCGATGGCGGAATTGATGCCGATCAGCTCCCCGCCGGTATTGACGAGCGCGCCCCCACTGTTGCCGGGATTGACGGCCGCATCGGTCTGGATGAAGGATTCCACCGCGCCTGCCCCGCTGCCGTTGGAGGCGATCAGGTTGATGTTGCGCGCCTTTGCGCTGACGATGCCGGCCGTAACCGTGGAATTCAGGTTGAACGGGTTGCCCACTGCGAGCACCCACTCGCCCACGCGCACATTGTCGGAGTTGCCCCAGGCCACGAACGGAAGCTCTTTCTCGTCGATCTTAATGACGGCGAGATCGGTGTTCGGGTCGGTGCCGACGACGGTGGCTTCGTAATTGCGTTTATCGTTGAGCGTGACATACACCTGTTCCGCGCTTTCCACGACGTGGTAGTTGGTCACGATGTAACCGTCATTGGAAATAATGACACCGGACCCGGAAGAGCGCTGCTCGCGGGGAACGGTCTGTATGCCGCTGCCGCCGCCGAAAAATCCCTGGAACGGGTCGTAATAGGTTTGCGTCGTCGTGAATTTCGTGGTCACGTGCACGACTGCGTGGATCGTTTGTTCTGCGGCCGCGGTAAAGTCGGGCGCGCCGTTGGGTAAACCGCTGAAATTAGCGTACCGCGCCGGTGCCGGGGCTGTTGCCGCCGTGACAGGCGTGGAGGACTTGAAGACAAAATGGTCCAGGCTGAGGGCTGCCGCCCCGCCCATGATGGCTATAAAAAAAACACTGAAAAAGCGTTTCATATGGGTTGTGTTTTGGGTTTTACGGGTGAAAATTACTGACAAAAATCACTGACAGTATAACAGCAAATTTTGTTCCTGAAGTGTGCATTGGCAGCGGTTTTAACATCATTTAGAGGACTTAGGCATTAGGACTTAGGTGTTAGGACTTAGGGCTTAGGTGTTAGGACTTAGGGCTTAGGTGTTAGG
>CBIHOC010000016.1:0-123787 GCA_966211705.1 uncultured Chryseobacterium sp.
GGGGGGGGGGGGGGTTTGTTTTCTTCCCTTTCTTTTTTCCCCCCCAAAAACCACACCCCCCCCCCCCCCCCCCCCCAACACCCCGCCGCCATTTCCTCCCGGATGCATTAGTGTTGACTGAAAATCAGAATGTTATAGACGTTCCCCACCGCCCTAAAAAATCGTAAATCGTACCTCGTAAATCGTACATCCTTTGTTACCTTCGTCGTTCCGTCCGGCAGTACCCTAATCCTTTGCCGGCGGGGAAACAGACGCAAAACTGTATGGCGAAATTCCGCAAGCAGGACGCACTTGATTATCACCAGCAAGGACGCCCCGGTAAGATCGAGGTGATCCCCACAAAACCTTACAGCTCCCAGCGCGACCTGACGCTGGCTTACTCCCCCGGAGTTGCTGAACCGTGCCTGGAGATCGAAAAGACGCCCGAAGACGCATATAAATACACTTCCAAAGGCAATCTCGTTGCCGTAATTTCCAATGGCACCGCGGTGCTCGGGCTCGGCAACATCGGCCCGCTGGCGTCGAAGCCGGTGATGGAAGGAAAAGGAATGTTGTTCAAGATCTACGCCGACATCGACGTGTTCGACATCGAAGTGGATGCGCTGGATATCGATTCGTTCGTCGCCACCGTCAAGGCCATTTCCCCCACCTTCGGCGGGATCAACCTGGAAGACATCAAAGCGCCGGAATGTTTCGAGATCGAGCGACGATTGAAGGAAGAGCTGGAAATTCCCGTCATGCACGACGACCAGCACGGAACGGCCATCATTTCTTCCGCGGCGTTGATCAACGCGGTGGAAATTGCCGAAAAAAAGCTCGACCAGGTGAAGCTTGTCGTCAATGGCGCCGGAGCTTCGGCGATCTCCTGCACGAAGATGTACATCGCCATGGGGGTGAAAAAAGAGAACATCCTCATGCTCGACAGCAAAGGCGTGATCACCACCGACCGGGAAGACCTCGACGAGAGCAAACGCTTTTTCGCCGTGAAGCCCATGGGCAAAACGACCCTGGCCGAAGCGATCAAAGGCGCGGACGTGTTTGTCGGCCTGTCGAAAGGCAATATCGTGAGCCAGGACATGGTCCGCTCCATGGCCGACCGTCCCATCGTGTTCGCCCTGGCCAATCCCGATCCTGAAATTCCTTACGACGAAGCCATGGCGGCGCGTCCCGACCTCATCATGGCCACGGGCCGTTCCGACCATCCGAACCAGGTGAACAACGTGCTCGGTTTCCCTTTCATTTTCCGCGGCGCGCTCGACGTGCGTGCGACTTCGATCAACGAAGAAATGAAGCTGGCTGCAGCTTACGCGATCGCCAACCTGGCCAAAGAGCCGGTGCCGGACGACGTGAACCACGCCTACGACACCCGCAACCTGAGCTTCGGCCCCGCATACATCATTCCCAAGCCCATCGATTCCCGCCTGATCTCGACCGTTGCGCCTGCCGTGGCAAAAGCCGCCATCGCATCGGGTGTGGCGCGCAAGCCGGTCACCGACTGGGACGCTTACGTTTCCGAGCTCAACAACCGCCTCGGCCGCGACAACAAGCTGATGCGCGGGCTGGCGACAAAGGCCAAGCAGAACCCGCGCCGCGTCGTGTTCACCGAGGCCGATACGTACAAGATCCTCAAAGCCGCGCAGGTCGTGCGCGACGAAGGCATCGCCAGGCCGATCCTGCTGGGCGACGCGGAGAAGATCAAGCGCCTCATCGAAGAAAACAGCCTCGACCTGGGCGACACGATCATCATCGATCCGCGCGATCCTTCGCAGGACGAAACCCGCCAGCAATTCGGCGAGCTGTTCTTCCAGAAACAGAAACGCCGCGGCTACACGCCTTATGAAGCGCGGAAAGTGATGCAGGACCGCAACTATTTCGGCTCCATGATGGTGGAAACGGGCATGGCCGACGCCATGATCTCGGGGCTGACGCGGAAATACGGCGCGCCCATCAAGCCGGCGCTCCAGTGCATCGGCGTGCAGGAAGGCGTGAACCGCGTGGCAGGCATGTACATCATGTCGACACGCCAGGGAAATTATTTCTTCGCCGACACGACGATGAACGTGGAGCCGAACGCACAGGAGCTGGTGGACATTACCGTGCTCACCGCGCAGGCCATCCGCCAGTTCAACATCGTTCCCCGCATCGCGCTGTTATCGTATTCCAATTTCGGTTCCGCCCCCGGCGTGTTGCCGGACAAGGTGCGCGACGCCGTTGCCATCCTGCACCGCGACTATCCCGGCCTGATCGTGGACGGCGACATGCAGGCCAATTTCGCGATGAACAATGAATTGCTGAAAGAGCAGTTCCCGTTCAGCGAGCTGGTCGGTAAAAAAGTAAATACGCTCATTTTCCCCAACCTCGCTTCCGGCAACATCGCCTACAAGCTGATGCAGGAAATGGGCGGGGCAGAAGCCATCGGGCCGGTGCTGATCGGGATGAAAAAGCCCGTTCACGTGCTCCAGCTCGGCAGCTCGGTCCGTGAAATCGTGAACATGGTCATCATCGCCGTCGTCGACGCGCAATCAAGAAGGAATTAAAACCAAGCTCCAAAAATTCAGAGATACAAACCGTCAAAATGGCATTTGAGTTTTGGCATTTGAAAGTTTGGAACCTGTGATTTGATATCAGTTATGTACAATCATTTTGAAGGAAAGCTGGCTGTGAAGACGCCGACGTATGCGGTGATCGATTGCGGTGGAGTGGGCTACCAGCTCAACATTTCGCTCAACACGTTTTCGAAGCTGCCGGACAGCGGGTCCTGCAAGCTTTTCGCGCACCTGGCTGTGCGGGAAGATGCGCTCGTGCTGTTCGGTTTCGGGGATGAGGAGGAACGCGAAATATTCCGCCAGCTCATCTCGGTGTCAGGCGTGGGCCCGGGTACGGCGCGCATGATCCTTTCGTCGATGGGCCCGCCGGAAGTGATGCAGGCCATCCATTCCGGCAACGTGGCCGCGCTGAAAGCCGTCAAAGGCATCGGTGAAAAATCGGCGCAGCGCATCATCATCGACCTGAAAGGCAAATTCATTGCCGACGCCGGCTCATCCGCGGGAACGCCGTTTGCGGCGGATAATAAAATGCGGGAAGAAGCGTTATCAGCCCTGGTCATGCTCGGCTTTGCCCGCAACATGGCGGAGAAAGCGGTCGACAAGGCCCTGAAAACAGAGGGGAACGCGCTGTCCGTGGAACACCTCATCAAGCTGGCGCTCAAGAACCTGTAAATCCCGGAAAAATCCTGCACCCGAACAACGTGAACCCGAACCCAAAATATTCTTCTTTCCGCCGGAAAAACCCGGCAACCGTATCGGCACTTCCGCGTCTACACCCTGTGAAAGGCGCTGCAGCCCCAAATTTTTAAGTCAATAACCCCCGGATAAAAACATAAAGTTGAACGCGTTCCTGAAATATACTGTCGCCGCTGCGGCATCCGTCTCGCTCCTCGCGGCGGTGATGACCAGCGACGCACGCGTGGCCACTTCCCACCGCGGCCTGGTCGGCGGCACCGACAGTCCCACAGGCCCCGACACGACCGCACTCCCGTACCCGTTCATCGACCAGTCGGGCCAGGATCCGCTTTACTGGAGCAATAACGCCCCTCTTAAGCTCAACGATCCGGCCAACATTAAAACGACGGTTACCTACAACCCGGATTCCAACGTTTACGAAGTCAACCAGAAGATCGGCAACAACCTCGATTATCGCCCGCCGACGTACATGACCTTCGAAGAGTACATGTACTACGACATGAAAAAGTCGGTACGCGATTACTGGAAACAGCGTGAGCATGCCGAAAGCGAGAACGCCGCCCGCGGCAACAAAAACCTCATCCCGCCGATCAAGATCAACAGCGAGAAGTTCGACCGCATCTTCGGCGGGGGAACCATCGATATCCGCCCGCAGGGCTCGGCCGAGCTGATCTTCGGCGTGAACGTCAACCGCACCGACAACCCCGCGCTCCCGGAACGCCAGCGCCGCATCGCCACATTCGATTTCGATGAAAAGATCCAGCTCAACGTGGTCGGAAAGATCGGCGAGAAGCTGAAGCTGACGACGAACTACAATACGGAGTCCACGTTCGAATGGGAAAACCAGATGAAGCTGGAATACACCGGCTTCGAGGACGAGATCATCAAGAAGATCGAAGCGGGCAACGTCAGTTTCGGGCTGCCCACCTCGCTCATCACCGGCAGCCAGACGCTGTTCGGGATCAAGACGCAGATGCAGTTCGGGCGTTTGACCGCGACGAGCATCGTGTCGCAGGAGCGCGGTAAAAAATCGGAGATCAACATTACCGGCGGCGCGCAGGTGAGCACGTTCGAAGTGTCGGCATCCAACTACGAAGCGAACAAGCACTTTTTCCTCGGGCAGTATTTCTTCAATAATTACGACAACGCGCTTGCCGGGTTCCCCGTGATCAACTCCGGCATTATGATCCAGCGGATCGAAGTATGGGTCACGAACCGCACCGGCGCCGTCGATAACACGCGGAACATCGTGGCATTCGCGGACCTCGGTGAAGACGGGGCTTATCTTGAAAATGTAGGAACAAGCTTTATCACCGACCTCCGTCCGCAGGATGCGATCCCGGATTCCAGCGCCAACTCGTTGTATTCCGAGCTGAAACAGAACTATGCATCGTTGCGGGACATTAACGTTCCGCTTTCCACGACGCTTGCGCCGCTTACCACAGGGTACGGATTCCAGGAAGCGATCAATTATTCGCGTGTTGGAACGGCGCGAAAGCTCCAGCCCACGGAATTCACCATGAACACCCGGCTCGGCTACATCTCGCTCAACCAGGCGCTCAACTACGACGAGGTGCTCGCAGTGGCTTACCAGTACACGCTGAACGGGGTGACGTACCAGGTCGGTGAATTCTCCACCGACGGTATTTCCGGCTCCAACGCGCTGATCGTGAAAATGCTGAAGAGCACGAACAACGTTCCGAAAATTTCCGACGGCAACATGCAGGTTCCTTATAAAACGTGGGACCTGATGATGAAGAACGTTTATTCGGTGGGCGCTTACCAGGTGAACCCGCAGAATTTCCAGTTACAGGTTTGGTACAACAACCCATCCACCGGCACCGACATCCCGTTCATCGCTGAAGGCCCCATCAACGGCAAACCCCTGCTCCAGGTGATGAACCTCGACAAGATCAACCAGCAGCAGCAGGCCACGCCCGACGGGCTCTTCGATTTCATCGACGGCGTTACGATCAATGCGTCGAACGGGCGCGTCATTTTTCCCGTTGTGCAGCCGTTCGGGGAACATTTGTATAACCAGCTGCAGGGTGATGCCCAGCTTTATCTCGAATACGGCTACCCACAGCTGTACGATTCGACGAAAGTAGTCGCGCAAACGGTTTTTGCCGGCAAAGACCGCTTCAAGCTGAAAGGTTCGTACCAGTCATCTTCCAACTCCGACATTTCGCTTAACGCCGTAAACGTTCCGCAGGGATCGGTGGTGGTCACCGCGGGTGGCGCGCCGCTGCAGGAAAACGTGGACTACACGGTGGACTACACGCTCGGCCGTGTGCGGATCATTAATGAAAGCATTTTGAATTCCGGCGTTCCGATCAAGATCTCGCTGGAAAGCAACTCGCTCTTCAACATCCAGTCGAAAACGCTCTGGGGAACGCACCTCGACTACCGTTTCAGCAAAAACTTCAACGTGGGCGCAACGGTGATGAACCTTACCGAGCGGCCGGTCACGCAAAAAGTGCAGGCCGGAGAAGAGCCGATGAGCAACACGATCTTCGGCACGAACTTCAACTACACGACCGACGCGCCGTTCCTCACGCGCATGGTCGACGCCATCCCGTTCATCGACACAAAAGTTCCTTCGTCCATTACGGCGCGCGGTGAATTCGCCTACCTGCATCCCGGGCACAACAAGGCCATCGGTAAAAACGGCAACTCGTACATCGACGACTTTGAAGGCACGCAGTCGGCCATCGACATCCGTTCCCCGCAGGGCTGGTCCATTGCTTCCGTTCCGCAGGGACAGGCCGCCCGTTTCCCCGAAGCCAGCCGCGACAGCGTCGAGTCGGGCATGAACCGCGCAAAGCTGGCCTGGTACGTGATCGACCCGCTCTTCCTCCGCCCGAACAACAACCTTACGCCGTCGTACATCGGGGGCCCGGAAATGTCGGACCATCGTGTGCGCGAAGTGCTGGAGACGGAAGTGTTCCCCAACAAGCAGCCGCCCAACGGACAGCCGCTCAACATTTCCATGCTCGACCTCGCGTATTACCCGAATGAGCGCGGCCCCTACAACTTCGACGTAGCGCCGACCTCGTTCTCTTCCGGCATCGGCGCCGACGGCTTGCTCCTCAACCCGGCTTCCCGCTGGGCCGGTATCCAGCGCCGCGTGGAAACGAACGACTGGGAATCGGCGAACATCGAGTACATCCAGTTCTGGATGATGGACCCGTACAACGACGACAACCCGAACGCGATGTGGAACACCACCGGCGAGCTCGTGATCGACGTGGGCAACATTTCGGAAGACGTATTGAAAGATTCGCGCAACAGCTTCGAGAACGGCAACCTGGTCGACGATCCTTCGCTGATCGACACGACCGCATGGGGGCGCGTGCCGGCGATCCAGTCTATCGTCAACGCGTTCGACAACCTGGAAGAGAACCGCCGCAAGCAGGACGTGGGCCTCGACGGGCTGGGCGATACGGACGAGCAGACGTTCTTTAAAGATTACTTACAGGCTATTTCGAACCTTTACACCACCAACTCCGATGCATATCGCAATGCCGACAAAGATCCCTCGGGCGATAACTACCATTATTACCGCGGCAGCGATTTCGACAGCCAGCAGAAATCCATTCTCGAGCGTTACAAATTATTCAACGGCCTCGACGGCAACTCGCCTGCCACGCGCCAGCCAAACGACGACGGTGTTGTCGAAGACTATCCCACGCAGTCGACCACGCTTCCCAACCAGGAGGACATCAACCGCGACAACACGCTCAGCGAGAACGAAAGCTATTACGAATACCGCATCAAGCTCACGCCGAACGACATCAACCCGGGCAACATCGGCAGCAACTTCATCACCGACGTTTACCAGACCAGCGTCACCACGAAAGACGGGCGCACGCGCAACATCACCTGGTACCAGTTCCGCGTACCGGTGCGTTCTTACACCGCTAAAGTCGGCAACATCGAGAACTTCAACTCGATCCGCTTCATCCGAATTTACTTCAAGAATGTCGACAAACCGGTCGTTTGCCGCTTCGCGCGCCTCGAGCTCGTCCGCAGCGACTGGCGTAAGTACAATTATTCCCTGCTCACGCCGGGCGAATACATTTCCAACGACCAGAGCGATACGGAATTCAACCTCGCAGCCGTGAACATCGAAGAGAACGGCAACAAGGTCCCGGTCAATTACATCCTTCCCCCGGGCATCGACCGCGAGCAGAACGTGCAGAGTGCGACGCTGGTGCGCCTCAACGAGCAGTCGCTTTCCATGAAGGTCTGCAACCTCGAGGACGGCGATTCGCGCGCGGCGTACAAGACACAGAACAACCTCGACGTTCGTTCCTACAAGAAGATGCGCATGTTCGTGCACGCGGAAAGCCGCGCGGGCGCCGAGCCGCTGGAAGACAACGAGCTGGTGGCGTTCATCCGCATCGGTTCCGACCAGACGGAGAACTATTACGAGTATGCGATGCCGCTCAAAGTGACGCCGGCCGGCAACTACCTGCCGAACGACCAGGGCGACCGCGAAAAAGTGTGGCCCACGCAGAACACGATGGAGCTTGCGTTCGAACTGCTCCAGTATGTGAAGCAGCAGCGCAACATCGCGCAGGCCAACGGCCAGGTGGCGATCACGCAGGAGTTCACGATGGAAGATCCGAACTTCCCGGGACGTTATGTCACCGTGCGCGGCAACCCGAACCTGTCGATGATCAAGGTGTTCATGCTCGGCGTGCGCAACCCGAAGAAAAACAGTTCCACGCCCAACGACGACGGCCTTTCGAAGTGCGCCGAGATCTGGTTCAACGAATTGCGCCTCACCGATTTCGACGAGTCGGGCGGATGGGCGGCGACTGCGCTGGTCAACGCCAAGCTGGCCGACTTCGCCGTGGTGAACCTTTCCGGCAGCATGATGACGCCGGGCTTCGGCAGCATCGAGAAAAAAGTGAGCGAGCGCTCGCGCATCAACCAGACCAACTACGACGTGTCGGCGCAGGTGGAGCTCGGCAAATTCTTCCCCGACAACCTGGGCATCCGGCTGCCGATGTTCTGGGGTTACGGCGAAACATTCATCACCCCGCAATTCAACCCGCTCGATCCCGACATCCTGCTGAAACCGGTGCTCAACAACCCGGACATTTCCGACGAGGTGCGCGATTCGATACGGGGGGCGACGGTCGATTACACGCGAAGACGAAGCCTGAACTTCACCAATGTGCATAAGGAACGCGCCAAAGGAAAAGGCAAGACGCATTTCTGGGACATCGAGAATTTCACGGCCAGCTACGCGTTCACGGAAGTGTACCGCCACAACGTGAACGTGGAGTACAACGTGCTGAAGAATTACCGCGGCGGGTTGACCTATACGTACAGCCCGGGCCTGAAACCCGTTACGCCGTTCAAAAATGCGAAATGGGCGAAGTCGAAATGGATGACGCTGGTGCGCGATATCAATTTCACCCCGGCGCCGACCATGTTCGGGTTCACCACCGATCTCAACCGCCAGTACGGTGAAACGAAGAACCGGAACATCACCGGCTTCAGCGACGTGTTCATGCCGGTCAACTACAACAAGAATTTCCTCTGGACACGTTCGTACGACCTGCGCTGGGACCTTACGAAGAACCTGAAGCTCGACTTCAACGCCGACAACCAGGCGACGATCCTCGAGCCGTACGGCAAGATCGACACGGAACAGAAACGCGACAGCGTGTGGAAACAGGTACAGGGATTCGGGACCACCACGAGCTACCACCACGGCACGAACGTGACGTACAACATCCCGCTCAACAAGATCCCGGCGTTCGACTGGATCACGCCGAACGTGAAATATTCTTCCGGCTTTACGTGGCAGCGCGCCGCCTTCTCGGCCGATACGCTCGGTAATTTCATCGGCAACAACTCGAAGTGGGATTACACTGCGCAGCTGAACATGACGACGCTTTACAACAAGGTGCCGTACTTCAAGCGCATCAACCAGAAGAGGCCGGGCCAGGTCAAAGCGCCGCCGAAGAACGCGCCTGCATTCGTGAGGAACCCGAAGACAAAGCAGGACACGCTCCTCAAAAAAGCATACCTGGATTCGGTGCACAAAGCCGAGAACCAGTACATCGTGGTGGAGTACCTGGCGCGCATCCTCATGAGCGTAAGGACGGTGTCGGCAAGCTACTCGGTCAATTCCACCATGGCGCTGCCCGGTTACAAAGACAGCACGCGCCTCCTCGGCTTCAACAAAGATTTCACAGCGCCGGGCGCGGGCTTCCTGTTCGGCCAGCAGGACGACTTCGGACCAAACAATTCGAGCTACCCGGAATATGCGATAAGTAAAGGATGGCTGGTAAAAACATCTTCGCTGTTCACGCCGTTCACGCAGGGCCGTTCCGAGAACCTTACAGGGAGAGCTACGCTCGAGCCATTCCCCGACCTGCGCATAGAGCTCACCGCGAACCGCACGAATTCGCTCAACACGAGCAAATTCATCCAGTACATTCCCAGCCTCGACGATTTCAGGGAGCAATCGGTCAACCAGACGGGAAGCTTCAGCATGTCGATCATTTCGATCAATACCGCATTCTCGAAGACACGGAAAGAAGATCATTTCTCCGAAGTGTTCCAGCAGTTCCTCGACAACCGCGCGGTGATCTCCAACAAGCTCGGCGCCGACAACCCGAATTCGCTGGGCCTGACGCCGACCGGTTTCTCCGACGGCTACAGCAACGTGCAGCAGGATGTGATCATTCCCGCGTTCCTCGCCGCGTACACCGGCAAACGTGCGGAAAGCGCCTCCCTCAACATGTTCCCGGCCATCCCGCTCCCCAACTGGCGCATCACCTACGACGGTCTCTCGAAATACCCGGCGATCAAGAAATATTTCAAGACGGTCGCGGTCGGCCACACGTACCGCTCTACGTACGCGATCGGCGGCTTCCAGACGAACCTCGGCTACAGCGAGGACGGAAGCGGGTTTGCAGCCGTGCGCAACGTGGTCGGCGATTTCCAGAGCAAATTCCAGGTGGGAACGGTGCAGATCTCCGAGCAGTTCAGCCCGCTGATCAGCGTGGAGATGACGTGGGCCGGCAATAACGCGCTGACAACGAAATTCGAATACAAGAAAGACCGCACGCTGAGCCTGAGCCTGGCCAACACGCAGCTCACGGAAGTCAGCGGGCGCGAGATCGTCGTGGGCGGCGGTTACCGCGTGCCGAAGCTGCCGCTCAAGTTCATGAAGAAAGTGATGCGCGGCAAAGTGCCCATGAGCGACCTCAACATCCGCGCCGACGTATCGTTCCGCAACAACCAGACGATCATCCGCAAAAGCGTGGAGAACATCAACGTGCTCACCGCCGGCCAGAACATCTTCTCGATCAAAACCTCGGTCGATTACCAGCTCACCCAGCAGCTGCAGATCCGGTTCTTCTGCGACCGCATCATGACCAACCCGCTCATCTCCTCGTCCTTCAAAACGGCGAACACGAATGCGGGGATCAGCCTCCGGTTCATGCTGCAATAACATTCAAAGATTCAAGCCCTCGCAGGGTTGCCCGCGCGCATGGCCGCGCGCAACCCTGCGAGGACTTCAGAATATTAACATCAAACGGACCCACTACCGAATCTTTGAATCTTGAATTTTTGAATCTTTGAATTTGATACCTTTGCCCCGTCACAAACATCACACCTACTTATGAATTTCCCTGACAACCTCAAGTACACCAAGGATCACGAATGGGTCCGCGTGGAAGGAAACGTCGCAACCGTCGGCATTACGGATTTCGCACAGGGCGAGCTTGGCGATATCGTTTACGTGGAGATCGAAACGATCGGTGAAGAACTGGGCCAGCACGATGTGTTCGGAACAGTTGAAGCTGTAAAAACCGTTTCCGACCTTTTTATGCCGGTAAGCGGTGTTGTTGCGGAAAAGAACCCGGCGATCGACAGCAATCCAGAGGCGGTCAACAAAGATCCGTACGGCGAAGGCTGGATGGTGAAAGTGGAACTGACCAATCCTTCAGAGCTCGACGGGCTGCTCGATGCTGCTGCCTACAAGGCGCTGATCGGGCAATAAAAATTTTCATCGCATGCGCAGGAAGCCCAATCTTCCGACAGTTCTCTGGGCGCTGCTCATCTTGATATTATGCGGGATTCCCGGGCGGGACATCCCGCATTTTTCATTTCTCGAGCTTTTCGCGTTCGACAAGTGGGTGCATGCCGGGATCTTCTTCGTGCTTGTGCTCCTGGCCATCCGCGGTTTCCGCCTGCAGGAACGGTCGGCCTGTTTCCGCGCCAACGCAATTTTTCTCGCCACCGGCATGTCGGTGATGTACGGCGGCCTGATGGAGATCATGCAGGGTACGCTCTTCGCCGAACGCAGCGCCGACTTTTACGATTTCATCGCCAACAGTTTCGGCTGCTTCCTGGCGGCGTTGCTTTATCCCGTAATTTCAAAACGTTTTCCGAAACTCTTCTTACCTGCACATGGCTGATCTTTCCCGCATCACCTGGCAATGCAAACACTTCAATGAGCTGCGTCCCGCCGCGCTGCACCGTTTGCTGGCGTTGCGCGCTGCCGTGTTCGTCGTGGAGCAGAAATGCGCGTACCTCGACCCGGATTATAAAGACGAGGATGCGCTGCACGTGATGGGCTGGAACGGGGAGGAACTGGTGGCCTGCGCGCGTATCCTTCCCGCCGGTGTTTCGTACGAGGAAGTATCCATCGGGCGCGTGGCGACTTCCGAATCGGTGCGGGGAAAGGGCGTGGGAAAAGTGCTGATGACGAAAACGATGGAGTACGTTCGCGATACGTTCGGAAATGTTCCGGTGCGGATCTCGGCGCAATCGTATTTGCAGAAGTATTATGAAGGTTACGGATTTAAGCGGACGGAGAAGGAGGAATATCTGGAAGATGATATTCCGCATGTGGAGATGTTGTACAGCTTATAGGTATATTAGCCGCAGTTACTAACCCTCTAATTACTTCTTATGAAAAAAGTTTGCCTGCTCCTGTTTATGGGAGCATTGATGTCGGGCTGTGTTTTTTATGGCCCGGTTGCCGGCTACATGGACACGCAAAAGTTGCCCGAATTATCGCGGACCGGCGATTCACTGAAAAACGTACAGCTCGAAATCGCCCGAACCTCTTCCATCACGGGGATCCCTGACAAAGGGACGCTCGCGGAAAAATCGCAGTATGTGGTGCCATTGCCCTTTGTCGGATTTTTCGGGGGCAAGTTGCTGATGAAACCGGGCGATACAAGCCTGGTGTCGCCGATGTACGACAACCTCGACGTTTCATTGCGGAACGAAATGGCGGCGTCTTTCCCGAAAAGCATGCAGGGAAATTACGTGCTGAAAGTGAAGGTCGACAGCAGCAGCTGCGCGTTCCGGTACAAACGAAAAGGCTACGTCGTGTGGATATTCTTCATCCAGTTCGGAGGCAAAAAGGAATACTGCAGCCCGCGCGACATTTCGCTCAGCGTAAGCTATGAGCTGCTTGACAACGGCGTTGTAGTGAAAAAAGGCGCCTTTACGAAAACCAGCCACAGCGACGAAAAAATTTCTGCCGCTACGCCATGGCCGCAGGCGAAACCCTACGATCCGACCAACCCGGCCGATTCCCCCTCGGCCGCTGCGGTCCGCCAGCAGGGCGCTTTTGCGTTCGGAGGCATCGGCGCGACCATTTCGAAAGGGCTGGAGCACACCTTCTACGCATACAACGATCTTATTGTCGATGTTTCTAAACAGATCGTTGCGGAGACGAAGGATTCGGTAAAATAAATTCCAGTGTAAAGGGTTTCTCCGCGGCGCCGTTGCCCGACGGCCCGCGGAGATTTTTCATTTTGAAACGGCCGTTTTGTTCAGTTCAAAAACAAAAATCTCTCCGCCGCACTCTTTCCCTTCCCCGGTAATTTTCATTCCGCATTTTTCCAGCACACGCAGCGATCCCACATTTTCCTTCCGTGCATGCGCCACGATGCGGTCGAGCTTCAGCACGTTGAAACCGTAGTCGATCGTGGCCTGCGCGGCTTCCGTGGCGTAACCGTTTCCCCAAAAGCGTTTGTGAAAACGATAACCCACGTCGGTCACATTTTCTTCCTCGTGGAATTTCAGCCCGCACCAGCCGATGACCTCGCCCGTCAATTTCAATTCCGCAATCCAGCGGCCGCGCTTCCATTTACGGTAAACGTCAACATAGTTTTCAAGGAATTCCCGCGCTGCTTCCACGGAATCAAAAGGCAGATCGCCTGTGTACTGAACGACTTCGGGATCACTGTTCAGCGTGTACATGGCTTCCGCATCCTCGGGCGTCGATTCCCGGAAGCGGAGGCGCTCCGTTTCAAAAACGTACGTCATCACACGATCATGCCCGCCGCCACCGTTTCGTTCGTCGCTTCGTCGATCAGGATGAGCGAGCCGGTGAAGCGGTTCTTGCGGTAATTGTCGAAAAGCAGCGGCACCGTGGTGCGGATCGAGATGCGGCCGATGTCGTTCATGCCGATGTTCTTGTCGTCCTCGATGCGGTGCAGCGTGTTGATGTCCATCTTGTAGCGGATGTCCTTCACCACGCAGCGCGCGTCGCGGGAGGTGTGCTTGACGGCGTATTTCCCGTTCAGCTGCAACGGCTTTGCGTTGAACCAGCACACCATCAGGTCGACGTCCTGCGATGTGACGGGCTGGTTGTTTTCCCGCACGATCATGTCGCCGCGGGAAATGTCGATCTCGTCTTCGAGCGTGATCGTGACGCTCATGGTCGGGAACGCCTCTTCGAGCTCGCCGCCGAACGTGTCAATGGATTTGATCTTCGTGGCGAAGCCGCTGGGCAGCACGGTGACCTTGTCGCCTTTGCGGAAAACACCTCCGGCCACGCGCCCCGCAAACCCTCGGTAATCGTGGTGTTCCGTGGTCATCGGGCGGATGACGTATTGCACCGGGAAGCGGCAATCGATGAGGTTGTTGTCGGAAGAGATGTGAATGTTCTCGAGCAGGTACAGCAGCGTCGGGCCTTCGTACCAGGACATGTTTTTCGAACGGTCGACGACGTTGTCGCCTTTCAGCGCGGAGATGGGAATGAAGCGGATGTCGGTCACCTCGAGTCGTGAAGCAAAAGCTTCGAACTGCTTGCGGATTTCCTCGAACACTTCCTCTTTGTAATCAACGAGGTCCATCTTATTCACGCAAACCACAATGTGCGGGATCTTCAGCAGGGAAGCGATGAACGCGTGGCGCATGGTTTGCTCGATCACGCCTTTGCGCGCATCGATGAGCACGATGGCGAGGTTGGCGGTCGACGCGCCGGTGACCATGTTGCGGGTGTACTGGATGTGCCCGGGCGTATCGGCGATGATGAACTTGCGTTTCGGCGTCGCGAAATAACGGTAAGCGACATCGATCGTAATGCCCTGCTCACGCTCCGCGCGCAGCCCGTCGGTGAGCAAAGCGAGGTTCACGTATTCCTCCCCGCGCTTCTCGCTGGTGGCCTTCACGGCTTCGTACTGGTCCTCGAAAATGGATTTGCTGTCGTAAAGCAACCGCCCGATGAGCGTGCTTTTCCCGTCGTCGACGCTCCCTGCCGTGGTGAAGCGGAGAAGATCCATGTCGAGGTAATTTGCTGATGTAGTGTATGAGGTGTCTGACATAAATTTCCTTTTTGATCGATAATTGGATGTCGCCACAAAGGCACGAAGGCACAAAGGTTACATGACAAATCTTTTTATCCCTGATTTCATTAACGGAACATTGAAGTTGATGAGATAACCTAATCGTTTGCCGGTGAGCTTCAAATGACTTAGCACTTGTGCTTCCCAAACAGGGTTAACCTGGTCAACCGCTTTGATTTCGGCAATAACAAGTTCTCCTGCAAGAATATCGAGTCTTAGTCCTTCATCAAACGTGAGACCATCATATTGAATAGGAATGTCGAGTTGCCGTATGGTGCTCACTCCACGTTTTGCCAATTCATGGCACAGGCAAACCTCATATACGCGTTCCAGTAATCCCGGCCCCAGTTGCTTATGCACAGAGAATGCAGAGTCGACAATTGCTTTGCCGATTCTCTCTTCTTCTTCGGTAAGCGGTTGGAATTTTACCTGTAAATTTTCCGCCATAAGTTTTTCTTAGTGTCTTTGTGCCTTCGTGGCATTTTTATTTTTCGGGTGAACTGCAAAGTTCTCTGCTAGAAATACCCCGCCTTCTTCCGGTCTTCCATGGCCGCTTCGCTGCGTTTGTCATCGGCGCGGGTGCCGCGTTCGGTGGTGCGGGAGGCTGCCACTTCGATGATGATCTCTTCCAGTGTCGACGCGGTTGATTCCACGGCGCCCGTACAGGTCATGTCGCCGATCGTGCGGAAGCGGATAATGCGTTCTTCCGCTATTTCCGTCGGGCGTTTCACCAGGAAATCCGAATCCGCCAGCAGCGTGCCGTCGCGGTTGATGACCTTTCGCTTGTGCGTGAAATAGATCGTGGGCAGCGGAATGTTTTCTTTCAGGATGTATTGCCACACGTCCATCTCCGTCCAGTTGCTGATCGGGAACGCGCGGAAATGCTCGCCCATGTTCTTCTTCCCGTTGAGCAGGTTCCAGAGCTCCGGGCGCTGGTTCTTCGGGTCCCACTGGCCGAACTCGTCGCGATGCGAGAAGAAGCGTTCTTTCGCGCGCGCCTTTTCTTCGTCACGTCGCGCACCGCCGATCGCGCAATCCGTCTTCAGCTCCTCGAGCGCGTCGAGCAGCGTTACCGTCTGCAGCATGTTGCGGCTCGCGTTGAAGCCTTTCTCTTCCGTCGCGCGTCCTTTGTCGATCGAATCCTGCACGTAACGCACGATCACTTTTGCGCCGATCTCGTTCGCCCACCAGTCGCGGTATTCGAGCGTTTCGGGAAAGTTATGCCCCGTGTCGATGTGCAGCAGCGGGAACGGGATCTTCGCCGGCCAGAACGCTTTGCGCGCAAGGTGGCTGACCACGATGGAATCTTTTCCGCCGGAGAAGAGCAGGGCAGGGCGTTCGAACTGGGCCGCCACTTCGCGCAGGATGAAAATGGATTCCGCTTCCAGCTCTTCGAGGTGCTTCAGGATGTAGTTGTTCATTGTTGCGTATTCAGGGTGTTGCAATATGCTTGTTCACAAATGCGGTCAATTCTTCCAGGCTTTCTTCAATGCTTTGTTTATCGGTGCGCAGTTCCAGGCTGGCCTTCACCGGCGCTTCGAACGGCTGGTGAATGCCGGTGAAATCTTTGATCTCGCCCTTGCGCGCTTTTGCGTAAAGGCCTTTCACATCGCGCTCCTCGCACGCATCGAGCGAAGCGTTGACATATACTTCGAGGAAATCGTCTTCCCCGGCGATGCGTTTCGCCAGCGCGCGGATCTCGTTCGTCGGGCTGACGAAGCTGCAGATCGTGATCACGCCCGCGTCGAGGAAAAGTTTCGCCACTTCGGCGATGCGGCGGATGTTTTCCGTGCGGTCTTCTTCCGAAAAGCCGAGGTTGTTGTTGATGCCCGTGCGCACATTGTCGCCGTCGAGCACGTACACGAGCTTTCCATCCGCATGCAGCGCGCGCTGCAGCCCCGCCGCCAGCGTGGATTTCCCCGAGCCGGAAAGACCGGTCAGCCAGATCACCTTTGCGCGCTGCCCGAGCAATTGTTCCCGTTCGCTGCGCGGAAGCAGCTTGTCGAAGATCGCGTGTATGTTTTTTCCCTGTGTCATTAGTTAAACGAAAAGGTCTCGCCAGGTTGACCCGGAAAGACCTTTGAAATGTCGTTGAGAACAAGACAGCCTTTCCGCCCGGTCAGCAGATACACATGCAGCAGGACATGCTGCAGGAAGCGACGGTATGGAATGTGTTTTTCATCTGGCTGAATGCTGGGCAAATGTAGCGGAATTCGGGAAATATGGCAAGTTCCGGAAAATGCAATGTTCGTTGTTAGTTGTTTGTCGTTGAAATCGTTAGGCTGTTGATCACCAGGACAACAAGCACAACGGTTAATCATAAACCATTAACAACTAACCACAAACAATGTACATTTGTTCTTTACCACAGACATCTTGAAAACCGCCTACAATTTCACGCAGACGCCCGTCATCGACCAGGTCGGTGTGGAGGAACGCATCGCCCGTCTCAATACACGCAGCATTAAAAAGTCATCGAAGGTTGCCGGGCTGAAGCTCGCGCTGAGCATGATCGACCTGACGACGCTGGAAGGAAAAGACACGGAAGGGAAAGTGCGCCAGATGTGCTACAAAGCGCAGCACCCGCACGACGACCTGCCCGGGCTGCCGGCGGTTGCTGCCGTTTGTGTTTACCCGACATTCGTAAAGCTCGCCAAACAGGAGCTTGGCAATTCCGGTGTGAAGGTCGCTTCCGTCGCTACTGCGTTCCCGTCCGGGCAATCCATGCCGGAAGTGAAAATTGCGGATACGAAATTCGCCGTGGACAGCGGCGCGGATGAAGTCGACATGGTGATCTCGCGCGGGGAATTCCTGAGCGGGAATTACAGCTTCGTGTTCGATGAAATTGCTGCGGTAAAAGAAGCCTGCGGAAAAGCGCGCCTGAAAGTGATCCTCGAAACCGGCGAGCTGGCCACGCTCGACAACGTGCGCCGCGCGAGCGAGATCGCCATGCGCGCGGGGGCGGATTTCATCAAAACGTCCACAGGAAAAATTCAGCCTGCCGCTACGCAGCCCGTCACGCTCGTCATGCTCGAAGCGATCCGCGATTATTATTATGAAACGGGAAAAATGATCGGCATGAAACCGGCCGGTGGAATTTCTACGGCAAAGGTCGCGCTGCAATACCTCGTCATGGTGCGTGAAACGCTCGGCAACGCCTGGATGAACAACGAATGGTTCCGCTTCGGCGCCAGCAGCCTCGCCAACGATATTCTCATGCAGCTCGCGAAAGAAGCAAGCGGCGTGTACCAGGGCGGAGATTATTTTTCGAAAGACTAAGACTTGAGACGTGAGACTTGAGACGTGAGAAATTCTCCGTGACTCCGTGTCTCCGTGGTTATAAAAAGATCATGGCTACAAAAACCAAATCTGCTGACAAGCCCGCGCTCGACTTCACGTCCGGCTGGGATTACGCGCCTTCGCCGGAAAGCACGGACCACATCCGCCTGGAGAAACGCTACGACCAGTTCATCAACGGTGAATTCGTAAAGCCGGCGTCGGGAAACTATTTCGCGACCGTCAATCCTGCCACCGAAAAAACGATCGCCGAAGTGGCGTACGGCGACGAGCGCGACATCGACAAAGCGGTGAAAGCTGCGCGCCACGCGTATGAGAAAGTGTGGAAAAAAATGGCGCCGGCCGAGCGCGGCAAATATTTGTACCGCATCGCCCGCATCATGCAGGAGCGCGCCCGCGAGCTGGCCGTGATCGAAACGATGGACGGCGGCAAATCCATCCGCGAATCGCGCGACGTGGATGTGCCGCTGGCGGCCGCGCACTTTTTCTATTACGCCGGCTGGGCCGATAAGCTCGAGTATGCGTTCCCTAACCGCCGGCCGGAACCTGTCGGCGTCGCAGGCCAGATCATTCCCTGGAATTTTCCGCTGCTCATGGCGGCGTGGAAAATTGCTCCCGCGCTCGCCTGCGGAAACACCGTGGTGCTGAAGCCCGCTGAAACCACGCCGCTCACCGCGATGAAGCTCGCCGAAATTTTCCGCGACGCAGGATTGCCCCCGGGCGTGGTGAATATCGTGAACGGCGACGGGAAAGCAGGCGCGGCGCTCGTCAATCACAAAGGCGTGGACAAGATCGCGTTCACCGGCTCCACCGAAGTGGGCAAGATCATCCAGAAAGCGATCGCGGGAACGAATAAGAAGCTGACGCTCGAGCTGGGCGGAAAAGCGGCCAACATCATTTTCGAGGACGCGGCCATCGACCAGGCCGTGGAGGGAATCATCAACGGGATATTCTTCAACCAGGGCCACGTGTGCTGCGCCGGCTCGCGGCTGTTCATCCAGGAAGGCGTGGCGGAGACGGTCATCCGCAAATTGAAAGACCGCATGGAAACGCTCATCGTCGGCGATCCGCTGGACAAGAACACCGATATCGGCGCGATCAACTCGAAGGAGCAGCTGGAAAAAATAAAATCGTACCTCGAGATCGGCAGGAGCGAAGGCGCCGAGATGTGGCAGAGCAGCTGCACGGTTCCCGGCAACGGCTATTTCTGCCGCCCGACAATTTTCCTCCACGCATCGCAATCGCACCGCATCGTGCAGGAAGAAATTTTCGGCCCCGTGCTCGCCATCCAGACGTTCCGCACCGTTGAAGAGGTGATCGAAAAAGCGAACAACATTCCCTACGGCTTGTCGGCGGGCGTGTGGACGGACAAAGGCTCGAAGATCTTCAACCTCACCTCGAAGATGCGCGCCGGCGTGGTGTGGGCGAATACGTACAACAAATTCGATCCGACTTCACCGTTCGGCGGCTACAAAGAAAGCGGCTTCGGAAGGGAAGGCGGGCTGCATGGATTGATGCCGTACTTAAATCTGAAATAACGTGGAAGATCAAAAAAAAACCACTGAGGACACAGAGGAAGTTTCACTGAGGAACACCGAGGCGGAGCTTTCTTCAAATGAGGAAAATTCACTGAGAGACACCGAGGCAGAGTTTTTTTCAAACGAGAACACTGAGGAGGTTTCACAAAAGAATGCAGAGTGGATCGAAAGTGAAATTTCTTCGAAGATTATCGGTTGCGCGATGAAAGTTCATAGCGGACTTGGCCCCGGGCTGCTTGAGTCAGCTTATGAGGAATGTCTTTTTTTTGAGTTGCAGCAAGCTGGTCTGAATGTGAAAAAGCAGGTGGCTATGCCGCTCGTTTACTCGGAAGTCAAGATGGATGTTGGTTACCGCGTCGATCTTCTTGTTGAGGAAAAAGTGATCATCGAGGTGAAAGCAGTAGACGGATTTCATGACATTCACATCGCGCAGGTCCTGACATATTTAAAGTTATCAGGCTGCAAACTCGGCCTCTTGATAAACTTCCACGTCCCCAAACTCAAAAACGGAATCAAACGTCTGGTCTTATAAAACAAACCCTCTGTGCCCTCAGTGAAACCCCTCTGTGTTCCCAGTGGTTTTAAAGAAATAAAGTATTAAGCAAAAAGTCCATTATGGCACGAATCGACGTCCAGAAAACCTACAAGCTCTACATCGGCGGACAATTTCCCCGCACCGAATCCGGGCGCTATTACCCGCTGACGGACAAAAAGAAAAACGTGATCGCAGACATTTGCCTCGCTTCACGCAAAGATTTTCGCAACGCAGTGGTGGCTGCGCGTGGCGCATTCGCCGGGTGGAGCGGGCGGAATGCGTTCAACCGCAGTCAAATCCTTTACCGCATCGCCGAAATGCTCGAAGGCCGCAAAGCGCAGTTCATCGAAGAGCTCGTGCTGCAGGGCGCGACGAAAAGCAACGCGGAAAAAGAAGTGACGCTTTCCGTCGACCGCCTCGTTTATTATGCAGGCTGGTGCGACAAATTCCAGCAGCTCTTCAGCACGGTGAACCCGGTGCAATCGTCGCATTTCAACTTTTCCGTACCCGAGCCGACCGGCGTGGTGGCCATTATCGCCCCGCAGGATTCTTCGCTCGGCGGTTTGATTTCCGTTGTCGCCCCGGTGATCGCCGGGGGAAACACGTGCATCGTTCTTGCTTCCGAAAAATTCCCGCTCTGCGCCATCACGTTCGGCGAAGTGCTCGCCACGTCCGACTTGCCGGGAGGCGTGGTGAACATTCTCACCGGGAAAACTTCCGAGCTGCTTTCGCACATGTCCTCGCACATGGATGTGAACGCGCTCGTATACGCCGGCAACGATGCGAAAGAGATCAAGCTCGCAAAGGAAAACGCAACGACGAACGTGAAGCGCGTTTTCGTTTACGACCGCGACTGGAATAAAAAGGAATCCCAGGATCCGTATCTCATTCTCGACACGCAGGAAATTAAAACGACGTGGCACCCGATCGAAAGCATTGGCGCGGGAGGAGCGAAATATTAACATATGACTGACGAATACAAAAAGCTCTTCCTGAAAGCGACAACTGCGGCGCTGGATGCCGGGAGAGCGATCATGGAAATATACGCGTCCGGGTCTTTTGACGTTGAGATAAAGGATGATAACAGCCCACTGACACGGGCCGATACGGCATCTCACCGGAGCATTGACGGGCGGTTATACGATACGAAAATCCCGTTACTGAGCGAAGAAGATGCAGCGAACCATTCGTACGAAGAACGCAAGGAATGGGAACGATGCTGGATCGTCGATCCGCTGGACGGAACGAAAGAGTTCATCAAACGCAACGGTGAATTCACGGTCAACATCGCGCTGGTGGAAAAAGGCGTGCCGGTGATCGGCATCGTTTTCGTTCCTGCAAAAGACATTCTTTATTATAACCACCCGGGAGAAGGCGCCTGGCGTATTGTAAACGCAAGCCGCCTGCGTGCGGAAGGCGTTTCGATGTCGACGGTTCGCGAGCAATTACCGCTGCAATCGCCACCGCAAACGTTCACCATCGTCGGCAGCCGCTCGCACTCTTCGCCCGAAACGGAAGCGTTCGTGAAAGAAATGGAAGCGAAGCACGGCAAAGTCGATTTCCTCGCCGCCGGAAGCTCGCTGAAATTCTGCCTCGTCGCCGAAGGGAAAGCGCATGCGTACCCGCGTTTCGCGCCCACAATGGAATGGGACACGGCCGCCGGGCAAGCTGTGCTCGAAGCCGCCGGCGGAACTGTAATCACGTGGCCGGAGAAACAACCGTTGCGCTACAACCGCGAACAGTTGCTGAACCCGTGGTTCCTTGCGACCGCGCCTGAAAATAGAGATTAACGCTTCAGCTTGTCCGACGTCACCGCGAAAACATAATCCGTATTGTACGTGCGGACGTACAGCCTGTCGCCTTTCCGGATCACATATTCCGGCCCCGATTTTACCGCCAGCTTCTGGACGACTGCGCCTGTGCTGCGGTCCAGCGCGTACATGAAATCCGGCTCTTTGGTAAAACCGTACCCGCAGAAAATGAAGTCGCCCCACACTTCGAAGGTCATCGCGTTGCAGCTCAGCGGTGCGGAACGCCACAGTACGGCATTGTTGTTCACGTTGATCGCCGTGATGTACGCGTTCTGGAATCCCGACGATTCCGCGTAGGTGCGGTGAGCGTGGCTGACGTAAAGAATGGAGTCGGCAAGCACCGCCCATTGAATCTCCTGGCGGATGTACCGGATGTCTTCTTTGATATAGTTCGAATTCATGGCCCACGCCCCGAGATCATACGCAACCCGCACCTTATGCGTGGAGTCCATTACCACCAGGATGGAATCGCTGAAGCGGCAGAAAATGGTTCCGCCGTTCGACCACGCGGCTGTTACCATCGCGTCCGTTGCCAGGAACGGGATAATGGTCGGCAGCTCTTCATCGTAGTACGGCCAGGCGTTGACGTTATGGAAAGGGCGTTCCAGCTCATTCACGGAAAACCAGGCATCGACATCGGTGACAGCGTTCGGTGCAGAAGAAACCTGCTTCAGCGGCGGCAACACGGCTTTGCCGGCCGAAGCGTTCACGCTGCCGGTAAACCCGGGAGCAGGAAGGCGCACAGGCGCAACAGGTTTTGCGACGGCCGCCTGCACCACGATCTGTGCCGGGGCGAAAACAGGGAAAAGCAGGATGGCAGTCAATAGCGCCGGAAAGGAGTGTCGGAGGTTCATGCTGCAATAATAAGGAATGAAGCGGCTCAATTTTGGAACAAAGCCTGCCCGGCAACGTTAAAGGAATTGAAATTGTCTCCCCGGGAATGTTATCTTTAATAGCTGTAAACGCTTCACATGCGCTGTTTTTTACCCCTCTTCGTTTTTGCGCTGGTCTTTCCTTTTTTGCTTCCCGCGCAGCAAACCACCACGATCCCGTGGGCGGTAAATTGCGGGAACACCAGCTCCGATAAAGCGCTCGACGTTTCGCTCGGTGCTGACGGAAATGTTTTCGTTTCGGGCTATTTCAACGATAACGGGATCTTCGGCCCGATCAGCCTTTTGCCGAACGCATACAGCAAAGAAGCATTTGTAACCTGTCTCGACCCTGCCGGCAACTTCGTATGGGCAGTGAGCGGCGGCGGCAACTTTGACGACCGCGGGCTCGGCCTGGCGAACGATCCGCAGGGCAATGTGCTCGTTACGGGAACTTACTGGAGCAGCTGCAATTTCGGCCCGATCAACCTGAACGGATCGGCGGACCATATCTTTCTTGTCAAGATCGATCCCAACGGGAATTTCATGTGGGGCGTCACAGGCGGCTCTGACGGCGACGATCACGGTTACGACATCGTCACCGACCCGCAGGGAAATATTTACATGACGGGATATCTTTCCAACCATTACTTCTGGGGCATCGGCACTGCCGTCTTTGGCAACCTTCCGACGTTCCAGGTGTACGACTCCATCGCGTTCGTCGCAAAGCTCGATCCTGCGGGTACATGGCAGTGGGTGCAGACGTTCGGCGGCACCGACGTGGAGCGCGATAACGATCTTGTCATCGACAGTCTTGGCAACGTGTATGTCGCAGGCGGATTTTACGGGACAAAACAATTCGGGCCGAATACGTTGACGAGCACCAATGGAAGCCGGGATATTTTCGTGATCAAATACGATGCGGCAGGAAATTTCCAGTGGGTAAAAACGACCGGCGATTCCCTCGACGATCGTGCGAACGGGATAACGATCGACGCGCAGCAGAATTTATATGTCACGGGGGAATTCCGCGATCACGTGCCGTTCGGGCCCGACACGCTCAACAACTACGGCGGTCCCAACGGACGGGACATTTTCGTGGCGCGCATGACGACAGCCGGGAGCTGGGTCTGGGCCAAACGCGCCGGTTCCACGAGCGGCGGAGACGCCGGGCGCGCGATCACCTGCGATACGAAAGGCAATGTTTTTGTCACCGGCCAGTGCAAAGGCACGGTGAAATTCGGCAACGACACCATTTTCGCCACCGGCACCGACAGTGTCCAGGCGTTCGTGGCGGCCATCGATACCTCGGGCGACTGGATCTGGGCGCTGCAGGCGGGCGGGCCGCTCGAAGACCGCGGTTACGGCATTGCGGTGGACACGTCCTGCGCAATTTATTTCTGCGGCTATTTCGATCAGTCCGGGCAATTCGGCTCGAACTCACTCACAACATACGGCCGCAAAGACGGTTTCATCGCGCGCATCGACGGCGGCTGTTTTGTGAACGATCCGCCCGATACGACTGCCGTTCCGCCGCCGCCCGCAGAATGCACCGCCATCATCCCGAACGTTTTTACCCCGAATGCAGACGGCATGAACGACCTGCTCGGGATCTCCGATCCATCCTGCATTACAGAGATGCGCTGGGAAATTTTCAACCGCTGGGGACAACCTGTTTTTTTCTCCTCCGATCCTTCCATGACGTGGAACGGGACCGGGAAAGGCGGCGAAGTGCTGAGCGAAGGCGTGTATTATTACGCATTCGAAGCATCGTTTGCGAATGGGGGGCAGGTGGCGCGGAAAGGCTATGTGTCGCTGTTCCGGTAAGGCGCCGGGAAAACAGCCCGGGAATTCTTCGTAAACTTGTACCTCCAAACACCGTCTGAATGTCAAAGACAGCACTGATTACCGGCGTCACCGGTCAGGACGGGGCTTACCTCGCTGAGCTCCTTCTCAAAAAGGGATACGTCGTTCACGGCATCAAACGCCGCAGCTCGCTTTTCAATACCGACCGCATCGATCATCTTTACCATGATCCGCATGTAAAAGGAGTTCCCTTTCACCTGCACTACGGCGACCTCACCGATTCCACGAACCTCATCCGCATCGTGCAGGAAGTGCAGCCGGATGAAATTTACAACCTCGCCGCACAGTCGCACGTGAAAGTTTCTTTCGAAACGCCGGAATATACCGCGAATGCCGACGCCATCGGAACGCTGCGCCTGCTCGAAGCGATCCGCATTCTCAAACTGGAAAAGAAAACGCGTTTTTACCAGGCATCCACATCGGAGCTGTACGGCCTCGTGCAGGAAGTTCCGCAGAAGGAAACCACGCCTTTTTATCCCCGCAGTCCTTACGGCGTCGCAAAGCTGTATGCGTTCTGGATCACGAAGAACTACCGCGAGGCTTACGACATGTTCGCCTGCAACGGCATTTTGTTCAACCACGAAAGTCCCATCCGCGGCGAAACGTTCGTGACGCGCAAGATCACCCGCGCCGCCGCGCGCATCAAGCTCGGCCTCCAGGAGAAGCTCTACCTCGGCAACCTCGACGCCGAGCGCGACTGGGGCCACGCAAAAGATTACGTCGAAGGCATGTGGCGCATGCTCCAGCAGGATACGCCCGATGATTTCGTGCTTGCCACGGGCAAAAAGATCGCAGTGCGCACGTTCGTCGAGTGGGCTTTCCGCGAGGTAGGCATCACGCTCGAATGGAAAGGAAAAGACGCGAAAGAAAAAGGCATCGACACCGCCACCGGCAAAACACTGGTCGAGATCGACGAGAAATATTTCCGCCCCGCGGAAGTCGACCTGCTCGTGGGCGATGCTTCGAAAGCGAAACGCGTGCTCGGCTGGGAACCCACGCACACGGTGGAAGAGCTGGTGAAGGAAATGGTGGCGTCGGACCTGAAAGTTTTTGAACGTGACCGTTACCTGATGGAAGGCGGGCACGAGGTCAATTCGTTTCACGAATGAAATGAAAAAAAGGAACGCTCAATGCCAAACGAACAATGTTCAATGAACAAGTGAAATGGCCGCGACGAGAAAATTTGATTTAGAAGATCGGTTAATTGATTTTTCGGTCAAAGTAATCGAGATTGTCGAAAAGCTGCCGAATACGAAGGCTGCGAATCATATCGGCGGTCAAATGGTAAGAAGTGGAAGTTCGCCGGCATTGAATTACGGAGAAGCGCAGGAAGCAGAGTCCCGGAATGATTTCATTCATAAAATGGGAATTTGCAGGAAAGAGCTCCGGGAAACGAGTACGGCATTAAGGATCGTCATTCGCAGGCGATACAAGGAAACATTATCTGAAGCAGAGATTGCGCTGAAGGAATGCAAAGAATTGTTTGCCATATTTTCAAAGAGCATTGAGACGGCGAAGAAAAACCGTTGAACATTGTTCGTTGGGCGTTTGGCATTGAGCGTTTAAACAATCGTGGTGGAACTACACTCGAAAATCTACATCGCCGGGCATCGCGGCATGGCGGGATCGGCGATCGCGCGGAACCTGGCGAAGCGCGGGTACACGAACATCGTCGTGCGCACGTCGGCGGAACTGGACCTGCGCGATCAGCAGGCGGTGGCGGAATTTTTTGCGAAGGAAAAACCGGAATACGTTTTTCTTGCGGCCGCGAAAGTGGGCGGCATTCACGCCAACAACACGTACCGCGCGTCGTTTCTCTACGACAACCTGATGATCCAGGCCAACGCCATCCAGTCGGCGTACGCGAACGGGGTGAAAAAATTGCTGTTCCTCGGCTCTACCTGCATCTACCCGAAGATGGCGCCACAGCCATTGAAAGAAGAATATTTATTGACCGGCGCGCTCGAGCCGACGAACGAACCTTACGCGATCGCGAAGATCACCGGCATTAAAATGTGCGACGCGTACCGCGATCAATACGGCTGCAATTTCGTTTCCGTGATGCCGACGAACCTGTACGGTCCGAACGACAATTACGATTTGACGAATTCACACGTGCTGCCCGCGCTCCTGCGCAAGTTCCACACCGCCAAAGTCACCGGCGCCTCCTTCGTGGAAGTGTGGGGCACCGGCAAGCCGCTCCGCGAGTTCTGCCACGTCGACGACATGGCCGACGCGTGCGTGCACGTGATGCTGAACTGGAACGAAGCCGGCTTCGTGAACATCGGCACCGGCGTGGACATCAGCATCGGCGACCTTGCGCTGCTCATCAAAAAGATCGTCGGCTTCACCGGTGAAATTCGTTTCAACACTTCCCAGCCCGACGGCACGCCGCGCAAGCTCACGGACGTGACGAAACTGCACAGCCTCGGCTGGAAGCACCGCATTTCCCTCGAAGAAGGTATCCAAAGCGTCTACGCGGACGTAAAAGGTCTGTTCGACGAAGAGCTTTCCGGGCATCACGTCCTCAGGGAAGTTTAAATTCCAACCGCACGAAATTGAACCACGGAGACACGGAGACACGGAGAAAATTTATATCCGTAGGTGCGCAAAATTTTGCGCACCTACGGATATGCCGGGTTCTTCGTGTCTCAGTGGTTTTCTTTTTTCTCTTCACCGGAAATCTTTCCGCGCAGCAGTCCAACGTTCCGCTGAATTACGAATGGATACAGGAAAGCGAAGCGCGGATGGTGCAGGATCGTGGTTTCCCCCTGGCGAACGGCCTCATGAAATATGAAGCGGACTCCACGCTCAGGCAATTTGCACGCGATTCAGCAACTTTAACTATCCCGCTTCATACCTCCATGCGCCCGTGGACCGAACAGGGACATCCGCTGCGGAAGAGCGTCGTTCTCCAGAACAATCACCGGGGTTATTATCTGCCGGAAGAAAGACGCCAGGGCATAGACGAGGGCCGGCACCCGCCGTCGTGGAGGCGGAGGAAAAATGCAAAATACCGGGTCAAAAAGTCCCACCTGCAGAACAGCCTCCTTCAGCTCGAACGCGAGCCGCAAAATGACGAACCGATTTTTCGTCTTTACGTCGATCCGCTGCTGAACTTACAATACATGAGCGTCGCGGACGATACGTCGTCTTCGCAGTTCTACATCAACACCCGCGGCGTCACGGCGCACGGCGACATCGGCACGAAAGTTTCGTTTGAAACGTCGTTCTGGGAAAACCAGGCGTTCTTCCCGCGCTACCTCGCTGAATATGTAACTGCGACGGGCGTTGTGCCGGGGCAGGGGAGATGGAAGCGTTTCAAAACAACCGGTTTCGATTTTGCGCAGGCAACGGGATACGTTTCCTATTCGCCTTCGCGCTATTTCAACATCCAGCTCGGAAGCGGGAAACATTTCGTGGGCGACGGCTATCGCTCGCTTTTGCTTTCCGACAATTCATTTTCTTACCCGTACGCGCGGCTCACGGGCTGGTTCGGGAGAAACAAAACGTTCCAGTACACCGTCATTTACGCTTCATTGATGAACCTCACCGGCGGAAATGTCACCGTTCCTGTCGGCACCGAACGTTTGTTCCAGAAAAAAGCCGCGTCCTTTTACCAGCTCAGCGCGAAGCTCGGCCGAATCGCCGAAATTTCATTGTTCCAGGGATTGATCTGGACGGCGGCGGATGACCGCAACAAACAAAGCATCACGCTCGGTTACGTGAACCCGGTCATTTTCACTTCGCTTCCCGCGTTCGGCATGAGCGACCGGCACAATTTCCTCGTCGGCGCCACGTTCCGCGTGGACCTTTTGAAAACCATCCGCATCTACGGCCAGCTGATGGCGGACGATTTCGGGGAAAAAGGGACCGTCCACCACAAAACCGGCATGCAGGCGGGCGTGAAATATTTCAACGCATTTACGCTGAAGCACCTGCATTTACAGGTGGAATACAACCGCGTTCAGCCTTATACGTATGCGGCCACCGATCCTGCACAATCCTACACGCATTACGCCCAGCCGCTGGCGCACCCGTTCGGGGCCAATTTCACCGAGATCACCGGTTCGCTCCAGTACAAGATCGGCGACTTTTTCCTGCACGTGCGGGCTTCGCAGGCCGTCGTGGGCGCCGATTCTTCAGCCAACAATTTCGGGCAGAACGTGTTCCTGACCGATTACCAGGCCTATTACCCCGCCACGGAAGCGGGCCATACGCTCGGCCAGGGCGAAAAAAATACGGTGACGTGGCTCGACGTGCGGGCCGGTTACATGGTCAGCTACGCTTCCAACCTGAACATTTGTTTGGGCTATACGTCCAGAAATGTGACCGCCGGCGCAACTTCCACCCCCACCAGCTTCGTATACGTGGCCGTCCGCACTTCACTGACCAACACCTATTACGACCTTTTCAGTAAATAGCTACCTTTGTTGAAAACCTGTTAATAGCCGGTTAACAGCCGACCAAACACGTTTCAGCATAGACAAGAGCGTATGGAACACCTGTTACTTACCTTTTTAACCTCTTTTCTCGTCGTTTTACTGGCAACGCCCGCCCTCATCAAGGTGGCGTTCCTGAAGCGGCTGTTTGATGAGCCGGGAGATTCGCGTAAGCTGCACAAGCGGGTTGTCCCGACGATCGGGGGAATTATCCTGTTCGCGGCCACGTTGTTCGCCTTTTCGCTCTGGTTCCCGTACGATCAGCCCAACGAGGAGCTGCTGCATCGCTGGATCCGCGATTTCCAGTTCATCGTGGCCTGCACGCTGATCCTGTTCTTCGTGGGCGTAAAAGACGACATCATCGGCACTGCGCCGATCAAGAAGCTGGCGGCGCATATTATCGTGGGAATGATCCTGGTGCTGATGGCGGAGATCCGCATCCGCAGCCTGCACGGGCTGTTCGGCGTGCATGAAATCCCGCTGTGGGCGAGCATCTTCCTTTCCCTCTTTACCTACATCGTGATCGTGAATGCGTTCAACCTGATCGACGGGGTCGACGGGCTGGCGGCGGGCGTGGGACTGATCGGCGGGCTGGCGTTCGGGGTGATGTTCTCGCTGGGCGGGGACATCGTGATGGGCATGCTGGCGTTTTCGCTGGCGGGTGCGCTCGGCGCGTTCCTCTTTTTCAACTTTTCACCCGCAAAAATATTCATGGGCGATTCCGGCTCGCTGAGCATAGGGCTCATCATGTCCATTCTTGCCATCAAGTTCGCGGAATTCACGCCGGCGGAAAAAACGATCCCGCTGGTGCGCGAAATGTTCACGCCGGTGGTGGCCATGGCCGTCATCGCCTTCGCGCTCACCGATACGCTGCGCATCTTCGTATGGCGCGCTATCCGCGGGGTTTCACCGTTCTCCGCCGACCGCAACCATTTGCACCACCTGCTCATCGACAGCGGCATGTCGCACGCGAAAACCGTGCTGTGGATCTACAGCGCGAACATTGCAGTGGTCGGCATGGCTGTGGCCACGCGCCAGCTGCCGGTCACGGTTTCGTTCGGCATCACCGCTTCTTTCGTGTGCGTGCTTGCCACAATTCCCTGGCTGATCAAGCGCCATTCCCAGAAGAAGAAAGAAGGCAGCAAGACGCATCGCCTCAAACCGATGGAAGCCGCATGATAAAAGTTCGGAGTTCGGAGCCGGGAGTTCGGAGTTTTGTGTTCGGAGTTTCGGGTTCCGGGTTTCGCGGGATTTTTCTCTTTTGTTTTCTGCTTTTTTCGCAGCAATCTTTTTCGCAGCGTTTGATGCTGATGAACGAGGACGTGCCGCGCCAGAACGGCTGGCAGAGCCCGAAGTTTAAAATGCACTCGGCGGTGAGGCCGTACCTGGAGTCGAAAGATTTTTCGTACGAGTTAAATAGCTCCGATATACCACCGATTTCCCGGGACACGATAAAGCCTGGAAATTTCCGGTTCAGCATCAGCCCGGTTTACGATCTCCATGTCGGCTCCGATCTGAAAGCGAAACGGACATTGTGGAGTACCACGGGCGGATTTCGTGCCGGTGCGAGCTACAAAGAGAAGATCGGGATCGAATTGCGTTTCGCTTCGGGGATTTCCGTGCTGCCGGGCTACCTCGATTCCATCGCGCGCTTTTCCGGGATGATGCCGGGCTGGGGCGACAGGGCGTACCCGCTCGACGCGAACGGGAAATATGCATTCCAGCATTTTTCGGGGAATTTGATTTACAAGCCTTCGAAAATTTTCAACCTGCAGGTCGGGCGCGACAAGCACTTCTGGGGCGACGGTTACCGTTCGCTGTTCCTTTCCGATATCGGCGCGCCGTTCGAATACGTGAAGCAGCAGACAACGATCTGGAAATTGCAATACACCTCGCTGTTCGCCTGGCTGCACGACTGGACGAATTCGCCCGATTTCGTTTCAAAAAATTTCCGCAGCAAGTTCGCCACGTTCCATTACATCAGCTTCAATCCCGCGAAATGGCTCAACATCGGCGTGTTCGAATCCGTGATCTGGCAAGGCTCCGACGACAACCGCGTGCGCGGCTTCGACCCGAATTATTTGAACCCGCTCGTGTTCTTCCGCCCGGTGGAATACAGCCTGGGTTCGTCGGACAACGCGATGCTGGGCTTTTCGTTCAAAATACGTTTCAACGAAAACAACCAGCTGTACGCGCAACTTTTTCTCGACGAGTTTTACCTGAAAGAAATTAAAAACTGGTCGGAAGGCTGGTGGGCGAACAAGCAGGGCATCCAGCTCGGCTACAAGTGTTACAATTTTGGAAGAGTGGAACGCTTGTTCATGCAGGCCGAGCTGAACATCGTGCGCCCGTACACGTATTCCCACGGCAGCCCGCAGCAGAATTATGCCAACGGCGGAATGCCCCTCGCGCACCCGCTGGGCGCCAACTTCGCCGAGATGGTCGGGATACTTTCTTACCAGGTGAAATATTTCGTCTTCACGGGCAAGCTCGTTGGCGCGCGCTACGGTCTCGACCAGCCGGGCCAGAACCTCGGCCAGGATATTTTCAAATCATACATCACGCGTACGTCCATGGTGCCCGGCAACCCCGATTACAACCACCAGTTGTTCGACGGTCTCGCCACCAATATGTTCTACGCCGAGCTGCGGGTAAGCGCCCAGGTCGAGATCTTCCGCGTCGAGCTCCTCGCCGGCGCCCGCTCCGAACGCAACGTCCTGGCCGCAAAAAAATCCAGCTACATCCAGCTCGGCCTGAGCCTGCCGCTGTGGCGGACGTACCGGGATTATTGATGTGCGGATGTGCAAACGTGCGGATATGCAGATCGCACGATGCTGCCCGCATTTCTATGTACCAGTGAGGTGCGGATGTGCAAACGTGCGGATATGCAGATTCGCACGATGCTGCCCGCATTTCCATGTACCAGCCCTTTCATTTGCACATTTGCAGATCCACACATCTGCACATTTGCCCCGCTCGTCAGGCATTATTTAGAAGTGATCTAAATTCTCCTGCCTCACCGACTTTTCAAGGCTCCGAATCGCTAAATTTGCCCGGCTTTTAAAGGAAACCACTTGCTCGCTTCTGGGGCTCATACAATCGAAAAACAGGCCCGCCGTAAAGGTGGGCAAGCCGGAGTGATGGGTAAAATCGCCGATTACGCGCAGTTTACGAAGTTACGCCTGGCTTCGCTGGTGGTTTTTTCCGCGGTGATCGGTTACTTTATCGGTATCCAGAACGTACATGTCAGCGCCGACTGGCTCCAGCTTACCGCTTTGATTCTCGGCGGTTTCCTTGTCACGGGCGCTTCCAACGGATTCAACCAGGTGATCGAGCGCGACCTCGACAAGCTGATGCCGCGCACGCAGAACCGTCCGCTGCCACAGGGGCGCATGTCCGTGCAGGAAGGCATTCTTCTCGCTTCGTTCATGGGCATCGCGGGGATCACGATCCTTTACCTCTACACCAATACGCTCAGCGCGATCCTCGGGGCTACGGCGCTGGTGCTGTATGCCGCGGTGTACACGCCACTGAAACGCGTTACACCTTTTGCCGTATTTGTCGGGGCTTTCCCGGGGGCCATTCCTCCCATGCTGGGCTGGGTTGCGGCCACGAGCGGCTTCGGCACGATCGCCACGCCGGCGCTGCTGCTGTTTGCCATCCAGTTCATGTGGCAGTTCCCGCATTTCTGGGCCATTGCCTGGGTCTCTCACGAGGATTACCAGAAAGCCGGTTTTCACCTGCTGCCTTCGCCGGGCGGACGGGACAAAAGCAGCGCGTTCCAGACCGTCGTCTATACGCTGATGTTATTGCCCGTGAGCCTTACGCCCCTGCTGTTCGGCCTGTCCAGCCTCATTCCCTCGCTGGTGGTGCTGGCGATGGGCGCCGTATTCCTCGGTCAGGCATGGAAGCTTTACCAGGACTGTGAAGTGCGCTCGGCCCAGCGGCTCATGTTCGGCTCCTTTATTTATCTCCCCGTCGTGCAGCTCGCCCTGCTGTTCGGCTAAAACAAGATCATGGAAGCAACCCTCGGCATGGATGAGTTCACCCTGAAGCGGCAAAAAGCCCAGCGCAACCTGATGTGGCTGGCGATCGGCTCCATGGTGATGGTGTTTGCGGGCCTGACGAGCGCGTACGTGGTGCGCCGCGGGGCCGGCGACTGGTTCAGCATCGTGCTGCCGCAGCTCTTCTGGGTCAGCTCGGCCGTCATTATTTTCAGCAGCATCACGATCAATCTTTCGCTGCAGTCGTTCAAAAAGAACAACATCATGGCCGGGACGATCTTCCTGGGCGTGACGTTCCTGCTGGGACTGCTGTTTGCCTGGTTCCAGTTCAAAGGCTGGGGCGAGCTGACGCGCAACGGGATCTACCTTGTACAGGCGAAAGGCCAGACCAACCTCGTTTCCGGGTCTTTCATTTACCTGCTTTCCGGCCTTCACCTGGCCCACCTGGCGGGCGGCATCCTTGCATTGCTTTTCACTTTCGTGCGGGCCCTGATGGGTCGTTATTCTCCGGCAAATACCCATGGCGTGAGGCTCTGTGCCATCTACTGGCATTTCCTCGATGCATTATGGATATATTTGTTCCTGTTTTTAACGATTTTTAAGTAAACTTGCACCGCACGGAATAAACCCAAAATAACCAACCATTCCGGGTCTCCCGGGATCAAACAAGCATCACGATTATGGCAGGACACTCTGCAGTTGACGAGAACGTCGTCGGATGGGACGGAGCGGTATCACCGCTGCGCGCGAGCTACGGGAAACTTTTCATGTGGTTCTTCCTCATCTCCGACGCGCTCACTTTCTCCGGCTTCCTTTGTGCCTACGGCTTCTTCCGTCACCGTTACGCCGGTGAATGGCCGGATCCTTCCGAAGTTTTCCATCACTTCCCGTTCCTGCACGGGCAACACCTTCCGCTGCTCTACGTAGGTCTGATGACCTTCATCCTGATCATGAGCTCGGTGACGATGGTGCTTGCCGTGGAAGCCGGGCACCGCCGCAACAAGCGACAGGTGCTCATCTGGATGTTCGCCACGATCATCGGCGGATTGATGTTCGTCGGATCGCAGGCGTGGGAGTGGTACAACTTCATCAAAGGCACGGACGAAGGGGCTGTGCTGTACAACAACCAGGTTTACAAATACGCCGTCGATCACGAGACGCATGCGGTGGACACCAAAACGCTCGTGTATAAAGGCGAAACGCTTTCCCCGACCGAATCGTCACGCATCATCGAGAGCGGGGAGAAATTTTCGGGCGCCAACCTGCAGCACAACGAATACGGGCACACCGGCTTTGCGGATTTCTTCTTCTTCATCACCGGTTTCCACGGATTCCACGTGTTCTCGGGCGTGTGCATCAACATCGTCATCTTTATCATGGCGCTGAAAGGCGTTATGGAACGGCGGGGCCATTACGAAATGGTGGAAAAGGTCGGCCTCTACTGGCACTTCGTCGACCTTGTGTGGGTATTCGTATTCACCTTCTTCTACCTCCTTTAATTTTCGCAAAAAAGAACGTCCGAATTAAAAGATAAACATCATGTCTGAATTCCACGATCCCTTTCCGAACTACGAAGTTCTTGCACAGCACGACGAGGCGTACGGTAAAAAAGCGCGCCGCAAGCTGTGGAACGTATTCTGGCTGCTGCTCATCGTTACCATTGTCGAGGTCGTTGTCGGCATCAAGGCTGGTGACTGGGGACTGAGCAAGATGTTCCTGAAGATCTTCTTCATCGGCTTCACCATCGTGAAAGCATTTTACATCGTCTACACGTTCATGCACCTCGGCCACGAAGAGCGCTGGACGAAATGGATCATCATCGCCCCGTTCACCGGGTTCATCCTGTATCTCATTTTCATGATGACGATCGGTGAAGGCAACTACGCGAAAGAGCGCCGCATTGACGGCCCCATCCAGGAGACAGAGCAGCACGACGACCACGCAGCAGGGAAGGAAGCACCTAAAGGGGAGCACAAATAAACAATGAAGCGGATCGCGCTTTTCGCCATTCTTTTTCTACCGATACTGATCTACATCTACTTCGCGCTCGGGGTGCCTAAAGCATTCCGGGCGCCTGTTTTTGGGCCCAGGCATGCGGTGCAGGTGAAAGACAAGAACGGCAATTTCAAAACCGATACGGCGTATTACACCATTCCTGTTTTCCAGGGAAGAACGCCGGACGGAAAGCCGTTCGATAGCCGTACGCTCGACGATCGCCTGTACGTGGCCGTTTTCGTTCAGCGCGATTCGGCGTCGCTGCTCCGGTACCTGGAGGAAGATCTTCGCCTCAACCGTTCGAAATGGGAATACGCGCGGTTCATCTTTTTCATCGAAGGCGATTCGGCAGGAAAGCCTCCCGCCGGCGCGCCCGATTATGCGAAGGACCTGAAGCTCGAAGGCGAATCCGGCACCAGCGTTTTTCTTCCTCCCGCGCTTTTCGATTCGCTCCGCGTGCATCACTATTTCGTGCCGGACCCCGCGCGCAAAAAAGATCCCTGGCAGACGCCGGTGGACGCCGTGCTTATCGACGGGAAACGCCGCATCCGCGGGTATTACAACCTGCGCCAGGTGCCCGAGCTGAAAAAATTGCGTGAAGATGTTCCCTTCATCCTTTTCCACGACGAAGCCGCGCAGACGATCGAAGAATCCAAAGTCGAGCAAAAACGAAAATGAAATTTCTCCTTGCATCCGGTCTCGCGTTTTTTCTTCTCTCCTGTGGGAACGGGAACGCCGATGCACATGGGGACTCCGGGCTGGTGACCACCGGCGAGATTCCCCGGCTTGCGATCTATTACCCGCTCGATTCCACGGGAGCGGATGGCCAGCCGGTCTATCACACGATCCCCGCAGTGCAGCTGATCGCGCAGGACGGCAAACCGTTCTCCACTTCGCGGGTGAAGGGGAAGGTTGCCGTGGCTGATTTCTTTTTCGCCAGCTGCGAAGGCATCTGCCCGAAGATGACACACCAGCTTGCCCGCGTGCAGCAGGCGTTCAAAGGCGACACGAACGTCGTGCTCGTTTCTTTCACCGTCGATCCCGACCGTGATACGGCTGCGTTCCTGCAGCAGTACGCCATGCGTTTCAGCGCCGACACCGCGCAATGGAAATTCATCACCGGCCCGAAAAAAGAGCTTTACGACCTGGCGCGCTACGGTTACTTCCTTGCCGTAGAGCCCGGCAACGGCGACTCTGAAGATTTCATCCACAGCCCCCAGCTCACGCTCACCGACAAACACGCCCGCGTCCGTGGCTACTACGACGGAACAGATGCGGCGGCCGTCGACAGTTTGATCGTCGACATGAAAAAGTTGTTATTGGAGAAATGATGTAACGTCGTACATCGTAAATCGTACATCTCAATGCTGCCACCAGCCATCGTCCGTAACGACAAAAAAGCCAAAATACTGATCGGCGTTTTTTCGGTCGTCGTGTTCGGCGTGATCGTTATGCTGGGGCGGGTGAAGCTGGATGTGGACCTGGGTTTCGACGTGCACATTTTCGCGAAGGCGAACGCGGTGATCAATTCGCTCGTCGCGGTGCTGCTCATCTGGGCGATGATCGCGGTGAAGCAGAAGAAATACCTCCGCCACAAAAAGATCATGCTCGCGGCGATGGTGCTTTCCATCTTATTCCTGGTTTCCTACATCGCCCACCACCTCCTGAGCGGCGACACGGTGTACGGCGACACGAACCACAACGGCATGCTGGAAGAAACCGAGAAAGTTGCTGCGGGCAGCCTGCGGATGGTTTACCTCATCATCCTGCTCACGCACATTTTCCTGGCGGCCATTATTTTGCCTTTCATCCTCTTCACCGCCTACCGCGGGCTCACCTCGGAATTTCCCCGCCACCGCAAGCTCGGCAAGATCACCTGGCCGATCTGGTTGTACGTCAGCCTTACCGGCCCCATCGTATACCTGCTTATTTCACCGTTTTACGCCTGACCTAAAAGTGGCATTTGCTATCCCCCGCAGGGTTGCGCGCAGGCATGCGCACTGGCAACCCTGCGGGGGATAGCAAATGCCACTGCCATTAACAAAGCAGGAATTCTCCGTATCTTTGTGAGCTACATGAAACGCCGGCTTTTCCTCTTGATTGTCCTTTTTCTCATCGTCTCCGCCGATGCGGCAGCGCAATGCTCCATGTGCAAGGCGACGGCGCAGACGGGGACCAATGACGGTGAATTTATCGCAGGCGGTCTGAACGATGCGATCATTTACCTGATGTTCATTCCGTACATCCTCCTCTTCGTTTTCTTCCGCAAGCGCATCATCGGGTTCCTGAAGGAGATCCGGTCGATGTGGGGGTAGTCCGGTAAGCCGGTTGTCCGGGGTTGCCGGTTGTTCGGTATTCAATCAATTATTACGAGCTTTCCTGTAAGTCGCGAATTTCTTGCAATGATCGCGCAGCAATAAATTCCTGGTGCAAGATTGGTTGTGCAGGTAAAACGATTTGCGCCGCACCGGGAAGCGCCGATGTTTTGTGAATCTATTTTTTCCCCGGCGAGACTATAAATTTCCAAGATCACATTGTTGCACGGCTCAGGTAAATTGTAAGCAATGGTCATAGTACCGGTAGAAGGATTGGGATAAAAGCAAAGCGATGTGTTGACCTCTGCTTGTTCTGTGAGAGATGTAGGAGAATAGTCAAGTTTATACATCGTGTTACCGCTTGCGTACATTAACGTATCGCCGAAACGCCGGAAGCGGTTGATCACATAATAATAATTACCCGGAAAATCGTAAGGAGGCGTACTGACCCCGAAAGAAAAATCCACGATCCAGGTATTACCGCCGTTAGTTGTTTTATAGCAATAGCCATTTGTTTCTCCTCCACACCATCCCACGGTATCGTTGATAAAACCGATGCCCTGCTGGTTGTAGGTCGGAACAAATAATTTCTCCGTCCACGTCAGTCCGCCATCAATCGTTTTCACAAAATAGGTTGCGCTGCCTCCCATCTGGATGCTTCCGTAGCCAACATTTCGACTGGGGAAAGAGAGTTTCCACAGGCTCCCGTTCAACCCTCCCGATAAATAACGAACCTGCCAGGTCATTCCGCCGTCGAACGTAGAAAGGATCGTCGGGTGGCCGTTGGAGCTTCCTGAAACAAACCCGGTGTCGGAATTAACAAAGTATCCGTCAATCAGCCCGTCGGCATAAGCCGACATATCGATTGATGTCCAGGTTGTGCCTTTGTCTGTCGATTTGATCAGCACAGCGGGGCCGAAATAACGGCCATACGCATAGACAACCGAATCCGTAACCACGCTGATCCCACAAATGCCGGCAGGTTGCGGGGCAGGAATGTTGGAGACGGGCAACCACGTAATCCCCCCGTCAGTTGTTCTATACAACGGTGCAGGGTCCGGCGTCATCTGGCCGAAACTGTAGGTATTTGTATCGGCAAGATTCCCGATCCAGCCGTTCAGAGAATCGGCAAAACCGACAGCCCGAAAGAACGTGAGCGAGCTGTCTTTGAGCAGTTGCCATGTGTTGCCGCCGTCCGTGGTACGATGAACTTGCCCGTATTTGACCGGGTTGAGGTAGCTGTAATACGGCGAGATCGCCCAGCCGTATTGCGGCGTGATGAAATAGCAATCGTCGAGTCTCCAGCTTGTCGGGGCGTTTGGCAAAGCCTGCCAGGCGTTCTGGGCGAAGGAAGAGCAACAAATTACGCAGGCGAAGAATAATGAAAGTCGCTTCATAAGGAAAAGATAGGCAATCCGTCGCATAACGACTTCTCTGAAAACCGGATCATCTAATAGGCCAGGCAGGAAAGGCGGCGGCAAGCAGCAATGCGAAAAAGAAAAAAACGGTTCTCATTTCCTACCAATAATCCGGCAGGAAAAAGATACGGATATCGGGGAAATGCGTGTTGAAATACCCGTAGCCGCCTTCGACGTTCGTGGGATAATTGATGGGCTCGCCGGAAAGCTGGTTGAACAAGCTCGACGAACGCTTGTACGCAGTCAGGAATTCGTAATACCCTTTCGTGATGTGCGAGACCGTGCACGCGATCGTGTCGGAAAGCTCCACGCCGAACAGCTGCTGGTCGCGCGCCAATTTCCCGTTCGCATCGAAATCGCTGTCGCTGATGAGGTCGAACGCGCTCAGCTCATTTGTTCCCTGGGTGAAATAATTGTTCAGGTCGAACGCGCTCGTGTCCTGGCTTTTCCGGTAATAACAAGCCACGTAAAAATTTTCTCCCGGGCCGTAATCGGTCAGCTCGTAATGCAGGAACGGCACGCTGTCGCCCGCAATCACGGTTGCATACGGGCGGACGGAATCGAATTGCACCTGCGGCATCAGTTCGGTCTCCGCGGTCACTTCCTGGCCGGTCAGCGGATCTTTCGCATGGATAGTGTAAGTCCCGTAACTCGTCAGCAGCACGTTGATGCTGGCATACACGCCGGGCGTAAGCATGTACAGCGTGTCGACGCCGCCGGGATGCGTGACGGTGACGATCGCGTCTTCCACGAGTATGCGGCTGAGGAAATCGTCCTGCAGCGTGTCTTCGTTTCCGCCCGGGTCGAGCGGGGAAAAGCTGCGCGTGAGGCCGACGAACATGATGCTGTTCGGGATGATCTGCGACGCAATGACGAGACGTTCCTCCGCCGGCGGCACGTCGATGTCGATCGGGTCGGGGCGGCAGCTGACTATGGCGAATGCTGTCGCAAGGAAAAGGAAAAAATAGCGTGTTTGCTTTTTCATGCGCGTCAGAACTTAAAGTTGTAAGCGATGGAAGGAATGAACCCGAACAGCCCGACAGCCTGGTATTTGAACCCGCCGTTGCCGTCGTCGGCCACCTGGATCTTGTACGGCTGCGCGCGGTTGTACAGGTTGTACGCGCCGATCTGCCACTCGCCGGTCCACTTCATCCACTTGCGGTCGAGGCGCGATTTGAAGACGAAGTTGATGTCGAGGCGATGCGCGGACGGCAACTGGATCGCATTCTTGTCGGAGTAAATGGGGAGCACGTTGACGTGCGAAAGCGACGCGTCAGGCATCAGGAAATTCCCGGTGACCGGCGTGAAGCGTTGTCCCGTGCTGAACACCCACACCGCCGCCACGGAAAACCGTTTCGTGATCTCCCACGAACCCACCACCGAAATGTCGTGCCGCCGGTCGAACTTCGCGAAGAAGGGCTTGCCGTGGTTCAGCTCGTCGAACTGCCGCACCGACCAGGAGATCGTGTAGCCGACCCAGCCCGTGAGCTTGCCCTCCGTGCGCTGCGCGAAAAATTCAAAGCCATACGCATAACCTTTTCCTTCCACCAATTCACTTTCGTAATTGTCGTTCAGCACGAGCACTGCGCCTTCACGATATTCGATGAGGTTCTTCATCCATTTGTAATACGCTTCCACCGTGACAAGCGTCTGGATCTTTTCCACGTTGAGGTTGTACGCGATGGCGACCTGGTCGGAATACAGCGGTTTCACGTTTTTCGTGACCGGGTACCAGAGGTCTGTCGGCAATGCGATGGAAGAGCTCGACACGAGATGTAAATACTGCGTCATGCGCGCGTAGCTGAATTTGAACGATTGTGTCCGCTGGAAATTCCACGTCGCGGAAAATCGCGGCTCGGGGCTGAAATAGAAAACGTCTTTTGTTCCCAGCCCGGTGAGGCGCATGCCGTAGTTGATGCGCAGGTTGCTGTCGATGTGCAGCTCCTGGTTGTAATACAGGCCGAATTCATTCGTGAACACGCGATTGCCTTCACGCGAGCGCAGGAAATCTGAAATTTCACCCGAGGTGCTTACTACGTTCGGGCGGAAAATGTGCATCGTGTAAGAGAAACCGTAGCGGATCGTGTTGTCGGGATTGACGTAGAAGCTGTAATCGTCTTTCACGCCGTAATCCGAAATGCGCGATTTGGTGAGGAAGGAATTCCCGGGCACGTGCGCTTCCACGTCGTAGCGGAAGCGCGTGTGGATGAGCGATACGTTGGAGAACAGGCGCGGGTTGTACGTGTGGTTCCAGCGCGCGGTGGTGGTGAAGTTGCCGAGTTTGAAACCGCCGTCGAAGAATGAGCTGTCGGATTGCGCCTTCGCATTCAGCACGTCGTCGCCGACGTAGCTGCTGAAGAAAATGCGGTCGTTGTCCGAAAGCGTGTAGTTCAATTTTAAGTTTGCATCGTAGAAATAATACGGCAACACATTCTCCCCGCCGTACGCGAGCTTGAACACTTTGTCGATGTACGAGCGGCGCCCGGAAACGAGGAAGGAGCTTTTGTTCTTCACGATCGGGCCTTCCACCGTGAGATGCGAGGAAAGCAGCCCGATGCCGCCCACGACGTGATAGTTCTGCTGGTCGCCGTCTTTCATGCGGATGTCCATCACCGAGGAAAGCCGCCCGCCGTATTGCGCCGGGAAACCGCCTTTGTACACCGTCATGTCTTTCAGCGCGTCGTTGTTGAACACGGAAAAGAAGCCGAACAGGTGCGACACGTTGTACACCGTCGCCTCGTCGAGCAGGATGAGGTTGTCGTCGCCGGAGCCGCCGCGCACGAACATCGCGTTCTGTCCTTCACCCCCGCGCTTGATCCCCGGCATGAGCTGCACCACTTTGATGATGTCCGTTTCCCCGCCGATCGTCGGGATGGTGCGGATCTTGTCGACCGGTATGCTGATCGCGCTCGTCTGCGTGGATTGCACCTGCTCCTGGTTGCGGTCGGCTTTGATCACCACTTCCTGGGTCACAATACTTGTGCTGGAAAGTTTCACATCCATCTTCACGTCCTGCGTGAGCGAAATGGTGACGAGCTTCTGGCGATAACCCGAATAACTGTACGCGATCGTGTATTCGCCCTGCGGAAGTGTGAGGGAATAGAAACCGTACACGTTCGCCGCCGCGCCTTTGGTCGTATTCTTCGCAAACACGGAAGCCCCGATCAGCATTTCACCGTTCGCCGAATCCGAAATGGAGCCGCTGATGGTGAACATATCCTGGGCAAATGCGCTACAGGGAATAAAAAAAAGGAAAACGAGGTTGAGAAGAAATCGCTTCATGGAAATAGGTCAGTCGGACATGTGACGCAACGACTGCAGTCTTTGTTACAGCCACCCGCCGCATTTTCAGACGAATTTCCTTCAAAAGCGTTTAATAAGCAACCCAACACCAGCTTACTGCGGGATTAATCCCGCGTAAGCTGATTCAGCTACGGATTCTCTTTGTAAGTCAGCACCACCGCGTCGCACGACTTCATGTCGGAGCTGAGCACGATGTCGATCTTGTGCCGCCCGTCTTTGATCTGCACGGCTGCCGTATTCGGCGGTTGCGAGCCCTGGTTGACGGCGTAGAGGATGAGCTGCTTCGGATGGTTTTTGTCGATTTTGATCTTGAATGATTTTTTCTTCCCGGTCAAACTGTAATTGCTGACGATGCACGAATCCCCGTAGTACAGCGAAATGCTGTCGCCGTCGATCTTGTTGTTGTCGTACACGGTGATCGTGATCTCATCACTCGTCACATTGACAATGCGTCCCTTCTTCACTTTTCGTCCTTCCAGCTCTTTGAGAATGATCGGCTTTTTCACGTTCACCGTGATCGTTCCCGTTTCCCCGTCGGCCCCGCGCACGATGAATGTACGCCGGTGCTGCATGGGAATGTTCAGCGCCGCCGCGCTTCCGAGCACGACGGTGGGGTTTGCCGAATCGGCCCAGGTGTACGATTTGCTGCCCGAAGCCAGCAGCCGCGCCGTGGTGCCGATCTCGACGAGCGTGTCGCCGGTCACTTTCAGGTCGCTCGCCACCACTTTGATGTCGTCGACATAATAGCCGCAATAATTCGGCCTGCAATGCGGGATGGTTTTGCCGCCGGCTTTCCGGTCGAGCACTTTCACCTCATCACGCGGCAGGAAATTCCCGATCACGATGTACGTATACGCCTCCTGCGCCACGAACGAGCCGCTGACCTTTGTCCATCCATCCGCGTCGGAAATGATTTCCGCTGCATTCACCTGCGGCGTGGCCGTGATCGCATAACCGCTGCGTTTCTGGAATTCCCCGGTGAAAAACGCAATGCCGACGCTGTTCGTGGCCAGCCCGGAATAATCGGTGAGCGAGACGAACATTTCCACGTTGTACTTTTTTCCCGGCATCAGCGGCGATTTCAGCACCACGCCGACATATTCGCGGTAGTTGTTTGCATCTTTCGAATAGTTGTAGAAAAAAGCCATGTTGTGCCCGCTGTGCGGTTTCTGGTATCCCTGGTTGCGCCCATTGTCCGAGAGACAATACGAATAGCAATCCTGGCTGGCGAGGTCGCTGATGAAATCGGCGGTGCCGTCGCTGGCGCAATTCCAGTCGGCGAAATAATCCCGCATGGAGCTGCCGAGCGGCGAGCAGGGAAGTTTCTGGTATTCTTCGAACCCCGGGTTGGGGACCAGGTTGATCGGTTGCCCCGATGCGGCAAGCGGGCAGAGTGCGAGGAGGAGCAGCGTTTTTCTCATGGCGGACAAGGTCAGTGTAAGGAAGGATGCGCTTTTCCGCCGTTTTTCATACGCCGGAGGTCTTTTTATAACTCCCGCGGAACGAAAAAGTGACATTCCGGGACAAATTAGCCTGTTTCCCCGTAGAAAGACGGTTGAATCAGATAAACGGCAACTTCTTCCGGGTAATTGTCCGCTTTGGCTTTTTTTCTGTAAACCACCGGGTTAGGCCCTGCAGGTTCAAAAACCGTTATTTCCACATTTTTCATAAATTTGCACCTGTTCTTTACAATCAACTTATCAAGAAAGGCTGAGGGATTGCGCCCGCTGAAGCCTTGGCAACCCTTTAAGCAGGGAGAACGGAGAGAGGAGGGAGGAGCAAATGCTCCACTCTCCTCCCTCCCTCCTCCATTCTCACAAGAAGGTGCCAACTCGCATTCTGTTCGCTACGGCGGATGGAAAGAGATAAGTCAGAAGCCTGATCCTTAACCGAAGATCCCGATCCCTTCTGACTATACAGGAGGGATTTTCATTTTGAGGCATTCGGTAAACGGATGAAAACGACAGAACGGTTCAGCGATCGCGTTGCGAATTATGTGAAGTACCGCCCGGGCTACCCGGCAGCGGTGGCGGAGCGTTTGCGCGAAGCGGGCGTGCTTGCGGAAACTTCCGTGATCGCGGATATCGGTTCGGGAACCGGGCTTTCGGCGGAGCTTTTCCTGGAGCGCGGGCATGTCGTGTACGGTATCGAGCCGAATAAGGAAATGCGCGAAGCGGGCGAGGAGCAGCTGAAAAATTTCGAACGTTTTCACAGCGTGGACGGAACAGCCGAGCACACGACATTGCCGGATCAATCCGTGGATATTGTGCTGGCGGGGCAAGCCTTTCACTGGTTCGACCGGGAAAAAGCGCGGGAAGAATTCCGGCGGATACTGAAACCGGGAGGATACGTCGTGCTGATGTGGAACGACCGGCGAACAGCGACAACGGGATTTCTCGAAGCGTATGAAGACCTGCTGAAAATGTTCGGGACGGATTATGAAAAAGTGAACCACCGTCAAATGGATGAAAAAGTGTTCGATGCGTTCTGGGGGAAAGGTCCCGAAGCCCCGGAATGGAAAACATTCAGCGTGGACAATCACCAGGACTTCACGTTCGAAGGATTGAAAGGACGCTTGTTCTCTTCATCCTACGTTCCCGCCGAGGATCATCCCGACAGCGCATTCATGGTAAGCGTGCTGAAAAAGATCTTCCTGCGATACCAGGAGAACGGAACAGTGCGGTTTGAATACGATACGAAAGTTTATTACGGACAATTATAACCACGGAGGCACGGAGACACGGAGTCCCTGCCTTTGATAAATAGAGCAACGAAAAACTGTATGCCTGACATCAGAAATGAGCTGGAGAAGCGCGTCCTCGTCATCGACGGCGCAATGGGAACAATGATCCAGCGGTACCAGCTCGGTGAAGCCGAATACCGCGGCGAACGTTTTGCCGCATGGCCGCACGACCTGAAGGGCAACAACGACCTGCTCGTGCTCACGCAGCCGCAGATCATCCTCGACATTCACAAAGAATACCTCGCCGCGGGCGCCGACATCATCGAGACGAACACGTTCAACGCGCAGAAAATTTCGCTCGCCGATTACCACATGCAGTCGCTGGCCTACGAGATGAATTTCGCCGCCGCGAAGATCGCCCGCATTGCCGCCGACGAGTTCACGGAAAAAAATCCCGCGAAGCCGCGTTTCGTCGCCGGCGCGATGGGCCCCACGAACCGCACCGCCTCGCTTTCACCCGACGTGAACGATCCCGGCTACCGCGCAGTGACGTTCGACGAGCTTGTCGACGCGTACCTCGAGCAGGCGCGCGGACTCTTCGACGGAGGCGTGGACCTTTTTCTCATTGAAACGATTTTCGACACGCTCAATTCCAAAGCCGCGCTCTTCGCCGTGCAGACGTTGCAGGAAGAAACCGGCGTCCGCCTTCCCGTGATGGTTTCCGGCACGATCACCGACGCCAGCGGCCGCACGCTTTCCGGGCAGACCACCGAAGCGTTCCTCAATTCCGTTTCCCACGTCGACCTGCTCAGCGTCGGCCTCAACTGCGCGCTTGGCGCGGAGCAGATGCGCCCGTACCTCGAAGAGCTTGCCGTGAAAGCGCCGTTCTACGTCAGCTGCTACCCCAACGCCGGTCTCCCGAACCAGTTCGGCGAGTACGACCAGACGCCGGAAAGCATGGGCGAGCAGGTGAGCGATTTTATCAAACACAAATTCGTCAACATCATCGGCGGCTGCTGCGGGACCACGCCTGCGCACATCCGAAGGATCGCCGAGCTGGTGAACGGTACACGCCCGCGCAACATCCCGTTCCGCGAGCCGTATCTCCGCCTGAGCGGGCTGGAACCGGTAACGCTGCGCCCCGAAAGTAATTTCATGAACGTCGGCGAACGCACGAACGTCACCGGCTCGAAAAAATTTGCGCGCCTCATTATCGACGGCAAATTCGATGAAGCGCTCGCCATCGCACGCGACCAGGTGGAAGGCGGCGCGCAGGTGATCGACATCAACATGGACGAAGGCATGCTCGACTCGGAAAGCAGCATGGTCCGCTTTCTCAACCTTGTTGCCGCAGAACCCGACATCGCCCGCGTGCCCATCATGCTCGACTCGTCGAAATGGCATGTGATCGAAGCCGGGCTGAAATGCGTACAGGGAAAAGCGGTGGTGAATTCCATCTCCATGAAAGAAGGCGAAGCCGAATTCCGCCGCCAGGCGCAGCTCGTGAAAAAATACGGCGCCGCAGTGATCGTGATGGCATTCGACGAAGCCGGGCAGGCCGACACGCTGCAGCGGCGCATCGACATCTGCAAACGCGCGTACGACATTCTCGTGAACGAAGTGCATTTCCCGCCGCAGGACATCATCTTCGACCCGAACATTTTCCCCGTGGCCACCGGCATGGAAGAGCATCGCCGCAACGCGATGGATTTTTTCCTTGCGACGAAATGGATCAAAGAAAATCTCCCGCATGCGAAAGTGAGCGGGGGCGTGAGCAACGTGTCGTTCTCCTTCCGCGGCAACGACCATGTGCGCGAGGCGATCCATTCTTCTTTCCTGTATCACGGCATTCGCCACGGCATGGACATGGGCATCGTGAATCCCGGCCAGCTCCAGGTGTACGATGAAGTGCCGAAGGAATTGCTCGAACTTGTGGAAGACGTGCTGCTCGACCGTCGTGAAGACGCGACCGAACGCCTGATCAACTACGCCGAACGTGTGAAAGGAGAAGGCCCCGGGAAAAAAGCCGAAAAAGATACCGAATGGCGGAACGGCTCCGTGCAGGACCGCCTGACGCATGCGCTCGTGAAAGGCATCGTCGATCACATCGATGAAGATGTGGAAGAAGCGCGTCAGCAGTTTGCAAAGTCGCTGCAGGTGATCGAAGGCCCGCTGATGAACGGCATGAACGTCGTCGGCGACCTGTTCGGCGCGGGAAAAATGTTCCTTCCCCAGGTGGTGAAAAGCGCGCGCGTCATGAAAAAAGCCGTTGCCTACCTCACGCCGTATCTCGAAGCTGAAAAAGTGGCGGGTGAAGGAAAGTCTGCCGGAAAAGTATTGATGGCAACGGTGAAAGGCGACGTGCACGACATCGGGAAGAACATCGTCGGCGTGGTGCTGGCCTGCAACAACTACGAGATCGTCGACCTCGGGGTGATGGTGCCGGCGGAAAAGATACTGGAAGCCGCGCGGAGGGAAAAAGTGGACGTCATCGGCCTCAGCGGGCTGATCACGCCTTCACTCGACGAGATGGTGCACATGGCCAAAGAGATGGAACGGCAGGGCTTCGACATCCCGCTGCTCATCGGCGGCGCCACGACGTCGAAAGTGCATACCGCGGTGAAGATCGCGCCCAACTATTCGCACCCTGTGATCCACGTCAATGATGCTTCCCGCAGCGTTCCCGTGGTGAGCTCGCTCATTTCGAAAGAGCTGCGCGCCCAGCTGTTCGCCGACGTGGCGAAAGAATACGAACGCCTGCGCGAGCAGAACCACCGCGCGCACGGGCAGAATAAATTCATCTCCCTCGCCGAAGCCCGCAACAACAAAGCGGACATCGACTGGGACGCCGCGCACATCACGAAACCGTCTTTCCTCGGCAACAAAGCCTTCACCGGTTACCCGCTGGAAACGCTCGTGCCGTACATCGACTGGACGCCGTTCTTCCACAGCTGGGAAATGAAAGGCAGCTACCCGAAAATTCTCAGCGACCCTGCGCGCGGGGAAGAAGCGAAGAAGCTGTTCGATGATGCGCAGCACATGCTGAAAAAGATCATCGCTGAAAAATGGCTGCGCGCCAACGGCGTGGTCGGTTTCTGGCCGGCGAACTCGGTGAACGACGACGATATCGAAGTGTACACCGACGATTCCCGCACGAAAGTGAAAACCGTGCTGCACACGCTTCGCCAGCAAACGAAGAAGCCCGAAGGCCAGCCCAACCTCGCGCTCGCCGATTTCATTTCCCCGAAAGGCATCGCCGACTACATCGGCGGCTTCGCCGTTTCCACCGGCTTCGGCATCGACGAGAAAGTGGCAGCCTTCGAACGCGACCACGACGACTACAGCGCGATCATGCTGAAAGCGCTGGCCGACCGTCTCGCCGAAGCGTTTGCCGAGCACATGCACGAGCGCGTGCGGAAGGAATTGTGGGGTTACCAGCCCGGCGAGAAACTTACCGCCGACCAGCTCGTCCGGGAAGAGTATGTCGGCATTCGTCCCGCGCAGGGCTACCCGGCTTGTCCCGAGCACACGGAGAAAAGTTTGCAATGGGAACTTTTCGAGACGGAAAAGAACACCGGCATCGTGCTCACGGAAAGCTACGCAATGGTACCGACGGCGGCGGTGAGCGGGTTGTACTTCTCGCACCCGCAGTCGCAGTATTTCGGACTGGGTAAGATCACGAAGGAACAAGTTTCAGATTATGCGAAGCGCAAGGGCATGAGCGTGGAGGAGGCTGAGCGCTGGCTGGGGCCGAGTTTGGGGTATTGAGGTGATGAACCAGATATGAAGAGAGGCTGACCATTTGTGCAGCCTCTCTTTTTTTGTCAGAATCCAGGCGTACTTTGCCGATATAAATTCATCTATATGAAACATGCTTTACTTGTCGCCTGTTTCATCCCCGCAGTCGCTTTTTCACAGATCACGTTCCAGTCCGTCCTGGGTACGCCCCGCCCTGAATACGCCAACATAGTGGAGCAAGCTTCCGATGGTGGTTATATCGTTGCCGGAAATACGCAATATTATACGCCGGGCGGGCAAGCCTATTTTCTCGTTAAGCTCGACGCAAGCGGCGATACCTTGTGGATGCGTGCGTATACTACCGGCGGTTTTGATCAACTGGAAGATGCGCAACAAACTTCCGACGGCGGTTATATTCTCGTTGGTCACACCACGACACAAAATGACCAGAATATCTGGATCGTGAAGACGACATCAAATGGCACGGTCAGCTGGCTGCAACGTTACGGCGGCCCCGCGAACACATGGGCAAAAGCGGTTCAACAAACTTCTGACGGCGGCTACGTGATTGCTGGTTCGTATGCCAATGGCACGGGAATATGCGGCGGCATTTTACTGAAGCTTACAGCTTCCGGCGGTCTCAGCTGGGAGAAGCATTACACGCTATCGAACCCTGACATCGTTGTTATGCGCGCGTTGATGGAAACCAGCACGGGTGATCTTGTCTTTGCCGTTTCCCTGGAATGGTTCATCACAGCAAATCCCGCGACCGAACTCTGCGTGGTGAAAACTGATGCTACGGGAAATATTGTGTGGGCCAAAACGTATGGGGGTAGTTCGCGCGTGGTTCCATTCAGCATTCTCGAAGCGGCGAGTGGAGATTATGTTGTGCTGGGATGGCGCCTGGACGTGACAACGGGAGGGACGGATGATATATGGCTGCTGCGCATGAATACGGGGGGTATCCTGGCGTGGTCCGAGGCGTACGAGACTTCTCTTTCCGGCGCTATTTATGGATATGACATACAAGAAGATGCGAGCGGAAACTTTTTTGTTTGCGGATTGCACGCAACCTCCTCCGGCAATTATAGCAGTTTTCTTTTCAAGGCAAACAGCACAGGCGGACTGCAATGGACCATGTTGTATGGTCTTGAAAGCGGGCTGACCGGGTTGGATCTTACTGCCGACGGTGGATGCATTATGAGTGGTTCAATGTGGAATGCGCACGCCCCTGGCGACAGTGCCTCGATCTATATCGTGAAGACGGATGCGAACGGCATAACCGGCTGCAATGAGCAAATGACCACGCTCGCACAATACGGCGTACCGACAGCAGTCTCCGCGGTCACAACGACCCTCGTGCCGGGTATGAGCACGCTGGGGTCGACGCTTCTATTATATTCTGGAGGAATGACCATAATTCCCGTTTGCCCCGTTTCTGTCAATGAGCTGCCTGCTGTAACAGTTGTTACGATTTTCCCAAATCCTTTTTCCGATCGCGTCACGCTGGAACTTGGACCGGAAATGCTACATAACAATGTGCAGCTTTCGTTAATCGATCTTTCCGGGCGAGAAATTTATGCAGTTCCTGTCGTTTCAACGAAAGTGATTATTGAGCGTAACGGCGTTGCGTCCGGCATCTACATCTACAGGCTTACCGGGAGTAACGGACTCATCGCTTCCGGCAAGCTCATCGCCGAGTAGCGCCGTCTTCTGAGCAAAATTTTCCACAGCGTACAGGCGCCGGTCAAGCTCAACAGCAAGACCGGCGTGGCTTTTTCCCGCGGCACAGCTCTTGCGGCCATCCGGGAAAATAAACGCCATGAAAAAATTACTCCTGCTTGTTTTACCCGTTGCGCTCGTCTTCCCTGCGTGCGATAAATACGAAGACGGCCCGGCGCTGAGCCTGCTCACCAAAAAAGAACGCCTCTGCAATACGTGGATCATCCACTCCGCGTACAAGAACGACGTCGACCAGACGTCCGACTTCAACGCTGCGTTTGCCGGCTACACGCTCAACATCAAGAAAGACGAGACGTACACGCTCAGCTATCGCCCGTTCAACATTTCCGATTACAGCGAAAGCGGGACATGGAACTTCAACGATAAAAAAACCACCGTCACGTTCAACAAGTCCGGTTCTTCGGATGCGACAACCTGGACCATTCTCCGCTTAAAACAAAAAGAGCTTTGGGCGGAATACACGGACAACGGCGACGTTTACGAAGTTCACCTTGTAGAAAAATAAATGATTGGTTGAAATGCTGATTTGCTGAAATGCTGATGGGGTATCCGGAAACCGCATCATCATTTCAGCAAATCAGCATTTCAGCACATCATCTCCCGCTTATCCGGAAAATCCTTCCACCTGCAAAAGAAAACCTCCACTTCTTCCGTTTTACTTATGGAATCGACGCTGCGGTCGAATCTTTGGTGAAACGCTGAAGCATGATGATCGTCCCCGCCCTCCGACCCGCCCGCCCGAAGCTGCTGCCGCTCGGGTTCATTCTCGCCGGTTTTATGCCGGTTTCGTCGATTGCGCTGCATTGCATCGGCGTTCTTCCGCTGCAGCTTTGCCTGTTTTTCCTCGTCGTGCCGATGTTCGCGGGCATGTTCCTGCTGGGCATGCTCGAGCCGGGCATGACGCGCGTGGCAGCACGCGGGTGGGTGGCCGGTGTGATCGCTGTCGCGCTGTACGATTGCTCGCGCCTGCCGTTCATGCTCTACGGCTGGGGCGATTTCATCCCGAAGATCGGCGCGTGGCTGCTCGACACGGAACATCCCGGTGCGTGGGTCGGTTATGCGTGGCGCTACATCGGTAACGGCGGCGGGCTCGGCGTGGCATTTTTCATGCTGCTCAAAGTGACCGGCTTCAACCGCAATTTCATCCGTGCGGGGATTGAATTCGGCCTGTTCGTGTTCCTTTGCCTGGTGATCCTGCTCTGCGTGTTCAAAGAAGCGCAGGACATGATGTTCCGCATCACTTCGCTCACGTTTGCAGGCAGCCTGACCGGCCACGTCATTTACGGCGTTACGCTCGGCTTCATGGCGCGCCGGTTTTTCGCCCCGCGGAAATAAAAGAAACGGAATTTCCTCCGCACATAAGGCGCACGCACGACAACATTGCCGTACACGCACACCGGCGCATTTCCGAAAAGAATGAATTTGTTGTAAGTGTTGTAACGTTTCATGGTGAACCTCCTTTGTGTATTACGTGGCGTCAGATGCTTGCATCTGACGCTGTAAGTACGGCCGGGCGATCACAGTCTCCTGTGTCGCCCGGCCCGTCTTCCGGCGGGGTTTCCACCACGTTGCCGATCGTTGCGCGGCAGGCGGCGATAACCCTTGCTTTTGCCCTGTAAGCTTTCATGGCTTGCTCCTTTCTTTTTTATAGGTTAATGCTTCGTCCGCCTGGCGTTTTGCAGCCTTGCATGCTTTGATGCCCCACATAACAAGGTGGATGTTGAAGAGCAAAATTTTCAATACAACAAGGACAGCTGCGAGCATCATGGTGAATCGTTTTTATGCGATGGTTGTTACCGCTCTTTCTTTTCCGAAATAAGCGCGATGATCTTTATGACCAGCACCAGCAGGTGAATGATGATGTGCGTTTCCATAGCGGATCGTTTTAAAAATTTGCGATCCGCGGACGGATCTTATTTGTTTTTCATGGGCCGGAGTAGTGCTACCAGCAATACCGCCAGCAGGAGGAGATTGATGTTCATGTTTTTGTTTTGGCAGCGGCAATAAAAAACCCGGTGCTGAAAAGACAGGACCGGGTCAGTGTGACGTGTGTGCTACGTCATTCATGATACGGTCGCGGTCTTGTAAAGACTGTCGTGGTGATCACATTCCGAATGGACATGTGTTTCCCGTGACAGCTTTCGTTACTGAGTTTGTTTTGCAGCAGCATGTTGTTGCAGTTGTTCATGTAAACAAAACACCCGGCGTTTTCGGCGCCGGGTGCGTGTAATGCTTTTATGGTAAAGCGCGTTACAACATACACCAGCGGCTGCCGGGAGCGTCGACGAGGAAGCGGGCTTCCAGGCCTTTGCTTGTTTGATATGTGGTAATGTTGCGCATTTGGTTTTTTTGTTTGGGTGGCAAATATAGGTTTATGGAAAGATGTTTGTCAAGTGTTTCTGAAAATAAATTTCAGACGCACTTAGAGGCTGTTTAAGAATCATTTTTTGAAATTCTTATGCGTCTTTTTGCGCCACACTTCGTTGCTTTTTTGACCAGATTCTCTCCGATATGGCCTGCAAAAAGCGCCTCGTCTGGCACAAAAATCCGCTTATAATAATTTCAAAATCTAATTCTTAAACAGCCTCTTAAAACTGCATGCGAAGTGGCTGCATGCTGTACCGGGTAAAAAGCAAGAAGGAAATTTATTTCACCACGATCTGCTTCGCGTAGAGCTCTTGCTCCGAACAGCCGACGATCGTATAAATGCCGCGGCTGAGCAGCGGGTCCGGGTTGTTGCACTGGATCGGGTCGCCGGCGGCGTCCACTTCCACTTTGGAATAGAATTCATCGCCTCCCGCGCTGCGTACGATGATGAGCACCGATTTATCGCGGAAGCCGTTGGTATTCGCCTGGGAAGGAACGGGCGAGATGGGGTTTCCGCCGCCGTCGTATTTCACCGGCACAACGTTCGAATAGCTGATGTTGCCGTTCGCATCGGTAAGCTTCAGGCGATACCAGGAAAGGCCTTCGTAAGGCATGAAGTCGGTTTCGATAAATTCCATGTTCGCATCAGCGCCCTGCACTTTCCCGAACGCAGTGAACTCGGAACCGTTCTTCGATTTCTCCAGCTCGTACAGTTGAACGCCGGGCTGTTCCGGGTTCCAGGAAAGTAAAACCTGCTTGTCGCGCGCAACCGCATTGAACGAAGTCAGCGTGATGGAGGAGGCCGGCTCTTGCGCGGTGAGCGGCAGTGCGAGGGAACAGGCGAGCGCGAAAGAGAGAAGAATACGCATGGGAGATTGATTATCAGGATGCTTAACAAAGCTAGTGAAAGCCGGATGCCACGCAAGTTTCGGTCAGCCCATTTTTTAACAGGAACGGCCGGCAACCAGGTGAAAAGCAAGACCAAAAGACATTTTTATCGACGAGCAATCGATTTTTGTCGACCAATGCATTTATTCGTATGTCCGTAACTGTTGAAAATCAATCGGAGGTAGTAGGACTTAGGTTTTAGGACTTAGGAATTAGGAAGGGAGCCCGCACGACCTAAGTCCTAAGACCTAACACCTTCTTCCCGTTGAGAAATAATTCCTCCTTGTCCGCGTTATAATAAAGCCTCCGGGCACGGTTTATGCTTATCAATCTTTAACATGGACTTCTGCCCTTAAGGACGTAAATTTATAATCATGACCCGCCGCCGCTACGTTTTCCTTATCGCCTTATTGATCATCGCCATTGTGCTTCCCGGCTGCCTGCACGACTTCCTGCTTTCCGACAGCAAGGTGGAGACGCATTACAGCAAAAAGCCCCGCAAGCCGAAGTTCCGCTTGTTCGAAGGAAAAAATGGCCGTCACGTTCACTACGCCGAAACCGGCTCCGACACGCTTCCCCTGGTCTTTTTTATCCATGGTGCGCCCGGTGCATGGCATTATTACATCAATTACCTTGACGACAGCACGCTGCTCACCCGCACGCACATGATTTCCGTCGATCGCCCGGGCTATGGCAAATCCGATTACGGGAAACCCCTGACCAGCATCCGCGAGCAGGCGAGAATGTTCCACAACATCATCATGGAACGCAGCAACAACCAGCCGGTCATCCTCGTCGGAAGATCCTACGGCGGACCGATCGCAGCACGCATCGCCATGGATTATCCCCGCGACGTGGATGCGCTGGTCATGCTCGCACCCGCCCTCGATCCCGAGAAGGAAAAATTCTGGTGGTTCAGCAAGCCCGCGAAGAGCACGATCGTGTCGTGGATGCTGCCGGATGCCGTCAACGTCGCCTCCGAAGAAAAATTTTCACACGTCAGAGAGCTGGAGGAAATGCTTCCGCTCTGGGACAGCATCTGTGTTCCTTCCACCGTAGTGCAGGGCAGCGCAGACCAGATCGTCGACACAGCGAATTTTTCTTTCGCAAAACGCAAGCTCCGCAACGCACGCAGCAAAAAATTCATCATGATCGAAGGGGCGGATCACTACATCTCCGATAAGCAGCCCGCCCTGGTCAGGGAGATCATCATGGGCTACGCCGACTCACTGTACAGGCAGCCGCGTTAATTCCACGTGAAAATCACGCCCGGCTTCACGGCTGAAGCGTTTCCATCCTACCTTTGCCGCATGCACAACAGGCTGATCTTTTCGCTGCTCTTTTTCTTTTCGTTTTCCGTTGCATACGCCGGCAAAGGCCAGCCCCCGGCCCGCATCGCGTTCTGGAACGTCGAAAACCTGTTCGACACGATCAACGATCCGAACATCAACGACGAAGAATTTCTGCCGGGCGGAAAAAAGAAATGGACGTCGGAACGCTACACGAAAAAGCTGGACGATCTTTCGAAAGTCATTCTCGCGCTTGGCGCCGGCGGGAAAGGACCCGACGTTCTCGGCATGGCGGAAGTGGAGAACAAGAACGTGCTCTCCGATCTCACACAGAAAACCGATCTGAAGAAGCAAGGCTACGGCATTGTCCATTACGATTCGCCGGACAAGCGCGGGATCGACGTGGCGATGATCTATAAAATGAAAACGTTCAAAGTGCTCGGTTCGCAGACGATCAACGTTTCCGTTCCGCAGGATACGTTTTACACGCGCGACATCCTGCTGGTGAAAGGCGTGCTGGGGAAGAAGGACACGCTGTTCATTTTCGTCAACCACTGGCCTTCGCGCCGCGGCGGGCAGGAAGCGAGCGAAAACAAACGCATGCTGGCCGCCCGCAGCCTCATGCGCGCGTGCGACAGCATCTACGCCATCAACCCCAACGCGCAAGTGCTGGTCATGGGCGACTTCAACGACGAGCCTGTGAACAAGAGTATGCGCTACCTGTGTGAAAGTACCGGCTTCTTCAACCTGATGGACACATTGAAAGCGGCAGGCGAAGGTTCGTACCAATACAAAAAAGAACGCAACCTGCTCGACCAGGTGCTGGTCACGCAAAGCCTGAGATCGAAAACGGGTTATTACGTCACACAGGCCGTCATCTTTAAACCGGAATGGATCACCGGCGTAAACTACAAAAACGATCCGCCCGGGCCGTTGCATACGTATGCAGGCTCGCATTACATCGGCGGCTACAGCGATCATTACCCGGTGTACGCGGAGCTGGGGTTTGCAAAGTAAGAGCGGATGAGCAATTCCAGAGCTGAGCTTCGCCGTCTTGTCGATCTTCTCGCCATCGAGAAGGATGAAGACTACCGTCAATACGTTGCGCAATTCGAACGTTGCAGCGTTACCGAACGCCGCAGGAACGGCGTGACGTGGTATCCCGTAAAGATCACGTCGGAAGAATTGGGCCCCGGCGACAACCTTATTATCGAGCTCGAACGCACGCAGGGATTGAGCGAGCTGCACCAGTTCGGCGGCGGAAAAAACATCGAGCTGTTCAGCAACTCCGGCGAAAAAGGCAGCGAGGGATGGAAATTCCAGGGCACGATCAAGAACGTTTGGGGCAACCGCATGCGCATTTCTTTCAGCACCGACGAGCTTCCGGGCTGGGTGGAACGCGGGAAGATCGGTCTGAATTTGTTGTTCGACGAGAACAGCTATCGTGAAATGCTGATCGCGCTGCAAAAGGTGATCGACGCCGAACGCGGCCGCCTCGCGGAATTGCGGGAAGTGATGTACGGCGAACGGAAAGCCGCATTCGGGAAGATCGATGAAAGCATTTCCATGCCGGGCCTGAACAAATTCCAGAACGACGCCGTGAAACGCATTGCCGCTGCGGAGGATGTTGCGCTGGTGCATGGACCGCCGGGCACAGGCAAAACAACGACGTTCATCCAGGCCATCCGCCACACGCTGCTGCACGAGAAACAGGTGCTCGTGTGCAGCCCGAGCAACATCGCCGTCGACCTGCTTACGGAGCGGCTGGTGCGGCAGGGTGTGTCGGTGCTGCGCCTCGGCAATCCAGCGCGCGTGTCCGAAGAGGTGATCAACAATACGCTCGACGTGCGAATGATGAATCATTCTTCGTACAAAGAATTGAAAGAGTACCGCAAGCGCGCCGAAGAATTTTTTGCGCTGGCGAAAAAATACAAACGCAGCTTCGGGTATGCCGAACGTGAACAGCGCAACCTGCTTTTCCAGGAAGCCCGGCAATTGCTGCGCGATGCGTCGACGCTCGAAGATTATATTCTGTGGGAGCAGTTCGATACCGCGCAGGTGATCGCCTGCACGCCGGTCGTTTCCTCCGGGAAGCTGATGCGCGACAAGCGTTTCCGCACCGTGTTCATCGACGAAGCCGCGCAAGCCCTCGAGCCGATGAGCTGGATCCCCATTTCGCGGGCCGAGCGGGTGATCCTCGCCGGCGACCATTGCCAGCTTCCGCCGACGGTGAAATCGAAAAAGGCGGAAGATGGCGGGTTGAAGTTCACGCTGTTCGAGCGCGTCGTAAAAACGCAGCCGCACGCAGCCGTGATGCTGCGCACGCAATACCGCATGCACGAGCAGATCATGCAATTCTCCAACCGCATGTTCTACGAAGGCAAGCTCGAAGCCGACGCCACGGTGGTCGACAGCCGCCTCAGCTACGACGAGCTCGACGATCTTTTGGTGAAGCCGGTAGAATTCATCGACACGGCCGGTTGCGGTTTTACCGAAGAGCAGAATCCCGAAACGCTCAGCATGAGCAATAAAGAAGAGGCCGAGCTGCTGCTGAAGCATTTGAGAAAAGTGATCGCGCAATACGACCGCCGTCCCGACGAGCCGCTGCGCATCGGCATCATCGCGCCGTACAAACAGCAGACAGAATATTTAACGCAGCGTCTCCTGGAGCAGGAGTATTTCAAAGATTCCCCGCATCATTTTTCCGTCCGCACCGTCGACGGTTTCCAGGGGCAGGAGCGCGACATCATCTGCATCAGCCTGGTGCGCAGCAACGACAGCGGGGAGATCGGTTTCCTTGCCGACACGCGGCGGATGAACGTAGCGCTGACGCGCGCGAAGCGAAAGCTGCTCGTGTTCGGCGACAGCGCGACGCTGGCGAACCATTCGTTCTACAAAACGTTCCTGGAATACATCGACGAGATCGGTGCGTACCGCAGCGCGTGGGAGTTTATGGCGGAGTGATCACTCCAATCCGAAATCTTTCTTCGCTTTATCCGTTTCCAGCTGGTACAGCAGCCAGCCGGAGATCAGCAATGACAATACAGCCATGCCGACTGCGCGCGGGGTGTTCATATCGCCGTAAGTGGTGCCGAGGTTGGGTATGATAAAAATCCCGAGCACTGCAACCACGAGGATGATCCACAGGATAACACGCGCGGAATGGTAGCCCCATTTTTTCCGGAACAGGAGACCGACGGAAATGACCAGCATGATGACCGGGATGACAATTTCCACATAAGAGTGCCTGGGCGCTTCGCTGAACTTCAGCAGCTTGTAAATGGCAGGAAGGCCGAGGAAAAGCGCAGTGGAAACTCCTTTGTGCATGACGGAAGTTACAAAAACGGTCAATGCTCCCGCACCATCAGCGCATCCACGAATCCACGGATCATCGTTTTCCCGCTTTCATCGCCTTGCACGCTTTCGAGCGCCCGGACGCCTTCTTTGTAATGGCGATCCATTTCCGCTTCTGCCTGTTTCCGTACGTCCAGCGCATCGTACAACGCTTTCACGCCGCTCACTTTTTCCGCAGCGTCCTTTTCGCGCACAAGCATCCAGTTCTGCAGCTCTTCTTTCTGGTAACCGTTCGCATTCTCCAGCGCTTTCAGCAGGAGATACGTTTTTTTATTCGACACGATATCGCCGCCCACCTGCTTCCCGAACTTTTCCGAATCGCCGTACACGTCGAGGATGTCGTCCTGCAGCTGGAACGCGATGCCGATGTGGCGACCGAATTCGTATAATTTTTTTCCTTCCGTTTTATCCGCTCCCGCGCACAGCGCGCCGATCTCCAGGGAAGCAGCCAGCAGCACCGCCGTCTTCAGGCTGATCATGTCGAGGTATTCTGAGATGGAAACCTTCGGCCGCGTTTCGAAATCCATGTCGAGCTGCTGGCCCTCGCACACGTTCAGCGCCGTGGCCGTGAAAATTTCCAGCACGTTCGCCAGCGCTTCTTTCGGGCTCATCGCCACCTGCCGGAACGCTTCGGTGTACATCGCGTCGCCGCTGAGGATCGCGACGCTGCTGTTCCACTTCGCGTGCACCGTCGGTTTCCCGCGGCGCAACGGGGCGTTGTCCATGATGTCGTCGTGCAGCAACGTAAAGTTGTGGAACAGCTCGATGCCGGTTGCGGCAGGAACTGCGCAGCTGACATCATTGCGAAAAAGTCCTGCGCCCATCAGCGTCAGCAGCGGGCGCATGCGTTTGCCGCCGTGTGCAAGCGTGTAGCGGATCGGTTCGTAAAGGCTGGCGGGCGACGCAGGCAAAGCGGCCGTGAACCGCGAAAACGATTCTTCGATCAGCTGCTGGTACTGCCTGGTGTCCACGGTCAGAGGATATAAGATGTGTCGGCGAGAATGCGGCGGATGCCTTCTTCGAGGGGAACAAGCTCGCGATGAAGAAGCTGCTTCATCTTCGTGACGTCGGGTTTCCTGCGCGACATGTCGCCTTCTTTCAACGCAGGACCGTGGATGATGTCGGAAGATGAGCCGGTGAGGCGGAGGATCGTTTGCGCCAGCTCGATGATCGTCGTTTCAATTTCACTGCCGATGTTGATCACCTCGTCGACGGACTTTTCGCTGCTGAACGCCTGCACGCACGCATCGACGTTGTCGTCGACGTAGCAGAAGGTCCGCGTCTGGCTCCCATCCCCGTTGATCACGATCGGCTCGTTCTTCAGCGCGGCGCGGATGAAGCGGGAGATGACAAAGTCGGGACTTTGTTTGGGGCCGTATGTATTGAAGAAGCGAAAGATCGTGTAGCTGAGGCCGTATTCTTTACGATACGCTTTGAGATACGCTTCACCTGCGTTTTTTACGATGGCGTAAGGAAGGCGTGAATTGAGCGGCGTCGTTTCTTCGTTCTGCGGGTATTCCACGGGCTCGCCGTACACTTCGGAGGAAGAGGAAAAAAATATACGCTTCACGCCGGACGTCGTCGACAGGTTCAGGATGTGGCGGATGCCGTTCATGTCCTGCATGACCATCAGCGGGTGATCGAGCGTGCGCTGAACGCCGACGACAGCAGCGTAATGGAAAACGTAAGCGAAACGGTGCGCCAGGAAAACGTCGGTGATCTCGCTGAAGTTGTTGACATCGGCTTTGATGAACTCGATGTTGCCGTGCGGAGATTTCGGCACCTTGCTGAGATTTCCCGTGAGCAGGTTGTCGACAACAACGACAAAGTTTTGCGGGTCGGCAGCGAGCTTCTCCGCCATGCAGCTGGCGATAAACCCGGCCCCGCCCGTGATCAGAATTTTTCGTTTGTTCCCGGCAGCTTTCATGTTCACTTTACAAGGTTAAGCAGGTATTGGCCGTAGCCGCTCTTCAGCAACGGCGCTGCAAGCGCGCGCAGCCCGCCTGCGTCGATAAAGCCCATGCGGTACGCCACTTCCTCGATGCAGCCGATCTTCCATCCCTGGCGTTCCTCGATGACCTGCACGAATTGCCCGGCCTGCTGCAGCGATGCGAATGTGCCCGTGTCGAGCCATGCCGTTCCGCGTGCGAGAATGCCGACTTTCAGCTTTCCCGCCTCGAGGTATTTTTTGTTGACGTCCGTGATCTCGTATTCGCCCCGCGCGCTCGGCTCCAGGTTTTTGGCAATCTCCACCACGCTGTTGTCGTAGAAATAAAGTCCCGGCACCGCGTAGTGCGATTTCGGCTTCGCCGGTTTTTCTTCGATGGACAAAACTTTTCCGGTAGCGTCAAATTCCACCACGCCGTAACGTTCCGGGTCGCTCACGTGGTACGCAAACACCACGCCGCCTTCGGGATCGTTGTTCTCCTGGAGCAAGCCGCCGAGGCCCGCGCCGTAAAAAATATTGTCGCCGAGGATCAGCGCCACTTTGTCCTTCCCGATAAATTTTTCCCCGATCACGAATGCCTGCGCGAGCCCGTTGGGAACGACCTGCTCTTCATAGGTAAACGAGCAGCCGAGCTGTTTGCCGTCGCCGAGCAACCGGCGGAAGTTCGGAAGATCGAGCGGCGTGGAAATGATCAGGATCTCGCGTATGCCCGCCATCATCAGCACCGACAGCGGGTAGTAGATCATCGGTTTGTCGTAAACCGGCATCAATTGCTTGCTTACGGCAAGCGTCAGCGGGTGAAGACGTGTGCCGGAGCCGCCGGCGAGAATGATTCCTTTCATGACAGTGTTCGGTTGTCAGTTGTCCGGGGTTGCCGGTTATCTGTTGTCAGTTGTCAGTTGCCGGTTGTCCGGGGTTGCCGGTTGTCCGGGGTTGTCGGTTGTCCGGGGTTGTCGGTAATCGGTTGTCAGTTGTCGGTCTGAGCGACAGTCAAAGACTGACAACCGATTACCGACAACCGAAGCGGCGCAGCCGCGACCGACAACCCCGGACAACCGGCAACCGTTTTTAATCTTCCTTCGGTTGATCGGTGCGGATCGTGAGTTTCTCATAATCGATATCTTCTTCTTCGTCGAAGATATTGATGAGCGGTTCTTTCACAAGGGCTTTTGTCGCGGCGCGTTTTTCCAGCGAGAGCAGGATGCACGGGAGCAGGATCAGGTTCGTTGCGAGCGAGACGATGAGCGTGATCGAAAGCAGGATGCCGAGCGCCACGGTTCCGCCGAAGCCGGATAAAATGAAGATGGCGAAGCCGAAGAAGAGGATCGTATTCGTGTAGATCATGCTCACGCCGGTTTCATGAATGGCGCGGGACACGGCTTTGGACGCGTTGGCCGGGGAAAGACGGCGCAGCTGCTGGCGGTATTCGGTGAGAATGTAGATCGTGCCGTCGGAAGCGATGCCGAACGCGATCGAGAAAATCAGGATCGTCGACGATTTGAATGGGATGCCGAGGAAGCCCATGATGCCGGCGGTGATGACGAGCGGGATCAAACACGGAAGTTTCGACAGCACGATGATCCACACCGAACGGAACAGCACCATGCCGAGCAGGAGAATGAGAACGATCGCGATGAGAAGGCTCACGAAGAGGTGATGCAGCATGTAATCGAAGCTGCGCAGGAACATCAGCGAGAAACCGGTCAGCTGCACGTTGTATTGTGAAGCGGGGAACAGCGAATCGATCTGCGGCTGAAGTTTCGCGACGATGCGTTCGGCGCTGTCGGAGCCGACGTCGGCCATCTGGAAGCTGACGCGCGTGTTTCGGAATGACGTGTCGAGGAACGACGACAGCTTTTCCTGCTGAAAGCTCGAGAGTTTACCGGAATCGTTCTTCGGCTTGAAATATTCGCCGAGCTTGCTCATGTCGCTGAGGTTGTTCGGCAGGCGGTACATTTTCGGGTGGCCGCGCTTCAATGCCTGGTTGGCGAATTTCACCGCTTCCACCACCGAAACCGGGCGTGAAAATTCCGGCCGGGCCTGCACGATGCGCTGGAGCGAATCGATCTGGAAAAGGATGGAGCCTTCGAGGTCGAAAATGTTTTTCGGCGCCAGCGTATCGAACGTGTAATGTTTGCGGATCACAGCCTCCATCGTGTCGCTGTTGATCTTTTTCGCAGCTGCGATGATGCCATCGAGCTCCTTCGGCGTAACGATTTCTTTGACCTCGATCGCCACTTCGAAGGGAACGATGCCGTGAAAATGGCTTTCGAAAAATTTCAGGTCGGTGTAGATCGGGTCGTTCTTCGGCAGGTCATCCACGACATAACCGTTGACCCGGATTTTGGTAAAGCCGAAGATCGACACGACGGTCACGATCCCAACGCCGAGATAGATGACGCGCCGGTGCTGGTGCGCAAGACGGTCGATCACATCCATCAGCTTCATGATGCGTTTGCCGCTCAGGTGCTTCATCTGCTTCGGCTTCGGTGTCGGCAGGTAGCTGAAGATGATCGGCGTAAGCACCAGCGCGATCGCATACGTGGTCATTACGTTGATCGCAGCCACGACGCCGAATTCCACGAGCATGCTGCTGTTGGTGAAATAGAACACGCCGAAACCGATGGCCGTCGTGATGTTGGCAAGGAAATTCGACAAACCCACTTTCTGTACCATGCGCGCCAGCGCTTTGGTTTTGTTGCCGTGGGCCAGCAGCTCTTCCTGGTATTTGTTGATGAGAAAAATGCAATTCGGTATGCCGATGATGACGATCAGCGAGGGAATGAGACCGGTGAGGACGGTGATCTTGTACCCGAGCAGCCCGATCGTTCCCACCGACCAGACCAGGCCGACGATCACGACGATGAGCGAGAAGAACACGGCGTTAAAATAGCGGAAGAAAATGAAGAGGATGAGCCCGGTGATCAGCACGGAGAGCACGAGGAACAAGGTCGATTCGCCGGAAATTTTGCGCATGTACTCCGACCGGATCCAGGGCATGCCGGAGTAATGCATCTCTTCGTTGTGCTTTTGCGCAAATGCTTCCGTTTGTTCGTGAATCTCTTTCACGATGCTCATCCGGTCTTCCGAATTCAGCGACGACTGTTTGAACGTGATGAGCATGGTCGTCACCATCGAATCCTTGTTGAGGATCAGTCCGTCATAGAACGGCCGCTTGTAGATATGGTCGCGGATGCTGTCCACTTCCTGCTGTGTCTGCGGGCGGCGGGAAACGATCTGCTTCACGTCGAATTTTTCGAGGCTGTCATTTTCGGAAAGGTCGTACAGTCGCGCGGTGGACATCACTTCCTGCACGCCGTCGATCTTGCGGATGGCTTCGGTGAGGTCGTACCAGCCCTGGTATTTCGCGAGCCGGAACATGGACGAGTCCCTGAACCCGATCACCATCACGTTGCCGTCTTCCCCGTAGCGCGCTTTGAATTCCTCGTACGCCTGGTATCTCGGGTCGTCCATCGGCAGCACGCGGGCGTATTTATAGGAAAGCTCGAGCTTGCTTGCCGCCTGCCATCCCATAAAAACCGTGACAAGCAACATCACGATGAGGATCGAAACGCGGTTTCGCAGGATAAGGTGCGATAAATTAGCCCACATAAATTGCTACAGTCTTTGCGTTGATTATTCCGCGTCCGGCAACTCGTTCAACCTTACCGCAGGTGTGCAATTGACGTGTAAAAGTAAGGATTTCCGGGTGATGGGGAAGCCCCGGATCGCGCGCTGTCCGTTTTCCTGATAATGCTCATCTTTACGGCATGCAGCAGATTTCGCTGTTCCGGCTTTTTCTCGTTTTCCTGAAGATCGGCGCCACCGCTTTCGGGGGAAATATCGCGCTGGTTGCCGCCATGCGGAAGGATCTCTGTGAACGGCGCAAATTGATCACCGACGAACAGGTGCTCGATTTCACGACGCTGGGCAATTTGCTTCCCGGTCCGCTGGCCACGAACGTGATCACCGCATGCGGGTATGCCATTCACGGAATGGCAGGCGCAATTGCCGGGCTGATCGGCGTGCTGCTTCCGTCGTTCGTCCTCATGTGCGTGCTCGCGGACCTGTATTTCCGTTACGGCGAGCTGCCGCTGCTCACCGACATCTTCGGAGGTCTCATCGCCGCGGTTGCGGCAGTGATCACGGCAACGGTATGGTCGCTCGCCAAAAAGAACGTCACAGGATTACCGCACGGCATCATCCTGCTCGGTGCGGCCGCGGCCATATTTTTCCTGAAAGGTTTTCTCGTCACGCTTGCTGTGATCGTCGTTGCCGGCGTCAGCGGGTATCTTCTTTTTTCAAAAAGAACAACGGTGGAAGACTTGCCGCGCGTTCCCCCGGGAAATCCGCGCATGCCCGTTCTTGTGATCGGTTCGATCGTTATCGCGGGATTGCTCGTTTATCTTTTCCGCCCGGGTTCGCTTTTCCTGCAGGAGCTGCGCATGCTGGCCCTCACGTTCGGCACGATGAGCGTGACGCTGTTCGGCGGTGGTTACGTTTTTATTCCCGCCATTGAAAAAGTTGTTGTGGGCGCGCATGGCTGGGTGACGTCGCGGGAGTTTGCAGACGGCATTGCGATGGGGCAGGTGACGCCGGGCCCCGTGGCGATCAGCGCTGCGTTCGTGGGATGGAAAGTGGCGGGTTTCTGGGGCGCGCTCGTTTCCACGATCGGCATCTTCGTTCCGCCTGCGCTGCTCATGCTTCCCGCGCACCAGCTGATCGACCGCATCAAAAGCCGCCCCGGAGTAGAAGCGGTGTTCAAAGGCGTGCGCCCCGCAGTGATCGGGATGATCCTCGCATCGGTATGGGTGATCGGGAAAAGCGCGCCGCAGGATTGGCAGTCGCTGGTGATCTTCGCCGTGGTGCTTGCGCTTTCGCTCTGGAAAGATTTCGACACGGCAATCCTTTTCCCCCTTGCCGGCTTGCTCGGCTGGCTGCTGCATTTGATGTGATGTGCAAATGTGTGGATGTGCAGGTGTGCAAATGTGCAGGTGTGCAAATGTGCAGGTGTGCAAATGTGCAGGTGTGCAAATGTGCAGGTGTGCAAATGCGTGGATGTGCAAATGAAAATGTGTCGTTCGCCGCGGCCGATGCGCACAGGCTCCCGCAAAGCTTAGATATTAGGTCTTAGGTGTTAGGAGAAATGTGTACCTAAAACCTAAGTCCTAAAACCTATGACCTCCATTTGCACACCTGCATATCAGCACATTTGCACATTATTTTTTCCGTAGCTTTAAAGTATCATGTTTTCAAAATGGAAATTCGCATTTCGTGTTGCCCGGCGCGTGACGCCGCGGCGGGCGTGGAATGCGCTGCTGGTGTGGACGGGGTTCTGGTATTCGCGCCTCACGAAAAAGCCCGCGCAGTGGGGATTGCCCATCAGCGTTTCCATCGAGCCGACCACGTCGTGCAACCTGCGCTGCCCTGAATGCCCGAGCGGGCTCCGCCAATTTTCCCGGCCCACGGGCATGCTGGACCGTGAGTTCTTCAACCGCACGATCGACCAGCTCAGTCCGCACCTGCTTTACCTCACGTTTTATTTCCAGGGCGAGCCCTATCTCAACCCCGCGTTTCTCGACATGGTGAAATACGCCGCGTCGAAGCACGTATTCACCTCCACCTCCACGAACGCACATTACCTCGACGACGCAACTGCAAAACGGACCGTAGAATCGGGCCTCGACCGCCTCATCATTTCAATCGACGGTACCACGCAGGAAACGTACGCCGCATACCGGATCGGCGGAAAGCTCGACAAGGTGATCGAAGGCACAAAAAACATCGTGAAGTGGAAAAAGCAATTGCGCTCATCCACGCCCCATGTTGTTTTCCAGTTCCTTGTTGTGAAGCCGAATGAGCACCAGGTAAAAGAGGTAAGGCGGCTCGCGGAAAAGCTGGATGTGGATGAGGTACTGCTGAAAACCGCGCAGGTGTACGAATACGAGAACGGCCACGAATTGATTCCCGGCAACGAAGAATATTCCCGCTACCGCCAGAAAACCGACGGCACCTGGGAAGTGAAGAACGAGCTGGAAGATCATTGCTGGAAAATGTGGCATTCCTGCGTGATCACGTGGGACGGCGCCGTGGTGCCGTGCTGTTTCGACAAAGACGCCACCCACAAGCTGGGCATGCTGCGCAATTTCCCGATGAAACAGATCTGGTTCAGCGAACCCTACCGGAATTTCCGCGCCGCGGTTTTAAAAGGACGCAGGGAAATCGACATCTGCAGGAATTGTTCGGAAGGGACGAATGTGTGGGCGGATTGAAAATGGGCGGGTGATCAAATGGGTGATTGGTGGTTTTGCGGAATTGTTTTTTTGGATCACATGGGTTTGTTTTTTTACGATTGTTTGGTTTTTTAAATCGGTGATCGGTGGTTTCACGGTTATAGGGGCACGATGCATCGTGCCCCTATAACCGTGCCCCTACAACAACAATTTTATATATTTGCCACCCATTTTATTTATATCATATGAACGACGTTATACGACCGTCCAGGAAAATGATTCGGTTGCAGGGATATGATTACGCCACGAACGGCGCATATTTTATTACGATCTGCAGTCACAAACGACAGCAAACGTTTTCGAAAATCATCAACAACACGGTAGAATTATCACCACTGGGAATTTTTATTCGGGATGAATGGGAAAAAACCACCGCGATCCGCGGATATGTAACCGTTACCGAATCCATCATCATGCCCAACCATTTCCACGGCATCCTGTTTATCCACGAACACGCCGGCGAACCCGGACATCTTCCGCAAACCGGCAACCATCTTTATTTCCCCGAAGGCTATCGCAACAAATTCGGACCGCAGAAACGGAATCTTTCCTCCATTGTGCGCGGGTTCAAATCGGCAGTTACGCAGCGTGCCAGATTTTCGGGAATTCCCGGGAAGATCTGGCAACGGAATTTCTATGAGCATATCATACGCAACGAGCAGGAATTATCCCGCATCGCGTGTTACATCAACAACAACCCGTTTGCCTGGAATGAAGATGAAGAAGCGCCGGGCGACCGCCTGCGCCAGGAGATGAAAAGTGCAGCATAAAAAAAGCCGCCCCGGTACCCGGGACGGCTTTTTTTGAATTCGTGAGACCGTATTCTTCAGACGGTCATGATCTCTTTCTCTTTCGTTTCGAGATGCTTTTCCACTTTCGCGGTGTAGGCGTCGGTCATCTGCTGGATCTTTGCTTCGGCTTCCTTTCCTTCGTCTTCGGGAAGACCGGCTTTGATCATCTTCTTCACTTCTTCGTTTGCATCGCGGCGTGCGTTGCGGACGCTGACTTTTGCGTGTTCGCCTTCTTCCTTTGCTTTTTTGACGAGCGCTTTACGGCGTTCTTCCGTCATCGGCGGTATGGAGCAGATGAGCATGATGCCGTTGTTGGTCGGGTTAAAGCCGAGGTTTGCAGCCTGGATGGCGCGCAGGATGGGGTCGAGCATGCCTTTTTCCCAGGGCTGAACGGAAATGGTGCGTGCGTCGGGCGTGTTGACGTTGGCCACCTGGTTGAGCGGCGTGTTCGTGCCGTAATAGTCAACCATGATGCCGTCGAGCATGCTCGCGTTCGCACGGCCGCCGCGGATCTTGACGAGCTCGGCTTCCAGGTGTTGCACCGAAGACATCATGGATTCTTCAGTGGTATCGATGATCAGCTTTACTTCTTCGTTCATGGCGCTAAAATAATGAAAAAGGGACGAGGGGACGAAAAAGGGACTAGGGACGGAAAAGGGGACGGGGAACGGAAAAGGGGACGAGGGATGAGGGGCGGTTGGCGGGGGCGGTTGGCAGTCGCGGTTGATGGGAGGGACGAAAAGGGACGAAGGACGAAGGAGATACTCCGTCGTTCACGGGTCCACTTCTTTTCTCGTTCTAAAATCCTACGAGCGTTCCTACCTGTTCGCCGATGACGACCTTTTTCAGGTTGCCGGGCTTGTTCATGTCGAACACGATGATGGGGAGCTTGTTCTCGTTGCAGAGCGTGAATGCCGTCATGTCCATTACGTTGAGGTTCTTCTCGTAAACTTCGTTGAACGTAATGGTTTCGAATTTCGTGGCGGTTTTGTCCTTTTCAGGATCGGCGGTGTAGATGCCGTCGACGCGCGTTCCTTTCAGCACCACGTTGGCTTCGATCTCGATGGCGCGCAGTGATGCTGCGGTGTCGGTGGTGAAATAGGGGTTGCCGGTGCCGGCGCCGAAGATGACGACGCGGCCTTTCTCGAGGTGACGTACTGCGCGGCGGCGGATGAACGGCTCGCTGATCTGCTTCATTTCAATGGCGGACTGCAGGCGCGTGGCCACGTCGATCTTTTCGAGGGCAGCCTGCAGCGCCATGCTGTTGATCATCGTGGCGAGCATGCCCATGTAATCGCCCTGCACGCGGTCCATCCCGCCGTCGACGGCCTGGATGCCGCGGAAAATATTCCCGCCGCCGATCACGATCGCAACTTCCACACCGGCGTCGACCACGGTTTTGATCTCCTGCGCATACCGGCCGAGGATTTCATGGTCGATGCCGAACTGTTTGTCGCCCATCAGGGCTTCGCCGCTCAGCTTGAGAAGAATGCGTTTGTATTTCATGGCGCGTGGGTTTTAACAGGGCAAAAAAATCCCCCGGTTGAGCCGGGGGAAGGAAATGAATTATCCGAGGATGATCCGCTTGAAGCCGGTGACCGTCAATTCTTTGTCCGTTTCCTGGAGGTATTGGCGGATCGATTTCTTGGCATCCTTGATGAACTCCTGGTTGAGGAGCGTGGATTCTTTGTAGAACTTGTTGACTTTGCCCTGGGCGATCTTCTCGACCATGTCTTCGGGCTTGCCTTCAGCGCGTACCTGCTCACGTGCGATGTCAAGCTCGCGCTCGAGCATCGTTGCATCGACATCGTCTTTGTCGACGGCTACAGGGGCCATTGCGGCAACCTGCATGGCAACGTTCTTCGCCACTTCGTCGCTGGTTTCTTTGTTGAAGCCGACGATGCAGGCGAGGCGGTTGCCCGGGTGGTTGTAAGCGACAACTTTGGAGGCAGAGATCTGCTCGTACTTCGAGAGTTCGATCTTCTCACCGATCTTGCCGACCATGTCGATGACTTTTTCACCGAGCGTCGTGCCTTCGAAAGGAAGCGCGAGCAGCGCGGTGAGGTCAGCGGGCTTGTTCTCGAGAGCGAGCGTAGCCATGGCGTCGGCGGTTTTCGCGAAGTCTTCGTTTTTTGCAACGAAGTCGGTTTCACAGTTGAGGGAAATGACAATGCCGAAGGTCCCGGTGGTCTTTGCGATTACCTGTCCTTCTTTTGCATCGCGGTCGCTGCGGTTGGCGGCGACTTTCTGTCCTTTTTTGCGGAGCAGGTCAATAGCAGCTTCGAAATCGCCATCGGTCTCGGTCAGCGCTTTTTTACAATCCATCATGCCCGCGCCCGTCATGGTGCGGAGCTTGTTCACGTCAGATGCAGTGATCGTAACGGCCATATCAGTAAAAATAAAATCGGTTAATACTAAGCGAAGGTTGCTTACGCGCGGGTCGGGCGACGGGGGCCGCCGCCTGTTCCGCCACGCGGGCCGCCACGGCCTTGTGTGCCGGGTTTGCCCGGGACGCCCGGTTTGCCGGGTCCGCGGCGTGCGGGTGCGCCGGGTTTGCGCGGTGCATCGGAGCCTTCTTCTTCTTCGCCTTCCGCGTAAGCGCGTGCTGAACGCTGCTCGTCGGTGAGGTCTTTATCTTCTTCGTCGGCTTTGTCCTTATCGAGCTTGCGTTCATCGAGACCTTCTGCGATGGATTTGCAGACGATTTCCATGATGAGCTTGATGGAGGTGGAAGCGTCGTCGTTGGCCGGGATCGCGTGATCCACTTTGCCGGGATCGGCGTTGGTATCGACGATGGCGAAGGTCGGGATGCCGAGGCGTTTTGCTTCAGCGACCGCGATGTGTTCTTTCACGATATCGACGATGAAGATGGCCGCGGGAAGGCGGGTCAGGTCGGCGATAGAACCAAGGTTGTGCTCGAGCTTGGCGCGTTCGCGGGAAAGCATGAGCTTTTCTTTCTTGGACAGGTTTTCGAAGGTACCGTCGGTAGCCATCTTGTCGATGCTTGCCATCTTGCGGACCGCCTTGCGGATGGTCGCGAAGTTGGTGAGCATTCCGCCGGGCCAGCGCTCGGTGACGTAGGGCATGCCTACGCCTTTCACACGTTCTGCAACGATGTCTTTCGCCTGCTTTTTGGTGGCGACGAAAAGGATCTTCTTGCCGGAGCGGGTGATCGATTTGAGCGCGTTGCACGCTTCGTCGATCTTGACAACGGTTTTATTGAGGTCGATAATGTGGATACCGTTCTTCTCGGTGAAGATGTACGGAGCCATTGCGGGATTCCACTTGCGTTTGAGGTGGCCGAAATGGGCGCCTGATTCGAGCAGCTCGTTGAAGGATGTTCTTGACATGTACTTCGACTATGATAAGTTGATAAGGTTCTGGATTAACGTTTGCTGAACTGGAAGCGACGGCGAGCTTTGCGGCGGCCGAACTTCTTGCGTTCAACCATGCGCGGGTCGCGGGTCATCAGGCCATCAGCGCGCAGCTTCGGCTTGAGCTCGACGTCGATTTCCACGAGTGCGCGGGAGATCGCGAGGCGGATCGCTTCGGCCTGGCCGGTAACGCCACCGCCTTCAACGTTCACTTTAATGTCGTACTGGCCCATGTTGTTGGTCAGCGCGAGGCCCTGGGTGACTTTGTTCTGGAGCACTTCCGTGGGGAAGTAATCCTTCAGGTCACGGTTGTTGATGGTGATTTCGCCTTTTCCGCGCTCCATATAAATACGGGCGATTGCGGTTTTGCGGCGGCCAAGTTTGTTGATGACTTCCATTACTTGCGCTCTTTAACGGTATTGAGGTCGATTTTCTTCGGGTTTTGTGCTTCGTGCTTGTGGCCTTCACCGGCGTAGACGAATACGTTGCGCTTGAGGCGCTCGCCCAGCCTGGTCTTCGGCAACATGCGGCCGATCGCCAGCTCGAGGATGCGCTCCGGGTGCGAAGCCATCAGCTCCTTGGGCGTAACAAAACGCTGTCCGCCCGGGTAACCCGTGTAGCGGGTGTACACCTTGTCGTCCATCTTGTTGCCGGAGAAACGCACTTTATCGGCGTTGATGATCACGACGTTGTCGCCGCAGTCCACGTGAGGGGTGTAGGAGGTCTTGTGCTTGCCACGGACCAGGTACGCCACTTTGGATGCAAGGCGGCCGACCGTCTCGTTCTCGGCATCTACCAGCAACCAGTCTTTTTTTACCGCCGCCTTGTTGGTCGAAACGGTTTTGTAAGATAAGGTATCCACTTGATTATCAGTTGAATAATATTGCGTTCTGCTGAATTGTCCCTTTTATGGGGCTGCGAAGATAAACACAATATTTGTCCTGACAAACTTATGCACAAATAAAATGTTGAAAAGAGAAGGCGAAAATACCCTCTTTTACCCGGAAATACGCCGTTCCGGTGACAAAACAGGCAGCTAATCGCGTCGTTTTGGAGGATAAAGGCGTTTTTAAAACCGGGCCTCATTCGATGAAGCAATGGCTTTTGTCGACGAGCAATTGCTCCTATGGGTTTTTTCCGTAAAATCGTTGTTATGAAAGCACGGTTACTATTCATTTTATCGATTTTCCCGTTGGCGCTCAGCGCCCGCCAGGATGCGATCGTTGCCAACCCGTACGCAACTTATTTCGACCGGGCCTACCAGGAATACCCGGAAGTTCCCCGCGGCGTGCTGGAAGCGGTGGCGTTCACGAATACACATTTCAACCACATCACGCACAATCCCGGCGGGCACGGCAGCTGCATCGGGATGCCGGAAGCGTTCGGCGTAATGGGGCTTGTTGCGGACGGGAAAAGTTATTTCCGGAACAACCTTTCCCTGGTTTCGGAAATTTCAGGCTATTCCGTGGACGACATTATTAATGACCCGGAAAAAAACATCCTCGCTTACGCAGCAGCCTATTCGCAGATCAGCACCGAATTCCATTTCTCACCGGACCGGAGACTGGACGATATTCATGTCATCGCCGCAACACTGGAAGCGCTGAGCGAACTGCCCCGTGAAACGGAAGGACAACAGTTTGCATTGCAAACGCAGCTCTACGGCATTTTTTCATTCATGACGAATGCAACGTATCAACAGCTTTACAATTTCCCCGATCCGCAGTTCGACCTCCAAACGTATTTCGGCGACAACTACGCAGTTCTCTCCGCTCCGCGTGTCACCGTTACTGACGTAAATGTGCGGGATGAAAATGGAAATGTGTTCCGCGCAGGAGGGAACGATCCTGAAATTCAATCCGCCGATTACGGTCCGGCCTTGTGGGTGGCGGCCTGCAACTGGAGCTCGCGCAACAGCGTGGCCATTTCCGCGGTAACGATCCACGACGTGGAAGGAAGCTATTCGGGCTGCATCTCCTGGTTCCAGAATTGCAATTCGGGCGTGTCCGCGCATTACGTGGTGCGCTCCAGCGACGGGCAGATCACGCAGATGGTGCTCGAAGCGAACAAGGCGTGGCACGTGGGCTCTGAAAATCCGTACACGGTGGGCATCGAGCATGAAGGTTATGCGAGCCAGACGGGCTGGTACACCGTGGCGATGTACACGTCCAGCGCTGCGCTCGTGGCGGACATCTGCGCCGACAATTCGATCGATCCGCTCCGCACCGCTTGGTGGCCGTGGTCGAACACGACTTATTATAATACGTCATCGATGCCCGGCGGATGCACGCGCGTGAAAGGCCACCAGCATTACCCGAACCAGACGCATACCGACCCGGGGCCGAACTGGGACTGGGATTATTTCTACAAGCTGGTGAATCCTGCGCCGGCAGCTACGATCTATACGGCTGCTTCGGGAAACATTTATGATTCGGGCGGAGCGGGTGGAAATTACCTGGACGATGAACGTTACGTGTGGACGATCGCACCGACGGGCGCTACGAGCGTGACGCTGACGTTCAACAGCTTCAGCACGGAAAGCAGCTGGGATTATTTGTTCATCTACGACGGGGCGGATGTGAATGCGCCGCTGATCGGGCAATTTACGGGCACAACTTCGCCGGGCGTGATCGTGTCCACGGGCGGAGAGCTGACGGTAGAATTCCGCAGCGACTGCGCGACGGATGCGCCGGGATGGGACGCAAGCTGGACCAGCAACACAACGGTCATCGTTCCCGCCAATCTTTCCGTGACGGCGCTGGGCTGCCCGAACCTGGGCGTGACGCTGAACTGGGCGAACTCCGGCGCGGGCTGGTACGTCGACATTTCCGACGATCCGAATTTCACGACGTATTATAATAAGGACGTCTCGAACCTGACCAGCGTCGGTTGCCCGGGAAGCTTCTGCGATTACCCGGCCTGCACCTCGTATTTAAAGTTCCGCCCGAACACGACCTATTACTGGCGCATCTGGGACGGCACGGCGCACACGATGGGCTCGAGCTTCACCACGCCGGATTGCCAGTACGCGGATTACAACTGCACGGGCACATTCGACGACACGGGCGGACCGGCGAGCGCGCATACGGGCAACGAAGACTATACCTATATGATCATGCCCGTGAACGCGTCGACTGTGACGATCAGCTTCACGAGCTTCGATCTCGAAACGGATTACGACTCGCTGTACATCTTCGACGGCCCGTCCATCGCCTCGCCGCTGATCGGCGGGTACACCGGCACGAATTCACCGGGAAACATCACGTCCACGGGCGGGGCGCTGACGCTGCGTTTCATTTCGGATCCCTTCGTGAACAACGCGGGCTTTACATCCACGTGGAGCTGCACGCAGGTAACGACGGACGTTGCGGAAAGCGATGCGGCATTTTCACTCCACGTTTTTCCGAACCCGTTCAGTGATCAGCTCAGCGTGAGCTATGCATTGAATGCAAACGCCGGCGTTACGCTTTCGCTGACGGATGTGCTGGGAAGGGAAATTGTGTTGTCGAAAAAAAGGGAGCAGGCTGCGGGAAGTTATACGCAAGAGGTAAACGTTGCGCAGCTGGATCTTGCGAAAGGTGTTTACTTTTTGCGGTTGACGGTGAATGGGGAAAGTTCGGTGGTGAAGATTGTGCGGGAGTAATTTCCGGTTCCAATTGTCAGGGAGATTTTCTGATTTTATAAAGCTATTAGAGCTCATCTCAAAAATCCCAAAACTGAAAATTCAAATCCCAAAGGCTTGTCGATGCACCTTTCAAACCATTGATTTTATTGAAGTTTGGGATTTGGATTTTTGCTTTGGTTTTTCTTTTGAGGGGATGCTTCGTTTTTGAGATAACTTCTAAGACATTCGCCCCCGCACATGAGATTTTCCGGGTTTCTCCTTTTGTTCTTGTTTCCTTTCGTTATGAGCGGGCAGCGCCTTGTTCCGTTCCGTGAAGGCGAACTTTGGGGATTCCAGGAGCGCGCCACCGGGAAAATAATTGTAAAGCCCATCTATAGCGACGTCGGCAATTTCAGAGACAACGACCTTGCCGAGGTCAGGCTCGACGGGAAGCTGGGCTTTATCGACAGCACGGGCAGGCTTGTCATCCCGATGATCTATGAAGATGTGCGCGGCTGGGGCAGTTATTACATCGTAAAGCGAAGCGGGAAATGGGGATTCGTCGACCGTAACGCGAAAGAAATTATTCCCTGTCAATACGACGATATTGATTTTGATGTGAGAGGGTATGTCGTTGCAAAGGGAAACGGGAAATATGGAATGATCGACATGAAAGGCGACACCGTTCTTCCGTTCATTTATGAATACCTTACCAATGGTTGCGGGCAGCCGATGCTTTTCACCGTGGGGAAGAAGCATGGCGCAATCGATATGTCAGGGAAAGAAGTGATACCGCCTGTTTACGAACAGCTTGGCTGTTTCTGGCACAACATCGCGCCAGCATGCATCGGCGGAGCATACAACGAGAGAAAGTATGAGTGGGAAGGCGGAAAATGGGGATATGTCGATCGTGCCGGGAAAGTCGTCATTCCATTCATTTACGATGATCTCGGCGAAATTTACGAGGGTACGATACAAGCGAAAAAAGACGGCAAGATCGGGTTCCTGGATACGGCCGGAAACGTGATCGCCGATTTCAAATACGATGCGGCATTTGATTTTTCCGATGGCCTTGCGAATGTTTGCATCGGTTGCGAGGAAAACAACATGAGCTGGGGCAACGGAAAGTTCGGCTACATCGACAAAACCGGGAAGGAAGTGATCCCGGTGGAATACAATGACCTCGGCTATTATCGAAACGACTGGATCTTTGCCTGCAAGGGTTGCGAGCGGGCTTATTACAGTATCGGGCCTTACGGCGGAAAACAAGGCATGCTCGACTCATCAGGAAAAGAGGTAATCCCGCTGGAATACGATTTCGTGGCGCAGGATTTTAAAAATGGTTTGCTGATCGTCGGGAAGAATGAGAAATACGGACTGGTCGATTCGGCGAATCATATCGTGCTGCCGCTCATTTACGACCACATCAGCGAATTTGAAAACGGGATGGCATGGGTCTGTACCGGGTGCGAACAGGAATGTGACGATCCTTCATTCTGCTGGTACACGGGCGGGTTATACGGCTATGCAGACGACAAAGGCAAGATCGTAATTCCGCTGATCTATTCTTCGGCAGGCAATTTTACAACGTGGGGAGAAGCAGAAGTCAGCAAAGACGGAAAAGAGTTCGTCATCGATAAAAAGGGGAACGCCGTGAAAAAGAAATGAGCTCTTGTCAGAGCTTCACCCCGATCACCATCACATCATCGACCTGTTCCAAATTTCCTTTCCATTCCTTGAAAGTTTTCTCGAGAACTTCCGCTTGCTCTTCGGGAGGTAACGTGCTGATGCGAAGCAATACAGTGCGGAGCTGGCTGTACTTGAATTTTTTGCCGTGCGGGCCGCCGAACTGGTCGGCGAAACCGTCGGAGAAGAGGTAGACGAGCGTTCCTGCTTCGTACGGGATGCTGTGCTGCGAGAACGGCGTGGCGTCGTCCACTTCCTTGATGCCGCCGATGGAATAGATATCGCCTTTGATGACCTGCAGCTCGTTGCTGCGCACGAGGTAGAGCGGGCGGACGGCGCCGGAAAATTCGATAACGCTTTTGTCTTTGCGGATGCGGACCAGCGCGACGTCCATTCCATCCTTGATGTCGTGCGTGGCCAGGTCTTTGTTCAGCGCGAGCAATACTTTTTTGTGCAGCTCGTTGAGAATGTCCGGAGGCCTGCGTACCTGCATCTCGTTCACGATCTGGCCGAGGAAATTGTAGCCGATCATGCTCATCAGCGCGCCGGGAACGCCGTGGCCGGTGCAGTCGACGGCGGCGAGGTACCAGCTGTCGGCCGTTTCGTTGAACCAGAAAAAATCGCCGCTGACGATGTCCTTCGGCTTGTACAGCACGAAGGAGCCGGGAATGGCGTCCTTGATCTGCTTCAGGGAAGGAAGGATGGCCTGCTGGATGCGTTGCGCGTAAACGATGCTGGCGGTGATGTCGCTGTTCTTCGCTTCGATGATCTTTTTCTGCTCTGCGAGGTCGGCGGCCATCCGCTTTTTCCGGCGGTAACCGGCAAACACGATCACGGCCAGGGCCGCGGTGATGCCGAGGATGAGCGTCAGCCCCCACAACGTCTTTTGCTTTTCGGAAAGGTCTTTCTCTTTCAGCTCCTTGTCCTTGTTCAGCAGCTCGATCTCCTGGATCTTACTTTCCACGTCGTATACTTCCCTCGTCCGTTCCTCGTTGGTGGCGATCTCCACCTTCAGCAGCGAATCCTTCAGGTGCGTATGCTTTTTGAAATATGAATACGCGCGGTTGGCATCGCCTTTGGCATCCAGCACGCGCGCAAGTCCGCCATACGCGTCGCGCAGCAGGTGCACATCGTTCAACTCCTGCCCGCCCGCTTCCGCGCGCGCGTAAAAGAACAGCGCCGAATCGAGGTCGCCCTGCTTCTCTTTTATTTCGGCGATCCACGCGTTCGCAGCGGCGGTCCCATACGCGTTGCTGACACGAGCTTCTTCGGCCTGCATGCGGCGGGAGATCGCAAGCGCTTCTTCGAGGCGGCCGTACGCGAGGTATTCGGAGCGAATGGAGTTCAGCGAAGCAAATACGCCTTCATGGTAATTGATCGCTTCACGCAACGCAAGCGCGCGGTACTGGTAAACGAGCGCCAGCGAATCCTGCTTCATTGCGCTGTACGTCCAGCCGAGGAATGCATACACACGCGCGATCCGGTCGGTGTCGCCCGACGCTTCCGCCGACGGTTTGACCCGCAGGAAACAGTCCAGGGCCGTCGAATGTTCGCCTTTGCTGAGGTAGATGAGGCCGAGGCCCGTCCACTGCGAAACGATCCTCACCGTGTCCTTCATGCGCAGGGCTATCGCAAGCGCCCTGGAACGGTTCTGCATCGCGTAATCCTGGTTGTTCGACCGGAGGCAGTAGGAGGCCATGTTGGCGTACGACGAATATTCGCCTTTGTCGTAACCGAGCTTTTGCGAAAGCTTTGCCGCGTATTTCAGTTTGTTGTAGGATTCCGGGCTGTTGAACTGCCAGAGGAATTCACGACTGATGGAATTGATGTAATTCACCTTCGCGGTATCGTCGGGCATCGCGTCGATGGCGGTGAAGACCGAGTCGATGCGCGCGGCTTCTTCTTTCGACTGTGCGAACATTGCCGAGACCGTGAACATCCCGGACAGGAAAGCTATGCAGCATTTCATTGCATAATTCCCGGCCGTGTTCCGCTTGCGCATCGCTTTTCGTTGTTAAACCCGTATCCCGATCACGAGCACGTCGTCCACCTGCTCGTTTGCGCCTTTCCAGCTGTCGAATTTTTCCGTCACCATCTGCAGCTGCTCGTCGCAGGGAAGCGCGGAAACGGAAACGAAAAGCTCTTTCATCTGGCGGTATTTGAATTTTTTCCCGTCGGGCCCGCCGAACTGGTCGGCGTAACCGTCGCTGAAAAGATAGATCATGTCCCCGGGCTGCAGCGGCTCGTGGCGGAGCGTGAACGGCATGAGCTCGTTGTGGTAAATGCCGACGGGAAATTTATCCGCGGGGATCTCTTTCAGCTCTTTGTTCCGTACGATCCACGCAGGATTGTTGGCGCAGGCGATGTCGAGGCTGCCGGGAGAAAAGCAGCACATGGTAATGTCCATCCCGTCTTTCACTTCCGACATGTTGTCGCTTTTCTCCGCGTTCTGCTTCAGCGCGCCGATCACTTTTGCGCGGAGCAGGTTTAAAATTTCGGCCGGCTGCGTGACGCCTTTTTCGTTGATGAGCTCGGAGAGGAACGCGGCGCTCATCACGCTCATGAACCCGCCGGGAACCCCGTGGCCGGTGCAGTCGGCAGCGGCGAGCAGGAACCGGCCGTCTTTTTCGGTGCACCACCAGAAGTCGCCGCTCACGATGTCGCGGGGGCGGTAAAAGACGAACGCGTCGGCAAACTGGTTTTTGAGCAACGCGGCGGAAGGCAGGAGCGCTTCCTGGATGCGGCGCGCGTAGTTGATGCTGTCGGTGATGTCCTTGTTCTTTTCCTCGATGATCGCGTTCTGGCTCGCGAGCTGCACGTTCGTCCGCTTGCGCAGTTGGCTGCGGTTGTAGAGCACGAAAAGGAAAAGCAGCAGCAACAGGCAACCCACGACCAGCGCGGTGAGGTACGTATCCTGCAGCGCCGATTCTTTCGTCATCAGCGCGATCCGTGCCTGGTTCTTTTCATTCTGGTAAACGGCCTCGAGGTCTTGCTGGTGGCGGATGGTGCTTTCGTTCTGCAGGCTGTCCTTGATCTGCATGTGCTTTTGCAGCGCATCGTAGGCCTGCGCATGCTGTCCCGATTTCTCGTACATCTCCGACAGGTTGATCCAGATCGTCTTCTCCATATCGGACATGCCGATCTTCCTCGCGATGTCCATCGCCGCAAAGTGAAGCTGCTCCGCTTTTTTGTAATTCGCCTGTTCGGTGCAGATCTGTGCGTAAGCGCTGTAAGTATTGCACAGCTCGTAATCATCCTGCAGGGAATCGAAAACGGCGAGCGCCTGTTTGATCAGCGTATTGGCGCGTACGCTGTCGCCGATATCGCTATAGCATTGCGCCAGGCCCGAAATGCAGTGCGCTTCCCACGACGGCCTGTTCAGCTCTTTTGCGATCGCCCTGCCTTTGATAAAGCAATGAATGGCCGAATCGTTCTGGTCCGTCGTGTAATACGAAGCCCCGAGATTGATGTAGGTCACGGCCATGCCGCGTTTCAGGTTCGTTTCGTCGTAAAGCTGCAGCGCTTTCAGCAGATACGGTCGCGACTTTTTTTCGTCGCCCTGGTGGGAATACACGAGCGACATATTTATGTAGCAGGATGCAAGTCCGCCCCTGTCGTTGGTCTTTTCCGTGATCTTCAGTGCCCGCACGTGTGCTTCCATTGCCTTGCTGAACTCACCCATGTCGGTGTACGTGGCGCCGATGCTGTTGGACAGGAGAGCGATGCCCGCGTCATAGTTCAGTTGTTCGGCCAGCGCAAGGCCCTGCTGGAGATACCCGAGACCGACGGCAAGGTTGTCGTAGCTCGTATCCCAGCCGATGTCGTTCAGCACTTTCACCTTCAACGTGTCGTCGGGAATTGTCGGCAGCTTCGCCATATTCCGGCGCAGGCGGTCTTTGTCCTGCCCGTGAAGAGCGGAAAAGCACAACAGTGTAAAAAGAAGAAGGGCGATTTTCCCTGCGCGGGGTTTCATTCCCGGCAAAAGTAGTGCGTTCCGTCCAGCAACCGCTACTATCCCGTCAAAAAATCTATCTTTAAAAACTCATGTCACGCGTACAGGAAATCCTTGCAGAAGCTGAGCAGATCGCCGATCCCCAGGAAAAAATTTCCTCGCTCATCCGTACGGCATGGGATATGCGGCGTTCGTGGCCGAAAGACGCGCTGGAGATTTCCCTGAAAGCCCGCGAGCTGTCGGAGCATGGAAATTATGCGCCGGGAGTCGCTTATTCGTACCGGAATACGGGAACCGCTTATTACCTGTTGTCGCATTACAACCAGGCGCTGGTCGATCTCGAACGCGCGCTGCAGTTGTTCGAAGAGCTGGACGACCGTCATGCCACCGGCACAACGTTGCGCAACATCGGCAACGTGTACCATTCCATGGAGCTGTTCGAGCCGTCGATCGCCTGCTACAACAAAGCGCTGGCCATCACGCAGCGCGAAGGCGACCGGCAGGGAACGGCATACAACATCGGCAACATCGGCCACGTGTACCAGAAGATGCGGAATTACGCGCAGGCGAAAAGTTACCTCGTGGAAGGGAAAGCGCTGCTTGAGTCGCTCGGCGACAAACTGGGACTTTCAGACCTGCTCAATAATTTCGGCGACGTGTGCATCGCGGACGGGGAGGCGGAAGACGGGCTTCGCCACCTCAACCGCGCGCTGGAAGTGGCGACAGAGATCGGGCATCTGCGGGGAATGGCGTCGGCAGGGAAGAGCCTCGGGAATTATTTTCTCATGCACGATGATTTTCCCGGGGCGATACGTTATTTCCGGGATGCGCTCGCCAAAGCCGAAGAAATGGGCGAACTTTCGCTCATCACCGATATTTTACGTTTGCTGAGCGCGGCATATGAACGTTCCGGCGATTACAAAGAAGCGCTTGCGCGCTACAAACAATTCGAAACGCGGAAAAGCGAGCTGCAGAGATACGACCAGCAGGTGCTGCTCGAAACATTGCGCCTGAAAACAGAGGTGGAAAAATCCAATCTCGAGAAAGAGCATTACAGGAAAGAGAACGCCGAACTGGAGAACGTGCGCCGCGAGGTTGAACAGAAGAACAAGGCGCTTGAAAATCTTTCCATCGTCGCCCGGGAAACGGAAAATTCCATCCTTATCCTTTCCGCCGACGGCACGCTGGAATGGGTGAATGCCAGCTTCGAGCGACTGAACGGCTTGTCGCTTGCGGAGTTCAAAGCAAAATACGGGGAAACGATCTACGAAGTCAGCAACAACCCGGAGATCCGTTCCGTCATCGAAAATTGCGTCGCGACAAAAACCACCGTTCGCTACGAAGCGCCGAATTACCTCGAAGACGGGCGCGTGGTGTGGGAATCGTCGACGCTGACGCCGATCTTCAACGAGAACGGCGAGCTGTTCAAGCTCATCATCATCGACACCGACGTGACGGAGCGAAAGATGGCGGAAGAGATCGTGCGGCAGAAGAACAAGGACATTCTCGATTCCATCCATTATGCGCGTTACCTCCAGGAAGCGATCCTTCCCCCGCTCGAAGGCCTGCGCACGATCTTTTCCGACTCGTTCATTTTCTACCGCCCGAAAGACATCGTAAGCGGCGATTTCTCCTGGTTCTCTTCCGCCAACGGCGTACGGCTCGCAGCTGTTGCCGATTGCACGGGCCACGGCGTTCCCGGCGCGATGATGTCGGTGCTCGGAAACGAAATGCTCAACGTCACCGTGCGCGATCCGTCGGTGCACAGTCCCGCGGTTACGCTCGATATTCTCCACGACAAGGTCAAAGAAGTGTTCGCCAACAAAAGCCGCGACATGCAGGACGGAATGGACATCGGCCTGCTGGTGTGGCATTACGAAGAAGGCTACGTGCAATACGCCGGCGCAAAACGCCCGCTCGTGCTCATCCGCCCGGTGAACAAAGGCAGCGAGGTGCAGGAGATCCACGGCGATCGTTTTTCCATCGGCGGACGCGCGACAGGTGACGGGAAAAAATTTACCGAGCGCGTGGTGAACGTGCAGCCCGGCGACATGCTGTATCTATTCACAGACGGGTATGCCGATCAATTCGGCGGCGACAGCGGGAAAAAATTCATGTACCGGAATTTCATCCGGCTGCTGACGAAAATTTCCGGGCTGCCGGTGGAGGAACAGCGCGCGGAGCTGGAAAATACGTTTGACTCGTGGAAGGGGGAACTGGAGCAGGTTGACGATGTGCTGGTGGTGGGAGTAAGGGTGCAATAATGTGCTGAAATGCTGATTTGCTGAAATGCTGATGGAGCGCCTTCGGCGCGTATCAGGTAGCAAGTATCAGGTATCAGGACTGTCTTGAGAGGGCATCAGCATTTCAGCAAATCAGCATTTCAGTAAATCCTTTTTCTATATTTACATATACCCTTACACAAAACCCCTATGCGACATTTCACTTCCGCGCTCCTGGCGCTTTTGCTCCCGTTCGCCGTTACGGCAGGTACGGCCGAGCTCACGGACAAATCCAAAACAAAGATCGCCACGCTCAGCGACAACGTCATGAAGGATGCGGACGGCAAAGTGCTGTACACGATCGCCGGCAACAACATTTACGAAGGCGCCGACACGGCCGGGCATTTGCTCTACACCGTAGGCGAAGGCGACGTGCTGGCGAAAACGGATATTTCCGTCACGGATAAGGACGGAAAAGTTTTTATGACGACGTGGTACGGGCAGTTCGCGTTCGGTGTTCCGCCGGGGCACCAGGACTTCACGTACCTGATGGGCTATTTCACCGAAGCGAAAGAAGGGAAGTTCAAGGTGAAAGAAAAGCTGATCGGCCAGGCGCTGGGAGAAGTGACGGCGGGAACGCTTTCGGGCGTGGAATGCGTAACCGTGTTCCTCGTGTACATGGAGAAATACGAGCTCGACGATCACGCGGAGAAGCGCATTAAAGAAAAGAAAGAGGCGGATGCGCGCGCGGCGGCGGCAGCAGCAGAAAGCTCTTCAGGAAGCAGCTCCGGGAGCGGAACTTCTTCCGGGAGGACGACCGTTTACCTGACGATCGCGAACAAATGCAATCATGACGTGGAATGGAGCGTCATAGACGTGACGACCTCGTACAACAAGATGGGCGCTTACGGCAGCACGAGCCTTGCCGCGTGGGACGGCGCGAAGATCTGCATCAAGACCGGCGGCGGGTACACGACCGTGTGCGTGGTGAGCGCGGGGATGAACGGGCAGACGGTGGTGTTGTGCAACCCGTAGGCGTTAACGGGAAGTGCATTCACTTCGTTCTCCACTTCGACGGATCTTCCCGTAATTTTCCGTCACGACCGTTTCAGTAAAGCCAGAACGTCAATCGCACCTTGCCGGGCTCACCGTAAGATATCAGCCTGCCGACGAGGTTGTCATAAAATTCTTTCCCGATAAAGTCCATAATGCTCTTTTTCCACCTGTGCGCAACCAGGTGCGGGTAAGCAGTTCGGATATTTTCATAATAGATTTCTTCATCCTCTTCAGAATAAAAAATCGGATGGCTGGAAAAAGTACTTTCGACCATCGATTCGTTGAAAAGGGCAGGATCTTTTTCAAGCAGCGCTGCGTTTTCTTTGGTGATAAACCCTATCATTTCGACCCTCTCGTTTTCCCAAAGATCTTTGGCTGCTATAAGTTCAGAAAGTAAAATCCAGCTGAAGTGATGATAGTTGCCTCCGTCTTTAGCTGACTGGACAAACGCAATTTCATTTCTAATTACTTCGTTTGCGTCTTCCGGGATCCCTCTTTCTTCAGCAAGGGCCTTTTTCGCCATTTCCTCCGTGCGATAATACGATGAGCCTGAATTGGCCAGGGCGTTGCAGAAGTAGACGTTGTGGCCTATTTCAGAACCGGCGTCCCTGGGTGATGCAAAGTTTTCAGTAACGAGCCTTTTCTTCCCTTCGTCTTCAACGGTGAGATGGGGCCGGTCGAGGATGTCGATCATGTCGATTTCCAATTCGTGCGGAGGGTCGCCCAGCTGCCAGGAATTGTCAGCGTAAACCTCGATAGCGATGTGTAGATAAACCATTTTTACTTCAGGCGGGTAAGTAAATCAACGACGAAGTGGATTGTTCCAAAAGATTCGTATCGTGTAAACTTATCATTTTGCAACGTAATAATTCGCGTGGTCGATGCAGCTCATTTTGTTCTCCACTTCGACGGTTTTAACGAGGTGGTTGAGGAAAAGCGGTTGACGTGGCCGGCCACGATGCGGCTGTCCGGTGCGAGGGTTTGTGCGGGGGCAGGTAATGCGAGAAAGAAGAGCAGGGTTGTGAGGAGGCGCCGCGGGAGCATGGGGTAAAGGTACGGCGGTTCTAAATCTATTTATGCAGACTACGCTTTTTCATTAATGAAGAAAAAAATGCGGTTTTTAATTTTAATCAGTGGAAGCCCTCTAAAAATTATTCCTTGCGAATATTTATTGCTCCAAATTTTATTGGTGTAATTTTCCCAAAGCCAAAGATAACAGGATCGCCTTCCTTAATATCCGCAAATTTTAGAGCCTTAATACTAGCTTCTCTAAAGTATACTCTGCCTTTAAGTTCATCCGATATAATATTTATATATCCATGTTTTGTAGGCTCTGTATAAACCTTTAGGACCACGCCAGAATATCCATCTTCCTTCGGTTCGAGATTAATGATGTCAATATTGTTCAATGCCAATTTGAGTTTCTCACCGACCACAGTTACCCTATCTTTTGGGCTACTTGGTCTGAAATTACTTCTGTAACCTAGAATTCTGTCGAGTTTTTTCTTGAATCTGTGAGTATATCTTTCGGGAAATTTGTTAATTGCAAAGTTGGAAATCTCTATAGCTAATTGTTTATTGTTTAGTCTATAACACATGTCCACATAATTCTCTAAGGCTAAGGAAATATCAAAAAGCTCTTCGGAATTAAACTCCCTTTCAATATCGGCCATTTTTAAATGTGCATACAATGGTTGTCCATAAGCTCTATAGACTCGGCTAAACTCGTCTCTTATTTGTTGCCTTTTAGGATATTCTCTTTCAAACTTATCATTCCAATAAAGACCTTCCCTCATTACTATAAGGCCAAAAAGATGAGCTTTTTGACTTCTTGGGAGTATAATATTCTTAGACATGTGTCTGGAGTTAAAATCTTCTAATATTCGAATGGCCTTTTCCTTATTAACAGACCATGCATAACTAGCATATCGCTTAAGCACTACAAACTCGTAGAAATTATCAAAATATTCATCAATTAATTTTACTGCCGCTAATTTATCTCCGCGATGATTGAAAAGGAAATCAGCTAAATCTAATAATGCCTCAAGTTTGATTTCATATGAAAACCCTTTTCCTTGCCTAATAATTTCCTTGTATTGCTGAATCGTAGTTTGAGGATTGGCTTGGTGTCGAAGGCTTTTGACATGATTTAACAAAGCACGATCTGTATCAGTGATAATGTTAGCTTTAATTTTTTCATATATCCCGTTTGTAGTCCGTTTAAAAACATTATCCCTCTTGTCATATTCTTTTTTCATTATTTCCAAGATGTCCTTAGAATCAACCTTATAAGTGCCATCTTCGTCAATTTCAAGAAGTCTAAGTTTTACTAGCTTGTCAATTGCCAAATTGAATGTTATCTCATCATCATCTTTTTTGTTTAGGATTAACTTAATGTGTGAAATCAAACTTGTGAGGCTATCTTGGGGCGTTAATAAACCAATCACAACAAAGATATCTTGCGCAAGGCTATCGCTTTGAAGTTGTTGGTAATTCCTGCCATACAAAAATTCCATTCGTTCCGATCGTGTATTTAGCCGCTTCATTTCATGCAAAAAGTCGTCGGTAATCTTACCCTTTTGGACAAAGCAATTTACGAAACGAATTATCTCGATTGGTTTTCCAAGAGTTATCTTATGAATTTCTTCCTTAACGCCCCCTTTTTTTATCTCATTCTCTACATCTTTAAGTTGCAACGAGGTGTACTTATGCTCATTAACCAATACTTCCAGGAGAAACTTAACAGTACTGGTTGCATCTAATTCGTTCGTTTGAATATCATCTCCTATTTTTAAAAAACTGTTTCGCGTAGTTAGAATTACTTTATGGTAATTAGTATTTAGTTGTTTAATGAAGCTTGTTATCCTGCCCTTATCAACATCTTCAAATGTTTCGTAATCATCAATAACTAAAAGCATAGTTGATTTTTCGTTAATGATTTTCGAGGTATCTGCCGACTGTTCAGAATAGATTAGAACATTAAGTTTTTCAATGAGATTCTCAAAAGATGTCACCCTATTCTCATTGCTTATTGATACAATTTTTCCAGTATACTTGTTAAGTTCTCGATCTTTTGCTGAAAGAAAAATGATAAATTCAAATGGTTTCTTTTCGTTCATAGACAGTTCCTCGCAAATCTTTTGGGCTGTTGCTGTTTTCCCATTGCCACCATGGCCCCAAAGCGTTATAAAAACAGAAGAATATTTTTCTTTACCGATCAGGAACTCATAAACCTTATTTTTAATGCTACCGACATCAATATATCTTTGATAATTAGGTGTGAATACGTTGATTATACTTCCATTGGGCTGTCTTTTAAGAATCCCGTTGTTCGCAATAAACTCAAACTCTTCCCAGCATTTTGTGTAACTTTTATCTGATTTATCTATGCGATTATATCTAATTTTGCCAAGCAAGGGATGTTGAACATTTCTAAAGACATACAAGCCGTCATCGGTTGTATCTATATGAATAAATGGGGATAATCTGATATAGACATTAGGCTCGTATGATGCGTACACATTCCCTAACTCGAAATCAAATACCTCTTTGGGGCATTTCCAATTACTCCGAATATCGCCGTCATAGTCATAGATTGTTCCAGTATAATTGTTAGTATTCCCATCGAAGGCCTGGCATACGATAATATTGGTGTTTCGATTTAAAATCGGAATTCTTAGGTTCAATAAATTCTTATACCAATCGTCGAACTTTGATGTATACTCTTCAAGATTATCTTCGAAGCTATATCCATGTCCTATTAAATCGTTGCGTAGCTCAGCATAATCTGTGAGTTCGCTAGTAGAAATTTCCTCATGTATATCTAGTTTTTGGATTAATCTAGCAATCGTTCCTATCGAAGGCTTTTGGATCTCACCAATAACATTCCCTTGAAGGATGAAATCATTAATACCTATTTCTTCAAAATTCTTGCTCCAAAAATAGGATAGCAGAAGAAAGAATGAATACTCTACTTTAACCTGATAATATACTTTAGTTTCAGCTGTTCCTTCAAACCGTTTAATTCTCTTTTCTATTGTTCTAATGATGAAATCCATTACGGGTAAGTGTTAAGTATGTTAGAATAGAATAAAAATGTCCTTTAAAGTACATTTTTTTTGTTTGAAGACTTTGTAAGTTATTAAAAAGTCAATGTTTTTATTGAAGGGCCTGGAGTTAATTACAATCCCTCTTATATTTCTCCCTTGCATACATAATATCCTTATGTATCTTTACGTTATGTATTCAAGCGAACTCATCCGGGGCACACTCAAAACCATTGTTCTCCGGCTGCTGAAAGAAGAAGGAAAAATGTACGGGTACGAGATGACGCAAAAGGTGAAAGAGTTGACCGCCGGGAAAATTCTGATCACGGAAGGCGCACTCTATCCCACGTTGCACGCTTTGGAGGCGGAAGGCATTGTAACCACCGAAACCATGCACATCGGCCGTCGCATGCGGAAGTATTACAAGCTGACCACACCGGGCAAAGCGACGGCGCGTAAAAAGCTCAGCGAAATGGCCGATTTCCTGGAGACGATGCGCATCCTTTTCGACAGCGAAGCCGGCACGACGCGTGCGTAGCCTGGCCGACGAACAAGTCGACTTCATCCGCGAAGACATCCGCCGGCGCGGGGTCTTTACGGAAAGCTTGCAGGAAGATCTCCTCGACCACCTGTGCTGCTACATTGAAGAGCAGGAACAGGATGGAAGGCCGTTTGAGGAGGTTTACCGGCAGGCGGTGGAAGCTTTTGGGCAAAACGGTTTGCAGCAGGTGCAGGATGAAACGCTGTTCCTCATCAACAACAAACACCTAACGACCATGAAAAAGCTCATGTATATTTCCGGCGCATTCGCCAGCATCACGCTCATCGCGGGCGCGTTCTTCAAATTTCACCACTGGCCGGGAGCCGGAATGCTGCTGTTTTCCGGCATCGTGATCATGGCGCTGCTGTTTGCGCCTTCGCTCTTTTACCTGCGCTATAAAGAAGCGAGCGGGAAAAAAGACCGCGCCATCAGCCTCATCGCCATGACCTGCGCGGTCGTGCTGCTGGCGGGCGCGCTGTTCAGGATCTTCCACTGGCCGGGCGCGGTTGTGGTCCTGTTCACCGGCTTTTTCCTGTTCTTCCTCGTTTTCCTGCCGCTGTACATGATCAACGGCTTCCGCAACCCGGTGACACGTTTCTCATCGCTCGGGAATGGAATGCTGCTGGCCTGCACGGGCGGAATATTGCTCCTGCTCACATTCCAGCGCCCGAGCCACGCCATTGAAACGTCGCTGCATACGATCGAGGAAAATGAAACGCGTTTGCTGCACCAGCTGGAAACGTCGTGGGAAAACGCGGATGCGGATTCACATGTTAAAACGGCGATGAACGCGTTCCGGCTCAGCTGCCTGCAGGCGCACGAGCGCATCGCGCAGGCGTCGGGCAACAACCGCGATCACGTCGGCAGCGGCCCGGTGATCAGCGCGGAGATGCTCGGCGCGATCGAAAACGACCTGGGCGCGGCGGTCAGCGCGCTGAACCTCGCCCTGTCGAAAGAGCCGGGCTGGACCCCTGTTCCGCCGCCCGATCTTCACCAGACGATCTCGGGAGACCTGCATTTTCAGATCGTGCAATTGCGAAGCCTTGTCTATTCACAGGCGCTGGGGATGTAAAAAATAACCACGAGACACGGTAGCGACGCGATGCCTCGCGTCGCCACGCAAATACCGTGTCTCCGTGGTTTTATATTTTTCGATGAGCGTGCCGGGTTCTGCACCTGCCGGAAGTGCTGAAAACCCCTGCCCGGCGGCAAATCCAAAGGATTTTCACCCCGTAAAACGGCCATCCTGAGCCGTTTACAAAAAAGCCGGATTTCTTACATCCGAAAGTTCGCGTTTGTATCTGGCTTCCCGGGGCCTGGTAGTCGGTTTATGTTTGCTGCGTAATCAAACAAACACACCGCATACCCATGAAAACTTTACTCGCTCTCGTTTCCGCCCTCTTCCTCGCCTCCGCCGGCGCAGCCCAGACGACCGAAACCATCAAGATCACGGTTACGGACAACCCGAACCTGGCTACCCAGGATCCCGTGACCACCATTATCGCCTTTTCGGCAAACGGCGCCGACGGTCTTGATAACGGCGACATGGGCAGCATCATCAGCCATAACAGCCCCGGCGACTACGCGCTCCCGTTCACGATGAGCTCCACGAACGACGCGATCACGTATTACGATTCCCGTCCGGACCTCGACCGTTACAAAACGATCGACCTCGGCTTCACCACGAAAGACAGCGCGACCATCAAGGTGCACTTTACCAATTCCAGCAGCAACCCTGCCGACTCCACCTACCGGCCGGCTTATCTCTACCTCGAACGCATTTCGACCGGCGAGATCTACGAAGTGCTCGAAGACACCGTGAAGCTGCACATCGAAGCCAACGAAAATTTCCAGGTCGATTTCCGCCTCCACGTCGGCCCTGCCGTCCAGACCATCACCAATGACGAGTCCTGCTACGGCACGCTCGACGGCAGCATCAAAGTCATCAACCCGAACACGACCAACTGGCAGCTGTACATCTACGACGACATGCTCAACCTGTGGATGACCGCGCCTGTCGCCAACCCCGATACGCTTATCCCGGATATGGGCGCAGGACTCTACACGGTCGTTACGCGTGTCGGCAGCATCATGATCGATTCGGTGGAAGCCAAGATCGAAAGCCCCGCGCAGGTAGTGCCTTCTTTCGAGATCAGCGAATATTACCCCACCACCAACGACGTCGTCTACTTTGCAAACGTTTCAACCGGCTCGCTCTCTTATTACTGGACCTTCGGCGACGGCAACACGGATACGCTCGAGAACGTTTCGCACCAGTACACCGCGCCCGGCGCTTATGAGATTGTGATGGTCGCCACCAACGAGTTTGGCTGCACCGAAAGCGTATACGATTCCGTGTGGGTATCGGTTCCCCCGATGCAGGCCCCGCAGAACGGCAACGGCAACCCGCTCTTCCGCAGCGAAGAGACCACTGAAACTTCCACCAGCGCAGTCGCACGCCAGGGCGAGATCACGGTCGCAGGCGGCTCCCGGAAAGTAACGGTCCGCAATTCCGGCGAAGGGCAGGTGACCATCAACGTGCTGAGTGTAAACGGCCAGCTCATTTCCACCGTACAGTCGAACGATCAGCTCACCGAGCTCGCAGTCCCCCGCGGCGCTTACCTGGTGCAGGTTGTTTCAGCAAACGGTGAAGCGCAGACGAAGACGATCTTCGTGAACGAATAAGACAAATCCCAACTGCGCAAAAAATAAAGTCCCCCGGAATTCCCGGGGGACTTTGCTTTTTATTTCAACGGCCATTTCAACTTTTTTGCCGGCCTGCGTTGAGCGAATAAGCAATGCCGATGCGGCCTGAAATGTTTTTGTCGAGATACGGGTTGCCCATCAGCCAGCCTGCTGTTTTTGCGGTGATGCCGGCTTCGGCCCTGAAATTGCCCGCGAGTTTCACCGACGCATTCACATCCACCGCGCCGCCTTTTGTTCCATTCAGCGTGAAGAAATCCTGGTTTTCGGGCTGCACCCATCCGTGAACAACGGTGGAAAGCAGGACATGTTTGCCGGCCGGCTTATCGATCACGCCGAATTCGATGCCGAAGAACGGTTCCGTGCGGTTGTTGTAATTGTGAACCGCAAAAAGCAGGTTGTTCTTTTTTGTCCAGACCGGCACCGTGAGGGAAATTGCATTCCCGAAATGTGTCGGCGCGTACTGGAAGAAAAGGTTGAAAGCGAGCCCGTCGCCCATGGGGATGCGGTTGATGCAGAAAATGGCGGGGTTGACGAAATTCAGGAACGACAATTTTTTCTGGGTCTGCAGGTAATCTTTTGCTTCCTGCGAAAGGTCGCTGTACCCGATCCGGCGGTTTTCGCCTTCGCCGTTCGGGAAATTGTCGCGGTCGGCGTATGCTTTCGAAGGATTGAACATGTCGTACGCCCACGCCGTCAGGTCGGCCCCGGCAAAATCGCGGTCTTCGGGGGTTACGCCCTCATGCTGTGGCGCGATCGCTTTTACGGAATCGCTTGCCGCGCTGGTTGAAAAGCGAAAATAATTCCAGACATACCAGGCGTTGTAGAGGTAAAGCGGGTTCTTGTAAACCGACCGTTTCGTGTAGACGTCATGGATCACGTTGCTGCGTGTCGACATGTTTTCAAATTGTACGCCGGAAACGTAGGAATACAACAGGCCCGGAAGATTGTCCCGTTTCAGCGTGGAAAGACTTTCATCGGAAACGCCGTACACTGTGCCGTCCCACCGGTTGAGCAGCCAGTTCCCGTTCTTGCTTTTGATCCCGTTCACGCCCAGCACGGAGCGATGATATTCCTCGTGCGCCCAAACGCCCAGCGGGATCGGGAGCTCGCTGCCGTAACGCGCAAACGCAAAGCCAACCGCATAATCGAAAGCGCCGGACAGGAATTTATTTCTCGCCGGTGGATTTTCGGAAGCTGTCCTGAAAATGGATTTTCCCGCAGCATGGATTCCCCAGAATCCCGCGTCGTAAAACGTGTTGCTCCAGCCGAGCGCCTGCTGCATCGACGGATAAGTTTTCGTGTTCTGCGGAAAATCGGCAAGCGGCGCATGGAGATCGAGCTGCTGTACCGGTTGCGCTTCTTGCGCTGAAAGGTTGCCCGTTACGGCAAACAGGAGGATGGCGCCTGCGACAGCCGCAGGCGAGGTGTAAAGAAATTTCATGTTGTGTTTAAGAAAACGAATGTGTTCTCCGTCTTCAATGCATAAGACGGATAGCTGCGGAAGATGTTACAGCAACATCGTTAAAGAAGTGTTAATGGAAAAAACCAAAGACTCAAATTCCAAACTTATTCGCCAATACAATCGTTTGGGATTTGAGATTTTCCGGTTTGGAATTTTTATCTCACATCAAATCCTCCAGCAGCTTGTCGTCTACGATATTCGGCATCGTCACTTTCAGCAGCGGCGTGCGTTTCATTTCACGGTCGGCGGTGAACATCGCTTCCTTGTTCCTTGCCCAGCTCCTGCGGGCGATGCCGTTGTTCACGTCCCAGAACAACATGGAGCGCAATCTCCGCTCCGAGTCGGCGCTGCCGTCGAGCACCATGCCGAAGCCGCCGTTGATCACTTCACCCCAGCCCACGCCGCCGCCGTTGTGCAGCGAGATCCACGTCGCGCCGCGGAAACCGTCGCCCACAAAATTCTGCACGGCCATGTCGGCGGTGAATTGAGAGCCGTCGTAAATGTTCGACGTTTCGCGATACGGTGAATCCGTCCCGGAAACGTCGTGGTGGTCGCGGCCGAGCACGACCGGGGCTTTGACGCGGCCTTCGTAGATGGCGGCATTGATGGCGGACGCGATGCGGATGCGCGCTTCGGCGTCGGCGTATAAGATGCGAGCCTGTGAACCGACGACGAGATTATTTTTCATCGCGTCTTTGATCCACGTGATGTTGTCGCGCAATTGTTGTTTGATCTCCGCCGGAGAATTCTGCAGCATGTCCTCGAGCACTTCCAGCGCGAGGCGGTCGGTTTCCGCAAGATCGGCGGGATCGGCGGAGGTGCACACCCAGCGGAACGGCCCGAAGCCGTAGTCGAAGCACATCGGGCCGAGAATGTCCTGCACGTACGAAGGATAAATGAACGTTCCGTCTTCTTTCGTGATCGGCGCGCCGGCGCGGGAAGCTTCGAGCAAAAATGCGTTGCCGTAATCGAAGAAATACATGCCGCGGTCCGCGAGCGCATTCACCGCAGCCGCATGACGACGCAGCGACGCCTGCACGGCTTCACGGAATTTGGCAGGTTCTTCGGCCATCATCCGGTTGGCTTCTTCGAAAGAAATTCCCGCCGGGTAATAACCGCCCGCCCACGGGTTGTGCAGCGAAGTCTGGTCGGAGCCGATGTCGACGTGGATGCTTTCTTCATTCACCAAACGTTCCCACAGGTCGATCACGTTGCCCTGGTAGGCGAGTGAAATTCCGCGTTTCGCTTTCTGGCATTCCTTCACGCGCAGGATCAGCTCGTCAAGGTCTTCGTGCAGCTCATCCACCCAGCCCTGCGAATGGCGTGTCTTCGCCGCTTTCGGGTTGACCTCCGCGATGACGGAAACGAGATCGGCGATCTTTCCCGCTTTGGGCTGCGCGCCGCTCATGCCGCCGAGGCCGGAGGAGACGAACAACTTCCCGCGGCGGTCTTCTTCGTTCTTCGAAATTTTCCGCGCCGCGTTCATCACCGTGATCGTCGTGCCGTGCACGATCCCCTGCGGGCCGATGTACATGAACGAGCCGGCTGTCATCTGCCCGTATTGCGTTACGCCGAGCGCGTTGAAACGTTCCCAGTCGTCGGGCTTCGAATAGTTCGGGATCATCATGCCGTTCGTGATCACCACGCGCGGCGCGTCTTTGTGCGAAGGGAAAAGCCCGAGCGGGTGACCGGAATAGAGCACGAGCGTTTGCTCGTCGGTCATCGTCGCCAGGTATTGCATCGTCAGCAGGTACTGCGCCCAGTTCTGGAACACCGCGCCGTTGCCGCCGTACGTGATGAGCTCGTGCGGGTGCTGCGCCACGGCGTAGTCGAGGTTGTTCGACAGCATGTGCATGATGGCGGCGGCCTGCACGCATTTGTGCGGGTACTCGTTCACCGGCCGCGCGTAAATTTTATAATCCGGGCGGAAGCGGTACATGTAAATGCGCCCGTACGTTTTCAGCTCTTCCGAAAATTCGTGCGCGAGAACGGCGTGGAGGTTTTCGGGGAAATAACGGAGCGCGTTGCGGACCGCGAGCTTCTTTTCCGCGGGAGTTAAAATGTTTTTCCGGCGTGGCGCATGATTGAGCGAATCGTCGAACGGTTTGGACGCGGGAAGCGTTGAGGGAATGCCGGTGAGAACGTGTTGCCGGAATTGATCAGTAGTCATAGCTGTAGCTTTCGGGGAAACCGCCCGGGCGGAAACTCCAAAGGTAAAAATTCGCCTGCCCTGAAAAGGCGCTGACTATGGAGTTTTCAACCTGTTTACACGATAACCTTCTTGCCGTTCTCCATGTACTGGATCGTGTAAAGTTCCGGCCGGCGGTCTTTCCACGTCTGCACGCTTCCGAACTCCCGGTTGCGCGCGAGCAGGTTCAGGTCGAGGTCCTGGTAGATCAGCGTTTCCGTGTTTGCCGGCGCTTCCGTGGCGATCGCTTCGCGGTGGAACTCCACGTCCGACGGCGTCAGGATCGCTGCCTGCGAGTAGTGAATGTCCATGTTCTCCACCTGGGGAAGATTGCCGATCGCGCCGGTGATGACGACGTAGACCTGGTTTTCGATCGCGCGCGCCTGCGAGCAGTAGCGGACGCGCAGGTAGCTCCGGCGCTCGTCGGTGTTGAACGGAACGAAAAGTATCTGCGCGCCTTTCTTCGTCGCGATGCGCGCCAGCTCCGGGAATTCCACGTCGTAGCAGATCAGGATCGCCACTTTGCCGCGGTCGGTGTCGAACACTTCAACGCTGTTGCCGGGTTTCACGCCCCACCATTTTTTCTCGTGCGGCGTGATGTGCAGCTTGTACTGCTTGCCCAGCGTGCCGTTGCGTTTGAAGATGTAGGAGACGTTATAAAGCGTGTCGTCCTCCACCACGAAATGCGATCCGCCGATGATATTGATGTTGTATTTGATCGCCAGGTTCGTGAACAGCTCCTCGTAACGTTTCGTGAACTGGTCGAGCTGGCGGATGGCCTTGCCCGGCGTTTTGTCCGGGAGAAACGTGAGCAGCTGCATGGTGAACATTTCCGGGAAGAGCACGAAATCGCAGCGGTACTCCGAAGCGGCGTCCACGAAATATTCGCAGTGACGCGCGAATTCATCGAAGTCTTTGATCATGCGCATCTCGAACTGCACCGCGCAGACCCGCGCATATTGCTCGTCTTTCCTGCCTTTTTTCGGCTGGTACGTAAAGTTCGGCCACTCCAGCGAGGTCGCGTAACCGCACGATTCCTTGTCGTTCGGCAGGTAATCCGGCAGGAGGCGCTGCAGCACGAAGCCGTTCGCCAGCTGCGCCGTAAGCACGGGATCGTAGATCTTTTTGTCGATCACGCGCTCCACGTATTGCGCCGCCGAAAGCTTGTCCGCGTACTTGTGGTAATTCGGAATTCTCCCCCCGATGCGGATCGAGCGCAGGTTTTTGTCGCGGGCCAGTTTCTGCCGTGCCGCGTACAGGCGCCGCGAGAGCTTCATGCCCTGGTAGGAAGGGTGCACCATGATCTCGATGCCGTACAGCGTATCGCCTTCCGGGTCGTGGTTGGTGATCATGCCGCCGTTGGTCAGCTCGTGCCAGGAGTGCTTGTCGGCATACTCTTCCGATTGGATAATATGGCTGCTCGAGCTGGCTACCAGCTTGCCGTCGTATTCGATTCCCATCTGCCCTTCCGGGAAAATGGACACGAGGTTCTTGAATTGTTCTTCGCTCCAGGGTTTCATCCCGGGGAAGCAGCTCAGCTGCATTTCAGTGATGGCCTGGTAATCGTTCAAACGTAGTTTTCTCAGCCTGATCTTTTTCATAGTGTAGGATCAAAAATGTTGCTCCGGGAAATTATTCTGCCTGGGGAAGCGACCTGGAGCAGGTGTGGCAACGCGGGTAATTAAGACGTTGCGTGAAAATTGAAATACAAAAGTACGGACTTTGGGAAGATATGCGGGGTTAAAGTCTGTGAACGCCCGAGGCCGGGTTGAGCAGCCGGGAACTCCGTGCCTCGTGGTCCCTCTTTTTGTACTCTTACCCTTTCTTCTCCTTATCAAACCTCCCCGTCTTCTTATTAAATCCATACGGGCAATGTTTGCAACCATTCTGGCAGCAATAGCCGCGCTTCAGCAAATATTTTTCCGTGAACACGATGTAGCCTTCTTCGCTGTAATAAAAATCTTCCGGGTCGAGGCGTTTGGGTCCTTCGTTCATCGCCGGTAAAGTTACTTTTTCGTCGCGTTCTTTTAATCCTCGAAGGTTTGCGCGCGGACCTCGCGCCTGCAAACCTTCGAGGGTTAAAATCCTTAATATTGTAAGGATGAAAACACGGATCGCGGTCTTTCTCGGAATTGCCTTTTGCGTGTTCGCTGCCTGCCGCAAAGAAGACACCGTCCCCGGCGGTCCGCCACAGCGCGTGCCGGTGCTGCCCGAAGATCCGTACGATTATGTTTCCGCATCGCAATTTCCGGCGTGGTTTCTCGTCCCGCCGCTGAGCTTCATCAACTCGGAGCCGGCATCCAATCCCACCACCGACTGGGGCGCAACGCTCGGGCGCGTGCTGTTTTACGATACGCAGTTGTCCGCCAACAACACGGTTTCCTGCGGCTCCTGCCACAAGCAGGAACATGGTTTCGCCGATGTGAGCGCGGGCAGCAGGGGTTTTATGGGCGGGCACACCGACCGCAATTCCATGGCGCTGGTGAATGCGCGTTTTTCGTTCCGCTACTTCTGGGACCTGCGCGCGAACGGGCTCGAACAGCAGGTGATGATGCCCATTGTGAATGCGGTGGAGATGGGAACCGATACAAGTTTGTTGCCGGCCAGGCTCGCGCAGCTTCCGTATTATCCTTCGTTGTTCCTGCGAGCGTTCGGCACCACGCAGATCACGAACAAGCTCATCAGCCGCGCGCTGGCACAATTCGTGCGGAGCATCAATTCGTGGAATACGCGTTACGACGAAGGCATGCACGATAATTTCGCTTCCTTCACGCTGCTGGAAAAAGACGGGAAGAATTTTTACATGAGCGGGCAGTTCGCCTGCAACCATTGCCACACGACAACCAATTTTTACACCACCGCCCCGCTGAACAACGGGCTCGAATCGGTTTTCGCCGACAGCGGTTTCGCGCTCGTTACCGGTGATCCCGCCGACATCGGGAAATTCAAAGTGCCTTCCCTGCGCAATGTTGCGCTCACCGCGCCCTACATGCACGACGGACGTTTCGCGACGTTGTACGACGTGGTGGAGCATTACAATTCCGGCATCCAGCCCAGTCCCGCGCTCGACGATCGCCTCACGGTGGAAGGCATTACCGGTGGAACGCCGCGGCAATTCAACATGACGGAATACCAGAAGCTCGCGCTCGTTGCTTTTCTCGGCACGCTCACCGATGAGCCGCTCATCAGCGATCCGAAATATTCCGACCCGTTCCGCGTGCGATGATCAGTCCTGTTTTTTTCGCTGAGAAACGCATCGACATTTTACGCCTGGATCTTCCCGATCCGGTGACCGGCGGAAACAAAGCGTTCAAGCTGAAATATAACGTGGAGGAAATGCGGCGGCAGGGCCTGGACCGGCTGCTTACGTTCGGCGGTGCGTTCTCCAATCACATCGCGGCGGTGGCTGTGGCGGGAAAACGAAACGGTTTCGAAACCGCCGGCATCATTCGCGGAGACGAGCTGAACGAAAACGCAAACGCGGTGTTGAAATTTGCGGCGTCTTGCGGAATGAAGCTCGTGTTTGTTTCGCGTGAAAATTACCGGCGGCGAAACGATGTCGATTTCTGCCAACACCTGCTTTCGGAATACGGACCGGCGTACCTGCTCCCCGAAGGCGGATCAAACACGTTTGCGGTGAAAGGCTGCATGGAAATTTTACCGCCCGGAACGGAACAATATGACGTGATCGTTTGCCCCGTCGGCACCGGCGCCACGCTTGCGGGAATTGCGGCTTCCGCGAAAGCGCACCAGCACGTAACCGGGATCGCTGTGCTGAAAGGAAAAAATTATCTCGAAGCGGAAGTGAAACGATTATTGCAGGAATTTCCTGCCGGGGCGACATGGCATATTGATCACGAACACACGTTTGGCGGTTACGCGCATACGTCGCCGGAGCTGGAAGCATTCATTACAGAAATGAAAACGCAGCATGCACTTCCGCTCGATGCGGTCTATTCGGGAAAAGCGTTGTTCGCATTGCGGGAAATGGTTGCGAAAGAAAATTTTCCCGGGAAACGCGTGCTGTTCGTTCACACCGGCGGATATGCGTTCACAGGAACCGATATGGCGATGAATTCTTATTTTTCGAAAAAAATCCCATGAAAACACTTGCCACAATTTTCACCATGATGGGTTACCTCCTGGTGTTTTATTCCATCGCCGGCGGCATTGCCGGCATGTACGATTACGAGATCAAGATCAAAGGAGCCGGCATGGGCGTGATGGACTGGGGAACTGCAGCCTTCCTCATGGTACTCGGCGCCCTGTTCCTCGGCGGCGGACTCTTCTGGTCGAAACGGATTGAAAAGAAGGAGAAGGCTGCGCAGGAAACGGTATAATTCCAATTGCAACCGGCAATTGGAAACGGCAATTGGAAATTCTGTTGTTGCGAAGTAAAGCGCTGTATAACGGAGATTTCCGTGTGCAATTAACATTTAGCTGTTGACAGAATAGGGCCCGGAGCCTTGAGTACAGCGGGCGACGGGAATAAATTTGTATGCATCCGGTAGTTTGTCATGGCACATTTTGTAAAAAACATCCTGCTTTTCCTGCTGCTCTGCGGCCCGGCGATGCTCGTGGCCCAGCCTTCCGAACGCAAGTCCACGCCTTCCGATTACGTCACGAGGTACAAGGACGACGCCATCCGCGAGATGCAGATGCACAAAGTCCCCGCCAGCATCACGCTCGCGCAGGGCATGCTCGAATCCGACAACGGCAACAGCGCGCTGGCGGTTTACGCCAATAACCATTTCGGCATCAAATGCCACGTCGGCTGGACCGGCGACACGTACGTCCAGGACGACGACGACACGAACGAATGTTTCCGGAAATATCCTTCGGTGTACGACTCGTACGTCGATCATTCTCTTTTCCTGAAAAACCGCAGCCGTTACGCCGCACTTTTCGAGCTGAAAGCAACCGATTACAAGGGCTGGGCGAAAGGGCTGAAAGCGGCAGGATACGCCACCGACCCGAAATACGCCGACCGCCTGATCGACATCATCGAACGGTACCGGCTGTACGAATACGATAACCAGGCGAACCTGCCCATCACGGCAAGCACGCCGAGGGACGGCGGACAACAGACCGTTTCAGCCAGCGTCACGCGCCGGGAAATTTTCTTCAACAACAACATCAAGTACGTCATCGTAAAACCCGGCGACACGTTCATGAAACTCGCGCAGGAGCTGGAGATGGGGCCGTGGCAGCTGTACAAGTACAATGAGCTGAAGAAAGGCGCTTCGCTTACACCGGGGCAAATGCTGTACATCCAGCCCAAGCGGAAAAAATCGGTGAAGGAAAAAACGCACACGGTAAAGCCCGGCGAAACGATGTACGAGATCTCGCAGCATTACGGCGTGAAGGTGAAGTGGCTGTACAAGCACAATTACATGCCTCCCGGATCGCAGCCGAAAGCAGGCGAGACGATCAAGCTGAGAAAATAGAATTTAACCACGGAGACACGGAGGCACGGAGAATCAGAACTCCGTGTCCCCGTGTCTCCGTGGTTTTTTCAGCACTGCGAAAGGAAATTCCCGATCAGTTTTTTCCCATTCTCTCCCGACACTTCCGGGTGGAACTGCACGCCCCAGAACGGAAGCACGGGATGTCGCATGCCTTCGATGGTGTAGCTGGATGACGTGGCGAGGTGAATGAAATCCGGCGGGAGCGAAATGCCTTCCGTATGGTCTTCCTCCATTTGCGTTAAAGGCGAAAGACCTTTGAAGAGCGCATCTTCTTTCACCACGCTGACGGGGATCGTCGTGCGGATTTCCGGGCCACGGAAAATGGTCGCATCGTGCAGCAGGCCCATGAGTTGATGGCCGAAACAAATGCCGAGCGTGGGAATTTTCCCGTTGCGCACAAAACTAAAACGCTCCGTGTACGGGCGATGATCGACTTCTGTGAAGAACGTCGGCGAGCCGCTGAAGATGATGCCGCGGCTGTTTGCGAAATCGGGCGCATGCACTTCGTTCCATGTAACGATAGTCGCTTCGTTGCCGAGGCTGCGTATGACGTCGGCGATGGACGGTGTTTTGCTGCTTCCGAAATTGACGATGGTGATCATGCAATAAAGTTACGGCGTTCGCCCCTCCCGCTAAACCTTTACCTGGCCCGGATAAAAAAAGACGTGAGACAGTTTTTAATTCCTGTCTCACGTCTCATGTCTAACGTCTCACGTCTACTTCTTAAAGTCGATGATCAGCATCTCCACGCGGCGGTTTTTCTGGCGTCCTTCAGGCGTATTGTTCGGCGCGATCGGGCGGGTCTGGCCGAACCATTCCGTCCTGAGGCGGTCGGCGGAAACACCTTTCTTTACGAGGTATTTCTTCACCGCTTCCGCGCGTTTCTTCGACAGGGTCATGTTTGCGGCGGGCTTGCCGACGTTGTCCGTGTGGCCGGTGATCTTCAGCGCCCATTCCGGGTGCTTGACCAGGAGCGCGGCGAGCTCGTCGAGCGCGGCATACGAAGTGGCGCGGATGATGTCTTTGCCGGATTCGAACTCGAGGTTGTCGAATGCTTTCTTCACCACTTCCTGCTCTTCTTTCGTGAGCACCACCACAACGTCTGTCACGTCAACCGGCTTGAGACCGTTGCCTGTCGGTTTCGGAATGTCGAAGCGGAAGAGGCCGTCAGACTGGCTGCGGATCGCGCGCTTGGGCAACCCGTTCACGATGACTTTCACTTCGTTCACGCCGATCGTTTTGTCGGGATCGCCGTCGAGGCGGAAGACGCAGACAGAATCGGAAGGCAGGCTTTCGAAGGTGAAGCTGCCGTCTTTGGCCTGGCGCACCGACTTCATGCTCTGTCCTGCGATGTCGACCAGGTGCAGGCGCACTTCGGGGCAGCCTTCGTTGTCAACCGGTCCCGGCTTCTCGGGGCAGATGTCGACTTTATCCATTACACCGTCGCCGTCTTTATCCGGGCAGCCTTTGAATTCGGGCAGGCCGGCTTCATCCGGGCAGTCGTCTTCTTTGTCAATGATCTTGTCTCCGTCTTTGTCGGGGCAGCCGTTGAACTCAGGCAATCCTTTATCATCCGGGCAGGCGTCCTGCTTGTCGGTGACGCCGTCGCTGTCGCGGTCGGGGCAGCCGTTGAACTGCTTGAGGCCGGGCTCGTCGGGGCAGGCATCTTCGGAATCCTGGATGTGGTCGCCGTCGCGGTCGGGGCAGCCGAGGAATTCCCATACGCCCGGGACGTCCTTACACTTGTCTTTCGGATCGGAGACCTTGTCCTTGTCTTTGTCGCGCGGCTCGCGGTACATGATCGGGATCTTGAGCGCTACATGCACATCGGCGCCGTAAACGGTTTTGCTTTTGCTGAACCAGGGCGCAAGGCTGTTGGTGCCGATAACGACCGGCCCGAGGCGCACGCCTGCGCCCACCTGGAAATGCCTGAACTGGTTGTACGACATGGGCATCCACACGCCGAACCATTTGTGGTCCCAGCGCGGCGTCAGGCTGAACGTGGTGAGCTCATGCACCTTGTTCGGGTTTTTCTTCCACTGCACGGCAATGAACGGGGTGAAGTTGACGTAGAAATCTTTCCAGATGTTGTAGTCGACCTGGAAGCTCAGCGCCGTGGGAAGGTTCATGCGGTAAGAATCTTTCGTATCATCCGCGCCGAAACGGTTGCGGAGGGTATCGTCGAGCGCTCGTATCGGGATGGAGTCGAGCACGATGTTGCGGAAGGTCCAGTTGTTGACGTCGGCCGTAAAATTGTTGCTGTATTCGCCTTTATCGAATTTAATCGAGCCGATGTCCGTCAGTGAGAAGCCGGCGCGCAGCTTGTACTTGTTCTTCGAACGCATCCAGAGGTTCGTCTGGCCGTCCATGTCGTACTTGTAATCCTGCCAGTCGGGGCGCCATTCGTAGACGAGGCCGAGATCGAGGCCGAAGCCTGGGCGGGAATCGATCCGGTACGTAATACCTTCGCCTTGCTCGAATTCGAACTGGGCGGAGTGGCTGTATTGCACTTTCGAACGGAAGAACGTCAGCGTGCTGTCCGTCGTGGTCATATATTCGAGATTTTCAACGAACACATACGCAGAGCCCATACCGAGCAGGATCTTCGGCCGGATACCGATCTTGATGAAATGCTCGCCGTCGGTTGCCCCCATGAGCACGCGGCTGTACGTCGGCCCGATCTCGGTCCAGCTCATGAATTGCACGCTCAGGCTTTTGTTCGTAAGCGGATCGAGGTAAAGTGTGCTGTCGTCGAAGTCGCGGTAAAGCTGGCGCGCGAGCGGCTCTTCTACACCGTCGACGTTCATATACGTGCGGATCGAGGACGTAATGGCGAACGCGCTTACGTCATTCATAGTGACCATGAACGAAGGCAGCATGATGCGGTTGCTGAAAAATACCGATTTCGCCTGGTCGTTGCTGTTCAGCACGAGGTATTTATCCTGGAACAGCGAATCGTTGAAGGCCGGGTAGGTGGTGGTGCTGTTGGGCGGAAAGATCGGGCCGGTGCGGCCTTCCATGGCTGTTTTTTTCAGGCCGATGTAGTTGTTCTGCGCGGCAAACGAGAATCCCCCGAGCAGGAAATCGCATTTATAACGACTGTCGGCAATGGACGCAGGGTTCAGGTCGATCCCGTTAACGCCGGCGTAGTTGCTGTTGGAATAGCCGAGAAAATCCTGCGCATGCGATGCAAAGGGAAGCGCGCAGGCGACCAGGAGGGTGAGGAAAAATTTCTTCATGAAGGAGAAAACGTTGGTAAGGTAAGGTCACGAAAGATAGCAAAAAACATAAAAGCGGCTTCATGTGATCCGGGTCATTGAACAGGAAAGTGAAACCGCTATGGGGATTTCACTATTTTAGCGCGAGATACTAAATCCCCAACTAAAATTTAATCCAAGCATCATGAACAGAACGATGAAAAACGCCTTATGCCTTGTCCCGCTCCTGCTGGTGGGCATGACCGGCGTAACACAGGAAACCCGCCCGGCGACGGCAGCGGTGCAGCAACAGGTGGCTGTCGAAGCAGAATGGCACCTGGTGGGAACGCAGAACGGCGTCAGCTGCTTCCAGCGGATCGTGCCGATGGGCACGGGTAACGGCGTCCAGGTGCGATTTGTCAACGAATCGGCCGGAACGGTTACGATCAACTGGACCGTAAAAGACGGCGGCGCTGTTGCAAACGGTAAGATCGTGCTTGCGGCAGGTGAGTCGGCTGGCCCGGGAAGCCCGTCTGCAGATGGCACCCAGCTCGCGGTGCGTATTGCTACCGACGCCCCTGTCGTTTCATTCACCGTTTCAAAATGATCCCTGCCATGAAAACACTCTACTCGAAACTTAAAACAAAAGTCGCCCTGGCAGGAACAGCATTGCTGCTCACCACCAGCGCCATCGCCCAGACCGACGTGCTCGTGTGCGGGGCCGCAAGCCCGCAGAGCTGGCTCGACGACGTGCAGACCAAGCTGATCGCCACAGGCGCTTTCAACTCGGTCGCTACGTATAACCTGTACCTCACCGGAACGCCCACGCTCGCTTACCTGCAAGGTTTCGACGCGGTGCTGGTGTATACCGATTACGGCCCGATGGATCCCGTAACGTTCGGCAACAACCTCGCCCAGTATATCGACGGCGGCGGCGGCGTGGTGAACTGTACGTTCTCCAATGCCAGCGTTCTTATTACCGGGAATTTCAACACGACCACCTACCAGGTCATCGTGCCGAACAACGGGCAGAACAGCTCGCCGCAGCTTACACTCGGCGCCATCCTCGATCCCTGCAGCCCGATCATGACCGGCATCACCAGCTTCGACGGCGGATCGAGCTCTTACCGTTCTTCCTCCAGCACGCTCGCTCCCGGCGCATCGTTTGTCGCCAACTGGAGCAACGGTGAATGGCTCGTCGCCAAGAAGGAAAACGTCGGCCCTGCCAACGCACGCCGCGCGGACCTCAACTTCTACCCGCCGTCCAGCACGGTGCGTTCCGACTTCTGGGACGCGGCTACGCAAGGCGGACAGCTCATGGCCAACGCGCTGCTGTGGGTGGCAGGCGTCACCAGCGCATCTGCTCCCCCGGCTACGCCCGGCGCCGTCACCGGCCTCGGAACGATCTGCGAAGGCACTTCCACGACCTACTCGATCTCTTCGGTAAGCGGCGCAACGGGTTACACCTGGACCGTTCCGGCGGGATCCACGATCTCCGGCGGGCAGGGCACGACCACCATCACGGTTGTTGCAGGCAACACTTCCGGCAACGTGACGGTGACCGCCGACAACACATGCGGCAGCAGCGCACCCTCCACATTCGCGCTCACCATTAACCCGATGCCGACCGTAAGTTCTACCGCATCGCCGGGAACAACAGTTTGCGACGGCACATCTGTCACGCTGAGCGGAACCGGTGCGACTTCGTACACCTGGACCGGCGGAATCTCCGACGGCGTAGCGTTCACGGCGACAGCAACGACAACGTACACGGTAACCGGAACGGATGGCAACGGCTGCATGAACACGGCAACCACCACCGTCACCGTCAACCCGCTTCCCACCATCGGTTCCACCGCATCGCCTGCGACGACCGTATGTGAGAACACGAGCGTTACGCTCAGCGGCACCGGCGCATCCTCGTACACCTGGACCGGCGGCATCACCGACGGCGTAGCGTTCACGGCAACAACAACGACGACCTATACGGTAACCGGCACTGACGCGAACGGCTGCATCAACACGGCGACGGAGACGATCACCGTGAACCCGCTTCCGACGGTTTCTTCCACCGCATCGTCCACATCGATCTGTGCAGGCGACAGCGTAATACTGTCGGGTTCCGGCGCTTCTACGTATTCCTGGACCAGCAGCGTTGTCGACGGCGTAGCGTTTGCCCCGTCTGTAACCGATACGTACACCGTCACCGGCACGGATGCCAACGGCTGCGAAAACTCATCTTCGATCACGGTAACCGTTAACGCACTTCCCGTCGTCAGCCTCGGCGCTGATGTCACGCAGTGCGGCGGAACGGTGATGCTCGACGCGCAGAACGCAGGCAGCACCTACCTCTGGAGCGATTCTGCCGTCACGCAGGTCATCACGGTCGGCATGAGCGGAACGTATTATGTAGACGTCACCGACACGAACGGCTGCTCATCCGCCGACACCGTGATGGTTACGATCCTCGACGTGCCGGTAGTGACGTTCGGTGGCGACATCGAACAATGCGGCGGCACCGTCCTGCTCGATGCGCAGAACGCAGGCAGCACGTACCTCTGGAGCGACAGCACCACCGCGCAGACGCTGACGGTAACGACTTCCGGAACCTATTACGTTACCGTAACAAACTCCAGCAACTGCACGAGCTCCGACACGATCGACGTTACGATCAACACGCCTCCGACAGTTGCAGGAACTGCATCTGCTTCTTCAGCTTGCGCGGATGACGCCAACGTCACGCTGACCGGCACGCCGGCCGGCGGAACCTGGAGCGGCCCGGGCGTGAGCGGCTCGTCTTTCGATCCCTCCGTTGCAGGCACCGGAACGCATACCGTTTCCTACATCTTCACCGATCCGAACGGCTGCTCCGACACCGCAACGGTGACGATCTCGGTAAGTCCCTGCGTAGGTGTTGCGGAGCAAACGCTTGACGGCAACGTAAACGTTTTCCCGAACCCGAACAACGGAACCTTCACCCTCGCGATCGGCGCAGCTGCCGGCGACATGACGGTTGAAGTGGTCGACCTTTCCGGTCGCCAGGTGTACGTTTCTGTTGAGCAGAACGTGCAGGCCGGCTTCACGAAACAGCTTTCCCTCGACAACGCCGCGGCGGGCATCTACCTGCTGCGTGTGACGTCGGGAGGTCAGCAGTACGTGCAGAAGATCTCGGTGCAGTAGGAATTGATCTTGTAAAATGAGAAACGGGGAGGCGAGAGCTTCCCCGTTTTTTTATTGTCGGGCGCAATTAAGACGAAGCAAATTGGAATCACCGCAACGGCCACGCACACAAATACCTCCCATTATTCCCGCACAGCAGCGTCAATTCCCCGCTTCCGTTCAAACGGCCGATGCTGAACGGCGTGGTTCCCTGCAACGGGAATCCTTCTGTTTCCATTCCCCCGTTGTTGATGAGGTGAACTTCCGAGGCCGAACGGCAGAGCGCGCCGATGCGGACGTCTTTGCTGTCGAAGAGGAAGATCATCGGCTTCGGCTCGGCGGGGGAATCGAACGTGTAGCTCATCACCGGGGCTTTGTCCTGGTTGAAGATCATGAGGCGGTGCGCGTCGAGGAAGATGAACTCGCGGCTGCCGTCGCTGTTGATGTCGCGGTACTCGAAGCCGGGCGATTCACCGAAGTCCATGAAGTGCATGCGCTCGAGCTCGTCGTTCAGGCTGAGGCGGCTGACGTTGCCCAATGAGTCGGCGCTGACAATGCGCGTGCGTGAGAGATCTTTCCCGGGCTCGACGAACACCTGCGTGACGGGCGCGGTCAAACGCTCTTTCAGGTTCAGGCGCATGTTGCCCTGGCGGTCGGTGATGTACGTTTTTCCACCGCGATCGGCGACGATCACGTAATCTTTTCCTCCCACCGCCGTATGCTGAACGGGAACGACCACGACGTCTTCCGTCACCGGAATTTTCCATCCCCCGACCTTCGCGCCTTTGATCGTGTAGTTGTACACTTTTTTATCCGCGCAGGCGATGAGCAGGCGGTAGTCGCGCGAGTTTTCGTAATCCATCACGCGCAGCGTGTTCGTTGCCGGCGCGGGCAGGCGGAGCGGGAAGGGCGCGAGGTCGTTGCCGTTGCGGTCGACGATGTAAATGGAAGAAGCGGTGTTGAAGATGAGCTGCAGCTTCCCGTTCTTCAGCGCATCCACCTGCTGCACGTCGCCCATGATCTTTTCGGGCAATTGTTTTTTCCAGAGGATCGCGCCCGTGCTGCTGATGAGATAGATCTTATTCGCGTCGTCCTGCACGAAAATGTCCATGCCTTTTGTCTTGTGATCGTTCACCAGCCAGGGTTTGCCGCTGAAGGTCGTGTCGAGCTGCGTTTCCCAGAGCGTGGAAATGTCGCGCTTCGTTTGCGGGTTGTGACGAAGGAAAATGTTGGTGTAATAAAGATCGTTGTCGCCCGCGCTGTATTGCAGTACAGCCCCGTCGAAGCGGCGCAGCAATCCCGCATGCGCCTGCAGGTCGCCCGCAAAGCTCCCGCCGGCATGCGCTTTCAGCAGGTTGAGCGAATGCCCCGGCGAAGCGTAAATGGTAATGCTCGCCTCTTCGGAAATGTTCGTCGAGAAATCGGCGTATGCGCGGTTGTTGGCAAGCGTCGTGCGGTTCTCATTCGCAGCGATGAACGCGCGCAGTGTATTTTCATCCGGCGCAAACACGAGGTAATGCTGCACGACCGTATACCACGCTTCCCGCAGGTCGCCGAACAGTTCTCCGAACGTGGCCGGCAACATCCCCGGCACAGGCGATTTCCGGATCACGTAGCCTGTCGAGTCGGTGACCGGTTCCGTGCGCGTGGTGTCGGAACGGTCTTCCATGCCGATGAGACTTTCTTTCGCTTCCGCCGTGCGCGCCGTGCTGAGCAGCGCGACCGTTACCGTTCCACCTTCGGGCGCAGGCAATGTCGCCACCGCGATCTCGTTCCCGAGCCAGCTGCCGATCTGTTTGTCGGGATCGTAGCCGTAGTTCCGTTTCAGCTGCGCGAGCAGGTCGCGGCGTTCGTCGGCGAGCCCTTCCTGCTCGAGGTGCGTGTCGTAGCGCTGGTTGAAAAGCTGGAAATTGCTGATGCCGTAACACGTGTAGGTGATCGTGGAACCGGGAAGCACCGACGCCACTTCGACGCGCTGGGGTTGCTGCCCGCTGAAAATGCCGAGGTACTGTTTTGCGGAATCGGGTACCGCGGTGTAACCGTTCATCAGCACGGCGTTCGGGCGAAGCGCAAGGTCCATTTCCGTCCAGCCGGCGAAATGCGCGATACTTTCCAGCCGCTCGTGCGACCCGTCATTTGCAAGCCGTTTCAGCCCGGTGACCAGGCGGGGATAGTTGAAGTAAATGTTCGCAACGGCTTTTTCACCGGCAGTCTGGCGCACGGCGGCGAAACTTTTATCCTGCTTCAGCGTGGGGCCTTTCTCCAGCTGCTCCAGCGCGGACTTCAGCAGCGCCTCGTTCTCCGAAAGCAGGATCACGCCTTCGCGCATGCCCGTGAAAAATCTGCCCGTGGCCGGGTCGCCGACCGTGAGAATGATATTTTGCTTCCACGTTTTTTGCTCCACCTTTTTCCCGCCAGCGTGCTTTTTTACGAACACGGAAAATTCGTCCATGTCGCCCGTCCCCGGCAATGCAGCGGCAACGAGATAATCGAAATCGTCTTTTCCCGTGCAATGCAGCGAGAGCCAGGATTCGCGATCGTCAAAAAAAGCGGCGATCTCCGCGTCGGCGGCAAGGAGCGAATCGATGTGCGCGGCGATGGAAGAAGCTTTCGAGGCCCAGCCCGTTTCACCCAGTGCAGCCCATGCGAGGTTGCCGCCGGATAGTTTTTCCCAGGTTTCCCGCGCATCGTGCGAGCCGATCACGCAGAACGCGTCTACGGGAACGGCTTCCAGCGGGTCGCGGACGGGGGATTTGAGCTGCTGAATGCGGAAATAGCCGTAAACACCCGCGCCGGCCAGCAGAACGGCGGCGACAATAAGCAGGATGCGGGTGGTCCGGGACACGTAAATGCGGCTTTATACGCGAAAGGTAGGCGTGGCCGGAGGACGTGAACTTACGAACAGGGGAAATTTATCAATAAGTTGCTGTTGAAGATTAACTTTCGGAACGAGGGCGCGTCTAAAGCTGTTACAGGGGAAATAACCGCAGGACGCTGCTTTGACGGGGAAACCGACCGGAAGTTACAGGCCCTCAAAAATTTAGTTGGTATTGCGTTTGCAGCACAACAGTTAAAAGCTCCAAAAACCCAAATTCCAGTACCCGAACCCGTTTTTGCAGGCATTGCCAGAACTTTTGAGATTTGGGCTTTTGAGTTTTTGAAATTTATTTCACGACATGGCCGATCAACAGAAAAAACTCCAGCATCTCCTCATCCGCGCGGGTTTCGGCGCAACGCCCGCGCTGGTGAAACGTTTCGCCGGCAAAGACCTGTACACGGTTACCGGCGAGCTGTTCGATGACGCGCGGGTGAACCAGGAACTGCTTTACCTCGAAAAACCGAAAACGAACGATAAGGGAAAAGTACGCGCGCTGAAGCTCGTGTACCTGTTCCTCAAATCGGAGCAGGACAAAGAGCACCTCAACCTCGCCTGGCTCGACCGCATGGCGGTGGCGAACGCGCAGCTGCGGGAAAAGATGACACTGTTCTGGCACAACCATTTTGCGACATCGGTGACGTTCGGCTGGCTGATGCAGGTGCAGCATAACCTGTTGCGCAAACACGCGCTCGGCAGCTTCCGCGAAATGCTCCATGCGATCTCGAAAGACCCGGCGATGATCCTCTGGCTGAACAACCAGCAGAACAAAAAAGATGCGCCGAATGAAAATTTTGCGCGCGAGGTGATGGAGCTGTTCACGCTCGGTGAAGGAAACGGTTATACGGAAAACGACATCAAGCAGGCTGCGCGGGCATTCACCGGCTGGAGCGTCAACCAGGAAGGCGAATTCGAATTCAAACCGAAGCAGCACGACTTCGACCAGAAAGAAGTGTTCGGCAAAAAAGGAAACTTCGACGGCAACGACATCATCGACATGCTGCTCGAAAAACCGCAGACGTCCGAATACATTTGCCGGAAGATCTACAGGACTTTCGTCAACGGCGAAGTGGACGAGACCCGCGTGAAAGAGCTGGCGGCCCGGTTCCGCGCAACGGATTACAACATCGGCGACCTCATGAAAACCATTTTTGTCGCCGACTGGTTTTACGAAGAAAAAAATATCGGCTGCCTCATCGCGTCTCCCGTCGAGCTGATCGTGCGGCTGAAAAAATTGTGCAGGCTCGAGGTGGACGACGACCAGATGCTGGCGCTGCAGCAGGTGCTCGGGCAGACGTTGTTCATGCCGCCGAACGTGGCGGGCTGGAAAGGCGGGCGGGCGTGGATACACAGCTCGACGCTCGTGCAGCGGCTTCACCTGCCGAAAGCGATCCTCGACGCGGGAACCGTGCGGCTCAACAGGCGCCCCGCATTCGAAGACAAGGATGAGCAGGGAAAAGCAAAAAATGACGAGCAGGCAAAAGTGAAATCCGACTGGACGAAGCTCGTCGATCATTTCTCTTCAACGCCGGATGCGCAGCTCACCGAAGCCGTGATCGCCTTCCTTATCCAGGCGCCGGCGGACCGCATCGACCGCAAGCTGATCGAAAGCAACGTCGATACCTCGACAAAGCAGCGCCGCATCATCACCACGATCGCCGCCGTGATGCAAACACCCGAATTTCAAATTCTATAGAGGTTGTTTAAAAACCATCTTTTAAAATTCTTATGCGCCTTTTTACTCCATACAGCGTTGCCTTTTTTGACCAGATTCTCTCCGATATGGCCTGCAAAAGGCGCCTTGTCTGGAGCAAAAATCCGCTTATAATAATTTCAAAATCTGATTTTTAAACAACCTCTGAACCATGAACGAGTTCTCGAGAAAAGATTTTCTTCGCCTCGCCGGTCTTGCTTCAGCTTCGTTGCTGCTGCCGAACTTCCTGCGCGGGAACAACAATGCGGCGCAGACCGTCATGGACCGCATGCTGCTGCAACGCACGAACGGCAAGCGTCTCGTGGTGATCCAGCTTTCGGGCGGCAACGACGGGCTGAATACCATCATCCCGTTCGGCGACGACCTGTATCACAGCAACCGCCCCGGCATCGGCCTGAAGCAACCGGAAGTGATCCGCATCGACGATCATTTTTCCTTCAATGGCCAGCTGAAAGGCATTGCCGACCTGCTTGCCGCCGGCGATGCTGCCATGCTGAACAGTGTCGGCTACCCGAATCCCAACCGCTCGCATTTCCGCTCGCTCGACATCTGGCACAGCGCTTCCGACGCGAACAAATATTTGCAGACGGGCTGGGTCGGCCGCTGGCTCGACGCGGCGTGCAATGAAAAACTGGTCACGCCGCACCTCGCGCTGGAAGTGGACGAAACGCTGAGCCTTGCGCTGAAAGGAGAAAAAGTCACCGGCATCGCCATGCGCCGCGCGAAACGGCTCGACCTGGTGACAAAAGATCCGCTGATCAATCGTATCGGAAACAGCTGGAGCCACCACGAAGACGAACATCACAACGTGGAATATTTGCACAAAGCGCTGGCCGAGGTTACGCAGAGCGCCACGTATCTTCACGAGCACCTGAAAAGCCACATCGCGAAATCCATTTATCCCCAGCACGCGTTCGGCCAGCAGATGAAGCTCGTCGCGGAGCTCGTCCTTTCCGGCTGCGAAACGGCGATCTATTACGTGTCGCTTCCCGGCTTCGACACGCACGCCGGGCAGAACCAGCAGCAAAACCGCTTGCTGAAAATTTACGGCGACGCGCTGAAAGCATTTTCGGACGACCTCAAAGCGGCAGGCGAATGGGACAACACGCTCGTCATGACCTTCTCCGAATTCGGCCGCCGCGTGAAGCAGAACGCCAGCAAAGGAACCGACCACGGCACCGCGAACGTGATGCTGTTCGCCGGCGGAAATCTGAAGCGCAGCGGCATCCTCAACGAAGCGCCCGACCTTAAAAATCTCGACGAGGGCGATCTCATCTACAAAGTAGATTTTCGCCAGGTCTACGCCACGGTGCTGCAAAGCTGGCTAGCTACGGATCCCGAGATCGTGCTTGGTTCAAAATTCGGGCAGCTCGATTTTATCTGAAAATGTGCGGATGTGCAGATGTGCAAATGCCTGCTCAATCTGCACATCTGCACATCTGCACATCCGCACATCATTCCTCCGGCGCCGCATACCATGAGCGGTACAGCCGTTTGAACAAAGTTTCAACGAGCACCAGGAACAGCACCAGCCCGCCGATCTCCGCGAGGAAAAGATGGAAATCCTTGTTCGGGTAGATATCGTAATGGTAATAATCGTAGAATTCGATTTCCCTGTAATACCAGCGGAGAATGGCATAATAGAGCCCGACGGCCATCAGCGGGACGAACGTTGTCGACAGCACGACGAGGTTGAGGGCGATGCCTTTGAAAACGGAACGCACACGGCTCCTGTATGCTGTGACGGCAAACGTGAACAGCGCGAGGAAATACAAAAGCATCATCGTCAGCAAGCCTTTCTCCCTTAAGTTGAACAGCGCCACGATGATGCCGGTCAGGATCGACAGGACGACAAGTGTAAGCAGGGAAAGGAAGAACGTGCGGATCGTGGTGTGGCGGAAAATGAAGACGAGCAGCGTCAGCACCAGCGCAACGTAATGTGAAGCGCGGATGAAATCTTTGACGTTCCGGTGCTCCATCCGGTATTTGCGGTCGGAAATGTTGTCGATCGCATTGGCTGCTGCGTAGATGCCATATTTGTAGCGGACCTGGGAATACAAGTCATCGTGATAAACGTTGCTCCAGTGATCCTCCGGTTCGGCCCTGTATTTTTCCATCAACACAGAGAGCACTTTGTAAGCCTGGTTATCATCTGACGGCCGGTGATTCCTGAATACGAGATTGTAAAGATCTTTCGTCCTCCACACAGGAACTTCTGAATGCCGGGCAACGGCGTCATCGCTGACGAACATCAGGTTAAAAAAGGTCCACCTTACGTACATGCGGTCGTTTATCTTTTCCACGCTGTCCGCCGCCGCCAGTTGCCAGCGCAATTGCATCGTGTCGACATAGCTGTAGGATGGCCGATAGTTGGAATAGTTTTGATTGTTCGGATCCAGCACAAGCGTGTCGGGCGTCCATTCATCCGGGATGTTGTCGTACTCCAGCCGGGCGATCAGCTCGTTCATCCGGTTCATGTCCTCGGCCAGCTCTTCGGAAGTGTATTGCTGGTTGGCGCGCGCACATTCCATGACCGGCGGAATAAAAATCACGCCGATCATAACCGCGATGATCAAATAATAGAAAACAAACGTTTTCAGCCGGTCGCCGCGGAAAACTTTCCCGTATTGCTTGAAGACGTTGAACCGCAGGAGATAGATCAGCCACACGATAAAGCCCATGAGCGACAGCAGCCCGACCCCGAAGGACCAGAACGGCGCATAGCTCCTGTCGCGGGGATCGTTGGGGAGGAAGAAGGTGAGGAAAGCGACGGCGAGGGCGAAAAGCAGCGCGTAATACAACACGAGGTGCAAACGCGTGGACCAGGTATCCGGCCGATTGAGCAGCAGGTTGCGGTCGAGCTTGTTCAGCGGCGCGGGGGCGAGTGGTCTTTTATTCATTCTCAAAGGAGGTTATGCGGATCAGAAGAAACGTTTCGTGGAACGTGAAATGTCGCGGTAATACGTGACCGGGATGCCGGCCTGCAGCAAAGCGGTCAGCATCTGCGAAATGTTGCCGTCGGGGGAATGCACGGTGTAAAATCCGCCGTTGAATTTCACCTGCACGTTGTAGCCTTTCAGCGCCGCGACAATGGCCTCGCGCGCAGCGGTGGTTTCGATCTCGAAAAAAACGCCCGCCTGCAGCATCGCCGTACGGTCGGTGCGGTACACGCAAAACCCGTCTTTGATGAGCAGCACGTTGTCGGCCACTTTCTCCACTTCATGCAGCTGCTGCGAAGTAAGGATCACGCCCATGGGATTGTGCGCAGAGCGCGTCAGGAAGCGCAGGTCGGTGAGCAGCGTCTGCTGCGCGTTGATGTCGAGGTTGGCCAGCGGCTCGTCGAGGATGAGCACGCTCGGCTGCTGGAGCAGGATGCGCGCGACTTCGAAGCGCGTGCGGTAACCGCTGCTGATGCGTGCCCACGTAAGGTGTGCGTATGCGGTGAGCTGGAAACGCTCGAGCATGAACTCCACGAGCAGCTCGTTCCATTCGCCCGTGTTGCCGGCGATGGCTGCGGAAAAATGGAGGTTGTCTTTCAGCGTGCCGAACCAGCGCGGGATGCGTTGCGGGATGAACGCGACGTGGTTCTTGATGGCGTAATGGTCGGGATTTTTGAGCAGCGTATAGTCGATGTGCCCGCCGTCGGTGGCCAGCTGCGCGGCGATGCAGCGGAGCAGCGTGGTTTTGCCGTTCCCGTTCTCACCGACCACGCCGACAATCTCGCCCGCCCGGATCTCGAGGCTCGTGGGCTTGAGGCTGAAAAAACCGCGGCTGTACTTTTTGGAGACCTGGCCGGCGGAAACCAGGACGCCGTTATGCTGCGCGCCCGGGCGGATGCGGTCGCCCGCGTGCGCGAGCAGTTCGCGCGTGAGCTGCGCGGCAAGAACATCGCTGCCCGGCTGCGCGTGGTAGCCTTTGCTGATGTCCAGCGCCGACCTCATCAGTCCGCGGTCGCCGGTGTCGAGCGCAAGGTCGAGCAGGCGGCGCACGGCGAGCGACGTGTCGCCGTGGTCAAGGTAATCGAGGATTTCACGTTGCGGGGTTTGCTCCATGTCGTTAGCTATTTGGCGGACCGTTTCAGTCCCACGTGGTAGATTTTCCGGATGCTGTTCTTTTCTTCTTTTTTCATCAGCGCTTCCAGCGCGGGCACAAGCTCTTTATTGATCTTTCCTTTGAGCTGCACGATTGCCGACAATGCGGTCGCCGCGCTCCAGCGGACCACGGTGCCGGTGTGGCCGGTGTTTTCCAGCAACGCTTTCACCGCTGCATTTATTTTACCGGGGAAAAGATGGATCGTGTTGGCGATCACTTTCGCCGATTCCCATTTCACCCGCGGCGCCTTCTCCGCAAGGGACGCGATGCAGAACGCGATGCCGTTGTCCGTCATGATCTCCGGCGTTTCCTGCGTGGCGAATTCCATCGCTTCGATGCAGGTTGCTTTTACCGGGTCTTTGCCTGCTGCCGCGGCGCTGATGAGCTCGTCAATGGTCACTTTGCCGCCGGCAACCAGTTTGGAAAGCTGTTCGGTTTTTTCTTTTGGCCTGAGCGTTTTCTCACTGAGCAGTTCTGCAAGATCCATTGGCAATACGTTTTGTCAAATCTACGCTTCTGTACAAATCAGATGCGGAATGTCATGTGTCTTTATGACGGATGTTCGGTTACTGCCCGGGATGAAATTTATTTCTTTCTTCTATGAACACTACCGGGCACAACGAAGATGCCGCCCACGGGAACGGCTCTTTCTTTTCGAAGGTTCACGAGTACCTGGGCGAGTTTGTATATGGAGGCATCGATGGAAGCATTACGACGTTTGCCGTGGTGGCCGGCGCAACCGGCGCGGGATTCAGCGCGAACGTGATCGTCGTGCTGGGCTTTGCCAACATGCTTGCAGACGGCTTGTCCATGTCCATCGGGAGTTTCCTTTCGTCCCGGGCGGAGAAGGAGCATTTCAGGCGCCATCGCAGGATCGAATACGAGGAAATCGAGAAGTGGCCCGAGATCGAACGGGAAGAGATACGCGTCATTTACCGGGCGAAAGGGTTTGAAGGACAATTGCTGGAAGATGCGGTGGCGGTGATCACGGCCGACAAGGACCGCTGGGTGAATGAAATGATGAAGCACGAGCTGGAAATGATCGAAGAGAAACGATCTCCTTTCCACAAAGGGCTCGCGACATATGTTTCATTCATTACCATTGGACTTGTGCCGATACTGATCTACATCCTGGATATTTTTCTTTCCATCCCCGCTGAAATTCTTTTCCCTGCCGCATGTGTATTGACGCTCATTGCTTTTCTCTTCATCGGCTACCTCAAAGCGCGATTGAACAGCGTCAGCATCATCCGCGGGATCTTCGAAACGGTTGCGCTCGGAAGCATCGCTGCAGCGGTTTCCTATTTTGTCGGCGACCTGCTTTCACAGTGGGTGGGAGGATCGGTATGAAAAAATGTCCCGGCGAAAAAAATCCGGGACATAGTACCTATTCGATCTCGAATTCTGCAGTCACCTCGTAGCGCATTTTGATGTTCTGCGGGCCGGCAGCGGAAGCTTCGTCGCGGGAGTAGCTGCTGTTGCTTAATGAAGATTGCGAGATTGCCCTCGACCACACGCTGTTGTCGGCCACTTCCACGACGCTCACCACGTCGCCCAGCTCCTGGTCAACACTGGCGAGCATGTTTGCGGCTTTTTCTTTCGCATTCTTCAGCGCCTGCGCTTTCAGGTCTTTGCGCATCTGCTGCTCTTTCGAAGAATGGAAATCGCCGAGATTGAGATAGTTCACGCCTTTCGTGTCGATCTCCTGGATCACGGCGACGGCTTTGTTGAAGTCTTTGAACTTCACGCTCATCGTTTTTTCGAAATGCACCGGCTTCTTTTCTTCGTAATAATACCAGCGCCAGTTCGTGCTCACGTAGCTGAAGTGTACGCTGCTGTCGGCCACGCCGTGCTTCTTCAGGATGGCCATGATCGGCTTTTCGATCTCGTCGAGCTTGACCAGGTTCTTGTAATCTTTTTCCTTGACACCGGGCTCGTACTGTTCTGTGTAATATTCGCCGATCTGGATGGTGAGCGTCACTTCATCCGGCGCGAGCTCTGCGTCGGCGCTGCCGGTGACGGTGATGGTGCGTTCTTTGGCCTGGACTTCGATTTCGCGGTTGCTGCAGGAAGTGAGTAAGGCGATTACGGGAAGGGAGAAAAGAAGGTAGCGCATGGGCGGGATGGGTTTGTTTCGGAAAAAGTACGGCGATTGGGTGGAATGTATTGCGGAAAGTGTTCTTAAAAGGTGTTAAGTCCATCTCTTCGCGTCCTCCGCGCCTCTGCGGCAAAAACGCATTGGCTGAAAATTTCGCCGCAGAGACGCAGAGGACGCGGAGGTTTAGCACTAAGGTTTGAAAATCGTGACTAACCCGCTTTGCCCGAGAAACCGCTTCATCGCATCATGCCCTTCTCCCGTGAGACTTCCAAACGACGAGGCTTTTGTAGCCGGAAACGGTGTCGTGCGCACCTGCCGGCATTCCAGGCAGATTTCGATATAGCCGATCACTTGTTTCGCCGCGTTGCAAAATACGAACGTGTGGCGTGGAAAGAAACAGCCGGCTTCACCGTTGTCAACGAAACTTTTCTTTTCTCCCATCAATGCAAACAGCGAATCGATCGCGCCCGGGGAAAGTTGGACCTGCCGGGTGCTGTCCTTGTATTGCATCACTTTCAGCTTGTCAGTGAGCTGGAAATATTTTGCGCTTTTATGTCCCTGGCGCAGGTCGATCCAGAAAAGATGCGAGCAGCCGTAAGCGCTGATCACTTCCTTCCGTTTCGGGAATTTCGATTTGGTAGTGATCGCGGATGGAAGAAAGAACGAGCTGTCCACCGGCAACGTATCGCCCGGGAGAGCATATACGGCGACCGGCGCGGCGCACAACCCGCAGCTGTCCTGCGCCTGTATGAAAAGTGCTGCGAGCGGCAGGATGAGCAGGAAAAGGGGAAAAATATTCCGCTTCATCGGTGTTGTACAACCAGCTTGTTCGTCCGGCCGCCCACGTGCACGATATAAATTCCTTCCGCAAGCGCGCTCACGTCGATCGTGTTTTGTCCTTGTGTCAATTCGCGGTGCAGCACAATCTCGCCAAGTGTGTTGTACATCGTCAACATTTCTCCGCTTTCCGCATTTACCGTAAATGAAGTTGCCGCCGGGTTCGGGAAAATTTCAACGGAACTGTTTTCAAATTCCGGGATGATTGTCGCGGTTATCATTCCCATTTTCATCCCGTTCCCGAAGCTCGTCACCCACATTTCCTGCAAATTGTTCGGGTTGAAGAACACACGCTCCGGCTGGCGGAACGGGTAGCTGTTCACAAGAGAAAATGTGGGCGTTCCCGCATTGATGTCGCTGCTCATCCACAAGCCCTGCACTTCGGTGGTGATGAAAATTTCATCCGCGTTGTTCGGGTTGAACGTGCACGAGGTCACGCGGTCGAGCGTGGTTCCCGTCAATTTCGTCCACGTCGCGCCGCGGTCCGTTGTTTTGTACAACCCGCCCAGCCCGTTCGGCGGACCACCCCAGCCGCTGAACACGCACGCGTACCAGGTGTTTTGCGTGGCGTCGTTCGGGTCGATCACCACATCCTTCGTCCAATAAAACATCCCCGGGTCGGAAACATCCGTCCATGACCCGGAAGTTGGATTGTACGTGAACACGCCGGAGCTCGCCGTGAATGTTCCGCTCCCGTTCCGCCGCCCGGAGTACGAAGCGACCAGCGTTCCGTCGTTCAGCACGTTGAGCGACGCGGGATGTTTTTCCGTGCGCGGTGGATCGCCGAGCAAGGCCCACGTCGACGCGGCAAGGTTGCTGAGGTCGTCGCAGCGGTACACGCCGCCCACGCCCGTGCCGCCGCTGTAATGGATCACGCTGGCGTACGCGCGGTCCGGGTTGTTCGGGTCGAGCGCGATCCAGAACACGGGATGGTTGAACGTGTGCAGCGTGGTCCACGTGGCGCCGTTGTCGGTGGAATAAAGAATGCGGCCGTTCGCATCCGTAGCATCGAGCAGCGCATCGGTGAGACGGGTGCTCTGGTACATGTCGTGCACGCCGGAAGTGGCCATGAACAACGTTCCCGCTGCATTCTCCACGACACGGTACGCGGAATTCGCCGTGTGCCCGGTGTAATCGAACGACCACGTCAAGCCCGCGTCCGTGCTGCGGATGCCGCGGATGTCGGAGTAGCAGGCCCACATGTTGTTCGCGTCGCTCCAGTGCACCTGCCAGCAGGTGGTGTTCTCGATGCCGATGCTGTGGTAAGTGTCGCCGGGCGGCGTCGGCGCGTTTGCGGGATGCTGGTCGGCGGTGCTCACGTATGCCTGTTCCCACGTGGCGCCGCCGTTCGCGCTTTTGTGCACGAAGCCGAAATCGCTGAAGAGTAAAACGTTCGCGTCGTTCATCGCCACGTCGAAACCGAACGGGCATTCGCCGTAACCCCAGCCGCGGTCGCCGCCCTGTCCGCTCCAGCCGGTGACGATGTTCTGGTTGTTGGCCGTGTTGAACACGTGTGTCCAGTTTCCGCCCGCGTTCGTCGTTTTCATTATGTCGGGCTCGCCGTTGCTGTTGCTGCCCGCGAGGTAAACGGTGCCGATGTCGTTCTCCGCCATCGCGATGAACATCGGGAAATCGTTCGCGGTAATTCCCGTTGACGCCGCCGTCCAGTTCGTTACGCCGAAATCGCACATGTACACGCCGCGGTAAAATCCCCAGTAATCGGAGCCCTGCAGCCCGACATATACATCGCCTGCGTCACCTGTCAGGCAAAAGAAGCGCGTGAGGTTCCCCGATTTCGCGGCGCAAAAGCTCCAGATATTTTCAGCTGCGGGAATGCCGGTGATCGTTGCGGTGGTCCATGTCGTGCCGCCATCTGCAGAAACCAATACGCCGTCGTTCGTGCCGATGTAGATGTTGTTGCCGTCGAAAAATGTTCCGGCTGCAACGTTCCCGTTCCCGGTGGCCGCAGCATGGATCTGCGTGAATGTCGTTCCCCCGTTTCCTGAAAAAAAGATCGCGCCGTAATGTGAAATGACGATGCGCGACGAATTGTTGTAGTCTACGTCGATCGTGTATACGTCTTCGTTCGGATCGGGATTTCCCGCGAGCGTCGACCATGTCACGCCGTTGTCCGTGCTCATCACCGGTGTGCCGATGTCGTTGATGTAGCTGATGGAGTAGAGGAGGCCGGCGGTCGTGGTGTAGCACACTTTCGAATTATGCCCTCCGTTGAACTCGGTGAAATGGACCTGGCTGTAATTCTGCCCGAAGTCGGTGGTGTGAAAGAGCTCCGACATGTCGCAGGAAACGTAATATTCGCTCGTATTTCCCGGGTTGATGCTCGGCGAGAAGAGCGCTCCGCCACCTCCGACGCCGCGCGGACTGAAGGTGGAAGGCTGGGCGAAAATGATTGCGGGGGTTATGAAGGAAAACAGGAGGATTTTCTTCATAAGTGGCGGTTTATATGACTAAGGTAGCAAATCCGCATTTCGGGCAACCCCGTTAAACCTTCATTGATCCTTTTCGTCCTAACGGCAGAAAAGTATCTTTAAGGACCTAAAGCCCATTCCTATGAAAAAGACATTCCTCTCCCTCGCCTGCGCCGCGGCCTTTACATTCGCCGCCCACGCGCAAACCGCCGTCTCCGACTCGCTCGGCCTCCCCGGCGACAACCTCGACCTCGCGGGTGTGCTCGACCTGTTCAAACAATCGACAAGCCCCGAAGATTTCGAGAAAAAGCTCAACGATCCCGCTTCCGAAGTCAACAACCTCGACCTGAACGAAGACAGCGAGGTGGATTACATCCGCGTCGTCGATAATACCGAAGGCGATGCGCACGCACTTGTGCTGCAGGTTCCCGTGAGCGAAACCGAAGCGCAGGACGTGGCGGTGATCGAGCTGGAAAAAACGGGAGAGGCGACAGCCGATGTGCAGGTGGTCGGCGATGAAGAGCTGTACGGCGAAAATTACATCGTGGAAGCCGCCGCTGAAGAAACGGGAAAATCCACCGGCCAGTGGCAGGAATTCCGCCCCGGCGTTGTGGTTGTAAATGTCTGGCTGTGGCCATCCGTCCGCTTTATCTATGCCCCGGCTTACGTGGTCTGGGTTTCCCCGTGGAAATGGAGGCATTACCCGGTGTGGTACAAGCCGTGGCGCCCGGTTGCATGGCATGTGCACCGCGCCCGCGTTGTCCGTTACCACGCGCATTACCACTGCGTCGGCCACCACCGCGTGATGCGTGCTCACGGCGTTTACCGCCCGCACCGCATGGCTTCTCCGGTGGTACATCGCCGGTATGAAGCCGCGCACCAGCGTCATGCTGCACGTAAAGCCCCTGCAAGGGCCGGCGGTCAGCAAAAAGCAGGAGGCCAGCAGCACAAAAACGGCGGACAACAGCACAAAGGCGGAAAAGCCGGGCCGGGACAGAAGCATGGCAATGCGCCGAAAGGCGGGCAAAAAGGCGGAGGCGGAAAGAAGCAAGGCCCGAAAGGCGGAAAACGGTAACCGGCAAGCCGGTTATACAAGGGGGGACACGAGGTTTCGTGTCCCTTTTTATTATCAAGTCAATCCGCCGGTACCCGGAATTCTAAGCAACGCCCTGAAGGCGCAATTTTCCAAAGAATTTACGTTTACTTTTCTGGAGTTTATTCTTGACACCTGGCGTCGGCGGCAAATTGACGGTGTACAGGAAACGCGCTGTCTTTCGTCATTTTTAACCCCGCAGGACGCCGTATCTTTGTGGCGTAATTTCTGCTTTATGACTGGTCCTGTTTACAGTGTGTTGTGGTCGAAATGCGCGAAGTGCAACGTCGGCAACCTTTACGAGGACAACAATCCCTATCACCTCCGCAAGCTGGATAAGATGAATAAGAACTGCGCGTGCTGCGGGCAGAGCTTCGAGCCGGAAGTGGGATTTTATTACGGCGCGATGTACGTCAGCTATGCGCTTTCCATCCTGGCCATGTTCATTCCCGGGACCATTTTATATGTTCTGTTCGACGTGGAATTCCCGATCGTGATGGGCGTGGTGCTGGCAATCTACGTGTTCTGTTTCCCGATCTTTTTCCGCTGGTCGCGCAACATCTGGCTCAACATTTTTGTGCGTTTCGACCCGGAAGCTCATGAAAAGGCAGTTGGATCGTGCGGGACGCCGGGTGTGAAAAGGGCTCATTGAGCTTTCGCTGCGGTCCGGGCATTCATACGGCAAATGCCTGATTTTTGAGCATTCGTGGCACTCTGTTTGCCTGTAAACCGTAAAAACACCATCTTTGTTATGAACAACCAGATGAACCCGAAACGTTTTCTTGCCGCTCTCCTGATCAGCGCCGCCGCGCTTTCTTCGTGCCAGCCCGACGAAGAACCCATACCTGACGACGCACGGGATCCGTTTGTAGATTCCTGGACGCTGAACGAAAACAGCTCCCAGATCGGGCCGACCACTTACACCGTGCACATCACCAAATCGACCACCAACGAGTCGCAGGTGCTCATCGAGAATTTTTACAACATCGGTTTCGGCGTTAAAGCCAAAGCCGACATCAGCGGTTCGTCCGTGACAATTCCGCAGCAAACGTACAACGGCAGCCAGCTCCACGGCGGCGGAAGCAAAACCGGGACGAATACGATCAGTCTCACCTATTACATGAACAACGGCAGCTCGATCGATACCTGTACGGCTACGTTGTCGCGACAATAACCCCTCTTTACACCAATTCCTTTTTCCGAAAATGACTAAAAACGCAACATTGAAAGGCGTCATCGCGGTACTCGTGGCGCTTGTTCTTTCCATTCCTGCATTCGCCCAATATACCTCCAGCGAAGCCAAGTCGATCCAGAAGTCCAAAGACCTTTACAACAAAGGGAAATACGACAAGGCGATCTCCACGGTCAAAAAAGTCCAGAACGCGCACCTGTACGACAACGATCTCTGGCAGCTTCGCTGCATTTATGAATACGACCGCTACGAAACCCAGCTCCTGAAAGACATCATCTCGATCCTCAACAAAGCGGCCAAAGGCGCCACGACCTTCGACACGGAAAAGATGAAGTCTTCGACGTATTACAGCGAGATGATCGTTGCATGCTACTCGGCGACGCTCCTGTGTGAAAAGCAGGAAATGGCATCGCTGATCCTGCATGAAAAATACCTCGAACCTTCTGTCGACACGGCGATCTCCGACGATGCGTCCGAGGAATACAATAAAGGCAACGAAGCGTATAACGAGCAGAATTATTCCACCGCCATCCGCGCTTACGAAAAAGCGCTGAAGATCGACAGCACCTACTATCGCGCCACGAACAAGATCGCGATGAGCTACTATAAGGACGAGAAGTACGAAAAGGCAATCCCGTTTTTCAGGAAAGCCATCCGTATCGAACCCCGCATGCTCGATCCGCGCCAGTACCTTGTAAGCTGTCACATGAAGCTGAAGCAATGGCAGGAAGCGTACAACGCGTGCGTCGACGGCATCGTTCAATACCCGGATGTCCGTTATTTCACCAAGCTCGAAGAGATTGCCGAGAAGCTGGGCAAGACGTTCAACCGCCACTGGATGTCGCGCGATTACATGCCGAACGTCGTCACTTCAGCTTCGCAGACGCCGATCACCGACGAGCCCTGGAGCTATTACCGCCAGGCCAAAGACAAGATCTCCGACTACTGCAACGACGACGGCGTCATCAAAAAATCGCAGAGCCTGACGGAGATGAAGTACCTCGAAACCTACAGCTGGGAGTTCATGCTCAAGAAGAGCGACACGGAAAATAAAGAGTTCGGTTTCGCCCGCAAGATGCAGGAAGCCGGCTACCTCGATTGTTTCGTGATGGTGAGCATGTATCACATCACGTTCAGCGAGCAATATGACGATTTCTCAAAAAAGAACGCCGACCGCATCCGGACATACATCGATACGTACCTGGTGAAGTAAGCCACGGATTTCACGGATTACACGGATTGAGCCCGTCTGCCGGTATGGTTGACGGGCTTTTCCATCTACTCACATCTCCCATCGACATTTCGCCACATCATTTTATGAAAGGAGCAGTCAGAAGAAAAGGCTTAATGTTTTAGCGCGTGCGGCTGGTTTTGTGCGCATCGACACATCAGCATTTCGGCACATCATTTTATGAAAGTAGCAGCCAGAAGAAAAGGCTTAATGTT
>CBIHOC010000017.1:0-110934 GCA_966211705.1 uncultured Chryseobacterium sp.
AGTCGAGGGCCAATTTTTCTGTCCCGACAAAATTGGCCCACGACTGCGCCCGGGCAAGCAGGAACCACAAACCACAAACGACAAACAACTAACTTTACCTCGTGCAGAACAAAGTCTCCATCATGCGGTTCATGCTGATCTTCAGCACCGCTTTGCTCTGCGTGAAATTTTTCGCATGGTACCTGACACGTTCCAACGCCATTCTCACCGACGCGCTGGAAAGCATCGTCAACGTGGTGGCCGGCGCATTCGCCTTGTTCAGCATCAGCTATGCAGCGCGCCCGCGCGATGAAGGACATCCATACGGGCACGGCAAGATCGAATTCGTGTCGGCTGGTTTTGAAGGGGCGCTCGTGCTGCTGGCCGGCGGCGGCATGATCGCAGCGGCGATACGCGGATTTTTTGTTCCCCGCACCGTGGCAGAGGCTGACCTCGGCGCTTATCTTTCCGCCTTTTCAGGACTGTGCAATTTCGCGATGGGTTACTTCCTCATCCGCCGCGGGAAAAAGCAGCATTCGGCGCTGATGCAGGCGAACGGACGCCACCTTGTTTCGGATACGATCTCGAGCATCGGCCTCGTGGCGGGACTTTTCCTGATCTATTTCACCGGCTATGACTGGATTGACAATGCGCTGACGATCGCGCTCGGGCTGTATATTTTTTATACGGGCTGGAAGATCGTGCGCGAATCGCTCGGGAATTTGCTGGACGAGCAGGACCGGGAAAAGATCGACCAGCTGGTGAACGTGCTGAATGCGAACCGCCGCCCGAACTGGATCGATATGCATAATTTACGCATCCAGAAATACGGAGCCGGTCTGCATGTCGATGCGCACATTACGTTGCCGTGGTACCTCTCGCTCGAGCAGGCGCACGAAGAAGTAACGGCCGTGGAAAAGCTCGTCAGGCAAGAGTTCGGCACAGAGATGGAATTTTTCATCCACGCCGATCCATGCCTTCCGAAAAGCTGCGGCATTTGCACGGTCGAAAGCTGTCCTCACCGGAAAAGTCCGCTCGTACGCAAACTCGAATGGACGAAGGAAAACATGTTGCCGGATGCAAAGCACCATGTCGGTTAGGAGATACACGAGGAAATGAGGGTGCGAATTACCAATCAAGGCGAATTTACGAATTACGAATGTTACAAATTACGAACCCTGCGAATGATCAATTCGTAGTCATTCGCAGTTATTCGTAATTCGTAAATCCGTAATATTCGTAATTCGCACCCTTTATGGCTGCACGATCTCCTCGATCTTCTTCATCACCTCGTCCGTCAGCAGCGGCAGCGCATCCAGCGCTTTAAGATTTTCCTGCAACTGGTGCACGCGTGAAGCGCCGAGAATGGCGGTGCTCACATTCGGATTTTTCAGGCACCACGCGATGGACATGCATGCGGTGGTCGTGCCGAGCTCAGCGGCGAGCGCGGTCAGCTTTTTTGTTTTTTCAATTTTGTCGCCTTTTTCAGAACCGGCGATGCGTTCTTTCAGCCAGGCGAGATCAGGACGGGAAATGCGCGTGTCGCCGGGAATTGCGTCGTTGTATTTTCCCGTCAGCAACCCTGAAGCGAGGGGAGACCAGATGGTTGTGCCGAGTCCATGGTTTTTGAACAGCTTCGCATACTCTTTCTCGAAACGCTCGCGGTGAAAAAGATTGTACTGCGGCTGCTCCATCGTCGGCGGTGTGAGGTAAAGTTCTTTCGCGATGCGGTAAGCTTCTTCCAACTGGTCGGCGCTCCATTCCGAAGTTCCCCAGTAAAATATTTTCCCTTGCGCAACAAGATCGTGCATCGCGCGCACGGTTTCTTCGATCGGCGTGTTGGGATCCGGGCGGTGGCAGAAATAGAGATCGAGGTAATCCACCTGCAGGCGTTTCAGCGCGGCATGGCAGGCTTCGAAAACGTGCTTGCGGCTCAGCCCGACCTGGTTCGGCTTTTTCCCGCCCCAGAACACTTTGCTCGACAAGACGTAAGACGTGCGGTCCCAGCCCATCTTCTTCAGGATGTTCCCCATCACGATCTCGGATTTCCCGCTCGCATACGTTTCCGCATTGTCGAAAAAGTTGATGCCGTTCTCATACGCCAGCTTCATGCATTCTTCGGCCGTGTCGTCATCCACCTGCGCGCCGAACGTCACCCACGATCCGAACGACAGCGCGCTCACCTGTAAACCGCTCTTGCCGAGACGGCGGTATTGCATTTCCATAGTTGTTAATGTTGAAAGGTCAAAGTTAGTTGTTTGTCGTTTGTGGCTTGTTGTTGGTTATTGTTTTGACGGAACGGTTAACAGCAAACCATTTAACGACTAACGATTAACGACAAACCACAAACGACAAACAACTAACTTTACATCGATGAGAAAAACGTTCCCCTTCCTGCTATTTTTCTTCATAACAAACATTCTCCCCGCACAGTCACCATCCGAACTTGCGGAGAGCCTGAAATCCGGCTTTCGCGGGTTATCGGTTGTAAGCGAGAACGTGATCTGGATGAGCGGGCGGAAAGGTCTTGTGGGTGTAACGACGACGGCGGGAAAAAAATGGAAATGGACGCGCGTGAAAGGGTATGAAGAGCTCGACTTCCGTTCCCTGCATGCGTTCGATGGAAAACGCGCGGTGATCGCGAGCGCGGGCACGCCGGCGGTGATCCTGGAAACGGAGAACGGCGGGAAAAGCTGGACGCAACGCTTCCGCAGCGACGACAGCGCGATGTTCTTCGACGGCATGGCGTTCTGGGATGCAACACACGGCCTCATTTACGGCGACCCGGTGAACGGAAAAATGGTTCTTATGGAAACTTTCGACGGCGGAAAGACCTGGAAAGAAATTCCTTTCGCCGATCGCCCACAGCTAAAAGCCGGTGAAGCTTCCTTCGCAGCCAGCGGCACGGCGATCCGCGTGTTGCCCGGCGGTCATGCGTGGATCGCAACGGGAGGCGTCGTTTCACGGCTCTGGCATTCGCGCGATTACGGGCATCACTGGGAAGTGCGCAACACGCCGATCTTACAGGGCAGCGCGTCGCAGGGAATTTTTTCCGTGGCGTTCCGTGACACCATGAACGGCGTGATCGTGGGCGGCGATTACACCGCAGATTCGCTGGCCACCAGGAATTGCTTTTACACGATGGACGGGGGAAAGACGTGGATGACGCCCTGCATGAGCCCCGGTGGTTACCGTTCGTGCGTTGCTTACATAGCCGGTGACATGCTGATCGCGACGGGTCCGTCGGGAACGGATATTTCGCACGACGGGGGAGCGCACTGGGAAAATTTCGCGCCGCGCCCGGGCTTCAACACCATTGCGGTCATTCCTGGTTATCATGTCGCATATCTCGGCGGCGGGAAGCAGGAACGGTTGAAGCGGCTTTCGTTCAGGCAGAACTAAAATCCGTAATCGCGTTCCACTTTGCAGATCCGCACTTTGTAATTCGCGTACCAGTCTTCACGTCCTTTTTGCTGCGCGAATAAATGTTCGGAATTCATTTTCCAGTTCCGGATCGCGTCGGCGCTTTCCCAATAGGAAACCGTAATGCCCAATTCCTCCCGCGCGCTTTCGATCCCGAGAAAGCCCGGCTGCTGCGCTGCGAGCTTCACCATTTTTTCAGCCATTTCGGAATAACCGTTGTCGCCTTCGGTGCGGAGTGACGTGAAAATTACGGCGTAGTAAGGAGCTGCAGGGGTGGAAGCGATCATGCGATTTACGATTCAGGTTACGGTAGCGATCGGGATACGAAGTACGATTTATTTTTTGAAATGCGCTAAGGATGCGTCTACAAACTGGGGATTCGATTACACAGCAAATCCGACTGTTGATCCAGCGAATGCTTAGCTGCAAAAGGGATATGCGCTGTGAAAATGCGCGGTGCGATTCTTGAGGTAGAAACAAAATAAGTGCAGTTGAACTGGTGTAGAACTACAAACCTGGATCCATGGACAAGAAAGTGAGATTCGCCCTCATTACGGGGGCGTCGGGAGGGATCGGCTATGAGCTGGCCCGGTTATTTGCAAATGACGGTTATGGCCTGGTGATCGTTGCGCGCAGTGAAGAACGGCTGCGGCAGGTGGCGGAAGAGCTGAAAGAGCTCGGCTCGCCGAGGGTGATGGTGATCGCGAAAGATCTTTCCGTGCCGTACAGCGCGGACGCGGTTTACGAAACGACAAAGAATGCAGATCTCCACATTCATGTGTTGGTGAATAATGCCGGCGCCGGCGTGCACGGATTTTTTTATGAGACCGATCTGCGCAGGGAGCTCGAGATCATCCAGCTCAACATCATGACGCCGGTCCATCTCACCAAACTTTACCTGAAAGACATGCTGAAGATGGGCGAAGGTCACATCATGAACGTTGCGTCCATCGCATCGTACCAGCCCACGCCTTTGCTGGCCGTTTATGCCGCCACAAAAGCTTTCGTGCTTTCTTTCAATGACGCGCTTGTCGACGAGCTGAAAGACACGCCCGTAAAATTGACCGCGCTCATTCCCGGGCCCACCGCCACCGATTTCTTCCGCAAAGCCGGCGCTGAAAATACGGTCGCCGCCACGGAGCACCCGGCCGATCCGGCAGACGTGGCGAAAACCGGCTACGATTCATTCCGCAAAAAAGAGCATCACGCCGTCGCCCCCGGCATGCGCCGCCAGGTGATCATGAGCAATCTTCTTCCGAACGAACGCGTCACGAAAATGGCGCATAAGCAGATGGAAGAGAAGGAGTGAAACGAATGATTTACAAATTACGAGGTACGAATTAGGAGGTACGATTTGATTAAACCTCAAAGGTCTCCTGCTGCACGTGCGGCGGAGACCTTTGAGGTTTAATCCTTAAGAAATACGAACTTCGTTCATCAACGAAAATGTTCGCAACAAAAAAGAGGTTACAAGTATTGACCTTGTAACCTCTTGATTTTTAAGTCGGGGTGGCCAGGCTCGAACTGACGACCCTCTGCTCCCAAAGCAGATACGCTACCAACTGCGCTACACCCCGATTTATTTTAAAGAACGATAAATCAGATACGCTACTCTCGTCAACAAGTTGCCGAGACGCTACACCCTGATTTATTTTAAAAGAACAATCTTCCGCAAAGAACGACATTTCTTTTGTGATCCCGTCGCGACTCGAACGCGAAACCGGCTGCTTAGAAGGCAGCTGCTCTATCCAGTTGAGCTACGGGACCAGGCGGGATTAACGAATTACGATGTACAAAGTACGATCGGACTGTACTTTTTCCATCGCACCTCGTTCCTCATTTCAGCATTTCATTTCGCAGGCCCAGCATCTTGAGGGCAGTCACAGCGGCCTCGTCGCCTTTGTTGCCGTGGGCGCCGCCGGAGCGGGCGATGGCCTGCTCGAGCGTGAGGGTGGTCAGCACGCCAAAGATGACCGGCTTTTCCAGGCTGATGTTCAGCTCGGTGAGGCCGTATGCAACGCCCTGGCAGATGTAATCGAAGTGCGGCGTTTCGCCCTGGATCACGCAGCCGAGGCAGATCACCGCGTCGGTGGTGAGGCGGGCGCCGGCCCATGCTGCAGCCAGCGTGAGCTCGAATGTGCCGGGCACGTGGATCACTTCGATATTGCTGTCTTCAGCGCCGTGCTTTTTCAGCGTAGCGATCGCCCCATCGCGAAGCGCGAAAGTGACCTGGCTGTTCCACTCGGCGACGATAACGGCAAACCCCTTGCCTTTCCCGGAAGGAACATTCGCGGGGTCGTAGCCGGAAAGATTTTTCAGCGCGGTTGCCATGGCCTGTTATTAAAGTAAAATGTCCCGCCCCGGTGGCTCGGAGCAGGACAATGTCTCAGCGCTAAGCCGTTATTTCACTTCACCGCCTGCTCTGGCGATGTATTTGTCGACCTGCGTGGCTTCCTGTGATTCCGGGAATTCCACTTTGATCTGTTCGTAGAGCTTCAGCGCTTCCGTCTTGTTGCCTTTGTCTTCGTATGCAAAAGCCGCCTTCTTCAGGAATACCGGGGAAGTGAACTTGTTCGGGTTCTTCCGGGCCGCTTTCAGGTAATGGTCGATGGCTTCGTCGACTTTGGATTGCTCCATGTACGCGTCGCCGATGAGGCCGATGGTCATTGCGCTCAGGAACATGTCGTCGGAATCGAAATCCTTGAGTGTCTCGATCGCTTCTTCGTATTTGCCGGTGCGCAGGTAGCTGACGCCGAGGTAATACTTCGACAGGTTGCCGGAGCTGGTCATGCCGTAATCGTCCACCACGGAGGCAAAGCCGGCCGTATCGCCGCTTCCGGCAATGGCAAGGTTGAACGAATCTTTCGCGAAATACATTTCCGCCTTGTACATGCGGACGGCTGCTTCCTCGGAATTCGGCTTGAGGTAGAAGTATTTCCAGGCAAAATAAATGCCCACGAGCAGCACAACGCTTCCTACGATAACCAGGAGGCTTTTGCGGTTCTGCTCAATATAGTGCTCGGTCTTATCGAAAGCGCCTTCGATATCAATAGCCGGCTGTTCTTTGGTTTCTTTTGACATGTTCTGCTTCAGGGTATTTCCAATGACAGGGCGCAAAAATAATCTTTTTTTCCACTATGTCGGAAATCCTTGCTGTTTTTGGCAAATTTGTAGCCACAGGTTACACGGATTTCACAGATTATCCGTGAAAATCCATCTGTGAAATCTGTGTAACCTGTGGCTATCCGCCGTTCCATGCACCTCAGAAAGCTGACTTTACTCCATTTCCGCAATTACGGGGAAGCCGGCATCGACTGCTCGGAGCGGATCAACTGTTTCACGGGGCTTAACGGCTCGGGCAAAACCAACCTGCTCGACGCGATCCATTACCTTTCCCTGTGCAAAAGCTTCCTGAACCCTTCCGACAGCCAGAACATCCGCTTCGAAGAGCCGTTTTTCGTGATCCAGGGAATTTTTGACGACGGCAACGGGGGAGAGGACAATATTTTCTGTTCCGTCAAACGCGGGCAGCGCAAGGTGTTCAGGCGGAACGGGAAAGAATACGACCGCCTTTCCGACCACATCGGGCTTTACCCGCTGGTGACCGTTTCCCCGGCCGACTCGGTGCTGGTGACGGGCGGCAGCGAGGAGCGGCGCCGCTTCATGGATACGGTGATCTCCCAGTACAACAAGAAATACCTCGAGCAGCTCATCGCATACAACCGCGTGCTTTCCCAGCGGAATGCCCTGCTGAAGCGCATGGCGGAAGGGCAGGTGCCGGACGACGGTACGCTGGAAGTGCTGGACCTGCAGCTGTCGCAGTACGGCGAGCCCGTTCACATTGCGCGGAAAGCGTTTATCCGTGAGCTTTTGCCGTTTTTCAGCAGCTATTACGAGCAGCTCAGCGGGGGAGCGGAAAAGGTGGAGCTGACCTATGAATCGAAGCTGCACCACACTTCACTGCCTGAATTATTAAAGCAATCGTTCCAGCGGGAACGCTACCTCGGGCATACGACGGCCGGCATCCACAAAGACGACCTTGACCTGCAGATCAACGGGCATTCCCTGAAACGGAGCGGCTCCCAGGGCCAGCAGAAAACATTCCTGATCGCCCTGAAGCTGGCGGAATACGTGTTTCTCGACCGGGCCGCGGGAAAAAAGCCGATGCTCCTGCTCGACGACGTGCACGACAAGCTCGATGCCGACCGGGTTTTTCGCCTCATGGAGATCGTTTGCGGGAAAGCGTTCGGACAATTATTTATTACCGACACGGGGGCGGGAAGGATGCACGACCTGTTTTCAGGAAAAGGATTGCCGTATAAAATGTTTACGGTGGAGAATGGACGGATCGAACAAGGAGTCGAATAAAGCGAAAGGCAGGCGCCGGCGGCAGAAAGTTGGTTTTATTGACAAAAATCGCCGCCTGCATTGGATGATTCCCCCGACTTTTGTGGGCCGCTTATGGCAAAGGGTGTTATGCAGCTGATGATTCCTGTTTTTATAAACCAACCGCTTTTAAATAAGCTGAATGTTCCGGGTAACCGTCGCTGCTGCTGATTCCGGGCGTTTTGGCACGATTGTTTCATAAACTACCTCCGTCCGGTACACGATTAACGCCCTTTGCCCTTGCCCGGTGTGCCTGAATTTGAATAGATTTGTCGAACTTTTTAATCCAAACGTCCATGTACAAGCGTTACGTCCTCCTTTTTACGGTTGTGTGCGGTTTTGCTCTCGCGCCCTCTGTTTCCGCCCAGACCCCGTCCAAACAGCAGCCCGTTTATTCCGGTCCTTCTGCGGCCGGCGATATGAAACGCGATAAAGGCGATTTCGCCGGCGCGATCAGCGATTACAACCTCGAGATCGGCAAGATTGACGCAGATGCACGGCGCATCTCGAAGCTCAAGGCCGATTACCTCAAGATGAGCGAGTTCGACAAAATGAACACGAACCAGGAAGAGGTGAAAAAAACATACACCGACTGGTCGAAGCTCTACTACGGCCGCGCCATGGCAAACATCAGTCTCGGCAAGAAAATGGATGCGAAGCCCGACCTGGATATGGCCATCAGCCTCGACGATCGCATGGCCGACGCCTATTACCAGCGCGCGCTCATCATCAACACGAAGGATAATAAAGACGCGGCCTGCATCGACATGACCCGCGCCGCTTCCCTCGGCAGCGAAAAAGCGAAGGTCGCTTACGATGACAATTTCTGCTGGAACACGGCCATGCAGCACTACAAGGAAGGCTCTTCCAAAGTGACGCTCCGCAAATACGACGAAGCCGTGAAAGAGCTCGATCTCGCCATCGCCCTCAGCCCCGACTCCGGCGCTTATTACTCCAAGCGCGGCCAGGCTCACCTCGGCCTCAACAACAAGACCCAAGCCCTCGAAGATTTCAGCAAGGCGACGGAAATTTCCCCGAACTCCCCGGACGGTTTTTACCAGCTCGGTCTTTATTACTTCAACCAGGACGATTTCGAAAAAGCATTCGATAACCTGACGAAAGCGCTGGAGAAGAACCCGATGAACTACGACGCGTACATTTATCGCGCGCAGTGCTGCGAGCGCCTCAACAAGCCCACGTCCGCCATTTACGATTACGGCCAGGCGATCTCCCTGCGCCCGGGCGATTCGGAAGCCTATTACCGCCGCGCGCTGATCTACCGCGACATGAAAAATGCCGTGCTTGCCTGCAAGGATTTCTCAAAAGCTTCCGCGCTGGGCAACACCGATGCGACGGAATACCTCGGCACCGACTGCAAGTAAAAAAAACGAACACCAGGATTGACAAGATCCAAATTCCATCACCCGGAGTTTGGATTTTGTTTTTTAAAGCGGAACAATGGAGGAGGAACTGAAGAACGATCCGGCAGCGGCTGAAAAAGCGGCCGAGGTGCAGAAAAAGGAACAGGTGTTCCTCGAGGGTCCGCATTCACGCCCGAGCGAGTTCCTGTTTACATTGTCGGTGGTACGGGAATTCATCCGCGGTTTTCGCAAGCTGCATTTTCTCGGGCCGTGCGTTACGGTGTTCGGCTCTGCGCGCTTCAGAGAAGGACATAAATATTATGAGCAGGCGCGTGCGGTGGGCGGTGCGCTGGCAAAGCTCGGCTTTACAGTAATGACCGGCGGCGGCCCGGGGATCATGGAAGCGGCGAACCGCGGGGCGAGGGAAGCGGGCGGGCGATCGGCGGGATGCAACATTATCCTTCCGCGGGAACAGCAGCCCAACCGCTATCTCGATCACTGGGTCGACATCCGTTTGTTCTTCGTGCGGAAAGTTTTGCTGTCGAAATATTCCTACGCATTCATCGTGATGCCCGGCGGCTTCGGCACGCTCGACGAGCTTTCGGAAGCGGTGACGCTGGTGCAGACCGGCAAGATGAAACGGTTCCCGGTGATCGTGATGGGAATGGATTATCACAAACACCTGCGCGCGTTTTTCGATACGATGCTGGAAGAAGGAACGATCGCGAAAGAAGACCTGGAACTGATGCTGTTCACCGATTCAGTGGACGAAGCGATGGACTGGCTGAAGAAAGAATCGGTGGAACGCTTCGGGCTCAGGCAAACGTACAGGCCGGTGAAAGTTCTTGGAGAGAGAGAATGATTCAACAATTCAAACGTCCCGGGTACCCGGGACTATTCAACAATTCAAAGATTCAACAATTCGGAAATCAGCAATTAGAAACGGCTAATCAATTTTCCCGGGTTTGTAAGCGAAGAAGCGGTAGGACAGCCCGGTGGTGAATTGGAACTGCGAGCCGACCTGGGTTTTGGTGACGTATTGATAGAGGGGAATTTCGCTCAGCGCGTAAAACGTAAAATTTTTCGCGAAGCTGTAGCTGACCTGCGGGATCAGGAACACTTTTTTGCTGCCGGTCGCGTCGGGGTCGTAGTTCGGGTAAGCGTATAGCCGGACATTTTCATTCAGCTGCATTTTATTGATCCATTCGCCCTGCAGCTGAAGCGTAACGCCGAGCTTGTGGAAAAAGGTCTTCCCCGCAAAAAGGCTGACGCTCGCGTAATTCCCCATCTTTTCACCGAGCGGGTTCCAGCCTTTCCGGATGTACAGGCTGTTCGCAAAAAAGCGAAGGTTTTTCGCCGGGTAGCTGCGGCAAAAGAACGCGTAGAAAATAATATCGTTCGACCCGGAAGACGTTTGGACGGCCAATGGCTTCGTAACGTAATACACCTGCCCGGAGAACGGCTCGACCCGGCCGGCGGAATCGTTATACCGGCCCAGCGGAATTTTAAACCCCAGCCCGAGCGTGAGCTCCGTCCTTTTATTTTCCTCCGTGTGGTTGATCACATCGTAGCGCGGAAACAGGATGAGATCGCCGATGCCCGATGAAGAAGTCGTGTCCGAGCGGTTCAGCCCGATCTGCGTTTTTTCAACCCAGTAGCCGGACTCCACCGACATGGTAAAATCTTTGGTCACACCATAAGCGAAACGCGTGTAAATGTATTGCGACCGGTAGCGGTCGAAATAAAGCGCGGTGTCGCGGCTGTCGCCGGTGAAAAAGCTGTTGGTGTTGACGAACTGGTAATTGGAATTGACTTCGAACTGCCGGTCTTCCAGCACGCCCTGCGAAGCTCCGCCCGCGATCGGGCTTCCGCTGCCGCCCGCGCAGCACTGGGAAAATCCCGGTGTGACGGCAAGCAGGCCAAACAACGCTAACAGGCGAGGTTTCACGTCAACGGTTTTTTTTGAATTACCGGGTAACAAATAATTTCACCATCCTGCTGTGCTCTGCAGTGCCGATGCGCAAAAAGTAAACGCCGTCGGGCAACGTCGCAACGCTGAAGGTCGTTTTGTTCTCGCCCGCAAGCATCGGACCTGAAAACACGGTCATCACGTCGCGCCCAAGCTGGTCGATGATGTCGACCTGGACGTCGGCTGCGTTTGCAAGTGAAATGGAAACGGAAGCATCTTCCCCGGCGGGGTTCGGAAATACGTTGACCGCGGAGAAAACGTTTGCGCCGTCATTTATTCCCGTGGCGAGTGCCGCGTCGATCGCGTTCTGGATCCCGGTCGCATCGCCGGCTGCGGCGTTGTTCTGGTTGAAGAAAACGGTGTGCGCCGTTCCGCCGCCGAGCACGACGATCTTCGGCATTCCCGCCGTGCCGTAGCCGCTCATCGAAAATGCGGCGTCGACGAATTTGGTGGTGTTGGGCATGTTGTTGTTGTTCACCCAGCTCGACAGGGAAGTGCAGCTCGTGTTGGCGTAATCGTCGACAACGTACATGAGCACCTGCCCGGGATTGGAGGAAGCGTAGCTCTGCACAATGTTATATGCGGTGAGCGAAGGGCCGAGGCAGGAAGCGCACGGCATTACCCAATCCACGACAATAACTTTCCCGGCATCCAGCTCGGCAAAAAGGTCGTGGCTGTTGCCTGCACAATCCGTTCCGACGAAGTTGACGGCGGTTTGCGCGTTCGCAGCGCCGGTAAAGGCCAGTGTTGCTGCAAGTGTTGTAATACGTAGAGCTGTTTTCATAGCGGATCTTATTGAGGTGTTTTTTCGGGGCGTTCGTAATGGCAGCACGGATGCAGCTTTTCGTAGACTTCATCTTTCGCGCGGGCCAGCTCGGTGTCGTATCCCACTGCCGCCACTTTCTGATGGATCTGTTCCAGCGTGATCTTCGAGGGATAATAGGTCACTGTAAGCATTTTGGTTTCTACATCCCAGTTCCTGGAAACAATGCCGTCTTTCTTCTTCAGCGCGCGTTCGATGGTAGCTTTGCACATGCCGCAATTGCCGTAAACTTTAAACGTGTCGGTTTTTGTGGCTTCCGCCTGGCGGGCGGCCGTAAAGCCGAACAGCGAGGCGATCGCGACCAGCAGGATCAGGGAGGTTCTCATGTGGGCAGATTCGGAAGTTTAAGATACTACAAATTTACCTAATGATCGAATGGAAACAGCGCGGAAGGCGTGCAGAATCGCTGATCCCGGTCATAGTTTTTATTGTTTGATTTCGCTCCCGATAACAAGTTTCCGGGGCGAATGCACCAGTGCCGGATCAGCTGCTGAATTTGCTGTTGTCGAGGTCGCTGAATTTTTTCTTTCCGCGCAGGAAATATTCCGCCACGATGTTCTTCTCGTAGATGCACGAGGTTGCGTAACGCGTGATCTCTTTCTTCAGCTGCTTTCGTTTACGGATGGTTTTTCCCAGCCTGCCGTAAAAACTGAAATGCGCATGCTGCACTGCCCAGCCGTGGGCGAAATCACCGGCGAGCACGAACCGCACGCTCGCGATGCCGTCGATCACCATGCGGAGGAAGATCTTGACCAGCAGCCAGCCCGGCGCGTGGTTCTTGAGCAGGAGCACGAGGTTGTTGCGGAAATTCAGGAATGTTTTTTTCGGACTTTGCTTGGATAACGTTCCCCCGCCGACATGGAACACCACGGATTGCCCGCAGTACATCACTTTCCACCCGCGGTTGCGCAATCGCCAGCAGAGGTCGATCTCTTCCATGTGCGCGAAAAAATCCTCATCCAGCCCGCCCGCTTCTTTCCACGCCGTGGCGCGTACGAACAGCGCCGCGCCGGTGGCCCAGAACACTTCCCGCGAATCGTCATACTGGCCGGAATCGGTTTCATAGGAATCGAAGATCCTCCCGCGGCAGAACGGGAATCCCCACTTGTCGATGAAGCCGCCCGCGGCGCCGGCGTATTCGAACTTGTCGCGGTCGTGCCAGGAGCGGATCTTCGGCTGGCAGGCGGCAACGGAAACATCGCTATCCATCAGCGCGATGACCGGCTCCATCCATCCCGGCGTTACTTCCACGTCGGAGTTGAGCAGTACGAAATATTCGGCATCGACCTCGCGCAGCGCGTCGTTGTATCCTTTCGCGAAACCGCCGTTGACCGCGTTCCGTACAATGCGCACGCCAGGGAAATTTTTCTTCACCCATTCCACCGAATCGTCCGCCGACGCATTGTCCGCCACGATCACTTCCGACCAGGACGGGTTGTGCTGCACCACGGCAGGCAGAAATTGTTCGAGAAAGCTCCTCCCGTTCCAGTTGAGAATGATGACGGCTGCTTTGGTCACGGTTGTTCGGTAGTCAGTTGTCGGTTGTCGGTTGTCAGTGTTCGGTTGTCAGTCAACACTGGACAACCGACAACCCCGGACAACCGGCAACTTTTCTATTTACAATTTTCCTTTTTCAGTTTCATCACCTCCGGGCCGTATGATTCGGTGAAGCGCAAGAGCAATGCTTTTTCGAAGGCTTCGCAGGCTTTTTCGTTTTCGTTCATGGCGAGGTAAATGAGGCCGAGGTTGCGGTACGCGTAGGAGTTGGACGGGAAGAGGCGGATCGATTTCTGAACGTCGGCCAGCGCGCCTTTTGTATCGCCGTTCTTCAGCTTTGCGTAGCCGCGGTTGTTGTAGGCGATCGCGTCGAAAGGGGAAGTGCGGATGCAATAGTCGAAGCAGGAGATCGCTTTGGTGTATTCGCCTGTTTCCGTATAGCAGAAACCCAGGTTGGAATACGCGAAGACGTAAGTGGAATCGAGCGCGAGGACTTTCTGAAGCAGCGCGATGGATTCCGGCGTGCGCTGCACATCGTTGAGCGACATGGCGAGGTTGTTCATCGCGTCGAGGTTCATGGAATCGAGGCGGACGGCGAGTTCCATGTCCCGGATGCCTTGCGCCGTATCACCGCGGAGCACACGGCAGTGGCCGGACTTGCCGAGCACGGCAGAGCTGTCTTTCCCGTTTTTGGCCAGGCGCAGCGATGCTTCATAATCTGGCATCGCTTTCCGCGACTGGATCGTTTCGACATAAAAGCCCGCGCGTTCCATGCGGTACTTCATGCTGTCGGGCCCGAGCTTGATCGCCCAGCCGATATCGGCGAACGCGCCGTCCGCATCGCCCAGGGTGAAGCAGCAGATGGAGCGGTAGTAGAAGTATTCAGGATTGGTGACCTCTTTGTTGATGCAGCCGGTCAGAAATTTTTTCGCCTGCTTGAATTTCCCGTCTTTCATCATCGTTTCCGCCTTCGCGACGTTGGCCGCGGTCTGGGCGCTGACGGAAAAAGAAAGCAGGAAAAAAAGGCAGGCGAACAGGAAAGAGAATCGTGGCATACGGGGATGAAATTGCTCGTCAGTGCGGGTCCTTGTACCAGTCGTCGGAGCGGCCGCCGTATTGCGGGTTGCCGTTCTGCTGGTCCAGGTCGCCGGGGGCGCGGTCGCGGCGGACGAGGCGGACCTTCCAGTTGTCGTCGCGGGTTTCGCCGCGCGCGTCGGAATGGATGAGCTGGTAATTGTTCGTCACGAGATCGAAGTCCGCGAACACGAATTTTTTATTCGTCTGTGTCGTATTCCCGGATTGGTTGACGGAAGGCGCCAGGATGTTCTCGTTGCCGCGGATGGTGTAATACTGCCAGATCTCGTATGGGTAGGAGCTGGGCTCGTTGCTGTTCACCACGCGCTGGTCGGGCGGACCGTACTGCAGGTAAACACGCCCGCGGTCCGTGTCGTAGCCTTTCATGATCTGCGTTCCGAATTCCGCGTTCACCTTGTCCACTTCCTTTTTGTATTTCAGCCATGCCGCTTCCGGGCTTGGCTCGTTGCGGGCCAGCCAGAAGTTGTAGATGTATTGCTGCATCAGTTTCACATCCCCGGCCTTGATGCGGTTTTCCGCAAATTCCACTTCCGAGGAGCTGCTGATCGGGCGCAGGCACCGGATCATGTCGGTGAGCGAGTCTACGCTGTTGACCCTTCCCGCGAACGTATTCGCCACGTCGATCGCGTTGAGGTCATCGAGCTTGTGCATGACGCCGGGATTATAACGTTCGAACTGCATCTTTCGCAATGCCAGCAGGCGGTTCGTCGGGCTGCGCACTTCCACGACAAGGCTGTAGATGCCGGTGGGCAGCGTCGTAATGTTGTAGGTGTAAAGAACGGAATTCACTTTCTGCGGCACGGGCTTGATGAAGGCGTTGAAATCCGACATCTTGTTTCCCGCCGTCGCCGACTCGATGTAATAGAGCACGAGGAATTTCTCTTCCGCTTCCAGGACTTTCTGCGTGTTGTAGATCTCGCCGTAAAAGACGAGCTGGTTCATGTTTTCCGGGTAAAAATTGGAAACATACGGCACGAGGTCGTACCCGCTTTTCGTAAGCAGGCCCTGTGAAGCGGCCGGGGAATAGCTTTCCAGCAGCTCCAGGTTCGAAACGCTGACGGAATCCGGGTCGATGTCCACGAGCACATTCTTCCAGTTGGTCAGCGTGCGGTTCGGCGTGCGGTTCAGGTCGGTGAACGTCATCTGCAGCGAATAATATCCCGGCGGCAGCGGAATGCGCTGGAGGTCGAGGAAATTAACGGCTTTCGTGGAATCCTCGATCTCCGGGCTGTTGAGCACGTAGCGCTGGGCGGCTTTGAGGGAATCGTTCTGCATGAACGTCATCACCACGTCGATCGTGGCCTGGTATTTCCCGTTCGGTTTTTTGGCGTAATACACCGAGTTCCCGATCACGGAAAGGTAGGTTTCGACGTAGCTTTTATTGTCGGGTGTGCTGAACGCGCACCAGGTGAGGTTGGCAACGATTTCCCTCCCGGAAATGGAACCGGCCGTGCAAAGAAGCGCAGCAAGAATGATCAACCGTTTCATGGATAATGATTTAGGTTTCGTCCCGGCGGGAGGGGATGGGATCGGGCCGGGTTACGTGCAAAGTTACGGAATTTGCAGGGGAATAGGAAGGAGGAGGGCGGAGAATGGAGGGAGGAGTTGGGAGGAGGAGTTGGGGGGGAGGAGTTGGGAGAAGGGAGTTTCGGGTTGGAGTTCGAAGTTGGTGGTTGGAGGGGAGAAGATGTGCGGTTAAAAAATGTAGAATAATCTGAAGCTGTTTTCAGCATAGAATACCTTTTGTTACTTTTGCCCCCGGAGAGGTGGCAGAGTGGTCGATCGCGGTAGTCTTGAAAACTATTGACTGTAACAGGTCCGGGGGTTCGAATCCCTCCCTCTCCGCAAGTTTGAATGCAGCAACGTGTCAAAAACACTGCGCTGCATTTTTATTCTTATGCTGCTTTTGTAACAGGAGAGGTGTCAGAGTGGTCGAATGTACCTGATTCGAAATCAGGTGTACCGCAAGGTACCGGGGGTTCGAATCCCTCCCTCTCCGCAAATCTGAGCAGCAGAAGCCCCGCGCAAGCGGGGTTTTTGATTTCCCGGAGAAACGCGAAAGCTTGCTTTCAGCGGTTCGCAGGGAAATCAAAAATAGCGAAGCGCTTCTGCTGCTCAGATTTGCAGGCCTCCCCCGCGGATCAGCGAGCGCAGCGAGCTAATCCCTCCCTCTCCGCACAAGAACAACAAAAAGCCCCGTCCCGAATTCTCGGGACGGGGCTTTTTGATTTCCCGGAGAAACGCGAAAGCTTGCTTTCGCGCGCAGGGAAACAAAAAAACTTACCGCGCCCCATATTTACCTGACCCGATGCTTTTCATCGCATGTCCATGCCGGTACTCATCTTCATAGCGCCAGTCCCCGGGAGATCGTCTCCTGCTGCTTCTTCCGAAACCATCAATTCTTCCCCGTGACTGGTAGCCTTCGTCGCGGTACATGTAGTCCAGGTCGCGTCGTTCATCTAAATATTCGTTCTCGTACCCGGATTCAACAGGATCATAAATATCTCTCTGGTGAAAAGGAATTTCGTATTGACCGCGTTCGAGGTATTCATCATATTCCTTCCTGGCGACGTGGCGCGGCTCGTCTCTTCTTGCATGGCGTCTTTCAAAAGATCGATCTTCCCGCCGGCGTGAATAGGAAGGAGGAAGTCCACGCTCAGCGGAACGGGAATGTCCAAATCCCGATTGTCGCTTATTGCTGCCGAGGTATTCTTCCCGTCCCCGGCTGCCGGGGTGCTCTCCATACTGATCCGGGTATCGCCGCCTGTACCTTTCCCGGTCGCGACGCATACGCTCACGCCATTCCGGCTCGCGTGGCTCATATCCACTTTCCTCACGGTCGAAATAAGGCTGACGGTATTCATAAAAATAGTCGCCGTGATCGTCTTCGTACCTGAGTTCACGAGGAGTCGCCTGTCTTCTCCTGCGGGAATATTCGTTGAATCTGTCTCTTCTGTCCATGACTTGCAGTTTTAGGAACGTACTTCAATCATTCTGCGCACGAACTGTGCCAGCACCGCGTTAACCGGCGCACTTTCCCCGGGCATTCCATCCACGTACTTTTTTTCCTCAGCTTGTGGAAGCCGTTCTACTATAATTCATCACGCGAAAACATCCATAAAAAAACCGCCGAAAAATTTGCGTAGTCAAATAGCTACGTATATATTTGTAGTCAAATAGCTACATAATGAATTTAAGACGCGACGTATTCCAGGCCATAGCAGACCCGACAAGAAGGGCAATACTTCTGTTGGTCGCTTCACAAGCCATGACAGCCGGGGCCATTGCCTCAAACTTCGATACGGCAAGGCCGACAGTTTCGAAACATCTTCAGATACTCACCGAGTGCGAATTGCTTGAGCAGGAACAGAACGGCAGGGAGATTTACTATCATTTTAACGCAAAAAAAATGAAAGAGCTCGCCGACTTCATCGAGCCGTTCCGCAACATGTGGGAAAACAGGTTCAATAAACTGGAAACCATCATGAAGAAATACAAATCAAAAAAATAGGATAAGATGGAACGGAAAACAAAAGTCCATGCCGAAGACGGCAAACAGGAAATCGTGATCACAAGGGAATTCGATTTGCCGCTGGAATTGCTTTTTAAAGCTTACGAAGAACCCGGAATTGTCGGGCAATGGATGGGAACGAAAGTGCTGAAGCTCGAAAATAAAAAGCACGGCAGTTACCAGTTTGAAACGACCGATCCGCATGGGAACAAACACGGGTTCAGCGGGACGATACACGAGTTTACACCGGGGCAGAGGATCATACGGACATTTGAAATGGAGAATACGCCCTTTGGCGTCCAGCTCGAGTTCCTGGAATTTGAAAAGCTCACTGACGATACCAGCAAACTCAGCATGCATACCCTATTCAGATCCGTCGCGCTCAGGGACCAAGTGCTGAAGCTGCCTTTTGCACAAGGCATCAACATGGCCCATAACCGGCTCCAGGACATCGTAAGCAATCCCGATAATTATCGGAAAAAATAACAGACCATGACAAAGCGAAATAAAATCATCTATTGGGTGGCCACTGCCTGGCTCGCGTTGGGAATGTTGTCAGGCGGAATCGTGCAACTGTTAAGACTGGAAGAAGAAGTGGATATGATGACGCACCTGGGTTACCCGCTCTATTTCCTGACCATACTTGGCGCCTGGAAAATACTGGGAGTTGTAACCGTGCTTATTCCTAAATTCCCGTTGCTGAAGGAATGGGCTTACGCCGGCTTTTTCTTTGCCATGTCGGGCGCTGTCTTTTCGCACCTGGCAAGCGGAGACGGCGCCAAAGAATTTTTCGGACCGGTATTATTGCTGGTACTGACTGTGGTATCATGGTATTTCAGACCTGCAGGCCGAAAGGTCAGTTCAGTTAATCAATGAGCGGTAAAAATCAGTGTGGCAGTTTTTTTGAGAAAGAATCATTTGAACTAACTTCAAAACCCGATCACAGGTTTATGGAAACGCCGGGAATACTGCACACACCACCGGAATGCGAGATTGTAACGACGCGCCTGTTTACTTTTCCGCGGCAGCTCGTCTACAGGGCCTGGACCGCGCCCGGTCATCTCAGGAACTGGTGGGGCCCCAACGGGTTTACCAATACCTTTCACATTTTTGATCTCAGGGTTGGCGGGCGCTGGAGCTTTACCATGCACGGCCCGGAGAAAGGCAATTATCACAACGAGTGCACCTTTATTGCCATCCGCGAACCTGAACTGCTGGCCTGGGACCGCCAATCCCAGCCCATATTCCAGGTGGAGGTGGTCTTCGACGAAATCGCTGAAAATGAAACGCGGGTCACCTTTAAGCAGAAATTCAGAACTGCCGAAGAATGCAGCAAGCTGAGAAAGTTTGTGCCGGAGAAAAACGAAGAGAACATGGACAGGCTCGAAAACGAGCTGAAAAAAATGAAATAAGCTTAACCATGAAAAACATGAAGAAGAAATTATCGCCGGAACAACGCGAAAAGCTGCTCGGCACATTGAAAGCCCGTTTTGAAAAAAACATGGGCCGTCATAAAGGTCTTGATTGGGCGAATGTCGAAGCAAAGCTGGAAGCGAATGCTGAAAAACTGTGGACGCTCAGTGAAATGGAAGAAACCGGCGGTGAACCGGATGTTATTGGTTTTGATAAAAAGAAGAACGAATACATTTTTTGCGACTGTTCAGCGGAAAGTCCTAAAGGCCGCAGGAGTGTTTGTTACGACCGCGAGGCGCTGGAGTCGAGAAAAGAACATAAACCGAAAAACAGCGCTGTTGATATGGCGGCAGCCATGGGCATTGAACTTTTAACGGAGGAGCAATACCGGGAGCTCCAGGAACTTGGCGAGTTCGATACGAAAACGTCGAGCTGGGTGAAAACCCCGGACAATATCCGGGAACTCGGCGGCGCGCTTTTTTGTGATCGCCGCTACGACCATGTTTTCGTGTATCACAACGGTGCGGAATCTTATTATGCCGCCAGGGGATTCCGTGGCTTGCTGAGAGCCTGATCCAGGCTTCAGGAGCCGGCTTTCAATTTTGCTTTCATTCGTTTCCGCATGTAGTCCCAATAGGGCTTGGTGTAGTTCACGAAGATCTCTTCGCCCGCTTTTATATCGCGCGAAGCCACGATGAAACATTTGTCGCCGAAGATCATGTAATCGCTGTTGTTGCGGATGCCTTTCACGCGGGTAATGCCTGCGGCATCGTTTGCATAACGGGCTTTGTATTGCGGAGTATGCATGGCGTCAATGCACAGGTCGCGCCGCAAATAGAACAGGTATTGGTCTATTTCTTTTCTCGCGCGACGGCGGTATTCCTTATACCCGATGATCTCGCCGCGGTATTCGATGATCTTGCTCTCTTTGCGAATGGCTTTTGTGGTAAATAAACCTTTCCCGGCCCCCGGCAGTCGCGATTTTTTGACAAGTAGTGCCATATGATAGTGCACAAAAGTAATAACTGCGGAAGGAGTTTATCGCCGGGATGGAAAACTCTTTACCGTTAACGAAAAGGCAAAATAAAAACTGCGGCTGACAGGCAGCCGCAGTTTTTTACGAAGCAGGTTTTCCGCCGGCTAGTGCATTACATGATGCACGAGGTGTCCCACGATGATCAATGCGAGAAGTGATACTGCTGCGATGGCAACTGTTTTTGCGCTCATGGTCGTTGTTTTAATGGATCGGTTAGACGATGCAAAAGTCTGCACGCGAAACCGGGAACAATTTGCAGAACCGGGGAAGCGCTTTGCAAATCTTGGGAAAATCAGGCGGGCTGGATGGGGAGAAAAACTTCCCGCTCCAGCTTCGTGTAGTCCACAGCGAGCGGGTCGCCGGAAAATAATTCGAAGCCTGTCGTGCCGGTCAGCCGGTATCCGCTCGCGGCGAGCCAGTGGTGAAAGAATGCATGCGCGCCTTTCCGTGTTTCTTTTGCATCGCCCGACACGCTGAACGCTGCATATTTCCCGGCGTGGATCTCCGTCACGTTCAGCTTGCCGGGAATGTCACGGGCTGCGTCGACGGCAACGAACGCTTTGTAAACCGTGTCCTGGTGAAGGTCAAGGATGCCGAAAATTTCCGGGCCTTCGCTGCACAGGTCGTTCGCCTGCGCCAGTCGTACAACGTCGCAAAACGCCTGTCGTATTTTCGCCGGATCGTTCAGCGGGGCGAGCAGGTAAACTCCCCGCACGCAGGTGCGCTGCACTACGCGCACCGGGATTTCTTTTTCCATTCCTGCAGGGTACGCCCCGGCGTTTTCCGGGTGGAGCCTCTTCAGCAGGTGCGTGCCTTCTCCCGGTTTCAGCGAGCGGATCTCCCGGGGCGAAACGCCGTAATGGCTTTTGATCGCCCTGGAAAACACTGCAGGCGAAGAAAACCCGCAATCCATCGCGATCTCGTGGATCGACTTGTGCGGGTAAACGACCATGGAGTGCAGGGCCGTTTCGAGCCGCAGTTTTACGATGTATTGTTTCGGGTTTTCGCCGGTTACCTGCTTGAACACTTTCTGCAAATGGAACGGCGAATAGTTGGCGACACCGGACAAGGTCTGCAGGGAAATGTCGCGATCCATATTTTTTAGGATAAAATCGACGACGGAATCTACTCGCGATTTGTATTCTTTTTCGGTTGTCCTGTCCGACATGGTTGTTGATGCCCGGTGTTTGGACGAAGGTAAGCGATTGCCGGATTATCCGCAGCCGGCCGCGCACAAAAGAAGAGCTGAAACCTTACGGGGCTTCAGCTCAATCAATAGGAAGGGGGATCATTCCGGAGAATCACCCCCGCTTTCTATAGCAGGATGATCAGGAGGATAATGATAATGAGCAGTGCGGTGCCCGAAATGACAATCACTCCGCCGCCGTGTGCTTTTTGTTCGGCGATGGCTTTGTCCACTTCCTGCTTCATTTGTTTGTCAAGGTTCTTCACGTCGGAGGTCTTCACCTCACCCGGCTTGTGTGGATCCTTTATCTCCACGACTTCGGTCTTTACCGCATTTCTTTTGAAATCGGCGGCGTCGATCCGGTCGGGGAAAAACGCGAGTGACAGGATTGCCGTCATCACGTAAAGCGCTGTCTTTTTCATAACGAAATAGTTTTAGCGTTTAAATAGTTGTCGGCAGCAACTCTACCCGGATAAATACAAGCGGGGTGCCAGAATGAACATGGGTGACGGAAATCGACGGCGTTACTGATAAGGCTCATGATGGGCGCAAGCCTTGCAGGAGTTACATTTATAAAAAATAACCCGATGTGTTTTTCAGCAGAGGCGAGTTTCGGTGCGGGTGCGGTGCTTGCGGTGGCGGGCGTGATTTCCGTAAGGAAGGCTGAGACCCGCAGGGAGCTTGCATTTTCGGCGATCCCGTTCATTTTTGCCGTGCAGCAGTTCACGGAAGGATTCGTGTGGCTGGGATTGGCGGGGCGTTTCGCGGAATGGCTTCCCGCCGCCACTTACGGCTTTCTCATCTTCGCGCAGATCGTCTGGCCCGTGTGGGTACCGGGGTCGATCCTGCTGCTCGAAAAAGAACCGGGGCGGCGCAAGGTGTTGACCGTTTTCCTCGGAATGGGTTTGCTGGTCGCCGGGATCGTGGTGTGGAGGCTGGCTGTTTATGGTGCCCGGGCGAGTATCGTGGACCATCACATCCATTACGACATTCCATTCCCGGACACATTCAGGACACCCATCAACATCATGTACATGCTCGCCACGGTGGCTTCCCCGTTCGTTTCCGGCGCCAAAGGCATGAAAGTGCTCGGCGGGGTGATCCTTATTTCGTTTATCGTAACGCTGATCTTTTACAACTACAACCTCATTTCCGTGTGGTGCTTTTTCGCCGCGGTGCTGAGCGTTGTGGTGATCGCCGTGATGGGGATGCTGCACGATATGAACGATTCGCCGGAGAAGCGGCAGGCGGGTGGCTGAAACGCAGCTTCTTTTCTTTTCCGAAAACAGCTTTCACTTCGAGCGTGATCTTTCTCCATTTCTCCGCTATGCTTTCTGCCGGGTCTGCGCCGGTGAAAATAAAAACGATCGAATCTTTCTCTTTGACCTCCACACCGGGTAGCCGGATCTGCAACAGCTTTTCTTTCTCCCGCCCCGCAGCGCGTATGCCGATCACCCCGCCCGCCTGGTAGCCAAGGACGCCGCCGATGAAATTTTCCCTGCTCCATGGCAGCGTGTAATTTTTTTCGCTGTACACGTAACGCTCGCCCGTTTCCACATCTTTCAGCTCCAGCCCGCCGTTCCGGATGTCTTTTTTGTCCTGCATGAGCTGGTCGTAGATCGCTTCAAAATTCCCTTCGCTTTTGTGATGCCCCGCGCACGAAGGTGTGGTGCGAACGCCCCGCCGGTGAAGAAAACTCACCAGCTCCTTCAATGGGCCGTCTACACTCTCCAAAAACTGTTCATTGGTGATGACATTCTCATTCTCCTTCTCCATAAAATAATACCACCCCGGCCGTCTGACCGATTGCAGCCATTTCCCCTTATGAAACTGGTCGTGCGGAATAAATTCCGGTGTCACTCGCGCCCTCTGCATACTTCCCCAAAACAAAACCCAGGCCACAGATTGCACAGATTACACAGATGGATCAATCCCTGTAATCCGCGCAATCCGTGCAATCCGCGGCTTATTTTTTCCTCTTCTTCTTCAGCCCTTCCCCTCCCGGAACCGTATCGCCCAGCAGGAATCCCCAGGGTTTCAGCGGCTCCGAATGATCGAAGATCACTTTGGCGATCGCCGTGAGCGGGATGGAAAGGAACATGCCGGGCACGCCCCAGAGCAGGTTGCCTGCAATGACCACCACGATCGAAACGAGCGCGTTGATCTTCACCTTCGACGCGACGATGCGCGGAAGGAGATAATTATTATCGAAGAACTGCATGAACATGAAAAAGGCCAGCACGATCAGCGCGTAATGCGGCTCAGTTTTCGTGGCCAGCGCCATCAGCATGGAAAGCGATCCCGCAATGATCTGCCCGACATAGGGAATGAGGTTGAGCAGCGCCGCGAGCAGGCCCAGCAGCAATGCGTAGTCGATGCCGATGATCAGCAATCCCACCGTGTAGATCGTGCCCACCACCGCAGCTTCGATCAGCAGCCCCACGAGGTAGCTTTTGATCGTTGTTTTGATGCTGCTCAGCACTTCGGAAACCTGCTCTCTCTTGTTCCCGGAGTCGAAAATTTTGTGAATGAAACCGAGCAAAAGCGGGCGGTAAAAAAGCACGAGAAAAATATAAACCGGGATGACCACCACCACCACGGCAAAGCTGCCGACCGAAACGAGCGTTTCGCTGATGGCCGACGAGCTGGGCTGCATCATGTCGCCTTTTACATCGCCGACCCAGCTGTTGATCCGGTCCGTGCTCACGCCCGACGTCGTGGAAAACCAGATCTTGACCTCGTACAGCAGGGTTCCCACATTTTTTTTGATCGCCGGCCAGGCTTCGGAAAAGTTTGCCACCTGTGATGCCACCAGGAGCGCCAGCCCACCGGCCAGCAAAACAACAAGCACGACCGCGATGGCGATGGCCACGATCTTGTTGATCCTTTTCCGCACCATAAAATCCACGAAAGGGCTGAGCACGATGGCGACAAGCGTGGCGCCAATGAGCGGAACGATGACCGGTCTCCCGACATACAGCACGGCGATCATCGCGGCGAGTCCCATGAAGATGAAGGCTGCTTTTTTGTAAATGGGTGTTTGTTCGGTCGTGATCATGGTTCGTTTTTTAAGTTGCAGGTACGGGCGGCCCTATAGCCGGCGCCGTTGTTTCACGGATAAGGTCCTGGAGGCTGAGCAAAAGCGCCTTGCAGGAAGAAAAAATTTCACGGTTCACGTTGACAAGCGTGGAAAGCTCCATCTCGTTCACCTTGCCGCGCGCGCCGTCTTTATAGATCGTATCGAGAAATGTGTCGTAATAGTTGCGGATCTCGTTCATCCCGGCTTCGATCTTTTTGTCGGCCTCCCCGTTACGCTCGTCCAGCAGGGAAACGGAATAGTGGTAAAATTCGCCGAGCTTTTCGCGCGTGTGCAAAAACCATTTGTACTTGAAATCGTTGCCCGATCCGCTGAGCTCTTCCACGTTGTGTGAAATGTCTTTCATGCATTTCGCCGAATACATCGCGTTGCGTACGGAACCTGCCAGCTGTTCCGCGAGGACCGCTTCGTTGCCATGCAGCTCTTGCTGCCGCATCCCGGAATAAAACGACATGATCTCGCCATGCAGCTGCTTTAATTCCTCGTACATCTTTTCCGGCTCCATTCGTCTCCGGTGATTGGTAATTCCGGGCACCGGCACATCTTCGATCCGGAACGTATGAAGGTTGAGATCGATCGCTCGCTGGACGAAATGACGCGCTTCTTTTTCCAGGGCTTTCAGCGCCGCTTCGGGAACTTCAGGGCTGACCTTCACGATGTGCAACGCGATGCTGTCGTGGGAATCGCTGAACCGTTTTTCAAGAAAACGCGTGAACGGATCGAGCAGGGGGAAGAAGAGCAGGATCGTGCCGAGGTTGATGATGCTCTGGAACATGACGATCGCAATAAGCGGGTCGGAAATTCCCATCGACGTGGTGATGAACCGTACCAGCCAGCGCAGGAAGACGAAGCTGATGATCACCACGGCCACGTTAAAGATGAGGTTGCCCGTCGCGACCCTTTTTTTCGCCGCCGAACCGCCCAGCCCGGTCAGCATGATCTTCAGCGTGGTTCCCACTTCGGCCCCGGTGACCACGGCGGCAGCTGTGACAAGGTCGATCGCGTTGGCCGTAAGCGCGCTTAATACAAGGATCGTGGTTGCCGTGCTCGACTGGATGATCGCGGTAATGACAATTCCCGCCAGCAGGAAAACGATCAGCGGGTAGCCGGCAAGTTGCCGCATGTCGTAATTCTCCACCAGGCCTGCAATGCTGTTTTTCATGTATGCCAGCCCGATGAAAAGCAGTCCGAAGCCGATCGCGAAACGGCAAAACGAAACCACTTTTTTCCGGTCGCTGAAAAGGAGCAGCGCAATTCCCCCGAGGCCGATGGCCGGGTATGCAAACACTTCGATGTCGAATTTAAACCCCAGCGTTGCGATGATCCAGTTTCCGAGCGAGGTACCGAAGTTCGCGCCAAGCACTACAGCCAGCGTGTTCCGCATGCTTACGATGCCTGCCCCGAGAAAAGCGAGCATGATAAACGTTACAACCGAGCTGCTCTGTAAAATGCCGGTCAGCAGCGCGCCGCTGAAAATCGCCTTAACGCGGTTCGTCGTGTGCTTTCGCAGGAAAAGTTTAAAGGACCTGCCCGCCAGTTGCTTCAGCGAGCTTTCCAAAAGCTGCATCGCAAAGAGGAACACGCCGATACCTGCGATCAGCTTCCATATGTCGGTGTATGACACCATGTATACGAGCGGTTTCCTGCCACCGGCAGTATGTTGCCGGTCACAGGATTAGCTTCAAAGCTATCCACCGCCGGAAAAGCGTGGAATGAAAAGGCTCAACGCCCGGGCTGACGACTGTCAGGTTTTTACAGTAATGCTTTTTGAAGGCAGCGCAAGTGCCTCCCGCTAGTCTGAAATGACGACTTTCCGTGTCCCGGCGAGCTTGCCAGACGAATACACATTCAGGAAATACATGCCGGGCGACAGTGCATTGCGGTTGAGCGGGACGCTGCGGCTTTGCGGAACGGCTTCATACACTTTTCTGCCGCTCACATCACACAGCTCGATGCGCGTGCGCGAAAGATTGATCGCATCACCGAGCAGGATCGTTGCGCCGGAGCTGAACGGGTTGGGATAAATGCTGAAATCGCCCGCCGCGGAATGCTCCCCGATGCCGACCGGCACAACCGTCAGCACGAACGTCGTGGTGTCGGAAGAAACGCAGTTCGTTACAACGAGCGTCACAGTGAACGTCCCGGAAGTGGTGTACGTGTGCTGCGGGTTTTGCAGCAGGGAAGTCGTCGCGTCACCGAAATCCCAGTACCAGCTCGTCGGCGTGTTGAGCGACTGGTCGGTGAACTGCACCGGCGTGTTCATCACCGGCGTGGAAGGCGTGTAGCTGAAGCTCGCCGCGGGCGCGCTGCCCACCGGTGTGGACGACCAGCTTGCGGCGAATCCCGGGCGCGTGATCGAAATGTCGGAGCTGAACACGATAAAGAAGCTTCCCGAAGCGGAGCTGAGCGTGGGCGGAAGAACATTGCCGGTGTAAGCGCCAAGCAGCGGGTCGGCCGTGCTGGTCCCGTCGTACACGTACAGGAAATCCCAGCTGTTCTCGAGATCGAACTGCGAGAAGGAAAGCGTGAGGCCGGAACCGCAGGGATCGATGAGGAACGTGCAGTTCTCGTTATCGACATAATCCCCGTTCGGGCCGCCGGAATCGTAGATCGTTCCGGCCGCGGAAGACATCGCCGGAGTCTGGCAGATGTTCGCCGTGTTCACCACGTTAATGTAAGTGGTCTGCACCACGCTGTCGGCGCCGAAGCTGTTTGTCGCAACAAGCTTCACCGGGTAAACGCCTGCGGTGTTGTACTGGACGCCTGCAGGGTTCTGGACCGGGGAGTTGCCGGGAATTCCACCGGAGAACGTCCAGTTCCATGACGTGGGCGCGTTGACCGTGAGGTCGGTGAAATTCACTGTTCCGCCGACGGGCACGGTGGTCAGGTTGGACGTGAACATCGCCACGGGCGGCAGCGTGTTCGCCACGAAATACACCATGTAGTCTTCCACCTGCCCGCGCTGCGGCGCATAGCACGCGGAAGAGATCGGGTTCGAGCTTGCGTCGGAGATCACGCGCATGCGCAGCCGTGTGTTCAGCGTTGCTGTCGTCGGCGTATTTACGATCCCGGTGTGAACTGCATTCCCGCTGGTCGTGTCGGCGTAAACGAGCTCGTTTGTATTGTTGAACTGGCCGTCATTGTTGTAATCGATCCATGCCTTCACATGCTCGTCGTAGCCGGTGGTGGCGTTCGTCGAAATGCTGACCGGGTAGGGGTTTCCTGCCACGAGAAGCGAAGAATCCGCACAGGTGAAATCGCTGTAGCCGTCGATCGCATCCGGTGAAGTCCAACTGATCGTATTGAAGGAAACGTTCGTGATGCCGTAGCCGCAGCAGTAGGCGGAAGTCCCGGGATTGCACGACGAAGGAAGCGGGCCGGGAACGTTGTTGACGGTTACAGCGCTGTTGATCACGAGCGTGTCGGCGCCGATGCAGTTGCCGGTCCCGTTCACGATGAGCGTTACGTTGTACGTTCCGGGATTGGTGTAAATGTGAGTCGGGGAAGCCGCCGTGGAAAAATTTCCGTCGCCGAAATCCCACAAGTATGTCGAACCGTTCCAGCTGCCGTTCTGGAAAGAAACGGATGCAGGCGCGGAGCAACTGATCGTGGGGCTGGGTGTAAAGCCGGCAACCACTGCACCGGAGAACGGCGCGCCGATCCCCACGGCATACCATGCGTTGGCAGTCTGGATGAGCTGGCCGGAGCATGTCCCGAAAAGATCGGCTGCAGACTGTTCGGCATAGAGACGTGCGTCAGCGAACGTGGAGTTCGGCGTGAGGTACGTCGCCAGGTTGCGGTAGGTGATCTGGCTCGCATCTGCAATGCCGATGCCTGACACGCTGAAATTATTCCCGATGTCGTTCGTGCCGCTTCCGCCCATGCAGAGCAGGTAATACCAGTAATTCTGGATCCCGCTGTCGTAGTGGACGATGTCGCCGTTGTTGAAGAAAAGTCCGCCGTACGTGTCCGCGCACTGGAACTGGTTGGGGTTTGCCATGTTGCGGAACGGCTGCCCGCCCATGCTCGGGATGACGATCTCGTCGCCGATGAACCACGTTGCGTTGGCGGGGCTGAAGAGAAAGCGGATCGTGTTGCCGAAAATATCGCTGAACGATTCGTTGAGCGCCCCCGATTCACCGGCATAGATCAGTCCCGCGGAAAATTCCGTCACGCCATGCGCATACTCGTGCCCGACGATCTCGAGCGAAGTGAGCGGGTAATACTGGGACGCATCACCGTCACCGAAAGCCATGTAAGAACCGGTCCAGAACGCGTTCACGTACAATCCGTCGTGCGCCTGCACGTCCACGAGCATGCCGGCATTATCCTGCGCCACCCGGCCGAACGAGGTCAGGAAAAAATCATACGTCATTTCCGCGCCCCAGTGCGCATCGAGCGCGTAATCGTCGTAGTTCGCCGTATTGGTCCAGAAATTATCGGTGTCGGTGATCTCGAGCGGTCCCGGTGCGTGCGTGTGAATGTTGCGGCCGCTTTCGAGGAGACGGTATTGCCCGGGCGCGATGCTGTCGGTCGTAACGGTCTGCGAACCGTTGAACGCACACGCGGCCGTTCCCTGCACGTCGATCGCGCACATGTGCGCATGCTCGCCGGCAATCTTCCCGGAATGCGCATCCACGAAATAAAACGAACGCTTCATCGGGTCATGCGCCCATGCGTCGACTTTCCAGGCGAGATGGAATTTAGTTGCATTATCGCGGAACACCACGAGCATTGTGGGCTCCAGCATGCCCGGGTCGGCAAGGCGTTTTGCATGCAATTCGTTCCGGCCTGTCACCTCTGCTGCGGAAGAAGAAAGCGCGGGCGAAGGGTTCACGGTAAACCCGGTGTAATATTCCCCGTTCACCGACAGGATCTTCCCGTCTTTGACGTGCACGTAAAAAACCGCGCCTTCCACCGGCACATTCCTGTACAGCTGGCGGTAGCGGAAGTTCGTCCAGCCGAGCTTGTCCGTTTCCGATTGGTAGAGCTGGAATTCCGTTTCCGTTCCTGCGCCCAGCACTTCTTTCAGGAATGCATTGTGGTCTGCGGATCCCGGGAGCACGCGGTAATGCACGAACGAAATGGTGTGACGCTTATCGTCGATCACCACTTTGTCGGAACCTTTCACCAGTTTGTCGGCTTCGTCGCCGGTAAACGTAACGGCGAAAGCGGAAACGGAAGCGATCGCGAGGAGGGCGGTAAATATAAATTTCATGTGAGGTGGAGTTGCCTTGTACCTATTAAATGTACCGCGTAAAAAGGCGAAAAGCAAATAGGGACGCGCCCAGTAGTGTCTCGTGGTGTTCAATTTTCCGCCTGCATGCGAACATTTCCGGGAAAGGCAATCACATGTGGCGCTTCAGCCATTCGCGCGCCTTCTGCTCGTCGGTGAACAGGCGCGACGGGTAAGGCGGCTTTTTCAGCGTGAGGTAAAGATTGGACAGCATCATCGACAGGGGAGAGCTGGTGACGAGGGCCAGGGCGATGACGAATTCCGGGGTTTTCAGCGCTGCGAAGTCCCGCACTTCCCGGCTGGCTTCGGCAAGGTCGCTTACTTCCCCCAGCCAGCATACTTTCTTTCCGCCCGATTGCTCTTTTATTTTCTGGAACGAACGCTCCAGGGCTTGCGGCGTCAGAACGGCGTCTTTGCGGTAGACGGAACAAAGGATGCCGTCCTCGTCGAACCACATGAATGAAATTCCTGTTGAGAAGACATTGGCATTTTTGGGAGGAAGCATACAGGTAAGCGGGCAGCAGGTGCGGCACAAATATCTGAATTTCCCGGACAATAATTAAAAATGAAAGTTTATTGGTAAAAAATTAATTTTTTTAATTGGATTTATAAAGTCCGCCTGTTTGAATAATTAAAAAACCGGCAGACAATATGGTTGGATCCCATACGCCTGCCGGTCGCCGGGCGGCTACCCGGGATGCATTTACCTGATGGTTAATTTCTGTGTCATGCGCGAGCCGCTGATCTCCACCTGGACGAAATAGATGCCGGGTGCGTAACCTTCGAGCCCGTATGATTTCCTGCCGGCCGGCGACTCATCGGTGAAGATGGTTTTGCCGGTGAGATCGTACAGCGTTACGCGCATTTCAGCCGGGCCGGGCGACGTCACTTCAAGGTTGATATTGTCCGTCGCCGGGTTCGGGTAGATGCTGATGCCGTAAAGCCCGTCGTTGGTAACAACTCCCGTAACGAAACCGACGGCAACCGTATCGCACATCGTGCAGTTGTTGTTGTCCGTCACGCAGATCGTGTACGATCCGGGCGTGAGGCCGGTTGCGGTGGGTGAGTTTTGCGTGCCGGGGCTCCAGTCGTAGCTGTAGGGACCGGTACCGCCGCTGACGGTTGCCGTTGCCGTTCCATCCGAGCAGGTCGGGCAGGAAGCGTCGGTGCTGGTTGAAGTAACGCTCAGCTGCGCCGGCTCCGTAATCGTTACCGTGTTGGTCGCGATGCAGCCGTTGAAGTCGGTAACCGTAACCGTGTAAGTGCCGGGGCACATGTTCGTCGGTCCGCCGGGCTGCCAGTTTTCCGTGTACGGAAATGTTCCGCCGGTCGTATTGGCCTGCGCGCTGCCGTCGCAGTTGCCCGCGCAGGTCACGTTTGTCGTGGAAGGCGCGGTCGTCAGCTGGCTCGGCTCGGTGATGGTCACCGTTGCGGTGGCAACGCAGGAGTTGGCATCTGTCATGGTTACCGTGTGCGTGCCCGCGCATAAGTTGGCCGGGTTCTGCACGGTCTGCCCGCCGGGGGCCCAGCTGTAGGTATAGTTCGGCGTGCCGACGGTTGTTACCTGCACGCTGCCGTCGCATGCGCCGAAGCACGACACGTCGGTCTGGCCGGTGATCACAACGGAACACTGGCTGTAGAGATTTACACCGCTGAAAAGTGCTGCGGCGATAAGGGTGGAGTAGAGTTTTTTCATACCAGTAAGGGTCTTTAAATGCGTGAATTTATCTGAAGTATGTTGCCATAAATGGGAAGACATTTACCGTGCCACCAGCCACTTACGATGCCCGCGCGCATTTCGCCCGCCGATTGCCGGAATGCTTCGATCCCTTGCACCACGGCGGATACAGCGAAACCGCCAACAGGAAAAACTGACCAGGATCAGGGCAAGTCCTGCGTGAAAGAATTGACCCGTCTGCCGGCGGGATGTGTGGAATTTTGTGGATAATTTTCCCCGGTTTTTGGGCAACATCCCCAGAAACATGTAGAATACCTGCGACTGTACGTGGGAGAAAATCCGGATGTTGATAAGTGAAAAACTGGAAATGAAATTCTCAGGATGGTAAAAAGAAAACCGGCAGCGACCGCTTGCAGTCCGCTGCCGGTCCCGGGCGGCAACCCGGCTAAAAAAAACGATAATTGCTTTTAATACTTGACCACCTTGCGCGTAATGCGCAGGCCGTCGATCTCGATCTCCAGGAAATAAATTCCTGCAGGCTGTTCGGTGATGTTGAATGATTTCACACCGTTGCCGGAAGAAGTGTACGATTCGGCAAGGATCACTTTCCCGGACAGGTCATGCAGCGTCACGCGCATTTCGGCAGCGGATTTATTACCTACGTTAATTGTCGAGGAAGCGGGGTTGGGGTAAATGGTTATTCCGTGCATATCATTACAAAGGCCGGTCACACGCTGGTTAAAGCGTGTTCCCGGGGTGGAAAACAGGGGTCAATAAAATGAGATAAACAGGGTTTGACGATATGTCAGTGACAAAATAGAAATTGCAGGAATATCACCGGCGGATTTTCGACAACCCGGCTTCTGATTTCGATACCTGGTAAAAGGAGTAAGTTGACTTCCCGGGGACAGTTTAAATCATCCAAAAGATCTTAACCACAGAATCAACAGAGGTCCGCCGTGACGGATTCACAGGGATACACTGGGCATCTTTCTCTGTGTCCTCTGTGCATACAGGCATTGGATGTCCTCTGTAAGCTCTGTGGTTAAGATTTTTTAAACAGCCTCTTAACCTGCAAGGGTCTTCAGGCGGCTCAGCAGCTCTTTTTTATTCGAGCGGCTGACGGGCAGGAGATAATCGCCGGTGCGGATCGCGTTGTTCTCGAACTGGGAAATTTTGTCGAGCCTGACGATATAGGAATGGTGAACGCGCAAAAAATCTTTCCCGGAAAGTTTCATCGCCATGCCTTTCATCGTGGAATGCGTGGTCAGTTTTTCTTTCGGTGTGTGAATGATGACGTAATCGCCCAGGGACTTGATGAACAGGATCTCGCGCGGATCGATCCTGATCAGCTGCGTGGCTGTTTTTACATACAGCGTGTCGGCCTGCACTTTGTTGAGCCGGTCGAATTCGTAAAGCTTACGCGATTTTTCCACCGCTTTCCGGAAACGCTCGGGCGAAACGGGTTTCACCAGGAAGTCGATCACGCTGAAATCGAACGCGTCGGCTGCATATTTTTTATGGGCAGTAATAAGGACCACTGCGGGCATGTTTTCCCCGAACTGGCGCATGAAGTCGAAACCGTTCATTTCCGGCATTTCCACGTCCAGGAAAATAAGATCGGGATTTTTTTCGCGGGCGATCACAGCAGCTTCCGATGGGGTCGAACAGCTGGCCACCAGGTTGAGAAAACCTGCGCTGCGCACATATTTTTCGATTACAACCCGCGTCAGGTCATCATCATCGACCACCATGCAATTCATAAGCCCACTTAGAATGGTTCAACGCTACAAGTTAAGGAAAAGAGATGAACGTTGCGCTGGATTTTCGACCGTCTGAACGGTGGCGCGGTTAATCGATTTCAATATCGTATTTGTCCAGGAGCCCGGCTATCCCCGCCTGCGAAAACCGGGCTTTTTTCAACCTGTTGTTCTCCGGGTCGATCGAAAAATTGGATGAAGTGCGGAAGTCCGCTTTTTCAAGATTTGTTTTTTCAAACGCCGCCCCCGTGAAATCGCAATTGTCAAAAACCGAAGCCGTAAAGTCGCTCCCGGCCAGGTCCACTTCCTGCAGCGACGTGCTCCGGAAGATCGTTTGTTTCAATTTCAGCTGGTAAAACGAAGAATGGTTCAGCGTGCAGTTTTCAAAGCTGAACGACAGCCCGAAGCTGTTGCAGTTCTCAAAATGAAGCCCCAGCATTTTACAGTCGCGGAATTTCACATCCCGGAACGCCGTCTTCATGAGCTTCACCATGCTCAGGTTGCACCCGTTAAACTCACATTCCGAAAAAACGCACCCTGAAAGATCGGAACTGAAAAAGTCACATCCCTTGAATGTGCAGCTTTCATATTCTCCTTTCGGCAACGGATCTTCCTTGTGATCCTTTTTGTCAAAAACCATTCCTGTAAACTCTTGCTCCATTTCCATTGTCGATTTTCATTTCCCGAACTCAAAACCCGAAACTCAAAACCCGAAACTATCTAACGTCTCAAGTCTCACATCTCACGTCTTTTTCCTCCTCACCCCCCGCACCGCCTCCGCCGAATACGGATCTTCAGGCCAGTAATGTTTCGGGTAACGCACGCGCAGCTCTTTGCGCACCTCCGCGTACGTATTCTTCCAGAAGCTCACAAGGTCCTGCGTAACCTGCACGGGACGATAAGCCGGCGACAGCAGGTGCACCATGAGCTTTGTGCGGCCATCGTTCACCGACGGGGTTTCGAGCATGCCGAAGATCTCCTGCAGGCGCACGGCGAGCACGGGCGGGCTTCCGTCTTCGCTGTATTTAATGCGAATGAGCGACCCGCTCGGCACGGGTAATTTTTCCGGCGCAAGTTTTTCGAGGCGCTGCTGTTCCGCCCACGCGAGCGAAGACGAAAGTATCGTGTACAGGTCAAGCCGGCGGAAATCGTCCCTGCGCTTTACGTTTTCCAGGTACGGCGCCAGCCATTCTTCCGCCGTGGCCAGCAAATGCTCCCGGCTTGTGTCGGGCCAGCTTTCTTCGGGCCTCCACCTGCGAAGGCTCGCCACGCGCGCGATCCAGTCGTTCACGGCTTCGGTCCATTCCAGCAGCGCAAGCCCGTCGGCCTTCACCGCGTTGACCAGGATCGCCACGCGTTCTTCGGTGCTTACCGTTTTCAGCGGTGTGCTTTCGAGAATGATGTCGCCGACTTTTTTTTCCAGCCGTGCAACAAGCTCGCCCTTCTGGCTGTCCCAGTCCAGCGTTTTGTTCTCGTAAGCGAGGTGCGCAATGTCCGCGGGATCGAGCGGGGCGGCAAGAAAAATTCGTCCTTCACCGGTCATGCCCGCATCGAGATGCGCGACCGCGATCCATTTTTCTCCTGCAAGGGAATCGTGCTCTTTCAGCCGCGCCATGCGCCCGCCGGCCAGGCGGAAACGGTTGCCCGGCTCCTGTTTGGCGATGCGTTCGGGATATGCGGCGGCGAGCAGCCGGCCCGCATCTTCGTGCACGGGCGCGCTGTTATCCACGGGAACGCCCGACAATTTTCTCCACTGCTGCGCGATGCGTTCGATGCGTTCAAGGCGCTTGCGGTCCACGTTCACATATTCTTTATTCCGCCATTTCCGCAACACTTCGATGCGCAGCACGAGATCTGCGCCGCTGTCGCGCGGGAGCGGGTCGCGCTCTTCCAGCAAAGCTGCTACGTCGGCGGCAAGCGCGGAATGACCGGAGCGCCGGGCTTCCGTCAGCAAATGCGCGATGCGCGGGTGCGTGGGCAGGCGCAGCATTTCTTTTCCGCGCGCGGTAATTTTTTCTCCTTCGAGCGCGCCGAGCTGGCGGAGCAACTCTTTCGCCTGCAGCACCGTGCCGGATGGAGGAGGAGTGAGCCACGTGAGCGAATGAATATCGCCCGTTCCCCAGCTGGCGAGGTCGAGCACGAGCGGCGCAAGATCGGCTTCGAGAATTTCAGGCGAACGATGCGGAACCAGGTGATGCTGGAACCCTTCCGTCCACAGCCGGTAACAAACGCCCGGGCCGAGTCGTCCTGCGCGCCCTGCGCGTTGCTCCGCCGCATCTTTTGTGACGCGTATCGTTTCGAGGCGCGTCAGGCCGCTTCCGGGATCGAAACGCGGCACGCGGGAATAACCGCAATCCACCACGATCTTAATGCCTTCGATCGTTAAGCTCGTTTCCGCAATCGACGTGGCCAGCACGATCTTCCGCAATCCATGGCGGTCGGGCTGGATGGCTTCCTGCTGTTGCTGCAGTGGCATGTCGCCATACAGCGGGTAGATCATCGCACCGGTATTTTCTTGTTCTAAAATTTCAGCGGTGCGGCTGATCTCGCCTGCGCCGGGAAAAAACGCGAGCACGTCGCCGTCATTCTCCTTCATCGCGCGTTTGATGGTGCGCGCCATCTGCAACGGAAGCGGTAACTGATCGTCAGAACCGACGTAATGAAATGTCACCGGGTATTGCCGTCCTTTGCTCGTCAGGATCGGCGCGTTGCCGAGCAGCGCGGATAATTTTTCCCCGTCGAGCGTGGCCGACATGATGAGGATGCGCAGCTCCGGGCGCAGCACGCTTTGCACTTCGCGGCACAGCGCCAGCGCAAGATCCGCGTGGAGGCTGCGCTCGTGGAATTCGTCGAAGATGACCAGCCCCGCATCTTCCAGCGCGCCGTCCTGCTGCAGCATGCGCGTGAGAATTCCTTCCGTGAGAATTTCAAGCCGCGTGGACTTTCCTGTTTTATTCTCGAAGCGGATGCGGTAGCCGACTGTTTCACCGGGCTCTTCATCGAGCTGGGAGGAAAGGCGTGCGGCGACGGTTTTTGCGGCCAGCCTCCGCGGCTCGAGCATGAAGATCTTTTTCCCGCCAAGCCACGGCTCGTTCAGCAGCTGCAGCGGGAGCCACGTGCTTTTTCCCGCGCCGGGCGGGGCCTGGAGAATGAGCGTGTTGTGCTCAGCCAGCTTGCGACGCGTGTCGTCAATAATTTCAGTAATGGGAAGCGGCTGCTGAGACATGGTTCTGCAAAGATGTGAAGGATGGATTGAATAATGTGCAAATTAAGTTCTGAGTTCTGAGGTGTTGGGTTAGGTCTTAGGCAGCTTCTAAGTGTGCTTCTTAAATTTTTTTGGCAATCTGTTCTTTAAGATTCAACGTAGATAGGTGGATGAAACCTGTTCTGTTACTCCTGCCGTTGTTCTCAATTTTGCATCCGGGTTGCGACGCGCAAACGCCATCGATGAAAATCAACGAAAATTCCACCGATTCCGCAGCAACCATCCGATACGTCGCGCTAGGCGATTCGTACACCATTTGTGAAGGTGCGGAAGAAAACGAATCGTGGCCGGTGCTCCTTACGACGCATTTGAATGAAGAAAATATCCCTGTGGAGCTTGTCGCGAATCCTTCCCGTACCGGCTGGACGACGCAGAACCTCATTGACCGCGAGCTGCCTGTTTTTGATACATGTCATGCGGACGTAGTGACGCTGCTGATCGGCGTGAATGACTGGGTACAGGGTGTGGACGTGGAGACGTTCCGGAAAAATCTTCGCTTCATTCTCGATCACGTGCAGGCGAAGCTGGAGGAAAAGCAGAACGTGCTGCTGATCACCATTCCCGATTTCGGTGTAACGCCCGCAGGAAAAAATTACGGGAACGGAAGAGACATTTCGAAAGGACTGACCGCCTTCAACGACGTGATCAAAGCCGAAGCTGCCGCGCGAAACTTACCTGTCGTGGATATTTTCCCCTTATCGAAAGAAATGGGAAAAGACAATTCCCTCGTTGCGGAAGACGGTCTTCATCCTTCCGCAAAAGAATATGCGCTCTGGGAAACGATGCTACTTCCTGTATTCGAAAAAATAGTTTCAGGTTTATAGTTCCTTGTTAATAACCCAGAACTCAGCTCTCAGAACTAAAACATCGTCTGGAACAACGGCTGGTCGCGTTGCCCGACAAGGATGAGCGAAAATTCCCACGCGCCACGTCCGCCTGTATAATTGTTCAGGTACGACGTATTGATGTCATAGCTGAAGCGGAAATAATGGGTGCCCTGGCGGAAGCCGATGTGCGCCACGATCCCGTCATTCAGGCGATAGTCGCAACCGATGAGCGCGTCGAGCGTGGAATTTTTGATCTTGTAAAACAGTAGCGCGCCCATGTTGAGCTCGGTCGCGCTCGCCTGGTTCATGTACAGCACTTTCGGCCGCAGCTGGAAATCCTCGTTGAGGTCGAAGTCGCATGCAGCGTGGCCCACAAAGCGCATCGCAAGCGGGCTTTTGTACGCGGTGAACGATTCATTCGGTTTCGTAACGTGGTAAATGGAGAAACCGGCGGACGGGTGATACTTTTTTCCCTTCCCGATGTATTTGTAATACAAGCCGACGTTCGCATCGAATTTGACCAGGCTCGTCTTGGCGAAATTTTCCTGGTCGTCAATGCTCGTGTCGAATGTGCCGCTGGACTGGGAATACTGCACGTCGAACGTATATGCCGACGGGTTGAAGCTCTTGTACAGGATGCCGAGCTGCAAACCGGTCGCCAGGTAATGTTCATTCGATCCATCGATGATGTTGTACGCGCCGGAAGCCATTGCGTTGAGCGTATTGAACTGCCCGGGTCCCGCATTGTTGTTGATGAGGTAACCGCCCGCGCCCCATTTTCCGCCGCTTCTGCGGATCGGCATGTCGTAGGAAATGTACGCCGTGGTGAACGGTTTCATTCCCAGTGCGCCCCACTGCGAACGGTAATTGCTCGCAACACGGTAGTCGCCTTTTTCACCGCCGAACATGCCCGTCTGCCCGGGATTAAGATACAGCGGCGCCGTTTCATACTGCGAAAGATGAAAATCCTCCTGCGCGAAACCTGCGGCTGAGAAGCCGAGCACAGCGGTCAATGCCGGGATAAGTTTGCTGATCTTTTTCATCGACGTCATTTTTATCGGAGTATTGTTACTGATCCACTTACGTTCACCGGTTCGCCATCCATCGTCGTGCCTGTAAATATCCAGACGTACGAGCCGGCCGGTTGCTCTTTTCCTTTGTACCTGCCGTCCCAGCCCACGCTCTGCGATTGAGACACGAACACCTCGTTCCCCCATTCGTTGTAGACACGGAAGTTGAAGTCGGAGAACGGTCCGCCCCTGACGAACAGGAAGTCGTTGTTGCCGTCGCCGTTGGGTGTGAACGCGGTCGGTACTGCCGGCGGGGCCACGTCGTCTTCCGCACACGGGATGAAGAACAGCGTGTCGCCGTAAGTGGCAACGCAACCGGAATCGCTCGTCACGGTCAATGTCACGTAATAGTAACCCGTGTCCGTGTATGTGTGCTGCGGGTTCTGCAAGGCGCTTGTTGCCGAATCACCGAAGTTCCAGTTCCACGTTGTGATCGTGCCGGGTGTAATCGAAGAGCTGTCGGTGAATGCGCCGTCGGTCGGGCAGGTGATCACTGAGCCGAAATACGAAACGGGCGTGGGATTCACATTGACCGTCATCGAAACCGTGTCCGCGCAACCCGCCGCTGTCGCAACGATGAGCGTGACGGTCTGTGTGCCGGCGCTGCCGAAAGTGAAGCTGGGATCCTGCAGGCTCGACGTGTCGCTTCCTGCCGTCCACTGCCAGGAGACAATGTTGCCCAGCGTCGCCATGGATTGATCGGTGAAGCTTACGGCCGAGTTGGTGCAGGCTGCTGTCGACGCAAATGCCGCAACCGGTTTCTGGTTGATCGTGATCGCCAGCGAATCGGAAACCCCGCTGCAGAATGCATTCGCAGAAGACGTGTAAATGAGTGTCACGCTTCCCGAAGCGGTATCCGCCTGGCCGGGGATGTAAGTCGGGTTTGCAATCGTGTCGGACGGCATGAAGGTTCCGTCGCCGGTGGTGGTCCACTGTCCGCCCGGCGCGTTGGTGATAATTCCGTTGAGCGCAACGTTCGTCCCCGCGCAGATCAGTGCATTCTGCCCGGCATCCACCACCGGGGCCGGTGCGAATGCGATGACAACCGTATCCGATTCCGCAAGACATGCGTTCGTGGAAGACAGCACAAGTGTCACGCTTCCCGCAGCGGTGTCTGAAGCGCCAGGAACATACGTGCCGTTAAGCGCAGTGCTGTCGGGGAGGAATGTGCCGCTGCCTGTTGTTGTCCACACGCCCGTTCCCGCACCGCCGGTGATCTGCCCGTTGAGCACAACGCCGGAGCTGAGCGCGCACACCATTGTGTCGGGACCCGCAAACGAAGAGGGTACCGGCGTGATCGTGATGAGCACGCTGTCCATGGCGGAGAAGCAGTTGCCGTTGTTGGTGGAAATGAGGTACAGCATGACACTTGCCGCGGTAGTATCGCCCGTGCCGAATGTATACGTTGCGTTGAGCGTGGAATCGTTCGGAGAGAATGTGCCGTCGCCGCCCGTCGTCCATTGCCCCGTCGATGCGCCGCCGCCGACTGTCCCGCCAAGTGAAACGCTCGTCGTTCCTGAGCAGACGATCTGCGGAGCGCCCGCGCTCGCCACCGGTGCAGGCGTGAAGACAAGCACCATGCTGTCGGTTACCGTATTGCACAGGCCGTTGCCGGTGGAAGAGAGGTAGATCGTTACGCTTCCTGCATTGACGTCGGAAGTGTCGGCCGTGTAGGTGACGTTCATCGTGGTGTCGTCCGGTGAGAACGTTCCGCTGCCGCTGCTCGTCCACACGCCGCCTGTTGCCACCGTTACCGAACCGTTCAGCGAAATGACAGGATTGTTGGCGCACGCGCTCATGTCGGCGCCCGCGCTGACGATCGGCCCGGGAATGACCTGGATGAGCATCGTGTCCGTCACTGCGATGCATCCGCCGTTATTCGTAGACGTCAGCACAAGCACGATCGTTCCCGCGGCAGTGTCCGCATTGCTCGGCGTATAGCTTCCGCTGAGCGCGGTGTTCGACGGTGAGAATGTTCCTGTGCCGTTCGTCGTGGTCCAGATGCCGGTTCCGTTGCCGCCCGTGATCACACCGTTGAGGCCTGCCGCGTTGTTCGCACATGCAAACATATCCGCGCCTGCGCTTGCTGTCGGCGGTTGTGTGATGGTGAGCATCACCGTATCGACTTCCGCGAGGCAGTTTCCGTTGCCGGTGGAAGTGAGCACAAGTGTTACACTTCCTGACGCGATGTCTGCAGCGTTCGGGATGTACGTCACGTTCAGGTCGGTGTTCGACGGCGTGAAAATGCCGCCACCGCTCGTGGTCCACATGCCGGTTGTCGTCGCCCCGCCGATCGTTGCGCTGATCGTGGCGTCCGGGTTGTTTGCGCACGTAAACTGGTCAGGCCCGCCGTTGACGAAAGGCGCAGGCGTAATGGTGATGATCACGTTCTGTGAAATGGGCGCGCAGCCGTTCGTAGCGGTAAACGTGAGCGTGACCGAACCTGCTGCTGTATCTGCTGCGCCGGGGATGTATGTCGCGTTCAATGTTGTGTCGGATGGTGAGAATGTTCCATCGCCGCCCGTGGTCCAGATGCCCGTGTTTGTCGAAGAGCTGGAGGTCAGCGCCACAGCTGCGTTGTTCGCGCAAACCGTCTGGTCGGGACCGGTGCTCACCGTCGGGGTGGGCGTGAAGAAGATCACCAGCGTGTCGTCTTCGGCAAGACATCCTCCGTTGGCCGTCGAAGCCAGCACGAGCGTCACAGTGCCCGCGCTTGTGTCGGCGGTGCTGGGAACGTATGTCGCGTTGAGCGTATTTGCGTTCGGTGAGAACGTTCCGCTGCCGAGCGTCGTCCACGTGCCGGAGCCGGTGGAGGAAGTTCCGCTCAGCGGCGTGTTCGGGAAAGCAATGCAGGTGTTGATGTCCGGGCCTGCGCTCACGATCGGCGCCGGTGTGATCGTCAGCACCATCGTATCCGTTACCGCGAGACAGGAACCGTTGCCGGTCGAGGTCAGCACGAATGTCACGGTGCCGGCAGCCGTATCGCCTGCATCGGGCGTGTACGTCGCGTTCATCGCCGTCGTCGACGACAAGGTGCCGGTTCCGGAGGTGCTCCACACGCCGCCGGTGGCGACTGTGAAAGAACCGTTCAACATGATCGCCGCGTTATTTGCGCAAACCGATTGATCCGGCCCCGCATCCACAACAGGCGCATCCGTGATCGTGATCACAACCTGGTCATTCGCAGATACGCATGCGCCGTTGTTGGTCGACGTCAGTGTAAGCGTTACCGTTCCCGCCGCGGTGTCCGCGTTGCTGGGTGTGTACGTTGCGTTGAAATCGGTATTGGCAGGCAGGAACGTTCCGCTTCCGCTTGTGGTCCATATTCCCGAGCCGTTCGTGGAAGAGCCGCCAAGCGTCACCACCGCGTTGTTGGCACAAACGGTCTGATCGGCGCCTGCTGCAACTACAGCCTGTATGTCAATCACCACCGTTTCCGTTCCTGCGGCGCTCGTGCAACCATTCACTGTTACCGTGACAGAATAGGTCCCGGATTCCGCAGGCGTTGTGTTGGGGACCGACGGGTTTTGTGAAGAAGAAGAGTAGCTGTTCGGCCCGGTCCATGAATACGTTGCACTTGCAACGTTCGGCGTGGTAAGGTTCAGCGTCGATCCTTCGCACAGCGGGCTGTTGCTGCCGGCGGAAGGCGTGGCGGGCGTGGGGTTCACCGTTACCGTAACAGTGGCCGGGTTACTGGAGCAGCCGTTATTTGCAATAACGGTATAGGTTCCTGCCGCGGCGAGCGTGATGTTCGTGATCGACGGATTTTGTTGCGTGGAAGTAAACCCGTTCGGCCCGCTCCAGGAATATACCGCGCCCGGGATCGTATCGACCATCAGCTGCAGCGAATCGCCGGAGCACACGGGGCTGTTGCTTGAAGCAACAGGTGTTGCGGGCGCTGAGTTGACGGTGACACTCACCGTTCCTGCACTGCTCGTGCATCCGTTTACGGTTACCGTAAGTGAATACGTCCCGGTTTCCGCAGTCGTCACGTTCGCGATCGAAGGATTCTGCGCTGATGAAGTGAATGCGTTCGGCCCCGTCCACGAGTAGGTTGCGCCGGCAACGGCTGAGGTGGTAAGGTTCAGCGTCGCGCCGATGCACAACGGGCTGTTGCTGGACGGAGAAGGCGCTGCGGGAATCGGATTGACGATGACGGTCGTTGTTCCTGCAACACTTGTGCAGCCGTTCACGGTGACTGTCACCGAGTACGTTCCTGCTGCTGCAAGCGTTGCGCCGGTGACCGAAGTGTTTTGTTGCGTATCGGTAAACCCGTTCGGGCCGGTCCAGCTGTACGTTGCGCCTGCCACGTTCGACGCAGCGAGGTTCAGGTTGTCGCCGTCGCAGATCGGTCCGCTGTTGGATGCTGTCGGTGCAGCAGGTGTCGGGTTCACAGTTACTGTTACCGTTCCTGCGCTGCCGGTGCAACCGCTCACGGTGATGGTAAGCGAATACGTTCCTGCTGCTGCAAGCGTGACGTTCGTAATGTTCGGGTTCTGTAAAGTAGACGAGAATGCATTCGGGCCTGTCCAGTTGTACGTCGCGCCCGCAACCGCGCCGGTCGTAAGGCTCAGCGTGCCGCCGGTGCAAACGGGGCTGTTGGCAGAAGCCGATGGCGCCGCCGGGATCGGGTTGACCACAACAGCAACCGTTCCGGCTGCGCTCGTGCAGCCGTTCACCGTTATCGTAACCGAATACGTTCCCGCTTCAGCCGAAGTGGCGCCGGGGATGGACGGGTTTTGCAACGCGGAAGTAAACCCGTTCGGTCCCGTCCAGGAATACGTTGCGCCTGCCACAAAATTCGACGTGAGGTTCAGCGTATTTCCGTCGCAGATCGGGCTGTTGCTTCCGGCAGTCGGCGTGGCCGGTGTCGGGTTCACGGTGACCGTCGTGGTCGCCGGTGAGCTCGCGCAGCCGTTGTTGGCGACTACGGTGTACGTTCCTGCAGCCGCAAGTGTAATGTTCGTGATCGCCGGGTTCTGCTGCGTCGAGGTGAAACCGTTCGGTCCCGTCCAGCTGTATGTTGCGCCGGGAATGGTATCCGCGGTTAACAACAACGAAGCGCCGGTGCAGAGCGGAGAATTGCTGCCGGCGACAGGTGTCGCGGGTGCGGTGTTCACGGTTACGGCTACAGTCCCTGCGCTGCTCGTGCAGCCGTTTACGGTCACGGTAAGCGAGTACGTTCCGTTAGCAGCAACTGTGACGCCGGAAATCGACGGGTTCTGTGAAGCGGATGTAAATCCATTCGGTCCTGTCCACGAATACGTCGCGCCGGCAACAGCGGATGTTGTGAAGTTTAATGTTGCGCCGATGCACACCGGGCTGTTGCTCGATGCCGTGGGTGTTGCAGGGATCGGGTTAACGGTGACGGCTGTCGTTCCCGCAACGCTCGTGCAGCCGTTGACGGTAATCGTCACGGAATACGTTCCCGTTGCAAGCGTAGTGGCCGCGGCGATAGATGGATTCTGAACCGATGAAGAGAATGCGTTCGGTCCCGTCCACGAATAGGTTGCGCCGGCGACGAGCGGTGTAGTTAAGTTCAGGTTGTCGCCGTCACAGATGGGGCTGTTGCTCGACGCGGCCGGTGTAGCGGGGATCGGGTTCACCGTTACGCTCACCGTTCCGGTCGGGCTTGTGCAGCCTGCAACCGTTACCGTCAGCGAATACGTCCCCGACATCGCCACCGTTGCATTCGGTCGCGTCGGGTTTTGCACGGAAGAAGTATAGCCTGACGGTCCTGTCCAGCTGTACGTTGCGCCCGCAACAGCTGTCGTCGACAGCACGAGCGTGCTTCCCGCGCAGATGGGGCTATTGCCGGAAGGCGCGGGCGCGGCCGGGATGGGGTTGACCGCAACTGCAACTGTTCCAATCGCGCTTGTGCAGCCGTTCACCGTTACAGTAACCGAATACGTTCCCGTTGCAGCAGGTGTGGCGCCGGCAATGGATGGGTTCTGCACGGCAGAAGTAAATCCGTTCGGTCCCGTCCAGGAATACGTTGCTCCTGCAACAAGATTCGACGTGAGGTTCAACGTGCTTCCGTCGCAGATGGGGCTGTTGCTTCCTGCCGTCGGTGTTGCGGGTGTGGCATTGATCGTGACCGTCGTGGTTGCCGGTGTGCTTGCGCAGCCGTTGTTGGCGACGACCGTATACGTGCCTGCCGCGGCTAATGTGACGTTCGTGATCGCCGGGTTCTGCAGTGTGGAGGTAAATCCGTTCGGCCCCGTCCAGCTGTAAGTTGCGCCGGCGATAAAGGTTGCGGTAAGGTTCAGCGTATTCCCGGTGCACAGCGGCGTGTTGCTTCCTGCAGTCGGTGTTGCAGGTGCGGTGTTCACTGTTACGCTCACTGTTCCGGCCGGGCTGGTGCAGCCGTTCACGGTGACGGTAAGCGAATACGTTCCTGTTGCAGCAGTTGTAACGCCCGCGATCGACGGGTTCTGCACAGCAGATGTAAATCCGTTCGGCCCGGTCCAGCTGTACGTTGCGCCGGCCACTGCGCTTGTGGTAAGGTTCAGCGTTGCTCCCACGCACAACGGGCTGTTGCTCGAAGGTGTGGGCGCTGCAGGGATCGGGTTGACGGTGACTGCCGTAGTTCCGGCCGCGCTGATGCAGCCGTTAACGGTTATGGTCACGGAATATGTTCCCGTTGCAAGCGTGGTGGCGGCAGCGATGGATGGATTTTGAACGGATGAAGAAAATCCATTTGGTCCCGTCCACGAATACGTTGCGCCTGCAACAAGCGGTGTCGTTAAGTTCAAGGTGCTTCCTGCGCAGATGGGGCTGTTGCTGGATGCGGCCGGTGTTGTGGGAATCGGGTTGACTGTTACGCTCACCGTTCCTGCTGCGCTCGTGCAGCCGGCAACTGTTACGGTTAACGAATAGGTTCCCGACATCGCCACCGTAGCGTTCGGTCGCGTGGGATTTTGTACAGCCGAAGTATAGCCCGACGGGCCGGTCCAGCTGTAAGTGGCGCCGGCGACTGCTGTCGTCGTCAGCGTGAGCGTGCTTCCCGCGCAGATCGGGCTGTTGCTCGAAGGTGTGGGCGTTGCAGGGATCGGGTTAACGGTGACAACGGTTGTGCCTGCTGCGCTCGTGCATCCGCCGACTGTAACGGTCACGGAATACGTTCCCGTTGCCGCAGTCGTAGCGCCGGCGATCGACGGGTTTTGCACCGAAGAGGTGAAACCGTTCGGTCCGGTCCAGGAATAGGTGGCGCCTGCAACAAGCGTGGAGGTGAGGTTCAGCGTGCTGCCGGAGCAGATGGGGCTGTTGCTTCCTGCTGTCGGCGCTGCGGGTGTTGCATTCACGGTAACAACTGTCGTCGCCGCTGCGCTCGTGCAGCCGCCCACGGTTACCGTGACGGAATACGTTCCCGCCATTGCAAGCGTGGCATTGGCGCGCGTCGGGTTCTGCGCCGTGGAAGTATAGCCGCCCGGACCTGTCCATGAATACGTAGCGCCCGCGACGAGACTTGCCGTGAGGTTGATCGTGCTTCCCGCACACACCGGGCTGTTGCTCGAAGCTGTCGGGGCCGCAGGTACCGGGTTGACCGTTACCGTCACTGTTCCGGCTGCGCCTGTGCACCCGGCCACCGTTGCCGTTACGGAATACGTTCCTGTCGCCGCAGTTGTTGCGCCGGCGATGGACGGATTTTGCACGGCGGATGTAAATCCGTTCGGGCCGGTCCACGAATACGTCGCACCTGCAATCGCGCTGGCGGTGAGGTTCAATGTGCTTCCCGCGCAGATCGGGCTGTTGCTGCCGGCGGTCGGCGTTGCCGGGGTCGGGCTGACCGTCACCACGGTTGTTCCGGCCGGGCTGGTGCATCCGCCGACGGTTACCGTCAGGGAATATGTTCCCGATGCGGCCACCGTTGCGCCGGCGATGGAAGGATTCTGTAAAGAGGAAGAAAAGCTGTTCGGCCCTGTCCATGCATACGTTGCGCCTGCCACGGCAGAGGTGGTAAGGTTCAGCGTGGATCCGACGCAGACCGGGCTGTTGCTCGACAGCGCAGGCGCGGCCGGGGTCGGGTTGATGGTCACCGCTGTCGTTCCCGCAGCGCTCGTGCATCCCGCAACCGTTACGGTGAGCGAATACGTTCCCGCTGCAGCTGCAGTTACGCCGGCTATAGACGGGTTCTGCACGGATGACGTGAAACTGTTCGGGCCTGTCCACGAATACGTAGCTCCTGCAACCGCTGTGGTGGAAAGGTTGAGGGTGCTTCCCTCGCACACCGGGCTGTTGCTCGACGGTGCAGGCGCAGCCGGCGTCGGGTTGATCGTGACGGGTATGTTGGTGGTATCGATGCATCCCAGCGCCGTGTACGTGATCAGCGTGACCATGTACGTTCCGCCCGTCGCGTACGCGTGCGCCGGGTTTGCGGCGGTGGAGGTTTGTGAATCGCCGAAGTCCCAGCTATATCCTGTAATGGTCGTGTTGGGCGAACAGGTCGACAGGTTCGTGAATGTGACGTTTGTTCCCGCGCATTGAGGGGCGTTGTGCGTGAAATTCGCAGTGGCAAACCCGACGTCCACCGATGCGTAGCTCGTATCTGCGCAGGGCGTTCCTTTGTTCGTGATCATTGTCACGAGGTACGATCCCGGTGAAGGATAGCTGTACGACGGGTACTGGACAATGGACGTATCATTCGTAGCGGAAGGGTCGCCGAAGTTCCACCACCAGTTGTTCGCGTTCGCGCTGCTGTTGTTCGGGAAGTTCACGCTCAGCCCGGAGCAGGCGTTCAGCGTGTCGCCCGGGACGATCAGCGCCGTGGCAGGCGGCGGGCAGAACACCACGTTGAATTGAAAATCCCTGAACACCGTGCTCAGCAGGTTGCCGTTCCGGTATTCGCTTACCATCACACCCACCACAAACTGGCCCGTATTGGTCGGCGTGCCGGTCAGGATGCCCGTCGAAGAATTCAGCGACAGCGCAGGTCCGCCGAGCGGGTTGGTGGCTGAATAGCCGCCCAGCCAGGTCACACCGGTAAACGTCGCAACGTTGCCGGGGAACGTCGGCGCCACGTCGGTATACGGCGTGTAAAAATCATACACCAGTGAATCGCCGTCGGGATCCGTCGCGGCATGGTTGAACGAAAAGAAATTGCCCTGGCAAAGGAACAGCGGCGGGAACAGCGTAAAGCTCGGGCTGCCGTTCGAAACAAAATCGTTGGCCGATACGACCACGTTGTCCCAGCGGTAGAGTTCGGAAGTCGGCGAGTTGTTGTTGTAATGCACGCGGATCATGATCTGCACCGTGTTTGCTGTCAGCGAACCGGTGGATGCGACCGCATTGGTAAAGTCATCCGCAATCGCCCCGTTGGTCGGGAATTGCACGAACGGCCCGGAGTTGAGACTGTAAAATACAAGGATCGAATCGTTCACATCCATGGTGCCTGCTTCGGAAAGATTGACCTGCAGCAACGCCCCCGACGTCAGTGACGCGATGTTGATCTGCTGGGAAACCCACGTGGCCTCGGCATCGTCCACGCCCTGGGTTTCAAAAAGGTTATTCCGGACTTCCGCATAACCGGGCGCAATCGTGCCGAGCGTGCGCGTCCATGCTGTGGCGCCGGCATCGATCGTTGTCCCGTTCGCCAGCGTGAAATCTTCGAACCAGTTCACGGTCGGTCCCGGGATGTAAGTGGCAATACTCGCCCCGATGCAGTTGCAGGAAGCGTTCACGTTCGTCGTGGAGAGGTTGCGGCAGCAAACCTGGTAATAGCAGTGGTATCCGCCCGGGTTGGCCGGGAGGTTGGTGACGGTTGTGGTGTAAATGCCTTCCTGCACGCAGGGCATCGGGTTCGGGGGCGCAGCGCAGGAATCCAGGTTGGAGGGAATGTTCGTCACCGTCCCGAGCGTCATGTTGAAATCCTTTGTCGGCGTAAACGTCTGCCCATTATAACCGCGGACATTAATCGTCACCGTCCCGGGGAATGCTGCAGAGCCTGATCCGCAGTCGCGGAAAAGCCGCAGCGTGAACGTATAGCTGGAGCCGCCGTTGTGCACGTAAGTGAGCGTGCTGCCGACGATGTGGGTCGCCCAGGAGGAAACGGACAGGATCAGGCCGAAAAGGAGAAGTAGCGTTCTTTTCATAATTCACTTTTTGATTGGGAGCGGGAAACGATCGGGAGAAAAAACGGGAGCGCACGCAGGAAAGCGGCCTCTGCGAAGGGCCGCAGGGAAAGGATGGAGAATGGAAATGTCAGGCCCTTGGGTCGTAGAGGTCTATTCATGAAGGAAAAGGGTATACAGGTGTGCTGTTCGTCTATACGAGTATGTTGGCCGCAGGGTTCAGTTTCGCGTGAACTATTTCCCGGAAAATCTTACATCCGGCGGGTTACCTTTTGTATCCAGGAGGAATTAAGCAACTTTGCGCATGATGATCCGTAAATACGACCTGCAGCCGCTCGAAGACCACTACCGCAAGCTTACCGCGCAGGACGACCGCTCAGCCGCCGAAAAACTGAAAAATTTTCTCGAAACCATCCGCTACGAATTGCGCATGGACGCCGAAGTCATCATGGAATACCGCTACGGGCTCGATGAACCCATGGTCATGCGCATCCTCCGCTCTGAAAAAGACCTCGACCGCTGGATCGAATCCCGTTTCCCGAGGCTTGCCGAATTTTGAAAAGTCGTAACCGCGGCAACAAAAATAGGATGGCCGGATAGAAAAAGAAAAAGGATAGAGGAAAATTCCCCTATCCTTTTTTCGATCCTGTTTTTTATCCTGTTTAGTGAACGATCACCTTGTTGTTCGATTTCCCCATTTCCGTTACCAGCTCCACGTGGTAGAAACCGGCCGGCAATGCCGATACGTCGATCGTTTGCTGCTGCGGGCCTGCGGCGATCGTGCCGAAGTTTTGCGCGCTCACGAGCTTGCCGCTCACGTCATAGATGTTGAGCGAAACCGGTGAAGCTCCCGGCAGCGTGTAGCGGATGTTCAGCTGGTCGTTCGCGGGGTTCGGGTACGTGGAGAACGGCAGTCCCGGGTTCAGCTCGCCCACGCCTGTGGGATCCGTGCCCGTCACGAGAATGTCGTCGACGGAGATCAGGTTGTCATCCACCGTTTTGTGGTTGAACATGATGTAGATCGTCTGCCCGCTGTATTGCGCGAGGCTCACCGAGAACGGGCGCAGGCGGCCGATCAGGCGGGAAGAATCAGACGCCGGGTCGAGCTCCGTGTAGGTGCTGTCCATGCCGTGCACGAACGGATCGAGCGGGTTGCTCGTCGGCGCCGGCGCGAAGGTGTACGAACTGAACGCGTTCGGGAACGACTGGTTGTCGAGCGACACATATTCGCTGGCCACGAACAGCGTGTCGGTGAATGCCGACGGGTCGTTGTTGCTGATCGCCACCAGCACCTGGTAGCCGTCGAGGTAGCGCGGCGTCTGGTACGGGGCCGATTTCCAGCTCAGCACGGCGTTCGCGTCGACGATCATGATGCTCGGCGTGATGAGCACGTTTTCCGTCGGCGTCGAAGAGTTCGTCCACGACGAGCTGCCCAGAACGCCCGCGTTGTTCAGCGTGTCGCTGTCGGAATATGCTGCCGACCAGAACCATTCGCCCGGGCGTCCCGCAGAGCTGCCGTCCGGCTGACCGTCCATGTCGAACGTGTACCACGACGTGTCCGTCGGGTTACCCAGCGGAAGGGCGATCTGGATGTACGTCGGATCGGTGTTGAAGTCGGCCCAGATGAGTGTGTCGTTTTGTGCATTCGCAGCGAACGCAGAAAAAAGGGTTATCGGAAGAAGTAGTTGTTTTTTCATAGCGGATTTTTTTAGGTCGCAGGGTAAAGATAAGGCGTTTGAGGAAATCATGCAGAGAATGGGATGAGCGGTCGCAAACCAGCACGACAGAATTCCCGGGATTGTCACACGTTGCGCTGCGTTCCGGCGATGTCTTTTTTTGCGCCCGGATCGTAGCTCACGAAAACGTTGATCCAGATCGCCCTGCTGTAGCGCATGATGACCGGCTGCATCCCGAAAATATAAACGCCGATGACCGCCGCCATCCATTCGAACGAAAGCGACAGAAGAAAATACAGGACCGCCCAGAGCGGCATCACGAGCACGACAAGGATCGGGAAGCTTACCCACAATGCACCGCTGTAAAAACCCGGCTCCATTTCAAAGCTCTGGTCGCAGACCGGGCAGCGCGCCGGCATGTCGAGCATTCGTTTCAGGTTGTACGGCCCGGAAACAAATAGATTTCCTTCCTGGCACCGCGGGCATTTCAGGTGAAGTACGCTGTATGATTTTGTGCCTTTCAATTTTTGGTCAGCAGTTTTTGCACGTCATTTTTTCGTTCCCCTAATCTACCTTTTCCCAGAATTTCAGCATGTCGTTGTACGCGGAAAACTGCAGCCGATAATTTTCAGGAACTTCATAGAGCGCGCTCCAGTACGTCACAAGACGCGTGCCCACCGGCTTTTTCGAAAGCTCGAGATTCACATAATCCGAATAACGCTCATAATACCGCGTATCCGTTTCGACGTCCTCGTCGATGCGCGCGCCCGGTTCAATATTTTCCTGGAACGAATTGTAAAAATAGAACGCGTTGTATTCCGAAAAATCGATCTCCGTAATGTTCGCGTGGATGAAATAGACATTCCGGATGTCATTCGACACGGCAATCTCCGTAGCCAGGTCGGCCAGGTCTTTCCGCTGCTCCACGCCGGTGAAGATTCCCTGCGTAGTGCTCGCCGCGACAAGGCAGAATTTCCCCGCGCCCGAGCCGATATCCAGCACTTTGCTCCCCGGGTGCCTGACGAGAAAATCGGCCGCGCTTTTTGCAACTTCAACAGGCGTCCAATGCCGCTTTGCTAATTTCTGGATGGAAAGAGGATAGATCCTGTTGAAATCTTCGTCTTCCAATGCCATGTTTAGTTTGAGGTATTGGAAGATCGTTGCCGATGTGTTTTCTTCTTTCAACTGGTGGTCTTGTTCCGGGGGTGCGTGATTTGCACGCGGGAAAGTGGAGGTAAAGATACAGGAAAAGGATGCGGGGTATTCCAGGCAGCCAGGTATCTAAAAGCTGACCTGCAGCGTCACCCAGAAATTACGCGGATCAGAAGGCAGAATTCCGGGCCCCGGATACCCCTCGGCCCTGCGGGTGAAATAAGAAGAATCCAGGACGTTATTGACGCCCGCGGAGACAGCGAAAAGGCTGCGACTGTACGTCACGGAATAATCGAGTACGGCATACGCGGGGATGAGCCCGAAAATTGCGGTGGGCGTAAATTCCGCGTTGGAAGCGTCGGTGAATTGTTCGGAAGTGTACGAATACTTACAGCTCATCGACAACTTGCGGTATTTCCACGAGATCCCTGTCCTGAAAATGTGTGCCGGCACAAACTCCACTTTATTTTCTTCGTAACCGTTCTGCGCGCTCCCCGTATATTTTGCATCGATCAGGGAATAATTGACGAACGTGGACAGGCAATGTTGCGTTTCGAGAAAATGCAGCCAGTTGTATTCCGCGAATAGTTCTGCCCCGAGGTTCCTGCTGTCGGAAACGTTGGTGCGGAAATTATACAGCGAGTACGTGAGCGAGTCTTGTCGGATGACCGTGCCGATGCGGTTATTATAACGAAGATAAAAAACGCCCGCATCGACATACAGCGCATCGGGGATGATCCAGTGAACTCCAAGGTCTGCCGTATACCCACTTTCGTCCTGCAGGTTCGGATCGACGCGGAAATTGGCGTTGACCACGCGCATGTCGTTGAAGTTGATCGAGCGGTAGTTCTGGCTGATGTTGGCGTAAAGGTCCACGTTGTCGGTGGCGCGGTATTGCATGCCGAAACCGAACAGGACGAGTTGGCGGCTGCTCACGCGGTACTCATCGGTCCATTGGCGGAGAAGAATGTTCCCGGCCAGGTCGCGGTATTCCGTTTTGAAATACCCGTCGGAAACGGTCCTGATATTTTCGTAACGAACGCCCGGGGTGATGTTGAGCTTTTCGCTGAGATAAAAAATATTTTCAGCAAACAAAGCAATGTTCCGGCTCGGGAAAAAATATTCGGATTGCACCGCGCCTTCCGACTGAAGTAACGTAAAATTTGCAGCGGCGGAATTGTCCGCTTCTCCCTGCAACTGCCGTGTATTTCCGTAGTAGAGTCTTCCGCCAACCAATAATGCGCTGCTGATCTTTTCTTTAACGGAATAAAAACGAAGCACGCGAAGCTCGGAACCGATGTTATCATAGTGATCCGATAATAATTTCCGGCTGGCCGTTGTATCGTCGGCGCGGTCCGGCCTTTCGAGCGAGCCCAGTGCCTTGCGCGCAGCATGCAGCCCGAACGTACGCAGGTTGATCCTCCAGTCGCTGTTCGGGTTGTACGTGACGGTAACCGCGGCAAGATTCCAGTTCACGTCGAACCAGTTGCGGTTCCTGGAGCTGGCCGACGGATCGGTTTCGAACTGGCGGTCGGTCAATCCCCCGGGTTGTTTGGCGAGGTATTGCATGTACGTATATTCCGCACGAACAGAAAATCTCGGCGAAGCCCTGTATTGAAACATGGCATACCCGCAATGCAGGCCGAACTGCGAATTGGGCCGCCACCCGTCTCCGCGCTTGTACTGGTAAAACGTGTAGTAGCTGAACTTCCCGGCTGTGCCCGACAAGCTGTTGAACGAATTCAAAAAACCAAAGGAGCCTGCTGTGAGCCGGCTTGTCACAAGCATGCGGCTGGTGTCGGGCTCTTTGAAACGGAAATTGATCAGCCCGCCGAACTGTGTTCCATACTGCAGGCTGGCCGCGCCCCGGATGATCTCAATGCGGTCGAGCGCTTCCGAAGGAGGGCTGTAATAGCTTTCCGGGTAACCGAGCGCGTCGGCGCTGATGTCGTACCCGTTCTGGCGCGTGTTGAAATTCGATGCGCGGTTCGGGTTAAGACCGCGTCCGCCGATCCCCAGCTGCACGCCGGCGCCGTCATTTTCGAACACATTGATGCCGGGAATTTTGGAATACAGCTGGCGTGCCGAATTTGCGGCAAGGTTAGCCTGGATGTCATCCGTGTAAATGACCGCCGTTTTTTTCCCGGCATAGATCGAGGTGCCCTCGATGTTATTGAGATGTGTAATCCCGAACGCATTATCTTTTTTTGCGAAGATCACTACCTCGCGGCCCTGGTGCGTGACCGGCGCAAGGCGTATTTCCAGGCTGGTGTCTTTCGCAGCGACGATCTTAATTCTTTGCGGGTAATAACCGTCGGCATCGAACTTCAGCAGGACAGAATCGGTTGAGCTCACACGGATCGTCTTGCAGCCGGTGCTGTCCGTAAAATGAGTTCCGTATTGCCCGTAAATGCGCGTGCCGGGTACTGATTTCCCGGAATTCAGATCAGTTGTGCAGATCGAAATGCCCGATTGCGCGTGACTGTTTACCCAGCCGGAAAAAAGCAGGAGCAATGGAAACAGCCATAGCTTACTATTGCGCATGGGGCAGGATCCAGCTTTTGTGTTTGAACGGATTATTCGTCTGCGCCGAAAGGTCGACGTTCGGATCGGCGATCAGCCGCGAGCCGTTTCCGTTCAGGGTGACGTAACATTCCGTCCGCACCGACGGGTTCGTGAAACCATGGCGGGAATATTCTTCACGAAGAAAATGCGCGTAATCAACCAGCATGTCCGGTTGGGTGGCCACCATTTTCTCCTGCATCGGCGTGAGATACATGCTGTTCATCACTTCCGATTCGCGACCCGTTTTTTCATCGCGCACGTAGAAGAATGCCGTTCCCGCTTTTTCCATCAGCATCACGCGCCACGACCAGCGGTAGCCTTGCTCGGTCCAGAACAGCTCGCCCGGGTAAAGCGTGTAACGCAGCGGCAGGATCGCCTGGCTGAAAAAGTGCACGAGAAAAAATCCGATGAGCAGGCGATTGAAAACCGGGCTGACAGCGTGCCTGCGGGTCACCGGCGGCTGAACCGTTCTTCCCATCCGGCATCGCGCCGTGCGGATGAGTTTTTCGTGGAACGACTCGGTAAAGAAGATCGTGGTCAGCACGATCATGATGTAGGGGAACATACCGATGTTGAAGAACATCGCCGTGAACGCATGGAAGAGGACGACGAGAAAATAACCCGCTTTGATCGTCCGCCGGTTGATCAATAAGATGCCGATGAACAAATCGTAGATGCACCCGAACCAGCTAAACACGTATGCCACCCATTCCTGCTCCATCAACGGACCGATCAGCGGAAGGTGGTTGTATGCCGGCAGCCAGATCTTCAGCGGCATCGCTTCGAGCAGCCACTCGCTGTTCACTTTGGCAAGACCCGCGAAAAAATACACCAGCAGCAGCTGCAGCTTGATCGCCCAGATCATGTACGCCGGCACGTGGGTGCGCATCAGCGACGGACGCAGCCACGCGTCCACGGAAAAATACCGGTTCGCAGGCACGAAAACGAGCAGCAGGCTGACGATGCTGATGAAGTAGTAGTGGTTGAGGTAATTCGTTTTGTCGATGAGCTCGACGTACGTGAACAGCAGGAAAAAAAAGATCGTCGCATAACGGTACAGGAATCCTGCCGCGATCAGGAGCGCGCAAACGATCATCGCGATAAATACCACGTACATGCCTTCCGCAGAAAGCGGTTTGATCCACTCGAACCCGTAATAGGGAAAAAAGACTTTCGGCGCCACATACAATTGATCCACCCAGCCTTTCAGGATAAAACGCAGCGTCGAGGCAAACATCAGCATCCCGAAGGCGACGCGGAATACGACCAGCGGTGCGATCGATACCTGCCGTTTTACAAGGTTCCGTGTGAGATCAATCGCCATCGGTATCCTGGTAAGTAATTACGATCCCCAGATTGGACGGCATATCTGTCTTTAGCAGGATGAGCAGGCGTTTTATTGCAACGTACGCCGTGTCGACAACAGCGGGGTTGCTGATCACCTGTGTCGACAGCGGATCGGGCACAGCCTGCAGCTTGGTTTTTGCGTCGGCAAAGTGCTGCTGAATGGCGGAGTTCAGCGACCCGCTCTGGTATTGCGCCCCGAGGTGATCGAGGTAATTGTCAAGGCCCGGGCCGTCTGTGCCGTTCATGCTCCTGCCGAGGTAAAAGTTCTCGATGTTGTCCAGGCAGGCCGAGGCGAGCCATACGGACTGGCCCGAATAATAGTTTTCGCACTTCTCCGGCATGGGAACGCCGAGCGACAATTTTCCGAGGGGAATTCCGACACGGGCATTTTTGATCAGCTCGAGATCGTAGTTCAGCTGGTTGACGATATACCCCAGCGAGCTGCCGATGCTGTTGCCGTTGGATGCAATGAACGCCTGGCGATACCCTGAATTCCACGCGTTCAGCACGTTCGCCGTGTGCGTCGAAAGGTGAAGCACCAGGTCGGCGAGGTAAGCCCTGCGGTTCGCGGTGGTGGAGAAGTAATTCACGATCGCCGCATCCGTTACGTTGCGCCCGTAAAGCAGGTAGTCGATCGCCGGGAACCCTTTTGCGTCGAGGTTGCTCGCCATAAAAAGATCGTACGTCCCGTTCGAAATATTGGCCAGGATCTGCGCGGTATCGGTTGGGAACGTGTTGCAATTCGTGCGGTATGTTTCCGTTTCGGACGGGCCGAACTCGAATGCGCTTACCGATTGGTACGTGCGGTACGCGCTGAGAAATGTGGTGCGCAGCGCATATAAATTGGTGAGATCAGGGGAAGCGTTGAATGCCGCCGTGCGCGCGGTCAGCGTGTCAAGCTGGACATCAAGGATCATAAAGTTGGTGATGATCAGCGAGTCGGCATAGTTGACCAGGAGGGAAGTCCTGTCGAACGTGTCCGCGGGATCATCCGGAAGATCCTCATCCTTCTTGCAGGCGGAAAAAAAGCTGATCGAAACAATTGCGGCGATCACCGTCGCCACGAAAAGGGAGTGATATTTTTTCATGCTTTTTTTGTTCAACGCATTAAACTGCAAAAGTGACTTTGCAGAAATTCATCCTGCAAAGCCACTCTTGTTCAGCCAGGATTTTTTCTATAGCGTAGTCTTGATGCTTTCCAGTCCATAGATCGAGCTGAGCAGGTCGCGCGCCATGTCGAGGTTCGGGATGGTCACGTTGTAGAGGTTCGTTCCGATATGCCCGCGCACCTGTGCGATCTGCGTGTTGTCTGCCAGGCGCACCGGGTTGTATTTCATCGCGGTCAGGAAACCGATCGCTTCCGAAAGCGAGTGGTTGCGCTGCGCATCGTCCGCAATGTTGGTTTTCGCTTTGTTGATGTAGCTGATGATCGTCGCCGCGAGGTATTTGTCCCAGTTCTGGCGGATGATCGTCACCTGCGCGTCTTTACGGGCATGATCGTTGTTCGAGATGGCTGCGCGGCCGGTCAGGAAGGCATTCATCATCGTCGCATTCGTGCCCATCAGCGCATCGCGCTCGTTGCAGTATTTGCCCCAGTAGCGAATGCCCACCAGGTTTCCCGGGAAATCGACCGGCACGCCGAAGTAGCCGAACGCCTCGTCCCAGTGGTGCTCCATCGCCGTGCCTTCACCCGGAACAACAACGCTGTTGTCGACACCGATGCCGATCTGCGCCGCGTCGAGGTAGTGCGCCGTCGCCTGGTAATAAAAGCATCCACCCATCAGGCCTTTTTCAATAACCTGTCCCCACTCGATGCCGTTCGCGTCGCAAAGGTATTTTTTCGCCGGGTCAGAAACGCTTACAACAACGCCTGCCACGCCATTGCTGCCGCTTACCGTCGACGTGCTTGCCAGCGCGAGGCTGTCCATGAACGCTTCGAACATCGCCTGGTCGGGTGCGTATACTTTATTCTTGATCTGCTTGCCGCAGTTGTCCAGCGCCGAATCGTTGAAGGGGCTGCCGGAATTGCTGAACATGTTCTTCATCTGTACTGCCGACAGAACCGTGTTCTGGGTGTTGCCCGTTTTCATGTACGTGCTTAGCGCAGCCATCATGTCCAGGCGGTAGGTTTGTCCGCTGTAATCGACGTTGGCGAAGTTGTACGTTGTCGGCACCGTATATGCGGGGCTGACCGGGGAGGGATGCGGATCTTCTTTTTTGCAGCTTGCGAAAGAGATGCCGCCGAGGGCGAGAGTTAAGGCGAATACCTGGAAACGGTTGTTATGGATCATGATGTGGGTCATAGTTTGAGTTCGCGTACAAAATTGTAGGAAAGGGCATAGAGGGGCAATACCTACATCGGGGTATTTGGGGTGGAAGCTCTGAAACGCGCTGAAAATGTGGAGGAAGATGAAGCGCATGAAAAGACGGCGCTTCCTGAAAGCAGATAAGGCTTCGGAGTAGATCTCCAAAGCCTTATTCATTTTCCGTGGTCCCGTAGGGAGTCGAACCCCAAACCTTCTCATCCGTAGTGAGATGCTCTATCCAGTTGAGCTACGGAACCCTTTCACCCAAAGTTACCCTTGGATTTCAGCAATTTAGCCTAAAACCGTGAGGCCTGTGGCGCTATCGCGGCTGCAAAGATAATTCTTCCCGGGAAATAATCCGAAAATTCCGTGAAAATCGCTTTCCGCCGGAATCAGAGGCTGTTTAAAAACCAGGTTTTGAAATTATTATAAGCGGATTTTTGTGCCAGACAAGGCGTCTTTTGCAGGCCATATCGGAGAGAATCTGGTCAAAAAAGACAACGCAGGATGGTGCAAAAAGACGCATAAGAATTTCAAAAGATGGTTTTTAAACAGCCTCTTTAGCGACCGATCCGGTAGAAGTCCTGAACTTTGCACCCGTTTATGTCTTTTCTCCGCAGCTATACGCGCATCGAACGCCCGATCCTCTTCGTCATCCTCGCGGAATTTTTCATCCAGCTCGTCAACGCGACGTTCATGAATTTGCAATCGCTGTACATGAAGGCGGAGGGCTACACCGACGGGCAGATCGCGGATTACATTTCGTGGCGGTTCGCGGGCGTGCTGGCGCTGGCGTTGCCGCTGGGGCTACTCATCAAGGGGCGGAAGGTGAAAAACCTCTTTTTTCTTTCGGCGCTGGGCGTTCCGGCATTCGCGCTGCTGATCCTGCTCGGCGTGCACCTGCACGATCATTACCTCATCATCGTGGCGCATTGCCTGTGGGGCGCGTCGTTCACCTTCATGCAGATCCCCGTGCTGCCGTTCATCCTGCGCAACTCGTCGCCGGAAACACAAACGGCGGCGATCTCGCTGAGCTATTCCACCTGGAGCTTCGCAGGCATTTTGAGCGCCGCCATCGCCTGGCCGCTGAACTCGATCGACCCGGCGCTGTTCAGCGAACGCAATTTGCTGGCGGGGATCACGGTGCTTTCGTTTGCGGGCGTTTTCTGCCTCCTGCGCGTGCGCATCACGGAGCGCGTGCACGCGTACGAGCATGCGCGCCTCAACCTGCGCGGCCACGACTGGGGACTGATTGGCCGCGCGGTGGTGCCTGCGCTGATCATCGCGACGGGCGCGGGACTGACGATCCCGTTCATCAACCTTTTCTTCTCGCATGTGCACGGGTTGCCGACGAACTACATCTCGCTCTGGAATTTTGTCGCCGCATTGCTGGTCGCCACCGCCGCGCTGTTCGTGCCGCGCATAAAAGCAACGATCGGCTACAAGCTCGCCATCCCGCTCACGCAATCCTTCGCCGTGATCGCGTTGATCCTGCTGGCCACGACGGAACTCTACAACACGCTTCCCGTGGCGGTTTGCATCGCGGTGGGCTGTTACCTGTTGCGCCAGCCGCTGATGAACATGGCCGGGCCGATGACGTCGGAACTATCGATGAAATACGTCGGGGCGCGCAACCAGGAGATCACCAGCGCGCTCATCGCCGCCGTGTGGTCGGGAAGCTGGTTCATCAGCACGCGCTTCGTGTTCGGCCCCCTGCGCGACACCGGCTGGCCGTACGTCGACATTTTCCTGATCACCGCGGCGTTCTATGCGTTCGGAATTTTCCTGTACTACCTGCTCATCCGCGCGTATACCAGGCGGGAGAAAAAAGGATTGATTTGATGTGCAGATGTGCAAATGTGCAAATGCAGATGTGCAAATGTGCAGATATGCAGATGTGCAGATGGGGTATCAGTCTTGATACTTGATACCTGGTACTTGATACTGCGCGGAGCCACGTGGGCATCGGCATTTCGGCACATCGGCATTTCGGCACATCATTTCCCTCCGTGAGATAATCGAAGATCAGAACGCCAACGCTCTTCCATACAACCGCCCCCTGCTCAGCTCCAGCCCCGGCGCGGGGATTTTCAGGAAGCCGAACGTTTCGAAAACGGTTTCCAGGAAAGGAGAACGCGTGGGGATTTTCGTGAGGTCGACGTCGAAGGAGAGGTAATACTGGCGGTATCGCTCGAACGTGATGGCGTTGCCGGACGAATTGTAGAGCGGGGGATTTTCATGTCCGCCCGTCATGCCGTTGGCGCCGTAGCCGAACGCGAGGTTGAGCCATTGCGGGAAGCGTGTCTGCTCATCGAGAAAAGATGCGACGTTCACGGAGAGCCAGTACGTTTGCCCGTTGTAATCTTTGAGCAGTTGTTCGGAGAAGCTGCTGCCGAGCAATTCCGGGCGATACTGCGCGTACCCGCTTTTGCGGAAACCATATTTCAACGTGATGCGTTGCTCCTTCCACAAAAGTTCCTGCCCGATCAGCATTCCCGAGCCGATGGCATTTGCGCCGACGTCGCTCCACGAAAATCCCCAGCCGGAAGAATAGCCGTCGAGCATTTCGATGGCGCCCTGGTAGGCGAAACCGGTGAGGCCGCCGAACCACGTGGCTTTTTTGTGCGGCACCCCGGCCCATTCGAGCAGGCGCAGCCCGTACCGCCCGACCGTATACGCGGTTACGACATGGCCGGCTTTGTCCATCTGCAGCCATTCTTTATTGTCGTCGAACGTGTGGAAGGTGGTGCGGGGATAATCGCTGTACCAGGCCTGCCCGAGCGCGATGAGCGAACCGGTGGAAAGCGCAGCCTCGGTGGAAACGACGCCGAGAAGACGAAGTTTGTTGAGGGAAGTGTCGGGCTGAAAAAAAGGCAACGGTTTCACGTCACGTTGCGCGTGGCAGAATATTGAGATGCATACGACGGCAATGGTTACCGGGATCCGCATTCCCTAAATATACCAACGTTTCTAGTTAAATAGTTTCGGGTTCCGGGTTAATAGAGTTTCGGGTAAAAAAAGTTTCGGGTTAAAGAGTCGAAAAATTTACCAACTCCTGAACCCGAAACTTGAAACTCATCCGCCGCGGCGGAACCCGAAACTTTTAATGCGTAACGGTCAATCGGCGTGTGATCGTCTGTTCTCCTGCGATAACCGTCACGAAATAAATTCCTGCGGGAAGCTCGACGGTGTCGACGTCGATGGTATGTGCGCCGGGCATGAGCTGCTGGCCTTTTGCGACAGACTGCACGAGGTTGCCGACCATGTCGTACACGCTTACGGTGACGGGCGCGCTTTCGGCGAGGGTGAAGGAAAACTTCGCCATCTCGTTAGCGGGGTTCGGGAAAAGCGAAACGGTGGAAAGCGCGATGACTTCGTTCACGCCGCTTGCGCTCGGGGTGTAGTTGATGTTCCCGGAGAGCAGCCCGGCGTTGTCGTTCTCATCTGCTTCGCTGATGTCGTCGTTGGAATCGACCCAGACACCGAGGCGATACGTCCCTGCCGGAATGCCGGGCGTGTCGTTGATGTCGATGTCCCAGTTCGTAATAGGGATGAGCGAATTCCCGGAAAGGCTGGGAATGTTGACGGTGCCGATCACGTAAACCGTCTGTGAGCTCATGTCGTAGAGATACATGGCCACGTCGAACGAGCCTGCGGCGGTGTTGTCGTTGTTCACCACATCGACCGCGATGTCGGTGATGATGCCGTCGGCAGCGGGCGGGTTGTAGGAATAATTGATTCCCGGCGCGAGGTCTTGTGCGCTGATCGCGGTTCCGCAGAGCAGGGCGGAGATGAAGAGTAGAGCTTTCGTTTTCATGATTGATAGGTTTAAGTTGGTTATGCGCAAAGGTCTGCGAGAATCGCGCCAGCGCCGGGCGAATTGTAACAGCGCGGGTACGGATAAGATAAATTGAAAATTTTGTGATGATCGGGAAGGCTTGTGAATACTGTGATGCAGGAAAATTTCGTGTGACTTCACAAGAGTGAGGTCAGCGAAAAGGTAAACCACGGAGACACGGAGGCACGGAGAAATCCTGCAGGTACGCCCGCTGAATATTTTTACTTTTTCACTTGAACATTTTTCCCGTTTCCGCGAGGACTTACTTTCCGATTGCCCGGGCAAGCAGGAACAACAAATCACTAACAACAAACAACAAACGACTAACCACAAACCATTAACTTTACCCACCAACTCCTTATGCTGAACAAAAAGAAACCCCAGGGAAAGATCGGCCTGCTTGTACTCGTGGCCGCGCTTGGTTATTTCGTCGACATCTACGATTTGTTGCTGTTCGGGATCGTGCGCGTGCCGAGCCTGAATATGGAAAAGGGTATTGGAATTCCCGGCGACCAGCTCGAGCATTACGGAACATTGTTGCTGAACTGGCAAATGGGCGGGATGCTCCTGGGCGGAATTTTCTGGGGAATGCTGGGCGACAAGAAAGGACGTCTTTCGGTTTTGTTCGGCTCGATCATCATGTATTCGCTGGCGAACCTGGCGAACGGGACGTTGCTGATGGCGTCGGAGCGTTTCGGCACGGATACGGCGATGCAGTTCTACATCGCGCTGCGCTTCATCGCCGGGTTCGGACTTGCGGGCGAGCTGGGCGCAGGAATTACGCTGGTGAGCGAATCGATGAAGAAAGAAAGCCGCGGCTGGGGAACGACGATCGTGGCTACGGTGGGCGTGTTCGGCGCAGTGGTGGCGGCGCTGGTGGGCGGGCTGGTGGACTGGACCACATCGTATTACATCGGCGGATCGATGGGACTTTTGCTCCTCGTATTGCGGATCGGCGTCTACGAATCGGGGATGTTCATGAGCGTAAAAAAGAGCCACGTGCAGAAAGGAAATTTTCTCCAGCTCTTCACCTCGTGGAAACTTTTCGCGCGGTATTTCAGCATCATCCTTATCGCCGTCCCTGTCTGGTACGTAATGTCGATCTACATTTTCCTCTCGAAAGAAATGGGTGAAGCGATGGGCATGCCGCCCGGCCAGGTGCCGGACCCGGCGCGCTCGATCATGTTCGCATACATCGGGATTACCGTCGGTGACATCGCCAGCGGCTTGCTCAGCCAGGTGCTGAAGAGCCGGAAAAAAGTGCTGCTGCTTTTCCTCTTCCTCACGATCGGCGCGCTGGGCCTGTATTTCACCGTGGGCGCGAAATCGCAGGTCGCGTTCTACACCGTCGCCACGCTGCTCGGTTTTGCGACCGGGTATTGGGCGGTATTTATTACAACGGCGGCAGAGTCATTCGGCACCAACATCCGCGCAACGGTGACCACGACCTCGCCCAATTTCGTTCGCGGCGCAGTGATCCCGATCACGATGCTGTTCGCGCTGTTCAAAAGCTTTTTCATGGAGAACGGGGAGGTCACCGGCCAGACGAAGATCAGCGCTGCGCTTTCCGTCGGCGTGGTCGTTTTTATCCTCGCTTTCCTGTCGTGGTGGAACATGCGGGAAACCTTTGGCAAAGATCTTGATTACGTAGAAGGAGCAGAACAGCAACTACCATGAGCGGAATCACAGTCGTACTGGGTGCATCCGACAATCCGACGCGTTACAGCTACATGGCGGTGCGCTCCCTGCTGCGCCACGGAAAAGAAGTGGTGCCCGTCAGCCTGAAAGACGGCTACGTGGAAGGCCTCAGGATCCGCGACGACAAGCCGCACATCGAAAACGTCGACACGATCACGATGTACGTGGGCCCGAAAAACCAGCCGTACTGGTACGATTACATCCTCTCCTTAAAACCGAAACGCATCATCTTCAACCCCGGCGCCGAAAATCCCGAGCTGGAAAAAATGGCAAAAGAAAACGGCATCCAGGTACTCGAAGCCTGCACGCTGGTGATGCTGAGCGTGGGAAGCTATTAATGTGCAGATGTGCAAATATGCAGATGTGCAGATTCGCGCGAAATGCTCCGATATTTTCGAATAGAATGTTAGAATCTGCTCAACGTTTTTTCATCTGCATCTATCTGCCATCTGCATATTTGCACATCCGCACATCTGCACATTAATATTTCTCCTTCCGCTTCTTCCCGTTCTCGTAGTACGTCCACTTCCCGGTTTTGGCGCCTTTGTTATACTGGCCTTGCGCTTTGGGTTTGCCGTTTTCGTTCCATTCCTCGTAGTCGCCGTCGAGCTGGTCGAAATAGTAATTCGCTTTCGTGTTGAGCTGGCCGTTCTCATACCACGTAGTGGAGTTGCCGTATTTCATTCCCTTGCTGTAGGCGATTTGTGATTCCATCTTCCCGTTGCTGTAATACGTTTTCCACGTGCCGCTTTTTTCGCCGCTGGTGTAGTAGCTGAACTCCTCTTTCATCTGCCCGCTCTCGTACCAGGTCACGTATTTGCCTGCGTATTTGTCGTCGTCATAAAAGATATCCGACGCTTTGTTCCCGTTGGCGTAATAGGTGGTCCAGGGGCCGTCTTTCTTGCCGGCGGAATATTTGCCGCTTTCTTTGGGCTTGCCGTTCTCGTACCAGGATTCATACGAACCGTCGAGCTTATTGGAATACCCGTACGTCGCTTTCGTGGCAAGCTGCCCGTTCTCGTGGTACGTCAGCGCAGGGCCCTGCCGCGATCCCGACCAGGAAAAATTATCTTCCGATTTGATCTGCCCGCTCTCGTACCAGGAAGTCCACTTGTTGATCTTCTTGTCGTCGCCCGTCCAGTAATATTCCCCGGACTCCTGCTCGTTGCCGTTCGCGTACCACGTTTTGTATTTGCCGGCGGGCTTGCCGTCTTTGTAAATGATTTCCGATTTCAGCTGGCCGTTCGCGTGCCATTCGCGGGAAGTGCCGTTTGTTTTTTCATTTTTAAAAACCGTTTCCGATTCCGGCTTCCCGTTGTCGTGGAACGTTTCCCACTTCCCGTCGCGCTTCCCGTCCTTATACGTCCCCGACACTTTCAGCTGGCCGTTCTCGTGGTACTCCTTGTAAGCGCCGTCTATATTCCCGTTCTCGTTTTTGACGTATTTCTTCCACAGCTTCCCGTTCTCGTGGTAATACGACCATTCGCCGGCCTGCTTGCCGCAAACGCTTTTGCCTTTCGATTTCAACTTCCCGGAGCTGTACAGCGTGCTGTCCCACGCCGGAACGCCATACCTGTACGATTTGAATTTCACCGTGCGCCCCGCCTGGAACTGGTTCTTCTCTTCGCCGTTCACCGTCATCTCCGACTGTTTCTTCAGCACTTTCAGCTTAAGCGTGGCATTCGTCACCGCCGTCACTTCCGCCGTGGCGATCACGATCCAGCCGTTCATTTTCATGCCGAGGAATTCCGTCTCGAAATATTTTTCAATCTCCCCGGCATCACCCACTTCCGCCGCGCAGATGGACGAAAGGTTAATGACCGGCGTAGTCTGCGAATTGCTCGCCAGGACGCCGCCTGCGCTGTACTGCGGATCTTCGCTGCATTTTACAGTTTCGACCTGCGCAAAAATATCCACGCTGAAACAGGCGAGGGTAGAGAGGAGAAGAAATTTTTTCATGACAGGGGTTGGAGAACAACAAAGCTAGTAATCGGACGGATATGTAGATGTGCGAATTTTGTATCAATCCATCCATCCTAAAACAATTACCGTATAATAACTTTTTACCCCATCTGCCAACCTACACATTTGCCCACCTGCACATCCGCACATTTGCACATCCGCACATTCCATTAGCAAATCAGCACATTAGCAAATTAGCATTCACTCCACCGGCTTCAGCTGGATCGCGAAGTGATGGCTGGTGATATCGAAACCTTTTTTCAGGTAGAAACGGTGCGCGGCGAAACGCTGGACGCCGGAATCGAGGTGGATGGAGTGGAAGCCTTGCTCTTTCGCGTAATCGATGAGGTAGTCGATGAGCTTGCCGCCGTAGCCGTGGCTGCGGAATTCCCCGAGCGTACTGAGGTCGTCGATGTAGATGCTTTTTCCGCGGTGCAGCATTTCACCGACGCGGAAACCGGCCACGGCAGGCACCATGCCGTTCTCTTCCTCGATGAACGCCAGCTGGTAGCCGCCGTCCATGAGGCGCCGGATGCGGGAGATGAAATCGTCTTCGCTGAGAAAGGGGCGTAACGCTTTCAGCGCGGGAAGGCAGGCAAGGATGTCGATGTCGGTTGTGGCGAGGCGGATGGAGATCATGAGCTTTGATTGTTCCCCAAAGTTAGACGCTGTTCAGTTCACCGGCTCAAAATCCACGTGAAAATGATCGTCGTGCTGCTTGTTGACGTTCGGCGGAAGGTTCATGGCGAGATAGATGCCCTTGCTGCGCACTTTTTTCCCGGCCGGGGTTGCGTAAAAATCGTCTTTCAGCTCGAGGCGGAGAATTACTTTTTTGACACGAAGTCCATGTTTCCGTGCCTGCTTATCAAGCGAAAGTAGCTGCATCCCCAGCACGTTGAAGTCGATGCTGATCGTGCTGTCGGAAACATAGCGCCCCTTCTCGTCGAACTCGAGCGAATAATGCGCGCCGCCGATCATATCGAGGCCGTAATACGGTATGCCGTCTTTCACCAGCGGTACCATAAGATCCACGCTGCGCCCGTTCTGGTGCGTGCGGTGGCCGGGAATTTGTCCCCCGCCTTTCAGCCCCGATTCCATGTACGAAAAGATGCGCCCGGGAATCGTTTGCTCCAGCTCTTTGTACGAATCGAGCAACGTCTGCTGCATTTTATCGCTCATGTACGCATGTCCCCACAGGTAGCTCGCCGTATCGAAGTAGCGGAAGTTCGGGCCGGAAAAGGGGAGAAGTTTGGCGTGCTCCAGCGTGCCGCCTGCTTCCGTACCGGTGCAAACACTCGGGAGGGAATCGCCTTTGTTCGTTTCGTAATACTGTTCGACAAGATTGAGGGCGGGAAGGACAGGTGGCTGCGCGTTGCATGCATTGAACAGCAGCAGCGCTGCCGGGAAGCCAATGACGGAGGGGCGTATCATGTGACCGGGGTTCGTTTACTGAAAGCTAAAACGAATCCGCCGGTGCAGAAAAAAATCAGTGATAATAAATGTTAAGCGCCGTCACTGATCGCTCATTTCTTTTTGCTCTTCTTCGCCACCGCATTAAACGCCACCGCAAGATCGATCCAGTACCGAAGTGTTTTTGAAGAACGGCAGCCCTGCTCATCGACGAAAATAAATCCTTTCATCGGCCGCCCGGTGAAATCCATGGGACGCACGTGGGGCTGTTCAAGCGCTTCTTCGTAAATATCCGGCGAGATGCGCGCCATGAGGTCGTTGTTGACGATCCCGCAGCACATTTTTCCGCGCAGCATAAAAGTCAGGCCGCCCATCATTTTCTTTTCTTCAACAAGTTTGCCGTGCGGTGCGAGCGCTTCCCGCACACGGTCTGCCAGCTTTTCGTCGTAGGCCATAGTTATGGATTTGCCATTTTTACGTTCGCATCCATCAGCCACGTCAGCTCTTCCAGGAGCTTGCGCGCGCGTTTGTCCGTTCCTTCTTTGTCCGAAGGTTTCCCGTTCTCGTCGAACGCGTCGTCCACTTTCGGGACGGGAAAAACAGCGGGTGCAACGAGCGCGTGGAGCTTCCAGAGCGTGAACTGCAGCGACGTAATGACCTGCGACCCGCCGAACATGCCTGAAGAAACGGTTGCGATGGCAACAGGCTTGTGGCGCCACTCGGTCGTAAACAGGTCGATCGCGTTCTTCAGGCTGGCCGGGTAGCCGCCGTTGTATTCGGGCGTCACGATCAGCAGGCCGTTTGCGCTGTTGAACTTCGCGGCAAACTCCAGCACATCCTCCGCCGGCTTTTCCTGGTAACGCAGGCGCTCGCCGAATATGGGAAATTTATACGCGTCAAGATCGATGATGGACGGGTTGCCGATCTTGTTCGCTTCGATAAAGTCGCGGAAATATTGAGTGACACGGTGGCTTTTGCGGCCGGTGCGCACGCTGGCGGAAAGGATGGCGATGTTGTGCATGTGCATTTTAATAATGATGAATGAGCGGGCGAAGAATCGTCACAAAGAATCCACTTTTCCGGGTGGAGGATAAAACCGCTCGAACGTATCCGCTTTCATCACGGAATCGAGATGGCGCCGAAAGGAGTCGAGATCGTCCATGTGGATTTTAAGTCCTTCTTCGAGGGCTTTTCTCGCTTTGACAAGATTGACGGAAGCCGACAACGCGAGCAGGTAGCTGTCGACGCCGTCTTTATCCAGCTTGTGCTTCTTCGTGATCGCGATAAGATCGTTTTCCCGCAGCTCGTCGATGAGGATCTTCACGCTGTCGTTGTGCTTCTGCATCGCCGGGCCATCGACGTACAGGTACCGCTCATTGCCGATGATGAATTTTTTCGAAACCTCGAAGTCTTCAATCTGCTCCGGCGTGGGCGCGCAGGCGGTGAATAAAAAAGCAGTGAATAAAAAAACGAGCGTGTTGCGCATGCGCCGGTAAGATCAGTGCGTTGTTTCACCTTCGTAAGTCCTCGTGAATTCGCTGTCCACGGGTTCCCACAGCTCGATCTTGTTGCCTTCCGGGTCGAGGAGGTGAACGAATTTCCCGTATTCGAACGTTTCGATCGAGTCAAGCACGGTCACGCCGCTTTTTTTGAACTGCTCTACAAGCGCTTCAATGCCCACCACGCGGTAATTGATCATCAGCTCTTTGGTGGAAGGGTCGAAATATTTTGTTTTCTCGGGGAACGGGCTCCACTGCAGGTAACATTTTTCTTCCGGGTTGTCCGTATTGCGGAATTCGAACAGCGAGCCGTATTCGTTCGTCACGATCCCGAGGTTCTTATTGTACCAGTCCCGCATCATGCCCGGGTCTTTGCATTTGAAGAAAACGCCGCCGATGCCGGTCACGCGCGGGGTTTTGTTTTCCGTGACGGGAACGGAAGCTGTGGCGGCAGGCAGAGAATCTTTTTTCTCTTCCGGGGTTCCGGAATTCTCTTTGCAGCTCATGACGAGCACAAGCGCGGTGAACAGTAATGTAGTTTTCATACTGCTAAAATACTGCGATCCGGTGAACGAAAAGGATGCGAGGCAAATCTCCGTTAAGCGGACATTTTATAAAGATATACGTTGATATAGTCCTTTGCTACAATATGGCACTTCAAATGTATTTCAGCTTCAGCTTAATTTTTTTAACGGTGGCGGGCCCTCTTTTCTTACTTTCTCGATAGCCTCCAACCAATATTCCCAAAAAGTGCTATCAGCAGGAGTGTCTTTTTCCACATACTCTCCTCCGCTTAAAATATCCGTTAAGTCATTAGAACCCGTAAGCTCCCAATAGTTCATAAGCATATAAAGCATAGCTTCATATCCTTCTTTTTCAGTAATAGTTTTGTCGCTGCTTATTTTCATAATTCGCTCCTGATAAACACAAGCTGCCAGAACTGCTAATTGTAATTGTCATGCTTAGATACCAAGACGCCCTTCTAAATATCGGATAAAGATATCCAATTCGTTAAATCGCATATCCGGAAGGGTTGAAAAGTCAGATCCTTCAACTTCTGAAAACCCAATTGAACGGTTATCAATTTGGATTACAAAAAAGCTTTCACCACGCCATATATCGATCATGTATGCTCCTGAAGGAAATGAACTGGTTTCATACTTAATTGAATGCCGTGTCAGCCATTGAATAATCGCGCCATGTATATCTGAAGCTATAAAGTTCATGTCGCATGCTGTTTTCCCGACGCATTCCTTAATGAAAAGTTATCGATTCCGAAAGTGCTTTGCTATCCACAATCCAAAATCGCGATCTTCTTCATCTTCGTCCCAGCCTACTTCGATCTATTGCGCCGTAATATTGTTGGTTATAAATAATTTCCAATTTGGATTCCCCGCTTCCAGAAATCAGGCTAATCCCGCATGTTTTCGGATCAAGTCGTTTGTAAGAAAGTGTATCAGCGTTTTCAATCTGGATAATTTTATCCTTAAAGAATAGAAATCGATTGCCGGACTGTTTGAAAAAAGCCAAAACTCTGTCGTTCAAGAGATCAAAAGTCCCTTCCATCGCATACACTTCTTCAGGAGTAAGGCCAATATTTTTGATCGAAAGCGTAGATTTATCTATGTCAAGCTCGGCATAACGAGTGAACGTTTGAGAAAATGACTTTAGCTTAATCAACGTTTTCATTTTCTATGCTATACTGTTCATAGCTCCAATTAACGGCATCCCAAACATATTTCCCCGGAAGCCCTTTGGTTTTCAGCCAATCCATATATAATCGATCGCCTACTATTTGTTTGGCAAGTTGAAGGGTTTTCGACTTATCAGAAAGTGAAAAAGCACAGGCCCATTCATATAATATATTTTGGGGCTCGCTATCCCATGCTTGTTTTTGCATTTGAAATGCCAACCGTTGTTCAACAGGTTTGACATCATCGTTAAGACCGAAATACCATTCTGCGATATACAAGATCTTGCCAATGAAAAATAAATACTCTGCATTACTTCCAAATTTCTTGTAGGACTCGTCAAAATATTTTTTTAGTAACGCAGCCATTGTGTTATGCTGCTGTTCATCATAATCTTCTTCAACCAGGATATGATGAAGCAGGTAAATCGCTCTTACATAAGCTTCAATATCACCGGAACGATTAATCTCATCTCCGACCAAAGCAATAGCTGCTTTCCAGTCTTTTGTTTGTTCGAGTTCCGCCAATTGTTCTTTCCAGTCCATGCTGATTTACTTAATAAACATTGTACCTAATCTAGGAATACCATTAATTACATTTCCTCTCAAATATACTGTATAACCTGCAACGCGAACAGGTGTGTCCTTAAACACTCCCACGGGGGGAAGCTTGCCATTAGCAGCATTTAAAACCGCTTTGACGGTGTTGGATTGGCCGCCAAGTTTACACGGAGTTTCTTTTTCGCCCGGCCTTTAATTATTCAAGCAACTTTACTCTAAATGAGCATAGTCCTTTTTCAAAAAAACATCTTCTCCCTTCGATGTAGTAGAAATACATAAGTTATCGGCATAATTGGATTTAGGTTCGAAAATGGATTCATTCATTATCAGATCAATGGCTTGATTTTTAGTATAAAAGTGAATTCCTTCGCGGCCAGAAGGATTGGTATCCACACAGAGTTGTATCAGTTCTTCTTTAATTAAGGCAAATAAGGCAGCTCTGAATTTTGCTTTTTTTTCATTCATTGGAATATCTGGGAATGCAGAGTTTGTCTCCCAAAAAACCGAATAAACAGGAGAATAGTCTTCAATTCCTGCAAAGAGAGCAATGTCAAAAATCGAATTATTAGTCATGATTTTTAAGGTGTAGGATCAGGGATTCGTGTTGTGGGTGAGAAATTTGGATATTGCCTTCTGAACTTTTCCAGTTCAGTCAATACTTTTTCAACACTTTCCTTCGTGAAGAAAACTGCTCGACAGATGTAAAGCATTTCATCTCCGACCAAATTAATTGCTGTTTCAATTTTTCTTTGCTCGAATTTCTTTAATTGATCTTTCCAGTTCATCCTGGTTTATTGCGGATTTGCAGGCCAGCGCCTCACTTCTTTTATTTTCAGAAGAAAGGATTTAGCCTGGTCGATATCTCTGAAAATCATATCAGGCAATGAGAAATCCGCGTGTGTCTGTTCAATTTCAACGTTTGAAATTCCTATTCTATCCTTTTGAACTTCTAACTGAATCTGTCGGTTTTTCTCCTCAATACATCGGATATAAACCCATATAAGCTCTTTAGGTTTAAAATTATCGACTGAATAGGAATCTTCGGAAAAATTCTCTCTAATGAATTGAAGTATTTCGGTTTCGTTGGCCAAAGCAAAGAATGATTCGAAGAAGATGTTTGGTTCGAGTTCCTTTAATTGATCTTTAGTTCATCCTGGGATATTAAAATGCAGTTTGATTCTCTACACTTATAGCTTTCATAAGCTCAGCAAGTCTTTTTAAATCATAAGGTATTGCATCATCTGAATTCAAAACTCTTCTGACTTCATTCAAATCATCTGACAATTGACCTAAAGACAAATTTTTAGGCTCATCGTAGGGGCTATATGCCTCATTCATAGGAATATCCCAATAAAAATCGCTTTTTAACTCTATTTCATTTCCCTTGCTACTCTTCAATTTTGCAAGCAGAAGATTAGTAATTTCTTGTAACTCATCGATGTTGACCTTCATAGTGATTAGCTGTCTAAAATTTTTTGAATATTATCCTGGAACGTTTTTATTTCGTGTTGCAGATGCTTAATCCTAGACTCAATTATTTTTTGTCGAACAGCATCATTAGGAGCGTTTTTTAAAAAACCTTGATTGTCATATTTCATTGGATCTTTAATGAAATCGGCTAATTTTTTTTTATGCTCTTCTATTCTTTTCTCGAGCGTTCGAATCGATTTTAGTTGAGAGCTGGTAAGCGGCTTTTTCCTTTTACTGGTACTAAATTTAGTCACTTTCTTCCATCCCTTCTTCACCCCCTTCCATCCCTTCGCCACTCCCTTCCTGGCAAGCCTCGCGCCCTTCGTTCCATACTTCAATATTTTCGTCCCCAGCCTTCCCATCCACTGCAACACTTTCGCCCCCCATTTCGCCCCGGTAGCAATGCCATCGGTAAGCACCAGCAGCACGACTTCCGGAACGAGATAACCAACGATCCATCCCCACGCATAGCCCGACGTCTGCGGGTCGGATGAGGTCATCCTCGCCCAGTATGCTTCAACATCGCCCACGATCTGCCGCCCGATCTCCGACATGATCTCCTTGAATTGATCCCATGTCAGTTCCTTCAACATTTTCCCCATGTCCTTTATGTCCTGGATCAGGTCGCCCCAGATGAGGTCGTAAACGATCTTGACGATGGACGTGTTCCAGGCCAGCACCAGCAGGTCTTTAACCCAGTCTATAATGCCTGCGGCAGTGCCGATATTGTATGCGATGTAGAATTGCAGCCAGTCGGGCAAGACGCGCAGGGATTTTTTCGCCTGGCCTTTCATTCTTTCCCACAACCAATTCCGCTGCACTTTACGGTTTACATCTCCGGCCTTTTTCTGCTGCTGCGTATGCATCAACTCGTGCGTCAATAACTTCTTTCCCGCACTGCCCGACGTATCGTAATTCCCGTTCCTGAAATACACATCCTGCCCGTGCGTGAACGCCTTCGCGTTGATGGCCGTGGACATTTCATGCGCGTTGCTTCCCGTATGTATGCGCACGTCGCTCAAATCCGCGCCCATCTTCCCGCCGATGTCCTGCTGCACATTTTTCGGGAGGGGATTGCCTTGTCCTTTGCTGGATTGTATGCCTTGCTCGACAGCAGCCGGCGCGGGACCGCCTTTTCCGCCATCGTCCATCTTCATCACTTTGTCCTCTTCGGAAAGATCGTGATTGCGCATGACCTCTTCCTCGTCCTTTTTGCGGCGAATGGGTAATACGGGCCCAGGTGTGGCGGTTCCGATATCCCGGGAGCGTTTTACGACTGGCGCTTTCGGCGCATCGGCAAAGCGGTGGATGACTGCCGGGCGGGGTGCGTCGGGATGGCGGCGCAGCAGGCGGGCCATGGGGCTTTCCTGTTGTTTCCCGTTGAGCTTCTCATCAGGCGGTACGGTATCATTTTCGCTCATGCGCATCACCTGGCTGGCGACGGCATCGGCTTCTTTTTCCTGGGGATCATCTTTGGGGCCTACTTCCAGTTTGCGCTGGATATAATTCGGGCTCACGGGTCCAGAATTGTTCGGGCCGTTTTGCTTTTCGGCAAACATTCAGTGCGGGGTTTATTTATACAATTTACACCCCTGCATATCAAGATCAAAGAATTGTTGAAAAATCATCGCTCAGCTCACATCTCCGTTTTTTTGACACTTTCCCCGGAATTTCGCAAGAATGTGATAATGTAAGACATGATATTTCCGAAAATTTGTTGTACCCGGCAAAAATCAACCCGCTGGGAACACAGGCGATTCTTCATTACTTTCGTTTGCAATGAAACGATCCCTCTTTCTCCTGCCTGCCCTGTGGCTGCTTTCCGGTTCACCGTGCGCCGCGCAAACCTTCCCGGCTTATACGGTGAACGTCTGCGACACGGCTTCAACCGGTTATTATTTTCTTGTCCCCATCAAGATCGGGCCGGGCGTGAATCCCACGCAGCTTATTCTCGACGAACGCGGGGAAATAATTTACACCAGGGAATTCCCGTCCAGCACCGGCGATTTCAAAGTGCAGCCGAACGGGCTGATCTCGTACAATTTCCAGAACAAGTATTATCTCCTGGACAGCACGTTCACGGTAGTTGATTCGGTGGCGTGCAAGAACGGGATTGTGCAGGACAACCACGATATGCAGGTGCTGCCCAACGGGCATTTCCTGCTTATGGGCTACGAGAACGTGACGATGGACCTGAGCATGTACAACCTCTTCGGGCCGAACAACAACCAGCCCGGGAACGCGAACGCGACGGTGAAATGCGGCGTCATCCAGGAGCAGGATGAGAACAAGAACGTCGTGTTCGAATGGCATTCGAAAGATTATTACGCATTCACCGATGTGGACGTGGAATGGCTGGGCAGCCCGCTGAACGTGGACTGGACGCACTTCAACGCGATGCACCTCGACGACGACGGCAACATTCTCATTTCCGTTCGTCACTTCAACGAGATCACCAAGATCAGCCGTACGGACAGCTCCGTGATCTGGCGGATGGGCGGTAACGCCAACCAATTCACATTCACCAACGACCCGGAAATGTTCAAAGCCCAGCACGACATCCGCCGCATCGCGAACGGCAACCTCACGCTGCTCGACAACGGGGGAAGCGGCCCGCCTTTCCACGCTGTTGCAGGAAAAGAATACGACGTGGATGAAACGCTGATGACGGCCACGCTGGTGTGGAGCTATACCGAAAATTCTGCCGTGCGCAGCCTCGCCATCGGCAACATGCATCGTACCGCGAACGGAAATTCCCTCGTCAACTACGGCATGACGCCGATGCAGACGCTCATGTTCAACGTGGTGGATACGGCCGGCTCAAAAATTTTCGAGATCGAGTTTTTCGACACGCTGCGGACGTACCGCGCATTCAATTACACGACATTGCCCTGGCAGCTTCCGCGCCCACAGGTCACCTGCTTTTATAACGGCTCGCAATATTTCCTCGATGCGGGAAGCGGCCACACCAGCTATCTCTGGTCGACCGGCGCAACCACGCAAACGATCCCGGTTACCGCTGCGGATACGTTTTCCGTTTTCGTTCCGCTCGGGCAGGGCGGTTTCATCCGTTCGGAGTATTTCATCGTGGGCGATGCGCAGAACCCTTGCTGGGGGCCGCTTTCGGTGGCGGAAAAAGAAACGGGAGCGTTTGAAATTTATCCCAACCCTGCGAACGATGTGCTGACGGTTCAATTTCCCCCTGCGTGGAATGAGACGCCGGTGGTAGAGATCGTCGATCTCGCCGGGAGAAAAGTGTACGCTGTTCCGGTAACGGGAGGAAGCCGGCTTCAACTGCCGGTGATCGATCTTGCGCCGGGAACCTATTTCGTGCGCGCAGGCGGCGTGAGCCGGAAATTCGTGAAGCTGTAGCGGATCATTCCAGCATCTTCTTCACATACGGCCAGAACACGATCACCCCGGTCGCCAGCGCCATGATCGCGGTGACGAGCACTGCCCCCGCCGCCATGTCTTTCACCTTCCCGATCGTTTCGTTGCGTCCCGGCGACACATGGTCGCACAGCTTTTCGATCGCCGAATTCACCAGCTCCGCCGCGAACACCAGCCCGACCGCCACCACCAGCGCAAACCATTCCGCGCGCGTAATGTGCAGCCACCAGCCCGCCACGCCGACCGCTATCGCCGCCGCCAGGTGAATGCGCATGTTCGGCTCATCCCGGAAAGCGGTAAGGATTCCTTTGCACGCATAACGAAAGGAATGAAAACGCTTCTTCATGAAACGAAGGTAAATTAATGTGCGGATGTGCAGGTGTGCGGATGTGCAGATTACCGTTGCCAGGAAACTTTCTGTCAAATACAAAATTCACCTTAGGATCAAAATAATAAGGCCACAAAGGCGCGAAGGCACAAAGAAATAGGAAACACAATGGAGACGTTCTTTGCAAAACGTTGAGCCTTCTTTGTGGCTCACATCCTCACATCTGCACATTTGCACACCTGCACATCTGCACATCATTATTGTTTTCTATAGATCCCGCTGAACGGCTCGCATCCGGTATTGTGTGCAAAGCCGAGGTCGGAGACTTCCACGTTTCCCATTTTCCAGGTGAACGTGAGCTCCACGTCGTCGCGTTTGTACCGTGCAGTCGCCCCGCTGATCATCGCTGCGCTGCCTTTGAAGCTTTCGATGCAATCGGGACTGTCCTGGATCAGCTCGAAGTGGAGCTTTCCGTCGGACGGGGCTTCTTTGATCTTGAGCGTTTTCCCGAATTCGTTGGCGTAGGTTCCCGGCCAGTCCGGCTTCACGGTGGTTTTGCGCGGCAGCGGGTCCTGGTAGCTGGCCTGTTGCGCCACGGGCGGTGGCGGTTGCGGGATGACGACGAGCTGGCTTTCCGGGCCGGTGCTTTCACAGGCGAAAAAGAAGATGGAAATGCCGAGGAAAATTCCTGTTTTCATGACGAACACATTATCCCGGCAGCACGATACGAAGTTACGGCGCGTGAAAGAGTGTTAATAATGAGTTTCGTCAGTTTGCAGGATAACGACGACTGATATTGGCTTTACCACGAATCTCCGCCGCCACCGCCGCCGAAGTCGCCGGAGAAACCTGTTGTGTCGATCGGCCGAACGAATGAAAAAAGCTCAGGGTTGCAAAAGAGGAGGTTGATAACGGCAACCGTTTTATTCGTACTCCCTGAAAATATCGAAGATGATTCCCACGCTCATGAACGAGCTCTTGTAGCTCAGCGGCTGCGAGTTCAGCTTGGCGGAAAACCCGAACTGCGCCTGTAATTTGATCCATTTGTATCCGCCGCGAACGGTGAACGCCGGCTCGATAAAGGTCCACACGGGCCTGTCGATCTGGTAGAAACGACCGTCGATCTGCTCCTGCGCGGTATAATTGGTCTGGATCCCGTCGTGCTTCCCGGTAATGAAACGCGGCGTCACGGCAAGCTCGATGTATCGTCCTGCGAAACCGATGGATGGCTGAACGAAGAAACGGGTTCCGGCGGCGGAAAATTCCCGGGTGACCGGCATGCCGTTCTCCATTTTCTGTTCGGTGAACGTCACGCCGCCGCGTCCGCCGCCGACATACGTCTCAAAACGAAAAGCGCCGAACGAGGTGAAATAGCCGAATCCCGCTTCCACCAATCCACCCGAGCCTTTGATGGTGTTGTCGTTGGAACGTTCGGCTACATAAAAACCGTTCGCCATCAGCCCGAGGTGATCCGTTGCGGCAAAAGCCAGCTGCACGTTCCCGGGATCGGCATAAGCGCGCAGCTCGCCCTGGTTGCTCAGGAGCGGGGTGTTGAGTACGTTCGGGTGATAAACGGATTTGCAGGAAGCGAGGAACGCAATGGAAAAAATGAAGAGAAGGAATCCGGAAGATGTAAGGATGCGCATAATGAACAATTTTTTCAAGTATACGCCTCAACAGCGCAATCAATACGGAAAGATCGACGCCTTGCAAGGTTGAGACCATGGATGAGCTGTTTATTTCGAAGAACGAACGGAACCGCGACGCACGAATTGCCCCGGATATTCGTTAAACCAGCACACCTGTTCAGAACGCTGCACATTCTCGTGTGCAAAACGCTTACTTCAGGCATCCTTTAAGTAAATTTGAAGCAAATGTCCCCCGGTATTACCCTGATCGTTTACACCACCCTTTACCGTAAAGGCGGCGCGCTGTTTCCCCGCGTGGCGGAAACGCTTGCGCTGGAAAAGCGTGAAGCCGGTTTCGGCGGGGAAGTCGTTTGCAAAGCGGTGGAAAGCAAACGCGACCTGCTCCAGCTTTTTCACGAGGCAAGCGTTTCCGGGAAAAAGATCAATGAGTTTCACTTCGTCGGGCATTCCGGGATGTACGGCCCGATGTTCGGGACTGTTGCGTTTCCCGAACAGTTCAGCCCGTATGAATGGGAAACGATGGACATCCCGTTCGCGGAAAGCGGCGCGGCCTATTTTCATTGCTGCCGCTCGGCGCGCTGGTTCGCTCCTTTTTTCGCCCGCACGTTCAACGTCGACGCGTACGGTTTTTTCTGGTACACGACATTTTCACGGAGCAAAACGAAATACCGTTTCGCAAAAAATAATGCAGGCCGGCTGTACACGATCGGCTGCAAAGGCCGCAAGTCGCACGGGCTGGCGGCTTCCGCGGTAAAGTTTTCCGGCTTCATGCCCGCAGAGCTGATGAAAAAATTCAGCCCGCAGCCGCCCGCCGGCGATACGTCGTACGATAAAGTCGCTGCGTTGTATGACGCTGCGTTCACCGATATCCGCGTGCGGAAGGACGAGTGGAAATGGATCAACAGGAGATTGCCCGGAGGAAAGCTCAGCGTGCTCGACATCGGCTGCGGCAACGGCGCGCTGCTGCAGGCGCTCAGCGACCGCATTGCGTACGGCGCGGGCGTGGACGAATCGGAGGCGATACTCGACAAGGCGCGGAAACGGAATAAAAATAATCCGCACCTCGAGTTCCGCAAGATCAGCGGGCCGGCGTTGCCGTTTACGGACGGAAAGTTCGACGTGGTGATCTCGCTGCTTTCATTCCGCTACCTCGACTGGGACCCGCTGATGAAAGAAGTGAAACGCGTCACGAAAGAAGGCGGCGTTTTTCTCGTCGTGGACATGGTCACGGTCCCGGTCAAAGCCGCGGAATACCCGCGCTTCCTGGCCGACAAGCTTTTTACGCTGTTCGGGCAGAAGGCGAATAAAACGTTCCGCGAAAATCTCAAGCGCCTCGTCACGCATCCCGACTGGAAGACGATGTTGAAATACAATCCCATCCGTTCCGAACACGAGATGAAGTGGTACCTCGAAAGCCGTTTTCCCGGGCAGCGCGTGGAAGTGCTGAACATGGGCTGGAATTCCCGCGTGGTGGCGTTCAGCTCGGGGGCGGTGGAAAAAGGCGTGGAGGTAAAGCTCTCGTATCCATGAGAACGTACCTCGGCATTATCGACTGGGGCATCGGCGGCGTGAGCATTTACAAATTGCTCAAAGCGCGCGATCCGGAAATCTCCGTGCTGTATTTCTCCGACACCGGCGTTACGCCTTACGGAAAAATGTCGAGGCCTCAATTGATCGCGCGGCTGAACGAAGTCATCGCATACCTGCATTCCCGCGGCGTCACGCATCTCCTGCTGGGCTGCAACGCGGCAAGCACCGTGCTTCCGCTGCTGGATACGAAAGGATTAAAAGCGGAAGGCGTGATCGAAAGCGCCGTGCGTGTGGCTGCGCGGATGAAGCCGGGGCGGCTTGCGTTGATCGGGGGACGGAGAACGGTATTGTCTGGTGTTTACCGCGAAGCGTTTGCTGAGAAAAATATCGACGTCGAGCAGCGCATCGCCCAGCCGCTGTCGGCGCTCATCGAGAGCGGGGACGTTTCTTCGTCGCGTGTGAAGGATGCCGCCCGGAAAATTCTTTCGCCCGTGAAAAATTGCACGCACCTCTTGCTTGCCTGCACGCATTATCCCGCCATCGCGCCGGTGCTGCGTGAATATGTTTCAGATAAAACGATCGTCATCGATCCCGCGGAAGAATTGCTGCGCTCGGTCGCGCGATGGAAATTGCCTGGCGGAACAAAAGATATTTTCCTTACTTCCGGGAATGCCGTTCAAATGAAAACGGCCGCTTTTAATGCATTCGGTGTAAAGCTTTCCAACGTAAGCACCGTAACCCTTTGACCCCATGAAAACACTGAAAATTTTATTTACCGGACATCCGCGTGAAGCGGGAATGAGCTATTTCCGTCATTTCGGTTATGCGTTTTCCGTCACCGGGCGATTGTTCGCGTGCGTGCTGGCGTGTATTGTTCATGCGTTCTTCCCGTTTTTATTTACGCATACGACGAGTAAGACGATCAATAAGCTGCATGAGGAGCTGAATCATCGGAAGTGAAAAAGAAAAACCACTGAGCGCACCGAGGCGTTTTCACAGAGGGGCACAGAGGGATTTCTCAGTGTTCTCTGTGATTTTTTTCTCTGTGTTCCTCAGTGGTTTTGAAAAATAAGGTCTGTACAGAAACTGCTACGCCTTCACCTTCTTCGCTTTTCCTTCGTACATCGCCTCGCGCTGCGCCTTCACTTCCGGGTCACTGATGTACTCGTCGTAGGTCATCATCTTGTCGAGCGTTCCGTTCGGGGTGATCTCCACGATGCGGTTCGCCACCGTTTGCATGAGCTCGTGGTCATGCGAGGTGAAGAGCACGATGCCTTTGAAATCCTTCAGCGAGTTGTTCATCGTGGTGATGGACTCGAGGTCGAGGTGGTTCGTGGGCTCGTCGAGGATGATGACGTTGGCGCCGAACAGCATCATGCGTGAAACCATGCAGCGCACCTTTTCACCGCCGGAAAGCACGCTCACTTTTTTCAGCGTCTCTTCGCCGGAGAACAGCATCTTGCCGAGGAAGCCGCGGATGAACGTTTCATCTTTCTCTTTGGAATATTGACGCAGCCAGTCCACGAGGTTGTCGTCGCCTTTGAAGAATTCGTGGTTGTCGTTCGGCAGGTACGCGGTCTGGATCGTTTGTCCCCATTCGATCTTGCCGCCGTCGGGCTGATCTTCGCCGGCGAGGCAATCGAAGAATTTCGAAAGCGCAAGGTGGTCCTTGGCGAGGAAGCCGATCTTATCGCCTTTCTTCAGGCGCAGGTTCACGTTTGAAAAAAGCGTCTGCCCCTCGACCGTCTTGCTGAGGTTTTCCACGTTCAGGATCTGGTCGCCCGGCTCGCGTTCCATTTTGAAAATGATGGCCGGGTATTTCCGGTTGCTGGCGGGCAGGTCGTCGACGTTGAGCTTTTCGAGCAGCTTCTTCCGGCTCGTGGCCTGGCGCGACTTGGAAGCGTTGGCGCTGAAACGCATGATGAAATCCTGCAGTTCCTTGCGCTTGTCCTCCACTTTCCGGTTCTGGTCCGAACGCTGCTTCTGCGCGAGCTGGGAAGCCTGGTACCAGAAATTGTAGTTGCCGGTGTAGAGCGTGATCTTCTTGAAGTCGATGTCGCAGACGTGCGTGCAGACCGTGTCGAGGAAGTGACGGTCGTGTGAAACGACGAGGACGATGTTCTTATAATCGGCAAGAAAATCTTCCAGCCATGTGATCGTTTCCACGTCAAGGTCGTTCGTCGGCTCGTCGAGGAGGAGAATGTCGGGATTGCCGAACAATGCCTGTGCGAGGAGCACGCGGACTTTTTCCTTGCCGTTGATGTCACTCATCAGGCGGCCGTGCAGCTCTTCCCTGATGCCGAGCTTGCTCAGGAGATCCGCCGCTTCGCTTTCCGCATTCCAGCCGTTCATCTCCGCGAATTCCGCTTCCAGCTCCGACGCTTTGATGCCGTCGGCTTCGGTGAAATCGGCTTTCGCGTAGATCGCATCCTTTTCCTGCATCACCTTGTTCAATTTTTCATTGCCCATGATGACGGTCTGCAGAACCGGGTACGCGTCGAATTCGAAGTGGTTCTGCTTGAGCACCGACATGCGCTGCCCGGGCGTGATGCTGACGGAGCCTTTGGTGGGCTCGATCTCGCCGGAAAGGATCTTGAGGAACGTGGATTTCCCCGCGCCGTTTGCGCCGATAATGCCGTAGCAGTTGCCGGGCGTAAATTTCAGCTCGACTTCATCGAAAAGGACACGCTTGCCGTACTGGAGCGTTAAATTGGAAACAGTGATCATGGTGCAATTGTGGACGATTATGGAAAAGGAGTGCAAAGGTAGCCACAGATTGTACAGGTTCCACAGATTTTGGGGTTGAGGTTGGATGGATTTCACAGATTTTGTGGGAGAATGGGTGTTTTCCGGTGGAATGCGGGTGGTTCAGCGGCGTGATCTGTCAAATCTGTGCAATCTGTGGCTTATTTTAGCGGCATGAAGTTTTCTACCCCGTTGCTCGTTGCTGTTGTGACGTTACTTTCGTTTACCGCTTCCGCGCAGAAACCCGCTTACGCTCCCGATTCCCTCGCGCGCCTCGATTCGGTGCGGACGTACATGCTGCAGGGTTCGCTGCTGTCGATGAACGCGATGCAGGCGAAGATCGAATCGCAGCAGCCGGATGCGAACGGGAAGATGGTGGTCAACCAGCAAAAGGCAGGGGAGGCGCAGAACCTTTTCCAGCAGGCGCGTTTCGCATACCGGAAAGCGCTGCAGTTCGACGACAAATATGCCACCGGCTGGAGCAATCTCGGCACGACATATTATTTCGAAGGATTGCCCCGGGTCGCGATTCCCTATTTCATGAAGTCGGTGAAGCTGAACAATAATTATTCGCAGGGCTGGTTCAACCTCGGCAAGTCGTATTCGCTGGCCGGGAAAAAAGATTCCGCCGTTTATGCATTCCGGCAAGCCATCCGCTGCGATTCGGCCTACGTTCAGCCGTACATCGAGCTGAGCACGATTTACATGCTGGACAAGGATTCCGCTGCAGCGCTCGGGCAGCTTCGCACCGCCGTGAAATACAGGCCGGCCTCGGAAGTGACGTGGATGGCGATGGCCAACGTTTACTTACAAAACCAGGATTCCGCCGCCGCGGTCACCGCCCTGGAAGCCGCAGCACGCATCAATCCCGACAATTACGCGCGCCTCGAAGATCTTGCCCGCTATTTTCTTTTCCACAACGACAAAGCGAAGCACGATTATTACATGAAGCTCGCCGCCGAAGCAAGAAAGCGGGAAGAAATGCCGGAACGGGGAGATGAGGAGTAATGTGCAAATGTGCAGATATGCAGATGCAAATGCTCACATGCTTCGCGCCTATAGCCGGCGAGTTTAAATTTCAGCACACTTTTTCAACTCCGCAACAGCAATCTGCACATCTGCACATCTGCACATTGTGAGCGCCGGCCCGCGCGCTGCCTGTGTCAAAAGAAAAAGTCCCGTCAATAATGACGAGACCCTTTCCACCTTAACTAACCAAAAACCTGGAATCAGGCAGCTTCAGCGCCCTGGTCCCGGAAACGTTTCCACTCGAAATAATGCAGGGCCTCCGCTTTGGAGAGAAATACCGCATTGAGCTTCTCGTTTAATTCCGGGTAAGTATGCTGCTGGCTGCGGAACAATTCCATAAGCCGTTCTGCTGTTGCAAGCTGTAGTAAGGAACTGCTCGAAAGGATGTTGTTGTTCACCCAGTCGAACGTATGATGTACTTGGTTGTTTTCCATGGCCAAATAAGGATTGGTTGCCGTAGTAGAAAAGCACATTCTGTGCCAATCTCCAAGACCCGCTGAATCAAATCATTAGAGGTCGATTGTCGTTTTGTCAGGGAAAGGGGTTCTGCAAATTGCCCGGCATGTCTCCACATTGTCGCCTATCTTTCGGACAATCGCTGCCGGGTGAAATGGCGTATTATAAAACGCGGAGACCGGTTAAATTAGTATGTGAAAAGCATGAAAGGAATTTGCCTTTTTTCCGTCGCGTTCATTCTTGTTTTCGCCCAACGCGCCGGCGCGCAGAAAACATCGACGGGATTTCGCGCATTATCGGCTCCCGAAAAATGCTGGGTGATCGCACATCCTTTTATCGCGAAAAAAGCTTACCGCTGTTCGCTTAAAGCACGCGCGGTAACGGATTCCCTGGACAAAGCGGGCGTGCTCGCCGGCGGCAACGGGGGCCAGCTCGATGCCTACCGGCATGCCTACTGGATGGCGACCCTCGTGCAGGAAATTTCTCCGCGCAAAGCGCGAAAGCTGGGAGCCGCGCACGAAAAAGGGAATTACCGCACGTTTAAAAAAGGCGAAATGGAAGAAGGAGCGATTCCCGATTCGATGGGAAGTGTGATGGACCTTGCGAACAACAATTCGGGCATCGGTATCGGGTTGAAGTATCGTGAAGAATCCCTGGCCGACACGTTGGTTCCGCTCCCGCCCGAAACGCAGGTGCTGCATGCCGTATGGAACGGCGAACTGTTCATCCTGAAAAAAGATGCAGACGGAAATTACCTCGACTGCACTGGAAATGCGATCGACCTCACGCTATACGCCGGGCGATGGAACATCCCCAAATGTCTCGTGAAATCAAACGAGATCATTGTCCCGCACTGAGTCGGTTGTCGGTTGTCAGTTGTCTGTCTTCGGCCCCGAAGACTCGGGGCTCAGACTGACAACTGACAACAGGCAACTGTTTTTCAATTCCTGACCTGCTCTGAAAAATAATCTTTTACGAAAGCGAGGAGCTGGTTGCCCGTCATCTTATCGGACTTTTCCACCAGGATGCGTTTCCCGTTGAAGGCTTTGTCGTCGAAGAGAATGTTGTACAGCTCTTCTTTCGCGGTGGTCGGTCCGAACAGGAGGATCTCGTCGTACTGTGCCAGCACTTTCTGGAGCATGCGGTAATAATCGTGCAGCTCTTTCTGCTCGCGGTTGTGCTTATTGTGTTCGTTGTTCGAGCCCATTGCGGGGGACGTGCGGCCGAAAGAGCCGAAAGAGGTGTCGGTAGACGTTTCCCCTTCGAAGCGCGGATGGTTGTCGTGCGGTGAAACAAGGGTCTCTACCGCATATTCATCCTTGCCTTTCGGGTAAACGAGGTGCGCCTGGTGATGGTCCAGCCAAACGCCAACGTGATTGGGATAATGTTTCATAGGTTGAAAATTGTATGGTAAAATTCCCCCCAAGAAAAATGGAAACGAATGACGAAAATCACCCGGAAGGATGAAAAAAGGTACGATTTACGATGTACGAATTACGATTTATCGGCCCCCAGCCATGTCAAACTCTTCATCGAACCAAATCGTACATCGTACATCGTAAATCCCTTTACTTCCCTTTTTGAGTCGGGAACAACAGCCGCACGATCGACAGCTTCTTTTCACCGGGCTGGAATACGCCGTGCTGTGCGTTTCGCACGTCTTCGATGGAATAGAACGCGTTCGGCTGGGTTTGTTCGATCGTCGCGATCACGTCTTTCAGGTGTTTGCGTTGCACGATGGAAAAGATCATTTTCACCGGGCCTTTCGCGCCCTGCGCATCCACCACGGTGATCCCATGGTTCGCCGCCCGCAGCGCCTCGATCAGCTTGTCGCTCGGCCCGCTCGTGATGATGCGCAGCACCTGCATGCCCAGCGCCAGCCGCTCCTCGATGCGCATACCCACGTACGTGCCCGTTGCAAAGCCCGCAGCCCACGCGAAATAGGCCAGCGGGCTGTCCACATGCCCCATCACCTGCTTCATCGCCACGAGCCAGATCAGCACTTCGAAAAAGCCGATGAAGGGGACGATCTTGCGAAAACCTTTCGAGATGAAAATATTCCGGAGCGTCGCCAGCGTCACGTCGCTCAGCCGCGCAATGAAGATCAGGAGCGGGAGAATTACCCAGTTGAGGACATCGTCGGAGATGTGCATGTTGAAGATTGAAAATTCAAAATTACGGGAATTGCTTCTCGGATTCCGAACCTTGACTTTTAATCTTCAATTTTCAATTTCAACGTTGAATCACAACCGCCTTCGTCTCCACGATCTCCCCCGCCCGCAACCTTACGTAATATATTCCCGCAGCAAGATCACCGACGTTCAACTGCTCGCTGTGCAACCCTTGTGCATTCTGCCCGCGGTTTACCTTGCGTACCGTCCGCCCGAGCTCGTCGAGCAGCAGAATTTCCACATCCGAAGCGCGGTCCAGGGAATAGCTGATGTTCACGAGATCCCTGGCCGGGTTGGGGTAAAGCTGCGTTTCCAGCGAAACCACCGGGGCGAAGTCATGCACCGTCACGATGTCGTTCACGCTCGTCAAATGCGTGGAATAAATGCCGGAAGAATGCGTGGCCAGCACCACCAGCCCGTCGGAAACGCGCACGTCGGTCATGTCGCACACCTGCGTGCCGATGAGGTCGTCGGACTGGCGAACCCACACGGTGCTTGTGCCGTTGAGCGTGTCGGTGGCGTAAATGCCGGTGCTCGTGGAAACGAGGTAGACCATGCCGTCGCTGACGGGCAGGAAAGACGCCCAGCGAAGTGAAGGGCCGTTCCCGCTTCCGGTCGAGTTGCTCCCCTGTTCGAGGTTGCCCGCAACTTTCTGCCAGGTCAATCCCGCATCGGAAGAGTAGAAGAGGCTGTACGTATTGTAATTCGAGAACACGACGAGCACGTTGTCGCCGTTGTTCGGATCGGCGGCCACGCAGCTCACGAAACCTGCAGCGGGGAATGTCGTAGCGGAAATGTCGACCGGCGTCGGCGTTCCGGTGTTGGCATTGTCGACACGGTACACGCGTTTCTTGTCGGTGCCGTAGTACACGCGGTTCGCAGGCGTTTTGCAAACGGTCACCGCGGTGATCTCCGACAGCGTGGTCGGCACGGAATCGGTCCATTGCACCCAGTTCGTGCTGATCGAATCCCAGTTGTTCACCATGGGGATGCCGGACAGGTCATCGTTGCGCCAGAGGTATTTTCCGCCGGCGAGGTACATGATGTTATTGTTGTTCGGGTCGAGCGCGAACGGGTTGATGAATTGGTATTTCGATCCGCCGATGGGATCGATCCGCGCAAATGAAGTGACGTTGCCTGTTCCGTCAAGCAGCGCGCGCATCATTTTCCCGTTCTGGATCGAGAAATAATAAGCGCTCTGTCCGTCGGCAATGGCGCAGTACGAGCCGTCGCCCCCGCGCGGTGTCGTCCACGGCGTGGTAAGGTTCGCGTTATTCGTGTACCACGTGCCGTTGTCCTGCGCGCCTGCAACAATAATGTCGTTCCCCGCTGTCGCGTGATCGATCGCGATCGTGTAGAACTGCGTAGTGAGGTAGCCGTTGTTGAGTGAAGTCCAGTTCACCACCGGCGCGCTGCAATCGTTCGTGCGGAAAACGCCGCCGTCGTTCGTGCTGATCAGCACATCCGGGTTCGACGGCAGGAACGTCATCGTGTGCTGGTCGGGGTGATGGTTCGGGTAGCTGGAAATGACGGGCAGCGCGGAATATTTGAGATAGCCGCCGACGTATTCCGTGTTCGTCGTATCGTTGAAACGGTTCGTATTGCGGTAAATATTTGTTCCGCCGATGAACACCGTGTTCGGATCATCCGGCTTCACGCGCACGACAAGGTCGTAAGATCCCTGGGCGTTGAAATCGCCGAACATGCCGAAGAGCTGGCCCGTGGGGAGGTTCATGGAAAGGTCTTCCCACATGCCGCCGCTGCCCGAGCCGTTCCCGCCGAGGTACGTGTAGCGCCACAGCACGTTGTGTTCGATGCTGCCCACGAAGTTCGTGTCGGGCATTCCGAGACCATTTGTGTTGCCGAGGAAATACAATTCATTCTCGTTCGAAGGATTGATGCCGATCACCACGCGGTTGCACAGCGAATCGCCGAACAGCGACGTGGAAATTTTCGTCCACGTGCCGCCCTGGTCCGTGCTGCGCCAGATGCCGTTGGATGATGCAGCGCCGTCGGAGCTCAGCGTGGCGTAAACGATGCCGGAATCGCGCGTCACTGCGACGTCTGTGAAATAGGAGTAGTTGGAAAGATTCCCGCCGCGCACCGCCGCCCACGAGCCGCCGCCGTTGGAGCTCTTGTAAACACCGGCAAGGTTCGCCGCATAAATAACATCGTCCAGCGTATCGCGCTGGTCGATCGCGAGGTTCCAGTTCATGTCCCACGCCGATTCGAACGTCTGCGGCGTATTCGTCACCGTCGATGCCACCGGCTGCCACGTCGCGCCGTTGTCGGTGCTTTTCAGCATGCCGTTGCCGAGGTAATATGCCCCGCCGCCGGAAGCGGATTGGCCATACGCTTCACCGGAACCTGCGTACCACGTGCTTTCGTGTCCCGGGCGCGTGTCCTGCACGAGACACGTGATGCCGTGGTAATTCAGCGAAGGCGTGATCTTCGTCCACGTCGCGCCCGCATCGTTGCTCGACCAGATGCCGCCGCTTACGCTGCCCGCAATAAAATGGTTTTCATCGAGCACGTCGATGGCGAATGCGCGTGTGCGTCCGCCAACGTTCCACGGCCCGCGTGAATTCCAGGTCGCCTGCGGCACCATGCTCCGCGCGCCTGCAGCTTGTCGCAGCGAAACGTCGCTGGGCAATGTTGCTGCATACGCGAGCTCTTTCTGGCGCATGTTGACGGGGATCGTACCGTCGGGACCGGCAAGGCGTTTGAGTTCCCATTCCAGGCGCTTTTGCGGGTTGTCTTCCATGGGCGCGCCGAGGTGGCCGGGTTTTTCAGCAGAAGTGCAGCCGCACAGGAAGGCGGCCGAGGCGAAGAGGAGAAAATTTTTCATTGGGCAGGTGTTCCGGCTATTCCGGGTTGGTTCCCGAAGATAGGAAAAATGCCTGCTCCGGGGAGAACGTGTTTGCCGTTTCAGCAGGCAAAAAACCGGGTTCATCGATTTTAAAAAAGAGAATGCGCGTTTGTCGCTACTTTCGTTCATCAAAAAAACGGCGGATGAAAAGCTGTTGCATTGTACTGTTGATTTGCTGGCTCGCGTCCTGCTCAGGAGACGGAAAGCCGGGCAGCGCATTGTCCGGCGATTCCCGCTTTTTGCCCGACACCGCCAAACAGCGATTACTGAAGATCATCGAAGGCGGCTGGGTGAACGAAGCATACATCGACGCGTTCAGGCGGTACAATTCACCCATGGCTGCCGCTTCGCACGGTTTGCCGCAGCAGCAAATGGCCTTCGATATTTCCCGGCTCGAGGGCGACACGCTCATCAACGTGCACGGGCGGTTGAACTACAACGAAAGCCAGCGCTTCGACGTGGTCTTTTACCGGAAAGAAAACGGCAACGTCGGGATGAAAATCGATGAGAATCATAATTACATCGCTGTTCCGTTGCTGCTCGATTACACCATTGAAGACAAAGACACGATCCTGCTGCTGACGATCCCGGATGAAAAAGCAGCGGGCACCTACCGTTTCCGCCGCACGTTCCGCCGTTTTCCCGAATCGGATGACGTGCCGCTCACCGCGATGGAACTTTTTGCAAACACGAAGCTATTCGCCGGCGACTGGAAGATGGGAAACGAAACCATTTCATTCGAACCGACCGGCCGTGTGAATTTCCGCGGGTACAAACGCTATTCGATCTCGACAGTGGAAGAGCAACCCTCATCGCGTCCCGACGAAATTTCGTTTTACAATGACACTTCCGGCGTAACGTTCGCGTTTACCTCCAACCATGGAAAGGTGCAGCTGTACGAAGTGGAGGAATCGAGAGACGGTATGACGATCACGCGGGGGAAAATGGTGGGGGAGCTGGAAAGGAAGCAGTGATCAGTTTTTGATGATACGGATGCCGGCGCCGTTGTTCAGCCGCGCTACATAAATGCCGTTCGCGAGGTCCGCCACGTCAATCGCCATGCGGTTTCCGTTGTACGATAGTGTTTTTACGGTTCGCCCGGTGAGATCGGAAATTTCCAGGATGCCGTTTTGAATATCAATTTGTGTAGAGATGGTCAGTTCCGATGAAACGGGATTCGGCGAGGCAAATAATTTGACGTTGCCCGTCAGCTGCTCTTCCATGCCGATGGCGATGCTTTGCAGGAACATGGTGCCGATGCCCAATCCGCCGCAGGGAGGATTCATGTCGCCGATAAACCAGCTTTGAACAACCGGGTAACGGTAGCCGGGTGCGAACCAATAATAGATATCGCCGCTGCAAAGACTGCCCCCGTTGGGCATCGTATCCGATTCCGTGATCTGTCGATGAATGCAGATCGCGTTCGTGTACGTTCCGTTCGGTGTGATGACCGTGCCGTAACCTTCATACGTAACTGTTACGCTGGCAATGCGGTAATAATTTGGCGAGCTCAGGTCCGGTCCCTGGTAACTGTCGGTGAACGTGCTGCCGTAGTTCATCGGGAACTCGAACACTTTTTCGGGATCGGAATAACCCCATTGCGCCATTCCCGGCGTGATCGAGTTGCCGTATTTCAGGTAAGCAGATGCGGTAATATCGAGCATGATATAACTTCCCGTACCGATTGCCGATGTCGCGTTGGGATATTGGCTGCCTGCCGGTACTGATGAAATTGGAACGACGGAATAGGTAGAAGTTCCCCATGTAGATGAAGCAGCGAAGTTCCATGTTTGGTTAGCGCCTGCGCTGCCGGGGCAATAGGTGTTGGAATTGCTCACGGTATATTGATCGCCAGGTTGCGGGGCGAAGGCGGCGTAGGTGAAGGTGGTTTGGGCCTTGACAAATAAAGGAAGAAAGAGCAGAAGTGGAAAGAGGATTCTCATGAGATTGAGTTTGAACAATGAAAGATAGATGAACAATCTATCTGAAGAGTTATTTGTCTCAATAAATCCCCCTCAGCCTCTCCGCAATCTCCAGCACCGCCGGGCACACCATCGTATTCCGCATCGTCAGATCCAATACCTGGTGCATGCGCTTCCGGTTGGTATGCGGGTATTCCCGGCACGCCGCCGGACGCGCGTCGTACACGAGACAATGATTCTCCGCATCCAGGAAAGGACAAGGCGCGCTGTTCAGCACGAAGTCGCCGTCTTCATCCATGTGCAGGTATTTCTGGATGAACGGGCCCGGCTTCATCTTCAGCGCGCCGGCCACGCGCTCGATGTCTTTCTGGTAGAAGATCGGCGAGGTGGTCTTGCAGCAATTTGCGCACTGCAAACAATCGATGTGTTCGAACGCTTCTTCGTGGAATTGATGAACGTGCGTGTCGAGGTCTTTCGGCCTGAGGCGCTTCAGCTTCGCGAACAGCTTTTCGTTATTCTGCTTTGCAGCATCGGCATCGCGGCGGAAGCGGGTGAGGTCCATAACACAAAATTACGGCAGAAGCAGCAACAAAATGTTCAATGCCAAACGAACAACGCTCAATGAACAAGTAAAATCATTGAGCATTGTTCATTGTTCGTTTGGCATTGAGCGTTTCCGAATCCCGATCTTAAGTGGTAAATTGCCTGTATAAACCTGTCTCCCATGAATAAAACGCTACTTCTTCCCGCCATCTTCGCGTTCACTTTCGCCGCCGCACAGCAGCCCGCCGTGCCGCCCGCACAACGCACGTACAACGAGCAGCTCGGCTTCGTGGAGAACAAAGGCCAGCTCGCCGACCGGAAAGGCAACCTGCTTTCCGACGTTTTATTCAAAGCCACCGGCACCGATGCAGGAATGTACGTCACCACGACGGGCATCACCTACGTTTTCCATTCCGACGCGGCGCCTGCCTGCATGACGGAAGAAGCGACACGCATCACCCGCAGCTGGTCGAAGATCGAAATGCGCATCTGCGGCGCGACGGTCAGGCCGGAAAATATTATCCGTGAAGACGCGCTGCCCGGCGTTTCGAATTATTATTACCCGCATTGCCCGCAGGGAATCCTCGGCGTGCAGAGCTGGAGAACGATCACGATCAAAGAAATTTATCCCGGCATCGACTGGGTGCTCACCGCCGACCCGGAGAAGGGAATGGCGCATGATTTCATCGTGCATCCCGGGGCTGACGCGAACCAGGTCAAGCTGATGTACGTGGGCGGTCCGCTCACAGAATCTTCGGACGAGCACCTTGTCTTCACGACGGCACACGGCACGCTCCGCGAAGGCAAGCTGCTCGTGTACGAACAGGAAACCGGGAAAGTTATTCCCGCTAATTTTGAAGTGATGGTTGACTTTCCGTCGTGCGTGGACCGTCACCGGAAATTCGTGAACCGCACCTGGGTCGAATACGAGATCCCGGCGCTGTCGACGAAGCGAACCCTCATCATCGATCCGCCCCTGCAGTGGACGATGCCGCAATCCAGCACCGACGTCGAGTACGGTTATGGCGTTTCCTCTGCGAAAGACGGCAGCGGCGACGTGCTGCTGACGGGCTCCACCGCCGGCACCGATTTTCCCGACACGCTTGCCTACCAGGGCACGCTTTACGGTTTTGAAGACATGGTGGTGGTGCGTCTCGACGCACAGGGCGTGCGCGAATGGGCTACATATTACGGCGGAACGGATTACGAGCAAGGCAAAGGTGTCGCATCCGACGTGTCGGGCAACTGCTACGTTGCGGGCAACACCGGTTCGAACGATTTCCCCGTGCTGAACCCGCTCCAGGCGAACTACGGCAACGGCGTGTACGATCTTGCCGTGATCAAATTCGATGCGGGCGGCGTGCGCCAGTGGGCCACGTGGTACGGCAGCTTCGGCAATGAATACGGAACAGGCATCGCGGTCGACGCGGGCACCGGCGACGTTTACGTCACGGGCTATACGAATTCCCAGTTCTTCATTACCACCGCCGGCGCGATCCAGGCCACAAAAAACACCGGCTATGACGGCTACATCCTGAAAGTGAATACGAGCTGCGTCATGCAATGGTGCACGTTCTACGGCGGCGACGACGACGACAAGATCCGCGCCATCACGATCGATCCGAACGGGAGTAATATTTACCTGTCGGGAAGCACGCTGTCGGGCACGTTCCCGGTAACGGCCGGCGTTTTCCAGTCAGCCAGCGCCAGCCCTTATTTCGCCGAAGAAGCGTTCATCACGAAGATCAGCGCTGCGCAGGTGGTGCAGTTCTCTTCGTTCTGCGGAGGCACCGACGCCGATTTCGGGCAGGGCATTGCGGTCGACAACAACGGGAACATTTTCATCACCGGCTACACCTTGTCCGGCGATTTCCCGGTCGCCAACCCGGGAGGAACGGCGTATGTCGACAGCACGATCGGCAGCATCGGCACGCACGACGCGTTTATCGTGGGCTGCAACAGCACCGGCACCACGCGTTTCTGGTCCACCTATTTCGGCGGAACGATGACCGACATGGCCTTCTCCATTGCCAGCGACAACTTCGTGGGCGTGTACATCTGCGGAAATACGGCCTCCACCGATTTCCCCGTGCAGATGCCCGTGGACAACGTCTTCTACCAGTCCACCCACGGCGACGGCGGCACTTACAACGACATGTTCATCGCCTGGTTCGACCAGTCAAGCGCGATAAAATGGTCCACCTATTACGGCGGATTGAACAGCGACGAGGCATACGGGATCGCGGTCGACGCGGGCAACAACATTTTCCTGACGGGCGTCGACAACAACGACATGGCCGCTCTGAAGTTCAATCCCGGCTTCCCGACCGGCGCAGCCACGGATGGCCCTTATTACAGAGACCAGGTTATTTACCCCAATCCTGCGCGCGACGAGCTTATCCTGCACTTCGCCTCGTACGATGAGGGCGCGTTCACGTTTGAAATGCTGAACATGAACGGCCAGCTCGTTTCGAAGAGTATGACAAGCGTCACAGCCGGTCATCGCAACACATACAGGTTCGATATTTCCACTCTTCCCGAAGGGATCTATTTCCTGCTCACGTATTGCCCGGACGGCACGCTGCATGTGAAAAAGTTCGTGAAGCAGTAGGAAAGATGTGCGGATGTGCAGATGTGCGGATATGCGGATATGCAGATGTGCGGATATGCATGTGCAGATCACTGTTATTCCGGAATAATATCGGTTAATACGATGGACGAATTGATTTGACAGCGTTATAGGGCTTTCAGCCGTTTCACAAAGAGATTTTCCATTGACTTTCTGTCCGTCGGTTAGGCGGATGTGCTTTTCCTTTGCGTCCTGGCGTCTTTGCGGCCATTTTCCTCCGTTTCGGGGCTAAAAAATCCGCATATTCCCGGTCTTGCGAAAGCACGCATCCGCACATCTGCATATCCGCACATCCGCACATTATTTTTTTCCGTATTTTCGGCCGTCTTTTCCCCGGAATCTACCGGAAAAATAGCTTATCCAGAATGAAACTCGCAGTACCCAAGGAAACCAAGTTCAAAGAGAACCGTGTTGCCCTTACGCCCGACGTGGTGAAAGACCTCGTGAAAAAAGGTTTTGAAGTGATCGTCGAAAACGGCGCGGGGATGAACTCCTTCTTTTCCGACGAAGCCTACACCGCCGCCGGCGCGCAGCTGGCGCCCGACGCCAAAAAACTTTATGCCGACGCCGACGTGGTGCTGAAGGTCAACGCGCCCCTGCCCGAAGAGATCGCCGGGATGAAAAAAGGCGCGATCCTGCTCTCCTTCATGTGGGCCGCCACCAATCCCGATCTCGTAAATGCCTGCGTGAAAGCCGGCATTTCTGCGTTTTCGGTAGACGCCGTTCCCCGCATTTCCCGCGCCCAGAAGATGGATGCGCTCAGTTCGCAGGCCAATCTCGCGGGTTATAAATCCGTCATCATGGCCGCCAACACGATCGGGAAGATCCTCCCGATGATGACGACCGCCGCCGGAACGATCCGCCCCTGCAAAGTGGTGATCTTCGGCGCAGGCGTGGCAGGGCTCCAGGCCATCGCAACGGCAAAGCGCCTCGGCGCAGTGGTGGAAGTGACCGACATCCGCCCGGAAACGAAAGAACAGGTTCAATCGCTCGGCGGAAAATTCATCGAGGTGAAAGGCGACGAGTCGGTGAAGATGGAAGGCGGCTATGTAAAAGGCGTCTCCGAAGAATTCCTGAAAATGCAGCAGGAGCTCGTTTCGAAACACGTGAAAGAAGCCGACATCGTCATCACCACGGCGCTCATCCCGGGACGCAAAGCCCCGCTGCTCGTTACGGAAGAAATGGTGAAAAGCATGCGCTTCGGCTCGGTCATCGTCGATATGGCGGTGGAGCAGGGCGGCAACGTCGTGGGAAGCGAGCTGAACAAAACGGTGGTGAAGGACGGTGTAACGATCATCGGCGAAGGAAATATTCCCTCGCTGCTGCCGATGAACGCCAGCGACCTGTACGCAAAGAACATCGCCACGTTCCTGGTTCACCTGGCCGACAAAGACAATTTCAAATGGGAAATGGACGAAGAGATCACGAAAGGCTCGCTCATCGTTCACAACGGTGTGGCCGTTCATCCTTCCGTTTCAAAACCCGTTAACGCTTAATCTCAATACTCCATTTTATGCAAGAGATCGTCGATCTTTTCAAACCCCTCCTCGAGTTCGTGAACGAGCATAAGGAGATGTTCTACTTCATCATCCTGTCCATCTTCGTCGGTATCGAAGTCATCGGCGGCGTACCCACGGTGCTTCACACCCCGCTGATGTCGGGCGCAAACGCCATCCACGGCGTCGTGATCGTCGGTGCAATCCACGTCATGCTCAACGTCGAGCCGACCGATTACATCGCACTCGCGCTCGGCTTCCTGGCCGTGCTGCTCGGAACGCTGAACGTTGTCGGCGGATTTGTAGTTACAGACCGCATGCTGGAAATGTTCAAGAAAAAATAACAAAACTCAAAAAAACAAATCCCAAAGTTTATGAGTTATCCGTCAAACCATGAAACTTCCGATGAAACGGAATTTAGAGTGGAAGAGGCAGGAGAAAAGTACCGCGATCTGGAGGAAAGAAGTCTTCAGAATGCGATGCGTGTAAGAGACCTTGTGAAAAAAGTTGAACAGTCGATCTGGAATAGAGAATATATCAAGCAGGTCGTCAGATCTTCTGGATCAGTTGGCGCAAACTATATAGAAGCAAATGAGTTCCTGGGAGACAAAGACTTTCTGATGAAAGCCAGGATTTCAAGAAGGGAAGCGAAAGAGACAATGTATTGGCTTCGATTGCTCGACCTGGAGGGAAAAAGTGAACTTGAACCGGAACGGCAAGCCATGATCCAGGAAAACGATGAATTGAAAAGAATTTTTTCTGCTATTCTCAACAAACGCAAACAAAACATCAATCCATAGAAAAGTTCCTTCCCGGTCACCGGTTTGGGATTTGGAATTTTGGAACTTTTAATTTTTTTTCTCTATGAAAACAGTACTCTACACGATTCTCGGAATTCTCCTGGCGTTAACGGTTTTTGTTTCGATGAGCGATAAGTCGCTCACGGACGCCGGGCTCGAGATCTGCTACCTCATCGGTTCAGTCACCTTTATCATCGGCCTGAAGATGATGGGCAACGCCAAAACGGCGCGCCAGGGCAACCTCATTGCCGCATTCGGCATGACGGTGGCCATTTTCGGCACCATTCTCCTGCACGATAAAGAAGTAGGCGTAATGATCTACGGTCTCATCGCCGGCGCCATCGTTCTCGGCACCATCATCGGCTGGATGACGGCGAAAAAAGTGCAGATGACCAAAATGCCGGAGCTCGTTTCCATCTTCAACGGCATGGGCGGCGCCTGCGCCGCGCTCATCGGGCTGATGGAATATGAAAAGAACGTCGGCGACGTCGGCGCGCTCATCGCGATCGTGGCCGGCCTCATCATCGGCAGCGTTTCGTTCTCCGGCTCCATCATCGCATTCCTCAAGCTCAACGGCACGATGAACAAGCCGGTGCGCCTTCCCGCGTACAACATCATCAACACGATCGTCATGATCGGCGTGTTCGCGTTCGGCGCATGGATGGTTTACACGTCCAGCGCTTCCGGCAGCCCCATGGTGCAGCTCGCACCGGCTGACCTTGCGCTGGTGGTTACGCCGTTCGCGAAGATCATGCTCTACGCGCTTTTCGGCGCTGCGCTCATTTACGGCATCCTGTTTACGATCCCCATCGGCGGCGCCGACATGCCCGTCGTTATTTCCCTGCTCAACTCGTTCACCGGTCTCGCTGCGGCATTCGGCGGTTTCCTTTACGGCAATTACGTCATGCTCACCGGCGGCATCCTTGTCGGATCGGCGGGAACGCTGCTCACGCTGGCCATGTGCAAAGCGATGAACCGCCCGCTCAGCAATGTGATCTTCGGCGCGTTCGGCGGCGGCGGTGCTGCTGCTGCCGGCGACCAGACCAAAGGTTCCATCAAAGACATCAGCGTGAGCGACCTGGCGGTGCTGATGAACTATTCCAAAAAAGTCGTCATCGTTCCGGGTTACGGTCTCGCTGTAGCTCAGGCCCAGCACGTGATCCACGAGCTGGAGAACCTGCTCGAAGAACGCGGCGTGGAAGTGAAATATGCGATCCACCCGGTTGCAGGACGTATGCCGGGCCACATGAACGTGCTGCTCGCGGAATCGAACGTGGCGTACGAGAAGCTCGTGGAGATGGAAGAGATCAACCCGGAATTCGACCAGACAGACGTGGTGCTCATCGTGGGCGCGAACGACGTGGTGAACCCGGCCGCAAAGACCGACCCGTCATCACCGATCTACGGCATGCCGATCCTCGAAGTGGACCGCGCGAAGCACGTGATCGTGAACAAGCGTTCGATGAGCGCCGGTTACGCCGGCATCGACAACCTGCTCTTCTACGACCCGAAAACCTCGATGTTCTTCGGCGACGCGAAAAAAGCGCTGACCGAACTCGTGGCGGAATTGAAGACGATGTGAAAAATACCACGGAGACACGGAGACACGGAGGGATAGATAGAAAGGATAGAAGAATAAAAAAAGGATAGTGGTTTAACCTGCTATCCTTTTTTCTATTCTTTTCTATCCCTTTTTTCTCCGTGTCTCCGTGCCTCCGTGGTAAATCTGTGCTTACCCGTTCTCGTAAAACCGTAACCGGTTCTTCAGCGTCTTCAATTCTTCCTGCATCGTATCCACGCGCCGGAGCAAATGTGATATCGCGTCAATGCCTTCCATGTTGATGTCGAGGTCGTAATGCAGGCGGATCATGCGCTCCAGGTCTTTCAGCTGTGCTTTGTCGATGCACGGCGTTCCTTCCACCGTCGTGATCTCGATCAATCCGTATTCCGTGAGCGCGGTGATGAATGAAAGCTCGACGCGGTAATTCTCGCAGAGCCGGCCGGCCGGTATCAGGTGCTCATTTTCCATGGCTGCGGAGATTTGAAAGTTCGCGGAACAATTCCTTTTCTTTTTCCGTGAGATGGGTGGGAACTTTGACTCGGAACGTAATGTAGAGATCGCCGGACTCGCCTTCGCGTTTGTAAACGGGGAAACCTTTTCCTTTCAATTTCACTTTCGTTCCGTTCTGCGTTTCGGGCTTGATCGTGAGTTTCACTTTCCCGTCGAACGTGTCGACCATCAGTTCACCGCCAAGCACGGCCGTGTAAAGATCAAGATCGGCTTCCGTGTAGAGGTTGTCTTTCTCCCGCCGGAACTTCGTGGGATTGCTGATGTGGAACGTGATGTAGAGATCGCCGTTCGGCCCGCCGTTCACGCCCGGCCCGCCGTACCCGGGAATTTTGATCGTCTGCCCGTTCTCCACGCCTGCGGGGATGGTGATGCGGATGTTTTTACCATTCACGTTCAGCGTCTGCTTGTGCGTGCGGTAAACGTCGTGCAACGTAAGCTGCAGCTCCGCGTTGTAATCCTGCCCGCGGAACTGTGCTTGTGCGCGCGCGCGCCGTCCGCCCGCCTGCTGCCCGAACATGGATTCGAAAAAATCGGAAAAGTCGTGACCGGAAAACTCCTGCCCGGAAAATGTTTCCCCGAAATCTCCGCCCGCATACGATTGGCGGCGCTGCTGTCCCTGCTGCTGCCGGGCCTTCTCATACTCTTCGGCGTGCTTCCAGTCTTTTCCGTACTGGTCGTACTTCTTCCGCTTCTCCGGGTCGCTCAGCACTTCATTCGCTTCGTTGATCTGCTGGAATTTCTGCTTGGCCGCGCTGTCGTTGGGGTTGAGGTCGGGATGATATTTCCGGGCCAGCTTGCGGTACGCTTTTTTAATGTCATCGTCGCTGGCGTTCTTGTTCAGCTCAAGAACTTTATAATAATCGATGAACTCCATAATGCGGGCGGTGAAAGTCTGAACAAGTATACCACCCGCAATTTTTCCGCAGATTGACCGTCGTCTGCCCGAAAGCAGATTTTCGTCACCTCGTAATTCTACTTGCCGGCCGGCCGGCCATTTTCGTGGTACCTAAAACCGTTGCAGGAATAGCCGGAAGCATTTTTGACGAGGTTGGTGGAAAAACCGATGACGTTGACATAGCCGTCGTCTCCTTTCACCCACAACGCTGAACTATTCACAGGCAGGTTTCCGGACATGAGCAATTTGCGGCTGCCCGGTTCTGTGACCGAATAAGCAACCGGGTAATTGCAGACGGCCATGAAACCGATATCGATGAATGCAGACGAGACAACTGCTGACAGGCTCTCCCCGCGATCATCCGTGATCTTATATAAATCTCTGTAACCGTCGCGGTACCAGGTGGTGTCACCGCCCGCAATCACGTGGAAATAATAGTCCCCGTAATTATCTGTATACGCATTGATCTCCATTTTCTGCAGCGGCCATGCACGACCTCCCAATCGCACACTGTCGCCATCGATGACGATGAGATACCCGGGCGGGAACTCGGCAATTGCATCATACGCATTTCCAATGATGCATTTGTTTTTTTGCTCCGGCAAATTTGAGCCAGGAAAGTAGAGCGGATAATCGTTTCCCGGGGAATGATAAGACTGAAGCCCGTCCGCAGATTCCCCGAACATCAGCACCCCGTAACGCTGCCCGGATTTGTAAAACGAATAAGGACTGACCAGGAAAGAACCGCCTTGTTCCGCGATGACGTTCGGCCCGCGGAGAATGGTGTCGATCTTTACGCCGGTATAAAGCAAAGATGCTTTCCCGGCCGCGATCAATTCCGAAAGCGTACGGGCCTTCACGGTTTCTTTATGCCGGAATTCCGGGTCGAAGCTGTCGTAAACCGTTTCCTTTCCGTTGAAACCGATCGCTGTGATCCCGTTGTAGCGAAGGATGAAACGTTCATAAACGGGTTGGATCAGCCAGCGCTGCGTAAGAATGTCGTATGCGCCGCTGCGGGAAGTGATGGTAGTGTCCGGGAGGTCTGGTGGAGAATCGAGGATTTCCTCCTCGGCGATGAATAGAGAAAGAGAAGCGTTGGCATCGCGCACGATTTTATTATGAATGATAGCGCGATTGCCCGGCAGCCGTTCCACACCCGCAACGATCGACATCGACCATGCATCGCGGTCAGCGGGCTGGTTTGTCTCCGTGAAGCTCACGACCTCCGGGAAATACGGCGGCTGGTAATCGTCCGTGGCCAGCAGCGACCTGGGATTGTATGGCGCATATCTCATAAAGCCGGAACAGGACGCGCGGGAAACAAATTCGAACCGGTTGCTGTGCACGAGCTCCGCATTCCGGGACGCGGATTTATTTTCAGTCAGCACGTAATGTGCCGTATCGCCGTTGAACGTAACATAACTCCCGGGCTGCAGGTCGATGAAAGGAATAATGCCGGCCGCATTTTCAACAAGCATTTCGTAAACCGGGATCGTGTATGCGCCGGGGCGATAAAGCGCTGCAATGCCCTGCCGGCCGTCCTTGTAGCAGTACGCCGCCTGGTCGCGGTACGGCACGATGGAATCCATACCGTACAATTTCGCGAACACGTCGGGAAAGAACGGCGCGTTCCTGCTGCGTGCGACTTCCTCCATTTTTTCATTGTACACGACGAGCTCTGAAAAAAGCAGCGGGCTATAACCGGCATTTTCTATACTGCCGTGTTTTTTCACGTCGAACGGTTCGAAGAAGTTCCGCATTGCAAGGAGATAGCCGTTCTGCACGCTTACATCGTCATATTCCGGCGCGACCAGCCATTTCAGCGCATCCATGTCATAGATGCCGCAGCGGCCGCGTTTCCTCGCATAACCGACACATTCCGGGTGTTTCATCCAGTCGAGCTGCGTGGAATCGAACACCTGCGAGTCGGCTTCGTTGTAACGGATTGCAAGAAGATTTTGGGTTTCCCGTTCGACGTGAAATACGTGATCGCCCGGATGGTGCTGGCTGTAGAAGGAACGCACGCTCCAGTTTACCGGCCGTGGGTTTCGCCCGTTGAGCGTATAGCGCAGGTTGCTGCGGTAGCCGGTGTCGTTCACGTAATCATACCCGTTATAACCTTCGGCGTAGAGGGAATCTTTTTCCCGGTAGATCACCGGCGCTGACGGGTGAGGATGCATTACAATTTCACGCGTAGCTTTGATCGCCTTCAGCCGTTTTTCCTCCGGTCCGCCCCAGAATTCTTTCGCAGGCGCATCTTCATATAGTATACCGGACGAGATATCGAGCTCGTGGCAACGCATGTCGAGATTTTCCCGGCTGATCTTGTCGGGTGCGGCTTTCTGTATCCCTTTTTCATCGCTGAAATATACCTTCCGCACTTTATCCGGCGACCAGGCGCGTTCATAATAAATATCGCCGTAGTCATTCATATAAACCGAATCTTTACGGAACTGGTACAGCTCGTACCCGCGGCCGGCTTTTCTCAGCACGCCTTTTTCTTTGTTCGACCATCGCCGGGTTTCGAAATTATAAAGCCGGATGTAAGCGCGTTGCCTTCCGCGGAGCCGTCCTTCATCATACGTGACCGCATGTTCGCTGAAACCGTATTCCACGAGCAGGCTTTTGTCCGTAACCATGGTCAGCCGCAGGAAAGGCCGTCGCCGTTCCGTGCTATTATAATCCCGGCAAATGCCGCTGGCGGAATATTGAAAATTTTCCGGGACAAGATCATCATCTTCATCACCTGTATAGCCGTGCCCCTGGAACGCCATCGTATCCATGCTGAGGATGTCGCCGGTGATGCCGAGTGAAGCGCTGCCGGAATAATAAACGGTCAGCCCTTTCGCCGGCCGGCTTTGGATTTCCAATTTATTGCTCGTGCAATGAACGGAGAAGCGTTTCGTGCTGTTGTCGAAACGGATCTCGAAAAACGAATCGAGAAGGAGCGTTTGTTCCCCGGGCGTCTGCAAATAGGTTTCGGAAGACAAGCTGTCGCATGGCGAGATAACAATCTCTTTCGCAGCGGAGGATGAAAGTCCGTAAAAGGCCGCGAGGACGATAAACAGGAAAAACGGGACGAAAATTTTCATGCGCACATTCAGCGGAGGGGTTATTCGCGGAAGTACAAGTTACGAAATAAAAAAGCAGCCCGTTCGCGGACTGCTTTCCATATGCGCAATCTCCCCACCCTCCGCGCCTCTGCGGCAAAAAACTGCTGTGGTAATTTCGCCGCAGAGACGCAGAGGGCGCGGAGGAATCAATACGTCATTCCCAGGTTGAGAACGTAAATACCGGCGTAAGCAAATTCTGCGATCTGTTATCCGAAATAGACGCGAACATTATTCCGCGTATGTACTTTCCGCCCTCGTATCCTGCCCGGCTCCCAGTTCTGATAATATTTGAGCGTTTCAATGCACGCGTTAAAAATCTCCTGTTCGTACTTTTCAATTTTCGGGTTCCCTCCGTCATGGATAGACCTGATATAATAGCCGGAAGCGCGGCCGATCGTATCGATATAAAATCCGATGTCGAAGAAGGGAGAACTGCCCGGCATGTTCGAGGATATCTTTTTTGCAAGCACGGTATCCAGGTTTACGGTCATGACGCATTCCTCCTGTTCCGGGTATCCCGGCAAATGGGGGCGCGAATCGCAGTCCCAATATTCTACAGTGTCGTTTGTGTTTATTACGCGAACTAAAAAAAGACTGTCGGCGCGATCTTCCAAAACTTTCTTAAATGTCGGCCCGAATTTTTGCGAGATTAAGTTGTCCATGTAGGCTTCGTAGCAATAATCGGTTTGCCCTTCGCTGATCATACAGGTGGGTGGAGTAGACCTGAACACGAGCCCATGTTGCTTACAAAGCGAGATCAGTTCTTTTCGATGCCGCTCTCCCTCCATTCCAAACCCTTTGCAAAAAGCGATCTTCCCGGCCGCCGCATCTTTTTTTGCCCGCGCAAGATCTTGCAGGCAGGTGGTGTCGCCGGGCGCGGGGTGATTGATGTAATCCTGCATCCAAACGACAGGCGGAGCGAATAACACAGAATCGTTTCTGCCTGGGCCCGTGTCTTTTTCCCCGCAGGAAAAAAGCGTTGCTGCAAAAAGTACAAGAACGGATCGGGGGAGCATCATTCTGCAAGATAAAAAAAGCAGCCCGTTCGCGGACTGCTTTCCATATGCGCAACCTCTGCGCCCTCTGCGGCAAAAAACTGCTGTGGTAATTTCGCCGCAGAGACGCAGAGGGCGCGGGGGAATCAATACGTCATTCCCAGGTTGTAAAACGTAAACGCCCAGATGTCCGCATACTCTTCGATCTGCTTGTCCGTCGGTTTGCCCGAGCCGTGGCCGGCATTCTTGTCGATGCGGATCAGCACGGGATTATCGCCCTGCTGGTGCTCCTGGATGGTGGCTGCGAATTTGAACGAGTGCGCGGGAACAACACGGTCGTCATGGTCGCCGGTGGTGATGAGCGTGGCGGGATAACTGGCGGCTTTGATGTTGTGCAGCGGGGAATATTTGTAGAGGCATTTGAACTCGTCTTCATTTTCGCTCAGCCCGTAATCGCTCGCCCAGTAGCGGCCGATCGTAAACTTGTGATAACGCAGCATGTCCATCACGCCCACCATCGGGATGCAAACCCTGAACAGGTCGGGACGCTGGGTTTCGCACGCGCCGATGAGCAGCCCGCCGTTGGAGCGCCCCTGCACGGCCAGCTTTTCCCTGCTCGTATATTTTTCCACGATGAGGAATTCCGCCGCCGCGATGAAATCGTCGAACACATTCTGCTTGTTGCAGAGGATGCCGCCCTGGTGCCATTTCTCGCCGTACTCGTCGCCGCCGCGCATGTTCACCACCGCGTAAACGCCGCCGGCCTCGAGGAACACGGCGCGGTCGGTGCGGAACTCGGGACCGTAATGCGCATTGAAACCGCCATAGCCGAACATGAAGCAGGGATTGTTCCCGTCCAGCTTGATGCCTTTTTTATGCGTGACAAACATCGGGACTTTGGTGACGCCGTCTTTGCTCGTGAAGAACAGCTGCTTCGTTTCGTACTCTTCCGACTTGAAATCCACCTCCGGCTTGAAGTGGAGCGTGGTCTGCTTCGTCTGCAGGTTGTATTTGTAAATGGATGGCGGCGCGGTGAACGTGGCCATGCCGATGAACACGAGGCTGTCTTTCACGCTGCTGCTGAGCTCGCTCACGGCGCACATTTCGGCCAGCGGGATATCGCCTTCTTTCACGCCGTTCGCGTCGAAAACGATCAGCTTCGACTTCACGTCGACAAGGTAGTTCGCGACGTATTTGCTGCCGGCCATGCTCACGCCCGAAAGCATGTTCTCCGTTTCGGGGATGATCGTTTTCCAGTTCGCTTCTTCCGGCTTCGCAAGGTCGATCTCGATGAGCCTGAAGTTCGGCGCGCCATGGTCGGTGCGGATGATCATTTTCCCTTTCACGATGTCGAGCACGCCGAACTCGTCGGCTTTGTCGGCCAGCGGAACGATGGTTTTGAATTCCGAGCCGGGCTTCGTGAGGTCTTTCACCATCAGCCCGTTGCCGTGCGTGGATTTGGTCGTGTACACGATGAGCCACTCCTGGTCGTCGGACACCTGCGGGCTGAAGCTCACTTCCGGGTTCGCGTCGTCTTTGTGGATGAGCACGTCCTTGTCCTGCGGGTCGCCGACCTTGTGGTAATATAATTTCTGGTGGTCGTTCGAAGAAGAAAGCGCGCTTCCTTTCGGCGCGTCGTAACGTCCGTAGTAGAAACCGTCTTTCTGCCAGGCCGCGCCGGAGAATTTGCTCCATTCGATATGGTCGGCGAGGTCTTCACCCGTGGCGATGTCTTTCACATAAAATTCCACCCAGTCGGAACCTGCCTTGCTGATGCCGTACGCCATGTATTTCCCGTCGTGCGAAACGTCCCACGCATTCAGCGATGTTGTGCCGTCTGCGGAAAGTTTGTTCGGGTCGAGCAGCACTTTGCCTTCTCCGCCGAGGCCTTCTTTATAATACAGCACCGACTGGTTCTGCATGCCGTCGTTGCGGGAATAGAAATAGCGTTTGCCTTTGAGGTAAGGCGCGCTCATCTTTTCGAAATTCCACACCTGCTTCAGGCGGTCGCGGATCTTGTTGCGGAACGGGATCTGCGCGAGGTAATCCATCGTCACTTTGTTCTGCTCGTCCACCCACTTTTTCGTGGAGTCGGAATTGTCGTCTTCCAGCCAGCGATACGGATCAGGAACTTTCGTCCCGAAATACGTATCGACCGTGTCGACTTTACGCGTGGCGGGATAAGCGAATTTTTTTCCGGAAGCGGCTGCTCCGTCGGAACAGGCTGCGAAAAAGAAAGGTGCAGCGAGAAGGCAGGGAACATACTTTTTCATGGGTTTGGCGTTTGGGCAGATCAAAAATAAGGGAATTCACTGTCCCCGCGCGGTGGGAAGGATGGACGGATCGAAATAAGGATTTGGGGTAGTGTCTCAATTTGAAAAATCCCCGAATGTTGAAAAACCACGGAGACACGGAGGCACGGAGTTCTCGATATGGCTACGCCTACCCGAACTGACACTCCGTGTCCCCGTGTCTCCGTGGTTTTTAATTTTCTGTTTACAAGTGGACATTTCCGGCGAAGGTCAAAACTGGTGTACTGCCGGATTTGGATTTTTTTACCGTTTGACGCTTTTAATCCCTTATTTTTAACGCTTAAACGTTAACAGAGATGTCAGAAGAAACAGTCCCGGGGTCTTCCTCCGAAGAAACGACTTCCGCAGAAACGGAAGCTACCCCGGAAACGCCTGCGAAGGAAAAAAAGCAAAAGCCTGTACCGCCTCATTATAAAAAGCAGGTCGTTTACCGCGCGCTGAACGGGGAATGGGACGATTTTTCGGAAAGCGAAACTGTCGACAAGGCCGGTTTTTTCAAAGTGTTCGAACGGGAAATGACGAAAGACGGCGACCTGGTCAGCGAGGTGGAATTCGACGCGGACGGGAACGAAGTGCAGAAAACGCTCAATACGTACAACGGGCATGGCAAGATCGCAAAGCACGAGCTTTACAACGAAGGTTATCTCGCCGAAAAACTGCTTTTCGAATACGACGATAAAAACCGCGTCATCAAAGAGACCCGCGAGTTCGACGAAGGATTCCCGCTGACGACGCATTTCACCTACGACGACAACGACCAGGTAACGGAAAAGCGCATCGACGACAGCGAAGGGGAATTGCAGAAGCGTGAAACGTACACATACCACCCGGTGTGGAAGACCAAAGTGGTAAAGCACAACGTGTACGACGAAGAAGATAAAATTTCCATCGAAGAAGAAACGGAGTGGGAGGAACGCAACGGCGAGCCGAAGGTGAAAAAGTTCACGGTGAACGACCGCGCCATGGGCACGTACCGCCGCACCGAATTCTTCGACCCGCTGAAACGCGAGGACAACATCGTTTACGCCACCTACAACAACAAGGAGAAAGTGGTGGAGTACATGAAAGTGGTGTACGACGAAGAAGGCCGCGAATCCGAAGAGCATTCCGTTTCCGTGAACGATTCCGACAATTTCATCGTCTATTATACGTACGATGAATACAGCCGTCCCGTCGTGCAGGAGCAGCACCAGGCCGACAAGATCATCAGCAAGATCCACCGCCGTTTCGACGAGAAGGGCCACCTGTCGCTGGTAGGAGTGCGTTCCTTCTCGCGCGGGATGTACGTGGATTATTTCGAGTACGAGTTGTACGAATGAGAACCGTTCGCGTTTACCGCTGGCAACGATTTCACCACCTGCGCTTTCGAATATTTATAAACGGCGCGAATAATACAAGTACGGAAGACGTGACTGACTCCACGCACACCGGGCGCCATGCCTGAAAACGGCATGTGAATTTTGATGCAATTGCCATAGATTGGTCAAAATTTTAACCGCCGGCAAATGGAAAACGATCCCTTAAAAGAATCCCACAATTACCTCGTCATTAATTACCTCACGCTTCGTAAAGCGGTCGGGTGCCTCGGGATATTCTTACCGGTTGTGCTTGGCATAAGCTCCTTGCTGAGAGACGTTCCGCTCGAAATTTCCATCAGCCATTATTACCATTCGCCGATGCGCGATTTTTTTATCGGCGTCATGTGCTCCGTTGGGCTGTTCCTGTTCTGCTACAATGGCTACAAAAAATCGAAGGATGGTCTCGCCAGCCGCATTGCGGGCCTGCTTGCGTTCGGTGTCGCTTTTCTCCCGACCACGTTCAAAGATCCATCAAAACCCTGCAACCCTGGTTTTGAAGGCGACACGACCGGGATACTTCACCTGGCCTGCGCGGCATTATTCTTCCTCACGCTCGCGCTCATTTCCCTGTTCCTGTTCACGAAAACGGACGGACGTGTGACGCCGCAGAAAAAGATCCGGAATACGATTTACAAAGTTTGCGGTATCGCCATGATCCTTTGCCTCATGCTCATGGTGCTTTACTTCGTGATCCCCGGCGTCAAATGCGAGTACCAACGCATGAAACCCGTTTTTATCCTCGAAGCGCTCGGTTTATTTTTCTTCGGAACATCCTGGCTGATCAAAGGCGAAACGTTGTTCAAAGACAAACCGGGCGAGCGCTGAAGAGCTCCTGTCTCAGCTCCCAGAACTCAGTTCCCAGAACTCAGTTCCCAGAACTCAGAACTTTTCATTCATACACCACATTCCCGATCCGGATCACCACTTTCGTCCCCGAAGCATTTCCATCTGCATCATAAAGGTCCACGATCTCCAGCTTGCTTTCCGGTTTTCCTTTTTCATTCGATTGCGCAAGCCTTTCCCGCGTAATGTCAAGCGCCGCCGATTTGTGCTCGTTGCGAGTTTCCGATTCCAGCATCGCAGCCTTTGCGCGCCCCACGCCGTTATCTTCGATCTCGCAAATGATCGTACCGTCTTTAATTTTTTTGTCACCCTGAGCGACAGCCGAAGGGTGACCTGATAAAAAGCGGATCGTAATTTTACCTTCTTTTTCGCCCAAATGGCGCATGCCGTGCAGCACCGCGTTCTCCACGAAGGGCTGGATCAGCATCACAGGGATGAACGTCGCTTCCGGGTCGAAGCGGGGATCGATCTCGATGGCGTAGGTGAAGCGGTTGCCGTGGCAGAGCGCTTCGAGCCCGAGGTAATGCTGCAGCGATTCGGCTTCCTGCGCGATGCTCGTGTACGACTGCCGGGAATTTTCGAGCGTGAGGCGCATGAGCTTGCCGAACTTGGCGAGGTAACGCCGTGCTTCCGCCGCATCGTTGCGCGCGATGAATCCCTGGATGGATTGCAGCGCGTTGAAAATGAAATGCGGATTCATCTGCAGGCGCAACGCTTTCTGCTCGAGCTCGAGCACGTGTTTCTCCAGCGTTACCTTCTCCAACTGCTGGTGGTTCTTCCGCTTGATGATGCGCACGCGCCAGGAGAATAAAAACACGATGAGCGCGAGGATGAGCAAACCCGCGCCGAGGCGGAACGGCCACGTGGCCCACACGGGCGGCGTGATGCGGAAGGAAAAACTTTTCTCCTCGCTCCAGAAGCCGTCGGAATTTTTGGCCTGCACGATGAACGTGTAATCGCCCGGCGGCAGGTTGGAGTAGGTGGCCTGGCGTTCGTTGTTTTCCGGCGACCAGTCTTTGTCGAACCCGTTCAGCTTCCAGCGGAACCGCACGCCGTCGGGATTGCGCAGGTCGATGCCGGTGAACTCGAAACGTAAATGGTTCTGCGCATAAGGAAGCTCGATCGATTTCGGGACGGGAAACCAGCCGGGAGATGCGGTCGTGTCCCAGTACGGCGTGTTCTCGATCGGGTCGAAAAAAAGACGGATGCCGGTGATGTGCACTTTCGGCGGATGCTGGTTCACCTTGTCGTGCTCGGGATGATACACGCTGGCCCCGCTGATCGTGCCGAACCACAGGCCGCCTGCCGTGTCGAGGCAACCGGCGTTGAGGCTCGTTTCGATGCCGAGCAGGCCTTCTCCTTTTCCGTAATGTTTGATCGACGCGATGTTGTTCCTGCGGTCGAACGTAATGCGGTCGAGTCCTTTTTCCGTTCCCACCCACAGGTTGCGATCCTTGTCCGGCAGCAACACGTAAATGTTGTTCGACGCCAGTCCTTCTTTTTTGGTGAAGCATTGAAACTTGCCTGCTGCGTACCGGCAGATGCCGCCGCCGGCCGTTCCGAACCACGCGTTCCCGTCTTTGTCGTTCGCCGCGCAGCGCACGATGTCGGATTGCAGCCCGTCTTTTTTTGTGTACCGTCGTTTCACGCGCGTGCCATTGCTGTCGTACTCCAGCAAATAAATTCCGCTGGTCACGCTTGTCGCCCACACGTTGCCGCTTCGCTCGTCGAGCAGCAGCGACTGGATGCGCAGGCTCAGGCCTTCTTTCGTCCCGATTGTTTCGAACCGTTCGTTTTCCGGGTCATGAATGGCGATGCCTCCGCCCGCGGTGGCCATCCACACGCGTCCCATCGTATCGGTGAGAAAATCGTACACGAAGCTGGAGCTGAGGCCGGCGCTGCGGGTGTAGTGGCGGAACGAGCCGTCGCGCCGGCTGTAGGCGCCGTCGCCCACCGTGCCGAACCACATCGTGCCGCTCGTATCCTGCCAGATGCTTTTCACTTTCGCAGAAGTGAATCCTGCGCCTTCAAAATAATTCGTGTAATACGTGCCGTCGTATTCCGTCACCCCGCCGTTCGACGTGCCGAACCAGAGATGCCCGTCGCGGTCGCAGAACACCGCGCCCACCCACGGGCCCATGTTGCCGCTTTTTTCGGTGAAATGGATGAAACGTTCCCCGTCGAGCATGCATGCGCCCCCGCCCGACGTGCCGAACCAGATGCTGCCGCCGGAATCTTCGAGCACCGACATCACGACGTTGCTGCACAAGCCTTCGCGCTCGGAGAAAATTTTCACTTCCGTGCCGTGGATGCGCGTAATACCCGATGCCGTTCCCACCCAGAGCCTGCCGAGCTTGTCGGTGATCATGCAGTGCGTGGTGTTGTTGGAAATTCCTCCTTCCGGGCTGAAGCGCACGAATTTTTCGTTGGCGTACCAGCACAAACCTCCGCCGTACGTGGCGAACCAGAGGCGGCCGCTTCCGTCTTTTGCGATCGCGCGCGTCGTCGTCACCGGGAGGCCGTCTTTCCGGTTGTACATTTTGCGGATATTCCCTTTCATTTTCGCCACGCCCATTTCCGTGCCGATCCATTTGTATTCCTGCTCGTCTTCGTACACGCAATAAACGCGGTTGGATGGAAGATCTTTTCCCAATCCGAAGTGCGACTGGATGGCGCCGTCTTTGAAAACGATGAGGCCGGAATCCTGCGTGCCCACCCACAAACGCCCGTCGCGCGTGAAGTACAGGCAGTTCACAGGTCCGTCGTCGCCGGGATAATTCAGTTTCGTGAATTTTTTCCCGTCATATTTGCACGCGCCCTGGTTCGTGCCGATCCATACATTGCCTGCCGCATCGGTGGTGATGCAGCGGATAAATCCGTCGACCAGCCCGTCGTCTTCGCTGAATGTGCGGAACTCTTTCCCGTCGAAACGGCTCAGTCCCGCGCCCTGCGTGCCGAGCCAGAGGTAGCCGCGCGAATCTTCCGCCATGGCATACACCTGCGACTGCGCAAGTCCGTCGGCCACCGAGTAGCTGCGGAAATTATACTGCTGCGCCGTCGCGACGATGCAAAGCAGGAGAGCAAATAAAAAAAATGGGGCGCGCCTTGGCATAGGAGAACAACCTCTAAGTTATCAAGATTCTCCGCGCCGCCCGGCGTATGATGAGCCCTGGCGGTTAAAAAATGTTAGGACGATTGCCGCCGGCTTTTCCGGGTCCTCCCGAGGATCAGCCAGGCGATCAGCACCGCATTCAGGCCTGACAGGCCGTACACCAGCCAATCGGGCCAGTGGTGATGCGGGGGTTCCGTGGCAGCGGGCTGGAGGATGCCGGCTGCGGCATGCGCAGTATCCGCGGGCAAAGCAGGTGCAACCGGGGGCGGATTTTGTTTTCCGACCAATTCGAAAAATGGCAGATCGACATCCTGCTGCGAAAATACCTGGTCGAGATCCGCGGTTTTAAAACGGACGAGGGGAAACCCGATATGGGTCATGGTGGTGATCACCTCGTTCTTCACCTGCCCGAAATCGGCGATCGCCTGGCCGCTGGAGATCAGCAATGTATCACCGGCCGCTTCGAGTTTATAGTCCCAGCCGTAGAGTTTCGGCGCATTTTCCCGCAGCTTGTCGAGCGCTTCCGCCGGAACAATCACCGGGTCGCTTCCGGCATTTTCAATGACGAACTGTTTCGGTTCAAGATACATATAGCCCGGCTGAAGAAGATTCGTACCGGTCCATGGTCCCTGGACGAATTCCGTTTGAAAATAAACGTAATACCACAACGTGTGCGTGGCATGTGTAACACCAGCAAGAAACACGAAAGCGGCAGACAGGAAAAGGTTTTTCATTCCGCCAATTTACCATTCAACCCGGTAGCCGCAAATGGTGCATCATGAAAAGACAGCGGCGGTTGGCAGTTGGCGGTCGCATCTTTAT
>CBIHOC010000018.1:0-107678 GCA_966211705.1 uncultured Chryseobacterium sp.
GGAAGCCGGGGTGGTCGAAGGGTTAGGGACAGGTCTATTTTCTAAACAGGATGCTCCTGCGGAGCTTAAAAGCTGTCTGAAGATCATCGAGATCCGCAGGAGCGACCTGTTTATTGAAAAAAGAAAATCATATCCATAAAAGCCCCGCAGGGCAATGTCATTAAGTTAAGATGCAGAGTGATATTTCGCGGATCAAAGAACGCGGTAATGGTTAGGAAGCCGGGGTGGTCGAAGGGTTAGGGACAGGTCTATTTTCTAAACAGGATGCTTCTGCGGAGCTTAAAAAGCTGTCTGAAGATCATCGAGCTCCGCAGGAGCGACCTGTTTATTGAAAAATCAATGCGATTCAGGCACAAGCCCCGTAGGGGCGACCTGTTTGGCGGGAGAAGCGGATTTGCAAGTTGATGGCAAGCGCCACCCGGCAGAAATAATCTTCAGTTCGACCAATACCACCCCATTTCGCTGGTTTCATGCGCCAGTTGCCTCCAATAAAATATATCCACGATCGCATTCTCTGCCGTCCTCAGCTCACGGTTGTAAACGGCGCTCACGGGATTGAAACTCAAATCTGTCACACCTACAGTAAATGTTTCGGGGGACGGGGGCGCCGGTTCAGTTTCCTCAACAGGTGCAGCAGCCGGTTTTGCAGGCGTTTTCGGCGGGGGACTTTTTGCGACCACCACAACATACCCGTTCAGCTTCAGCAGCGCTTCGAGAAATGCCACGCGTTCCGGTGAACAATTCTTCTCCACGACGGAACATTTTACACCGTCGAGCTCTTCAAATGTATGGTTCGGGTTCAGGGCCATCGGTACCTCCGTTCAATCATTGCAACGCGATGAGAATGTAATCGTAGATCCAGCTGAACACGCCGGCAGCTACTACGCCGGCGGTACACGTGTACAATGCGATCTTCGTCGACGCGCTTCCGCGGATGGTTTCGAGCGGCTGTTCGTTCGTGTTGACCAGCACCGCTTTTACAACGCGCAGGTAATAATACAGCGAAATGATCATGTTCAGCGCGGCGAACGTGACGAGGACGTAATTCCCGCTTGCAGCGCCCGCGCTGACGAGGAAGATCTTTCCGAAAAATCCAGCCGTGGGCGGAATGCCGGCGAGGGAGAAAAGGGCCAGCGCCAGCACCCATGCCAGCACAGGGTTGTTCTGCCGGAAGCCGTTGAGGTCGCTGATGTTCTCTTTGCCCGTCTGAACGGAGATCATGCTGATCACACCGAACGCGGCGAGGTTGGAGAAAATGTAGACGAGCATAAAATACACCGCCGACACCGAGCCGGTGAGCCCGCCTTCCGAAATGCCCAGCAGCAGGTAGCCGGCCTGGGTCACCGATGAGAATGCGAGGAAACGTTTGATGTTCTCCTGCTTCAGCGCGAAAAGATTGCCCACGAGGATCGTCAAGCCGATCGCGGCGATGAGGAAATAATGCCAGGTCTCTCCCGCCGACAGGAAAAGCGCGGGCAGCACGCTCACGAATGCAAACACCACGGAACCCTTCGAGATGACGGAAAGGAAAGCCGTCACCGCAACCGGTGCGCCTTCATACACATCTGCAGTCCAGAAGTGGAACGGCACGACTGAGAGCTTGAACGCAAATCCTGCCAGCACAAAAACGAAAGCAAGCAGCTGCAGCGGGTTATTGCCCATCTGCGCGGCGATCTCGTCGAACCGGATGGAGCCTGTTGTCCCGTAAAGCAGCGAAATGCCGAACAGCAAAATGCAGGATGCGAACGCGGAGGAAAGGATCATTTTCAGCGCGGCTTCCGACGATTGTTTTTTCTCAAGATCGAAATTCGCAAGCGCGGCAAGCGGGATCGTGGAAAGCTCGAGCCCGAGATACAGCACGAGAAAATTCCCGGACGACAGCATGAGGTTCATACCCAGCAGCGAAGCCAGCAGCAGGATGTAAAATTCGGTAACATGTTCATGCTTCTTCAGCCAGTCGCGCGCGAGCAGCGACACCAGCAGCGTTCCGCAGGCAAGGATGCTCTTCTCCAGCATGATCCCGTTGGTGGTGCGATACATTCCGCTGAACAGCTCGCCTTCTGCGCTGAATAAAAATCCGGCAGCGATGTGAAGCAGCAGGAGAATATTCACGAGCGCCGGTATCGTGGAATTTTCACGGCGCACCTCCCCTATTTTCAACCCGAGCAACAGGAAGAGAATGAGCATGAGGCTCAGCTCGGGCAACATCAGGATGAAAAAATCTTTTCCCATAGCTCAGATCCCTCCATGACCGCCGAGACGGTCGATAATGAGTTGCGCGCTGTCGCCGATCAATTCGTTCAGCCAGAACGGCGCAGTACCGATCGACAGGATGGCGAGTATCACTAAAACGGACGCCAGCTTTTCCTGCCAGCCCGCATCTTTCAGCAAGGCGAAATCCGGGTTCTTCAGCGGCCCCATCATCACCGCGCCCGACGCGCGCAAAATGTAAACCGCCGTCACCACGATCGACGCGCAGGCAAGTATTGTCGCCACACGGTTGAACGTGCCGGGAACTTCCCACGACCCCATGAACACGGTCATCTCCGCCACGAAGCCGCTCAATCCCGGCAGTCCCAGCGAGCACAGGCCCGCAAGCATGAACACCGTTCCGATGAATGGAATGGATTTCAGCAGCCCGCCCAGTTGCGCCACTTGCCGCGTATGCGTCCGTTCATACACCATGCCGATCGCGGCGAAGAAAAGCGCCGTCATCAGCCCGTGCGAGACCATCTGGATGACTGCTCCATTGATCGCAGTTTTCGTCATCATGCCGATCCCGAGCAGCACGAAGCCGCAATGCGAAACGGAAGAATATGCGTTGATGTATTTCAGGTCGGTCTGCATCAGCGTGGCAAATGCGCCGTAGATGATCGCGATCGTGGCGAGCAGGATGATGACCCACGAGTATTGATGCGCGCCTTCGGGAAGCAGGTACGTTGCAACGCGGAGACAGCCGTAGCCGCCGAGCTTCATCGAGATCCCGGCAAGGAACATGGACGCTGCGGTCGGTGCGGAAGAGTGCCCGTCGGGCGCCCAGGTGTGGAACGGGAACATGGCGGTGAACACGCCGAAACCGCCGAACAGCAGGGGAAAGAGGAACGACTGCTTCGCCGGGTCGATCTGCTGTTTCGCAAGCTCCACGAGGTTGAACGTGTGCACGCCGGTCGCATCCGCCGAATTAAAATAAACACCGAGAATTCCCACCAGCACAAGCGCCGATCCGCCCATCAGCATCAGCGCGAGCTTCATGGCGCTGTAATCTTTCCGCCCGCTCCCCCAGCCCGCGATCAGCAGGAATTTCGGGATCACGGCGAGCTCGAGGAAAAAAAACATCGTAAACAGGTCGAGGGAAATGAAGAAGCCGTAAGCCCCCGCGCCAAGCACCACGAGCAGGAGAAAGAATTCCTTCACGCGCGTTTCCATTTTCCACGACACGAGCACGCCCGCAACGACCACGACGGCCGTCAGCAGGATCATCGCGATGGAAATTCCGTCGACACCCACATGATACGCGATGTTGAGCGCGCTGAACCAGAGCTGCCGCGACTCGAAATGCATCGCGCCCGCTTCACCTGTTCCTTTCACGCCGTTGTACGCGGCAAACAGCGCGCCCGCAAGCCCGAGCTGGACCAGCGCCCCGGCGAGGGCCACCCACCGCACATGCGCCGGCTTCCTGCAGGCAAGGATACCGGCAGCGGTCAGCAAGGGTGCGATAATGAGGAGTGAGAGGTTCATCGCTTAGTTCAGCCCGGTTATGTTTAATTTTTCCAGCACCAATGTTTTAAGACGTTCCGCCACCGTCACGCATGCCTTTACATTTTCCGGGTCGATGCAGTACAACCCGCCGCCGTCATCACGCGTATGCCTGCAATGCAGGCAGGAATAATCGATCGCTGCAAAACGGGTGTCGGATTGCGTACAATGCCCGATCAATTCTTCCATGCTGCAATCGGCGTACGATTTTCCGTTTGTCAGCACGAGATAGCCCTGCAGCAAGTGCATGATGCATTTCTGCGCGCCGAGGCAAACACAGAGGTTCACTGCGTCTTCTTTCGGGCGGTTCAGTTCCGCTTCAGCAGCATCGAGATAATCGAGCGCGAGCCTGATCGATTCGAATCGTTGTGGTGTCATCGTGTGCATTTTTCAGGTCGTTAAAAAAATGAGCAGGATGACAAAACCGATCACCCCGAAGAAGAAATAGAACGCATAATGTTGCAGTTTTCCCGACTGGAGCGGGCGGACAAGCCCGGAGATCCACGCGGTCAGCGTGCCCAGCAGGTTCATCATGCCGTCCACGATGTTCCGGTCGAACCAGGCGGCGGAAGCGCCCACAATTCCGAAAATGAATTTCTTCGTGCCGGCGAGGTAGATCTCGTCGATGTAAAATTTCCGGTGAGCGGCGCGGTAAATTCCACCCAGGCTGCCGGCTATACGGTCCGGCATGGCGTTGCGGCAGCGATACATCCGCATGGCGAGAAGGATGGCGATCAATGCAAACCCCACCGGCACCGCCGAAAAGCCGAAGTGAATTTCAGTTTGCAATATCGTTCCATCGCTTGAAACAAATTCGCCGAACGGCACAAAACCGGCGGCTATCGTGCAAAGGCCGAGCAGGATCATCGGCAGCAACATCGTACCGGGCGCTTCCGAAGAATGATGGTGATCGTCGTGCGCGTTGGCCTCGCGGTTTTTATTCCAGAAAATGCTGAAGTACAACCGGAACATGTAGAACGCGGTAATGGCAGATGTCAGCAATGCAACACCGAACACCAGCTTGTTCGAATTCCATGTCGCTGTCAATATTTCTTCTTTGCTGAAAAATCCTGCGAACGGTGGGATCCCGGCGATGGCGAGGCATGCAGCGAGGAAAAGCAAATGCGTGACCGGCATCTGTTTCCGCAGGCCGCCCATGTCTTTCAGCTCGTTGCTGTGCACATAATGGATCACCGCGCCCGCGCCGAGGAACAGCAGGGCTTTGAACATGGCGTGCGTGAAGAGATGAAACAGCGACGCCGTATAGCCCAATCCATTTTCACCGCCGTAACCGGAAACGCCCAGCGCAAACATCATGTAGCCGATCTGCGACATCGTGGAGTAGGCCAGCACGCGTTTGATGTCCGTTTGCGTGCACGCGATGATCGCGGCGAAGAATGCGGAAAATGCGCCGACGTACGTCACCACTTCCAGCGCCGGCAAACAGGATAAGGCATAAACCGGGAACAGGCGCGCGACGAGGAACACACCGGCCACAACCATTGTCGCAGCATGGATGAGCGCGGAAACCGGCGTGGGGCCCTCCATCGCGTCAGGCAGCCAGATGTGCAGCGGGAACATCGCCGACTTTCCCGCGCCGCCGATAAATACCAGCACGAGGCCCCAGCTCAGCGCGGAAACGCCGAGGAAAGAAGCCGCCGTGATGGACGCATAATATTCCGTGTGCGTGGTGAGCCGTTCGATCAGCGTGCCGAAATCCAGCGTGTGCGCGTAGAAAGCGAGGATGAGAATACCTATGAGAAATCCGAGGTCGGCGAAACGGGTCACGATGAACGCTTTTTTCGCCGCAGCCACCGCTGAGGGTTTGTCGTAATAAAACCCGATGAGCAGGAACGAAGAAACGCCGACCAGTTCCCAGAACATGTAGATCTGGAAAATATTTCCGGAAAGCACGAGGCCGAGCATGGAGAACGTGAACAGCGAGAGGTACGCGTAATACGTGGAAAAACGCGCTTCACCTTTCATGTAACCGAGGCTGTACACATGCACCATCAGCGAGATGAACGTCACCACGACGATCATCATCACCGAAACCGGGTCGAGCAGCAGGCCCATGTCGATGGAAAGTCCCGGCGAGAATTCCAGCCACGTATAGTGGAGCACGGTGATCTGCTCATACACGCCGTCGACTTGCCCGGAGACGAAGAAATACTGGTAAGCGATAAAAAAAGCAATCCCCGCGGATGCTGCGATGGCCAGCGTTCCAAGCACACCCGAGAAATTTTTCAGGTATTTCCTGCCCCACAGCCCGCTGACCAGGAAGCTGAGCAGCGGGAGCAGCGGGACAAGCGCGATGAGGGTGAAGGCTTTCATGGTCAGAATTTCAGCGTGCCGGCATCTTCGACGTCGATGGATTTGAATTTGCGGTACAGGTTGATGATGATGGCGATGGCCACCGCCGCTTCTGCAGCAGCAACCGTGATGACGATCACCGTAAAGAACAGCCCGTCGAGCTTGCCGGGAAACAGGTACTTGTTGAACGCGATGAAGTTGAGGTTGACGCTGTTCAGGATGAGCTCGACGGACATGAGCATCGTGATGAGGTTGCGGCGCGTGAGGAAGCCGTAAACGCCCGTGAAGAACAGGACGGTGCTGATGACCAGCAAATGTTCTAAACCGATCGCGTTCATGTTTTGGTTTTTGTTTTCATGGCAATGACAATGCACCCGATCATCGCGGCGAGCAGCAGGATGCTGACCAGCTCGAACGGCAGGAGATAACCGTGTTCTGTTGTGCTGAGCATTTGTTCCCCGATGTTTTCTGCTGAAGGTTCCACAGTCGTTCCGCCGGAAGATTTAAATGCGTAACGCGAAATGAGGAAAAGCGTCAGCCCGAGACCGCACAGGGTCGCAAGGCCGGAGACCAGCATCCGCATGATCCCCGGCTGTTGCATGTTGCCGCCCGATTGATTCGTAAGGAAAATGGAAAAAATGATCAGCACCACGATGCCGCCCACGTACACCACGATCTGCACCGCCGCGATGAACTCGTAGTTGAGCCAGAAATACAGGCCGGCAATTCCCAGCAGGGAAAACAACAGGTAGATCGCCGAACGGAAAATCCGCCTGCTCATCACCGCGAGGAAGCCGCCGCCGAGGGTGACGGCTGCCAGGACATAAAATATGATCGTTGATGCATCCATTATTCTACGCCGTCTTTTAACCGCGAGCCCGGCAGGTTGAGTATTTTCTTCAGCTGTTTTTTATCCGTCACGCTGTGCTCGAACTCCTGCCCCATTTTGATCGCATCGCTCGGGCAGGCCACCACGCACAGGTTGCACATCGTGCACATGTCGAGGTGATACACCCACGTGTCGATGCGCTTCTTCTTTTTCCCGTCGGGCTGCACTTCCTGCTTCGTGATGATCTTGATCGAGCCGTTGGGGCAGGCCAGCTCGCACGACTGGCAGCCGGTGCAGCGGTGCTCGTTGTTCTCGTCGTGCGGCATGATCACTTCCCCGCGGAAACGTTCGGACATCTTAAGCGTCGCGCGGTTGTCGGGATATTGCTCGGTGACGATCTCTTTCGGGTGCGTGAAATAATACCCGGTCAGCCGCATCCCTTTCAGGAGAGACCTGACTGTTCTGAAGATCGTACCGATGTACCCGGGCTCTTTCATTTCACGTTTTAAAAATGCCATCCCATGATGGCCATGATCGTTACCAGCAGCACATTCACCATGCTGATGGGAAGAAGGTATTTCCACTCGAGGTTCAGCAGCTGGTCCACGCGCAGGCGCGGGAAGGTCCATCGGAACCACATGATGATGAAAATGATGAGGAACGTTTTCCCGAAGAACCACACCGACGACGGCACATAATCCATCACGTGGTTGAAGCCTTCCAGGTTGCCGATGTGCAGCGGCATCCAGCCACCGAGGAAAAGCGTCGCCGCCATCGCCGAAACGACGAACAGGTTGATGTATTCCGACAGCAGGAACATGGCGAATTTCATCCCGGAATATTCCGTGTGGAATCCCGCGGTCAGCTCCGACTCCGCTTCTGCGAGGTCGAACGGCGCGCGGTTGATCTCGGCAGTCGACGCGACGATAAAGACGACGAAGGAAATGAGCACAGGAATGTGTCCTTTGAAGATCCACCACCCGTCGGCCTGGCTGTAGATGATGTCGGACATGCGCAGGCTGCCGGCGAGGATCACGATGGCGATCAGCGAAAGGCCGATGGAAAGCTCGTAGCTGACGATCTGCGCGCCGCAGCGCATGGCGCCGAGCAGGGAATATTTGTTGTAGCTCGACCAGCCCGCCATGAGGATGCCGATCACCGCCATCGAAGAGATCGACGAAACGTAAAGCACCCCGATGCTGATGTCGAACAGCTGGAAATCCTTTGCAAATGCCAGCGGCGCCACCACGAGCATGGAAGTCACCACCATGATGAACGGCGCGAGGTTGAAGAGGAATTTATCCGACGCATGCGGCGTTAATCCTTCTTTGAACAACAGCTTGACCGTATCGGCGATGATCTGCAGCGTTCCTTTCGGGCCCACGCGGTTCGGACCGAGGCGGATCTGCATGAAGGCGGCTACTTTCCGTTCCATGTAACCGAGGAAAAAACACAGCACGACAAGAAATCCCAGCAGGACGATTCCCGCGATCGCCAGCTCGAGAATGAGCACGACGGTTTCATTGGCAATAGCCCCGCTCATCCAGTCGTGGATGCGACCGGCGAGTGAAGAAAAGCTGATGTTGAGTACGGGGTTCACGTTGTCGTTATCGGTCTACGTCCGGGATTACCAAGTCGATTGTCGCCATGATGGCCACGAGGTCGCCGATCTTCGCGCCTACGGCCATTTCCGGCAATGCGGAGAGGTTGCTGAAATTCGGCGAGCGGTATTTGCAGCGGTAAGGTGTGGAGCCGCCGTCGCTGACGATGTACACGCCCAGCTCGCCACGGGCCGTTTCCACGCGCTGGTAAAATTCACCTTTCGGAAGCTTGATCACTTGTTTGGTCTTCGCCTGGATATCGCCTTCCGGGATGGCATCGATCAATTGCTCCAGGATGGAAATGGATTCTTTCATTTCATCCATCCGCACCATGTACCGCGCCCAGCAATCGCCTTCTTCGCGGAGCACTTCGCTGAACTGAACCTGTTCATATCCGTCATACGGGAACCATTTGCGCACGTCGCAGCTCACACCCGATGCGCGCGCAGCAGGGCCTGTCACGCCGTAGCTGATCACATTTTCCTTTGACAGCACGCCGACGCCTTTCGTGCGTTGCTCGAAAATGGTGTTGCCGGTGAGCAGCTCGCCGTATTCGTGGAATTTTTCTTTCGTCGCTTTCAGCATTTCTTTTACGCGTCGCTGAAAATCCGGGTGCAGGTCCGTCATGACGCCGCCGGGCACCATGTAATTCTGCGTCAACCGCGCGCCGCACGTTTCCTCCAGGATGTCGTTGATCATTTCCCGCTCGCGGAAGGCGTAAAAGAAAGGCGTGACAGCGCCGAGGTCGAGACCGGTGGCCGCCCACCACAGCTGGTGAGAAGCGAGGCGTGTCAGCTCCGACATGAGCAGGCGGATCACCTTGGCCCGCGGCGGAACTTCGACCTGCAGCGCTTTTTCCACCGCGAGCGCACAAGCCTGGTTGTTGATGTGCGCGGAGAGATAGTCCATCCTGCTCGTCACGAAAAGGAACTGGCGATACGACAGGCTTTCGCTCATCTTCTCGATCGAGCGGTGGATGTAGCCGAGGTGCGGCTGTACCTTGTTGATCGTCTCGCCGTCGAGCCATACCTTGAGGTGAAGCACGCCGTGGGTGGAAGGATGCTGCGGTCCTATGTTTACGACGAATTCGCCGCTTTCCGTGATATGGTCTTCACCGATCAGCATCAGAGTTCGATCATGTGCGGGTCTTCGTAATCTTTTCGCAGCGGGAACCCTTTCCAGTCTTCGTCAAGAAAAATTCTCCGCAGGTCCGGGTGCCCGTTGAACTTCACACCGAACATGTCGTACACTTCCCGCTCATGGAAATCGGCGGTCTTCCAGGTGCCGGCAACGCTGTCGATGACGGGATTTTCGCGATCGTCAATCTTCACCTTGACCACCAGGGAATGGCGGTGCGTTTTCGACAGGAGATGATAAACCATCATGAAATGATCTTTCCAGTCCACGCACGTCAGGCAGAAAAGGTAATCGAAGTGCAGCCGGCGGTCGTGCCGGATCTCTTTCATGAACGGAAGAAATTGCCCGGCAGGAACTACGGCAGCCGGGAACTCTCCTGTCTCGTCGAAGGAAGCTTCCGGCAGCAATGCGCTCAATACCTGTTTCAGCTCATCGGGTTGCATTTTCCTGGGGTCGTGATTTTAGGAAAGAGGGTTCATGCTTTATTTTTTCCTGCAGCGTGATCATCGCATGCAGCAATGCTTCCGGTCGCGGCGGGCAGCCCGGGATGAAAACGTCGACGGGAATGATGTGATCGACACCTTTCACCACGGAATAGGTATTGTAAAAAAAAGGTCCGCCGGAGATCGTGCAGGCGCCCATGGCGATCACGTATTTCGGATCGGGCATCTGGTCGTACAAACGTTTCAGCACCGGCGCCATCTTCATCGTGATCGTACCGGCCACGATGATCAGGTCGGCCTGGCGGGGCGTGGCGCGCGCCACTTCAAATCCGAAACGCGACCAGTCGTATCTCGCGCCCGCGGCCGACATCATCTCGATCGCGCAGCAGCTTGTCCCGAACACCAGCGGCCACAGGGAATTCGAACGCGCCCAGCTGACGATGTCGTCGAGCTTCGTCAGCACGACGCCGTCTCCGGATGTCAGCCCTGGGAATGCTGCTGTCGTTTTTTCCTTCATTTCGCCGCGTTATTTTATGATCCGCATCATAACCACTTCAGTGCGCCTTTTTTCCACGCATAAAGCAGTCCCATGAAAAGAACCAGCATGAAAAACACGATTTCGATCAACGCCGGTATCCCGATCCTTTTCACCACGACCGCCCACGGGTACATGTAGATCAGCTCGACATCGAACACGAGAAAAATAAGTGCGAATAAATAATAGCCTACGTTGAACTGCGCCCAGTTGCTTCCCTGCGTTGGAACCCCGCATTCATAGGCTTCTCCCTTGACCGGGTTGCGCGTTGATTTCGAAAGCAAACGCGAAAGTAAAATGCCGCCGCCTGCGAAGGCAAGACCGCAAATCAAAAGCATGATCAATACGCCTGGACCCATGAGTAGATTGTTCGCATCAAACGTAGATGGAGTTGCCAATAAAAAGCATGATTCGGATCATAGTTCAAAAATTGAAATGAAACTTCCTTTACATCCATAATCAATCACCTCAAAACTCCATCCAATGGCTATTAAAATCACAGAGGACTGCATTAACTGCGGCGCCTGCGAACCTGAATGTCCGAACGGAGCGATCTATGAACCCGGTTCAGAGTGGAGGTTTTCCGACAAGACATCCGTCAGCGGAACCTTCACCGGGAAAAGCGGCTTCTCGGCCGACGCGGATACTGCGCAACCCGCACTTTCCGGCGATTATTATTTTATCGTCCCGGACAAATGCACCGAGTGCGTGGGCTTCCACGACACGCCGCAGTGCGCGAACGTCTGCCCGGTGGACTGCTGCGTCCCGGATGAAGCGTATGCGGAATCGAAAGACGAGCTGGCCGCAAAGAAAGAAACGTTACACGCCTGAAAAAAAATAGAATTATGGATACCCTGGAAAAAAAATCACCGGGAAAAAGGGAAATCAGGGAAGCGGAGAGCGTAGTGGTCCGGTTCACGGGAGACTCCGGCGACGGCATGCAGCTTACAGGCATGCAGTTTACGGACACCAGCGCTTTTCTCGGACAAGACCTCAGCACGTTTCCCGATTACCCCGCTGAAATTCGCGCCCCGATCGGAACTGTGGCCGGTGTTTCCGGGTTCCAGGTACATTTCGGCAGCAAAGAAATTTTCACGCCGGGCGACCAGTACGACGTGCTGGTGGCGATGAACGCCGCCGCACTGAAAGTCGACCTTCCAAAACTCAAAAAGGGAGGCGTGCTGCTCGCGAACGTTTCCGGGTTCGATAAAAAGAACCTGCAGCTCGCGCAATACCCGGAAGGATACAGCCCGCTGGACGATCCCGCGCTCGACAATTACGTCGTTTATAAGATCGACATCACGCGGCATACGAAAGAAGCGCTTTCCGGGTCGAACCTCGGCATGAAAGAGATCGAGCGTTCCAAGAACATGTTCGTGCTCGGGCTGCTTTTCTGGATGTTCGACAAGTCGATGGACTACACCATTCATTTTATCGAAGAGAAATTCCTGAAGAAGCCCGACATCCGCGACGCGAACATCAGCGTGCTGAAAGCAGGATGGAATTACGGGGAGAACACCGAAATTTTCACCACGCGTTTCAAAGTCACTTCCGCAAAGCTTCCCGCAGGAACATACCGCAACATCACCGGCAACCACGCCACCGCCATCGGCATGATCGCTGCGGCGGAAAAGGCGGGACTGCCCTTGTTCCTCGGCTCCTACCCCATCACGCCCGCTTCCGACATCCTGCACGAGCTGTCGAAATACAAAGCGAACGGCGTAAAAACGTTCCAGGCGGAAGACGAGATCGCGGGCATCTGTTCCGCCATCGGCGCATCCTACGCGGGTAATCTCGGCGTCACCACCACTTCCGGCCCCGGCCTTTCGCTCAAAGCGGAAGCGATCGGGCTCGCGGTCATGCTCGAGCTTCCGCTGGTAATCGTGAACGTGCAGCGCGGCGGGCCGTCTACGGGTTTGCCGACAAAAACCGAACAGGCGGATCTTCTGCAGTCGCTGTTCGGCCGTCATGGTGAAGCGCCGCTCCCGGTGCTTGCCGCATCTTCTCCTTCCGATTGTTTCGACACGGTTTACGAAGCCTGCCGCATTGCCGTCGAGCACATGACGCCGGTGATCTTTCTCAGCGACGGGTACGTCGCCAACGGTTCCGAGCCCTGGCGTTTCCCCGACGAAAGCCAGCTGAAGCCGGTGAAGTTTTCTTACCTCACGAAAAACAACAACGAAGGCGGAAAATTGCTGCCGTATCTCCGCGATGAAAAATTGGTCCGTCCCTGGATCATTCCGGGCACCAAAGGATTGGAGCATCGCATCGGCGGGCTGGAGAAGCAAAATGAGACCGGCAACGTTTCATACGATTCGAAGAACCATGAAGTGATGATCCACCTGCGCGCGGAAAAGATCGAGCGCATCGCGGATCACATCCCTGCCATCGGCGTGGAGAGCGGCCGCGAAAAAGCGAAGCTCTGCGTGCTCGGCTGGGGTTCCACCTACGGATCGATCACCACCGCTGTGCGCGAATTGCTGGCAGAAGGACACGACATTGCGCAGGTCCATTTGCGTCACCTTAACCCGTTCCCGAAAAACCTCGGCGCGCTGCTTTCCGGTTTCGACAAGGTGCTGATCCCTGAAATGAACTGCGGGCAGCTGCTGCAGCTCATCCGCGCGAAATATTTAATCCCGGCGACGGGCTTCAGCAAAGTGCAGGGATTGCCGTTCACGACAGACGAGCTGAAGGCGAAAATTGTCGACACACTTAACAACAAGTAATCATGAGCGCTGATACGATCATTCCGGCAACAAAGCTCGCATCAAAAGATTTCGCGTCCGACCAGGATGTGAAATGGTGTCCCGGCTGCGGCGATTATTCGATCCTCAAGCAGGTGCAGACGGTTCTGCCCGATTTCATCATCCCGAAAGAAAATACGGTATTCATTTCCGGCATCGGCTGTTCCTCGCGTTTCCCGTACTACATGGAAACGTACGGCATGCACAGCATCCACGGCAGGGCAGCCGTGATCGCTTCCGGCGTCAAAGCGGCGAATCCCGCGCTCGACGTCTGGATCATCTCCGGCGACGGCGATGCGATGTCGATCGGGGGGAATCATTTCATCCACCTGATGCGGAGAAATTTCAACATGAATTACCTCATGTTCAACAACCAGATCTACGGCCTGACCAAGGGGCAATATTCTCCGACATCCGAAAAAGGCAAATTCACCAAGTCGACGCCGTATGGTTCGGTGGAAGAACCGTTCAACCCCATCGAACTGGCGCTCGGCGCGAAAGTGTCGTTCGTTGCGCGTTCGCTCGACCGCGACCCGAAGCACCTCCAGCAGATGATCAGGCGCGGGCACGAGCACAAAGGACAGGCTTTCGTAGAAGTGTACCAGAATTGCCCCGTGTTCAACGACGGCACATTTTCCGCGTACATGGAAAAAGAAAGCAAAAAAGAAGAAACGCTGTTTGTCGAGCACGGCCAGCCGCTGATCTTCGGCAGCAACAACGAAAAAGGAATTCGCCTCGACGGCGTGCATCCCGAAGTTGTCCGCCTCGACGAGGGAAAATATTCCGCCGCCGATCTTTGGATCCACGACGAGAAGGACAAGATCAAGGCGAACATCCTCGCCGGATTTTTCGACAACCCGGCGCTGCAAGGTCACAAGCCGCGTCCCTTCGGCGTTTTTTATGCTGAAGATCGCCCGACCTATGAAGAGGAAATGGAAGCGCAGATCAAACATGCGCAGGAAAAATCCGGGAAGCTGTCGCTGAATAAAATTCTTTCCGGCGAGAAGACCTGGAAGATCGATTGACCATTTTTGAAGTTATTGAACACACTAATGAACATTCGCTTCTCCCGCTAAACAGGTCGCCCCTACGGGGCTTTCATAAAATTGAATTTTGTTTTTCAATAAACAGGTCGTCCCTACGGGACTCATAAAGCTCCGCAGGAGCGACCTGTTTATGAAAAAACGATAAGATAACATTCCAGAGCCCCGTAGGATTGAATTTTGTTTTTCAATAAACAGGTCGTCCCTGCGCGACTCTTAAAGCTCCGTAGGAGCGACCTGTTTATAAAATATCCGAACGATATATGAGATAAGCCCCGTAGGGGCGACCTGTTTAGTTTGCCGCCGACAGCTGGATACAAGCAGATCGTTCTCTATTGCATGGAGAACCGGCTACCTGCAAATTTTTCCGCCCTGGTTTCCACCGGCGGCTGAGCGACAGCCCGGCCGCCGTTTTTTTATTCGTGCAATCAATCATTTCCTGTGTTGACTGATTCCCTCGTTATCGGCGCGCGGAGCTTATTCCTTTGTGCTCTGAACCAAAAAACCTGAAATCCATGAAAACAGATGCACAGATCCAGGAAGACGTAATGGCCGAGCTGAAATGGCAGCCCTTTCTCAAAGCCACCGAAATCGGCGTGGCGGTGAAAAACGGGATTGTCACGCTTTCCGGCACAGTCGATTCCTATTCCAAAAAGATCGCGGCGGAAAACGCGGCAAAAAATGTGAAAGGCGTACGCGCCGTTGCGGAGGACATTGAAGTGCGGCTTCTCCCCGACAACCGGCGCAGCGATACCGACCTCGCCGCCGCAGCCCTCAGCGCGCTGAAATGGAACAGCGCTGTCCAGGACGAGCGGATCAGGCTGAAAGTCGACGACGGCTGGGTGACGCTGGAAGGCCAGGTGGAATGGGAATTCCAGAAGCTGAATGCCGCGAGGGCGATCGAAGATCTTTCTGGCGTGAAAGGTGTCATCAACAAGATTGCACTTGCGCCGCTGGTGGACCTGAAAGACGTAAAGCGCCAGATCAACTTCGCTTTTCACCGCAGCGCAACGATCGACGCGGAGAAGATCACCATTCACTCTTCCGGTGATAATGTCGTCCTGGAAGGAAAAGTCCGCTCGCTTGCCGAAAAGGAAGATGCGGAACGCGCAGCATGGCTGGCACCCGGTGTCCGCGGGGTCGAGAACAGGCTGGAAGTTTCAGCTGAAGTACTGGCCTACTGACATGCCGTAACGTCAGCCGCCCGAGACCTGGACGCATCTCCCCCGTCCAGGTTTTTTATGCTTATTGCTTAATGCTTTACACGCTCCAGCTTGTCGATGTTATGCACCCTGATGGAACCGTGATAGGTTTCGATGAGTCCTTCTTCGCGGAAATCGCTGAGGTTGCGGCTGGCGGATTCAGGAGAAATTCCGGCGAGCGTGGAAAGAATGTCGCGGCTGAGCGGGATGAGATCGCCGTCCCTGGCCTTGTATTTCCGGCACACGAACAGCAACGCCTCCGCCACGCGTTTCCTCACGGAATTGTAAGCCAGCCGCAGCAAACGCTGTTCCGCCTCGTCCAGGCTTTTCGTCACGAAGCTGATGAACTCCATGGAAAGCGAACGGTCTGTGGCAAGCAGCTGGAGAAAATCCTGGCGCGACAGGAGCGCGATCTCCGCATCTTCGATGGCTTTCGCCGTTTCCTTACGGCTGCTGTCGTCGGTGAGCGCGAAATACCCGAAAAAGTCTCCTTCTTCGTGGATGCCGGTGATATATTCTTTTCCCTCCTCGTTGGTGCGATAGGTCTTGACCTTGCCGGAAAACAGGAAGTAAAGGTGGCCGGAAGAATCTCCTTCCATAAAGATGACATCCTTCTTCCTGATCTTCTTTTTCGTGTACTTCGCTTCGATGAGGTCGCGCCCCAGCACTTTTTTCGCGTTGTGCATAAAATCGCTGAGGCCGTTCATGCGGTCTTCCATCGCGCTCTTCTCCAGCCGCTTTTTCCTGAGCCGCGCGCCGACGACACGCAGCAGCTCGTCGCCTTTGAACGGTTTCGGCAGGTAATCGTCGGCGCCCAGGTCCATCCCTTTCCGGAAGTCGTCCTTTTCAGCCAGCGCGGTGAGAAACACGAACGGCGTTCCCGCAAGATGGGGGAAGTTCTCCATGGCGCGCAACACGCCGAAGCCATCGAGCTGGGGCATCATGATGTCACAAAGGACAAGGTTAGGCTGCTGCTCGCGCAATTGCGAAAGGCCTTCCACTCCATTCGCCGCCTGGGTCACGTGATAGCCCGCCAGCTCCAGGAGCTCCGCAATGTTTTCCCGCATTTCGGGGTTGTCCTCGATAACAAGTATTTTCTTGTCCATGGCGATGTGTTTTAAATGAAATTAAAACTCGTCTGCCAGCCGTAATCGGGGGAGAATTCAAGCCGTAAAATTCACTGTCGGCTTTCACCGGGTATGTTTGCGGGGTGATTCACAAAATGGGTCTTCCGTGAAGCGATTTGTTGTAATGATTCCGGGAACCGCAACCATCTAACACTGTTGAATTAAAAATATCAATAGTATCGTGTCGTTCTCATGCTGCCGATCAGCAGGAAAGTTGACATTCCTCATGTCAAAAATCAATCATCTTCCTTATCCTGAAAAGCAAACCATCCTGTAAACAAAAACGTCCCGGTAAAACCCGGGACGTTTTCGGATGTCGGAAGTTTAGCTGCCTTTTACAACAGTTATTCTCCGGTATCTTTTGCCTGCCTTGCTTCCCTGGTAAGGATCGCAGTTTTTATTCTGCTTTTCGCACACAGCAGTGTCGACGCTTATTAGGGCGTTTATGTCTGCCGGACTACCTTCCCGGACCGCTAATAACAAAGCTGGAACAAACATACGGCGCGCATTTTCCCGTTTCAATGCAAATGCGCAGACTACGGCGTGATCTTTTCCATAATGCGTCAGGCATTCCGCGCGCGCCGAACGTTCAACGCTTTCTTTCTTCCCCGGAGCGGCCCGGCATACCGGTCGGACAGGGCCTGTACGGTTTTCAGGATGCTTTCCCCGTCTCCTGCTGAACCGCGGAGTCCTGTTTTCCCGTTCGTGGACTTCGACAAGAGGTTGTGAAGCGAAATGATGCCTTTCAGTTTTCCTTCATCGTCGACAACCGGGAGGCGGCCGATCTTTTTGGTTCGCATTTCACGCAGCGCGATGTCCAGGTCCGCATCGGGAGAAACCGTCGCTACCTTTTTTGTCATGATGTCGGCGACGGTCAGCTGCCCGGGCGCTTTCGTGCTTTTCTGCGCGAGCGAAAGGCAAATGTCGCGATCGGTCACAATTCCGACCACCTGCTTGTTGTCGTCGAGCACGGGCAATGCGCCGCAGTTCGCGGATTTCATCATTCTGGCCGCATTGTGCAGCCGCGTTTCGGGGGTGCAATATTGCACGCCTTGCTTTGTCATAATTTCCTTGACTTTCATGGTACGTTTTTTTGAGTTTCAACAAAAGAAAGACGATCGGCGTGCAAAAGAAATTGAATCCGGCAGTGAACAGTTTGATCCGTATCATTCACACCAAAAAAAGAAAACCCGGTGACAGCACCGGGTTCTCCACTTCATTTGTCCGCACTAATTCGCAATAATCAGCAGCGCGTTATGCCTCGCGCTGTTCGTCGTCACGCTGATGATGTATGTTCCATTCGCAAGGCCGGCAGCGGGAATATAAACCTGCTGCGGGCCCGCGTCCATCGATTGATCGACCAGGTTCATGACGAGGCGGCCGTCGAGGTCGTACACGTCGATGTGCACTTTCTCTGCAGCTGCAAGGTTGAACGTGAGCAACGACTGGAGTTGCGCCGGGTTCGGGTAAAGCGAAAATTGCATGTCCGCAACAGGTACGGCGGCAACGTTCGTAACCATATACTCCGCGTCGAACATGGCCTGCTCACGCGTCGCGGTTGCCTGGCGGGTCCAGCTGAAAGCGGCCTGGGTGACCACCGGGTTGATCGCCACGCGCGGGAACGGATCTTTTACGGTAGACGGCTGATCGCAGAAATTATTCGTGATCATAACCCACGCGGAAGGCGAAATCATGTTGAAGTCATGAACAACGTATGGCATCTCGAGCGTTGTGCGGTTGTAAAAGGTCAGGAGGAAATTATTGTAACCGGGATCATACACAACATCCGGCTGCAGGACTTGCTGAGGGTTGTTGATCACGTCGAAGCGGTACCAGAAATTGCCCAGCGGCTGAGACTTGCTGTAAAAGCCGAGGATGTCGCAATCGGCAGTGTCACCGCCGTAGGCGCGTTCAAACAGGACGAGCGTACTCAGGCCCAGGCTGTCGTTGGTCGCCATGGAATTGTACTGGCATGCGATCCGCGGGCGCCGCACCAGGCCCGACATGGAAGCGTCGAGCGAATCCAGGCAAAATGTCGATGTCCATGCGCCGTTGAATGTGGTCTGGCAATGTGCGGTTTTGATCTTCCCGATCGACGTGCCCGAGAAGCTGCTGCGTTCTTCCCAGGCGGCGAAATAACGCCCGTTGGCCCAATTGCCGCCGATGCCGTAAGCCAGCGAAACCTGGTCGGTGTAAGCGGATGTTCTTGTAATCGTAAGCGGAGTTCCCCACGTATTTCCTCCGTCGCCGGAAGAAACGAACATGATGGAATCGAATTGCGACAAGTGTGAATACAGCAACCCTACGCTGTAAGGCGAAGACGTCCAGGCCGGGTAACGGTAATCGGATGCGAGATCTACGTCCCTTATCGCATACAGCATCGCGTCATTATACACTTCCGTAATAAATGCGCCGTTCCTCGCATTGTATTTATCGACCCAGAGGTCAGACGCATAGCTGACGGAATCGTGCCAGGCGCTCGCTACGAACAGGAAGAGGTTATTCGTATCCGTTCCCACCACTTCAATTTCCGGACTGAGGTAATCCACGTTCGGGTAAAGCCAGCTGGCGAAGTTGACCCACGTAAACCCATTGTCCTTCGACATGCGGATGATGCCGCCGGAAGAATCGGAATCCATCGTTTCCAGTCCCGCAGCTTCATAGAGCCATCCGTTAAAAGCCACGGCGATGCTGGTGCCGTGCTGTTTCAGGCTGCTGGGCGCCACGATGACGTCGTTCGTAAATAAAGGGGAGCCGCCGCCGGGCCCCTGCGCGGTGTTGTGCGCATCCTGGCCGGCCGATTGAGCGCCGGCAACTGCCGTGCTTCCGAGGAATAAGATCAGCTGGTAAATTTTTTTCATGGCTGTACGTTTTTGGATTGTTCAATGTTGCAAATGTTCACAATCGCACACCCGATTGCTTTGACAACGGACAACCGGGGACGTGACTTTTTCCGCGGAAGACAATGTCACCGTGAATTGACAAGGATCAAGCGGGAAACTGCTCATTCCCATTTCCGGATCGGTGATAAACATCTTTTTTTATAGCATGAAGACGCGAAACCATCCCGCCCCGCTCCCGGCCGCCGATTTCATCCGGGAGATCGAACACCCGGTCACCAACTCGGCCGATCTCGAGCCGCTGATGGACCTGGTCGGCGATTCACGGTATGTGCTGCTCGGGGAGGCGTCGCATGGCACACACGAATATTATACCTGGCGCACGCGCATCACGAAACGGCTCATCGCGGAAAAGAATTTCTCCTTCATCGCCGTGGAAGGCGACTGGCCCGACTGCTACCGGCTGAACCGTTACATAAAAGGATACACGGACGCCGGAAAAGACGCGCGTGAAGTATTGAAAGCCTTCAACCGCTGGCCGACGTGGATGTGGGCGAACTGGGAGACCGTGGCGCTTGCAGAATGGCTGCACACGCATAATCAATTGCTGCCGGCCAACCAGCGTGCAGGTTTTTACGGCCTCGACGTGTACAGTTTGTGGGAGTCGATGGAGTACATCAAAGATTACCTGGCGAAAAAAGATCCGAAACTGTTGCGTTCCGCCGAACGTGTGCTGAACTGTTTTGAACCGTTCCGGCAGGAAGGCGCATCGTATGCCCATGCAACGTACACGCTCCCCGTTTCCTGCGAGGAAGAAGTCGTGAAGCTGCTTTCCGATATCCGCAGGCGAATGCCTTACTACAACTCCGATCATGAAGCGGTGTTGAGCGCCGAACAGAATGCGCTCGTGGCGGTGAATGCCGAACGTTACTACCGCGCCATGGTGAAAGCCGGGCCGGAGTCTTGGAACATCCGCGACCGGCACATGACGGATACGCTGGACCGGTTGATGGATTTTCACGGGCCGCTGGCAAAAGTGATCGTGTGGGAACACAATACGCACATCGGCGACGCGCGCGCAACCGGCATGACGCGGAAAGGAATGGTCAACGTCGGGCAACTCGTCAAAGAACAGCACGCGGGTGACGGCGTTGTCCGCGTCGGGTTCGGCTCTTACCGGGGATCGGTCATTGCAGGGCGCGAATGGGGCGACGAGATGCAGCGGCTTCCTGTTCCGCAGGCGCCGGACGATTCGTGGGAAGGCCTGTTGCACACGTCAGGGGCATACACGAAGCTCATATTCAGCAAAGATCTTGCGCGTGAAAAATCATTTTTGCGCCCGCTCGGTCACCGTGCGATCGGCGTGGTGTACAACCCGGAGATCGAATCGTGGGGAAACTATGTACCGAGCGTGATCCCGGAGCGGTACGAAGCGTTCATGTATTTCGACGAAACAAGGGCGCTTCACCCGCTGCACATCGTGCCTGACGGGCACCAGATGCCGGAAACCTACCCGTGGGGCGAATAGTGAAATACATTTGAACAGCAAAACAAACCGCCTATCGGTTACGGCAACGAGATGCCGGATTTCCACGGAAGAAAAAACAATAACGCGATCTATCTGCAGGAATGATCTGTCGCAAATCCAAACAATCACATGTGCTTTTCAGCGGAAACAAGCTTTGGCGCTGCAGCAATTCTCGCCGTAACGGGAATTGCAACGCTGAAAAAAGTGGTAAAGCCCAAACAGATCCTATTTGCCCTGATCCCGATGCTCTTTGCGGTTCAGCAGGCGGCAGAAGGTTTTTTATGGTTGAGTAAAACGGGCGCGATTTCTCCGGGGTGGGAAAAGCCTTCCGCTTTACTTTTTCTTTTTTATGCGCAGATCGCCTGGCCGGTATGGGTTCCCCTCGCGATGCTGCGGGTGGAAGAAGAGCGCCCGCGCCGCATGGTCCTGTGGACCCTGCTCGTTTCGGGAATTCTCTTTTCCGTTTACACGGCTTACTGGTTGTTCAGCTACCCGGTTACCATCGATGTTTCCGGCCATCACATCGATTACAGGCTCGCGTTTCCTTCCATCGCCGGGCCGTTCGACACAGCAGCGTATGTGCTCGCGACAGTTTTCGCGCCGTTTGTCTCTTCGGTACCGCGGATGCGTGCTGTCGGGTTCGGCTCGCTCATCGCCTTTCTTTCTGCAGCCACTTTTTACGATGACTATATTATTTCGGTCTGGTGTTTTTTCGCTGCGATCATCAGTATAACGGTATTGTTCGTGCTGAGCTCGCGCGTGGACACGGGAAAACTGGCCGTGGAATTACCGGGGGATGATGACTGAATATTCACTTCGCGGCAGTGTCCGGCGGTACTGCTTCAACAGGCGGAGCGGGTGACTTTCCGAATCCCGCAGGCTGGCAGTAGCGGCCGGCGTCCGCCCTGAACAGCAGCCAGGTCAGTACCATGATCGTGACCGCCATGATCCCGATAATGATGTTCTTGATTTTATCTTTGCTGACAACCATTCTTATTTTCGCTTTCCGGCGTCCTTCCCGATCGTTTCGGGAGTTAACTGTTTTTCATACCATTCCGTGGCGAGCTGTGCCACCTCCTCCAGCTTCCCGGGTTCTTCGAACAAATGCGTCGCGCCCGGCACCAGCTTCATTTCTTTTTTACACCGCAGTTGTGCAAACGCTTTCTCGTTCATTTCGATCACCGGTGAATCGTATCCGCCCACGATGAGCAGCACCGGCGCAGTTACTTTCGCCAGCGCATCCGGCACCAGGTCGGGACGACCGCCCCGTGACACGACGGCTTTCACATCATCACCGAGTAGGGCTGCCGCATGAAGCGCTGATGCAGCGCCCGTGCTTGCGCCGAAGTAGCACACATTCAATCCTTTCGTCAGCTCCTGCGTGGCGACCCAGCGTGTTACATCGACAAGGCGGCGGGTGAGCAGCGCGATGTCGAAACGTTTTTCATAATCGGCATCTTCTTCCTCGGTAAGCAGGTCGAACAGCAACGTGGCAAATCCATGCTCCTGCAGCTTTTCCGCGATGAAGCGGTTTCTCGGGCTCAACCTGCTGCTGCCGCTGCCGTGTGAAAAAACAATGAGGGCTTTGGCGTTTGAGGGAATGATCAGCTCCGCAGCCAGCGGCACAGTTGAAACGGGAATATGGATGTAATAGGTTTTCATGTCTTTCTGCGGATTACAAAGCCCTTCCGTACAGGCCCGTCAGCTCGCCGTAGCCGAGGATGTGCGGTTCCATTATTTTTTCGAGCTCGGCGTTCGTTGCCCCGGGTTTCAACGGCAGCATTGCATCCAGCGCGAAGACTTTGAAAAAATACCGGTGTGTTCCCGAAGGCGGAGAAGGTCCGTCATACCGCAGGTTCCCGAAATCATTTTTTCCCTGGCAACCCGGGCTGCTGTCTTCCACGATCTCTGAAAGCGGGGGAATATTCCAGGTGACCCAGTGTGCAAATTTTCCCCCGGGTGCATCGGGATCTTCGACGATCACCGCCAGGCTCTCCGTGCCCTTGGGGATATTATTGATGGTCAGCGGCGGATTTATATTTTCACCGTCGCGCGTAAATACGGGCGGAATAAAGGTGCGCGGAGGAAAAGCTTTGCTCCTTACCTCCAGCGTTTTCTGTTTTTGCGCCGTCTTCATTTTTTCAAAGCTTTAATGATCACGAATGATCCTTCTCCGTGCCCGGGCCGCGCAGGTTCAGGCGTGTCTATCTCACCGAGCGGGCGGAACAGCGTCTGCGTTATTTCAAAATGGCCGAATCCGGCGTTTTTCATTCGTTCCAAAAGTCTTTCGGTCGAATAAAACGTTGCCTGGTGATAGAACCGGCTTTGCTCTCTCCGTGCCTCATAGGTTTTCGCGATGACACTGTCCTTTTCGATCGAGCCCAGGATCAGCCGGCCGCCCGGCTTCAGCACGCGGCGCGCTTCCCGGAACGCTTCGTCCAGGTCGTCGACGTAGCTGATGCAGGAAGTCATCAGCACAAAATCGAAATGCAGGTCCTTGTAAGGCAAACGTTCCGCCGTGCCGTCCATGACTTCGATGCCGCGGCTGATGGCGATGGCGCGCATGCTTTCGGCCGGCTCCACGCCTTCTTTGATCCCGAGGGCAGCCGCAAACCGGCCGGTCCCCAGCCCGACTTCGATCCCATGGCTGTCGCCCGGGGGCAGCATGTCGCGCAGGGCGTCCACTTCCGATTGGAAAACCGCTTTGTGCTTGTCGAACCATGCGTCATATTCGATCGCATGCTTTTCAAAAACTTCTGTCTTGCTCATCGGAACAGGTTTTATTTTTTAAAAAACGGGGATGGTCCCTTGTCGGACCTCCCCGTCGTTGCTGAACAGGTAATAACAAAAGTAATTTCACCGGCAGAGGTTATACATGTTCCCGGTCACGCAGCCGGGTGATCTTTTACGCGACGGGATCGGCCAGCCAGAATTTTTAACCCGGCCCGCCAGCAAACTATCACAGGCGCGCGTGATCAACTGCATTGGTCGCGCAGCCGCGTTGCTCTTCTTTTGTTGCAAAACCATATCCATGACGATCAGGCTCAAGCTGAATAACGACTGGGACAGGATCTCCCGCCTGCTGAAAAACCGGTATCCTGTTCTTTCAGAAACCGAACTGAACTTCACGCCGGGAGGGGAAAACATGCTGGTGGAACGGCTGGCCGCAAAACTGAAGCTCCCCGCTGAAGAGATCCGTGCAATATTGCTCAAGCTGAAAATAACAGCGGCCGGGGAACCGGTTGAAGCATAATCCATAATGAAACACCGGCTCCTTTTTCTCCGGCCTCTTGCTGCATGCGGTTCCTGGTTTGCAGCATAACGATTCCTGGTCCGCAACCTATTTTTTCTTTTCCGCCAGGTAAGCGAGCAGGTTTTCCAGCGTTCCGATCTTCCCGTAATCTTCTTCAGGCGTGGTTATGCCGAATTGCTTGTCAAGCGCGACGATCAGGCGTAGGAAGTCGAACGAGTCGATCATCAGCGATTCGCGGATGTTTTCACGCAGTCCCAATTTTTCCGGTTCGGTATCGGGTGCTATAGTTTTCAGGATCGAAAAAATGTGCTGTTTCGTTTCGTCTTCGTTCATAGTTCCGCGGGGTGTTGAAGATGGTTACGTAACGCCGAAAGGAAACGGCTTCCTGTTGCGCCGTCCGTCGCACGATGGTCGGCAGCCAGCGTAGCGACCAGCACGGGCCGTATGCCCAGCATGCCGTTCTCCGCCCACGGTTGTTCGGTGATCTCCCCGAACCCGATGAGCGCGACCTGCGGCGGATAGATCACACCGAACACGGTTTCCGCGCTGTTTTCGCCCAGGCTGGTCACGGTGACGGTGGATTCGCTCAGTTCGGAGCTGCGCAATTTCAGCCCTCGCGCGCGGGTGATGATGTCGGCAAGCACCTGCATGATCTCGTCGACGCTTTTCCTGTCCACCTCACGGATGGCAGGAACAAGGATGCCGCCGGTGCGCAGTGAAACGACGAAACCGATGTTGATCTCGTTTTTCAGGCGAATGCCGTCTTCCCAGGTTGCATTGAGCTGCGGCACATCGCGCAATGCTTTACCGGTCGCTTTCAACAGCAGCGCAGCCGGGAGCAATCGTTTTTCGGCAGGCCTTTGCTTATTGGTTTCCGCAAGCCACTGCATGGCGTTGCGCATGTCGATCCTTGACTGCAGGTAATAGTGCGGAATTTCACGGTTGGAACGGCTCATCGCAGCGGCCACGGCCATGCGGATGGATGCGGCCGCATCAACAACGTTCTCCCCGGCCTGCGTTTGTTTCCTGGCCAGCGCTTCTTCCACATCACGTTTCGTGATCGCGCCGTTCTCGCCGGTCCCTGTTAGTTCAGCAAGATCGAGATGATTTTCTGCAGCGATCCTTCTCGCGAGCGGGGAAGATTTTTTTCTGTGCGGAGGCAATAAAATTTCAACGGCTTTCACAGGCTGAACGTTTACTTCCGCCGCCGGCGCTTCACGTTTTTGATCTGTTGCCTGTGCTTCACCCTGGATCAGCGCCATTACCGTTCCCACGGGAACCTTCTGGTCTGCTTTGATCAGCAGCCGGTCGATTTTCCCTTCGCTGAAAACTTCGATCTCGATCAGTCCTTTTTGGGTTTCCACGATGGCGATGATGTCGCCGCGCTTCACCGTGTCGCCGGGTTTGACCAGCCATTCGCGCAAGGTTCCGTCCTCCATATCGGCCCCGAGGCTGGGCATGCGGAACTCAATCATGCTGCAATATTTTTTTGGTCAATGCAACGATCTGCTCTTTCGCCGGGATGCTGGCGTCCTCGAGATGCTTCGGGTACGGAATGGGAACTTCCACGCCGCAGATCCGCTGAACAGGCGCGTCAAGTTCATAAAATGCTTTTTCCATAATGCGCGAGCTGATCTCGGAGGAAATGCTCACCGATCTCCACGCATCTTCCACGATCAGTGCGCGGTGTGTGCGCGCGAGCGAAGCCATGATCGTTTCGTCATCCAGCGGTCGAAGCACGCGCAGGTCGATCACCTCGGCGTCGATCCCTGCCGCCGACAATTCGTTTGCCGCTTCCAGCGTGCGGTGCAATGCGGCCCCGTAGCTGATGAGCGTGATGTCTTTTCCCGCCCGTCTTATTTTTGCTTTTGAAATATCGACAGCGCCGGCGCCTTCCGGAAGTTCACTTTCCGCATTCAGCAGCGACGTGTATTCGAAAATGATCACCGGGTCGGCCTCCCGCAACGCGGAAAGCAGCATGCCCCGCGCATCCTCGTGCATCCCGGCAGAAAGCACTTTCAGTCCCGGAACGGCGGCGAAAAAAGGTTCCCAGCTGTGCGAATGCTGCGCAGCCAGCTGCCGCCCGATGCCGCTGCTGATGCGGATGACGACCGGGACATTTACCTGCCCGCCCGACATGTGCAGCAAAGTGGCCGCGTTGTTGACGACCTGGTCCATCGCGAGCAGGCTGAAATTGACCGTCATGATCTCCACCACCGGCCGCATTCCCCCGATCGCAGCGCCGATGCCGGTCCCGACAAAACCCGATTCGGACAGGGGCATGTCCATGATCCGTTCCGGCCCGAACTCGCCGAGCAGGCCTTTGCTCACGGCAAACGCGCCGCCGTAACGGCCCACATCCTCGCCAAGGAGAAAAACGCGATCGTCTTTCTGCAACGCTTCGCGGATGCCCTGCTTCAGCGCTTCCCGGTAAGTGATGCGGTCTGCCATTTCAATCGCCGGATGCCTCTATTTCTTCCACGCTGACACCCGGACGTTGAGATTCCACCTGCGCGCTTTCTTCAAAAAGCCCGAAGATGTTATTCTCCGTATCGGTGCAAACGGCCAGCATGCCGTAACCGGGAAGCGTTTGTTTTTCCTGGATCACTTTTCCGCCCGATTGTTTGAGCTGCTGCAGCGACGCATCGATCGACGCAACGCCGATGAAGTTTACGATCCCTTGCTGAGGCTCTGTCCGTTTGGCCATTCCTCCGCCCGGCCCCGGCTTGCCTTTGAGATCGCTCGTTTCAATGAGGTAATAACCCACTGGCCCGGGAAGCAGGTTGAACTTCCACCCGAATAATTCGCTGTAGAATTTTTTGGCGCGTTCAGGATCGTCTGCGCTGATGTCGAAATGAATGATGGTTGCCATTTTTTGTTTTTTTAATGGTTGGTAATTCAAACAAGAGTTACCCGATGATGGTTTTTTTTCGCCAGCGTTTCAGGTAAGGCAAGCTGTCGACTGCAAGCTGGATGGTGGCGGCGGGAATATTTCTTCTTTCCATCTGGGTTTTCACGAGGTCGGTCATCTCGTGTATCGTCATGTCCGGCTCGGTGAACGTTCCGTTGACATAGCAATATTTACAATACTCCCGGCTCAGGGAACCGTCTTTCTCTGTACCACGCATGCCGGTGTCATCGATCGGCATGCTGCAGCTCTGGCAAAATGTTGCGGGTTGCATGACTGGTTTATTTTTGAGTTGATGGTGTTGTTTCAGTGGTTGTAAAACGGCTGAGCTGGTCGGCAGATTCCCAGGTTCCGGCATTCGCGAAGGCAACAGCTTTCTCCACTTCCTGTTCGGCTTTCAGTTTTAGTACTTCAATTTCCGCGGCTGTTGCCAATTGGTTATCGAGCAAATGCGATGTGAAAAGAACAACAGGGTCTCTTTTCTTCCATTTTTCCACTTCATTTTTTTCCCGGTAGAGCTCCGCGTCGAACATGGAATGGGCACGGAAACGGTACGTATTGCAGACCAGGAAATAGGGCGCGCCCGTCGACCGGGTGGCTTCAATCGCTTTCTGCGCGGCGTTTTCCACGGCCAGCACGTCCATGCCGTCGACGGCTGCCGAGGTGATGTTGTACGCTGCGCCTTTTTTTTCCAGCTCGGTCATCGCATGCGAATAATGGAGCGCGGTTCCCATGGCGTACAGGTTATTCTCGCACACGAACAGCACCGGCACCCGGAGCAATGCGGCGAGGTTCATGGATTCGTGGAACTCGCCTTCCGCCACGGCCCCTTCGCCGAAGAAGCAACATACGATCGCATCTTTCTTTTGCTTTTTGAGCGCAAGCGCCATCCCGACGGCAACAGGCAGATGTCCCGCAACGATCGCGTTTCCGCCGAAAAAATTCTTTTTGACCTCGAACAGGTGCATCGAACCGCCGCGCCCGCGGCTGCAGCCCTCCTGCTTCCCGAACATCTCAGCCATGATGGCGCCCGGATCGATGCCGCGGGCGAGGGCGTGTCCATGCTCACGGTACGTGGAGAGAATGCGATCTTCCGGGGAAAGCGCAGCGATGATGCCGGTTGCCACCGCTTCTTCCCCGATGTACAGGTGAAGGAAACCGCGAATGTTCGACTTCGTGTATTCTTCGGCGGAGCGCTCTTCGAACCGGCGGATCAGCAGCATCCTGTAAAGCAGCCGGAACAGGTGGTCGCGTCCGGGCTGTGTCGATGTCTCCTGCTCTGCCGTTTTTTCCATGAGTTAAAAATGTTCGGAGCGGAGAAATACCCTCTTGTTTCCGTCACTGAAAATGCCCACATAGCCGGCGATGGACCATTTGTTTTCCTCGTCGTTCTTTTCGAAAATTTTCCAGAGAGGAACTTTTCGCAGGAAGACAAACGTCCGTGTAGCGTCATCTGCCAGGAAAACGGATCTGCCGATCTGTATTTCTCTTTTCATATCAACCTTGTTCAAGTGTTGATGTATCGCCTTCCGGCAATCCCAGCTCGCGCGCTTTGAGCAGGCGCCTCAGAATTTTTCCGCTGCGGGTTTTCGGAAGACTTTCGATGAATGCGATCTCTTTCGGCGCAACCGCGGCGCCGAGTTTCTTCCGCGCCAGCGCAAGGATGTCCTGCTGCGTCTCCGCGTCCGGGTGAAACCCCGGCTTCAGCACGACAAACGCTTTCACGAGCTCGCCGATCAGCGGGTCGGGTTTCCCGATCACAGCCGCTTCCGCAATGGCAGCATGCCCCATCAGGCAGCTTTCCACCTCGAAAGGACCGACCATGTGCCCGGAAGTTTTGATGATGTCGTCCGCGCGGCCGGCGAACCAGTAGTAACCGTCTTCGTCGCGTTTTGCCAGGTCGCCGGTAATGTACCAGTCGCCGCGGAAACATTTTTCGTAGCGCGCTTGCTCGTGGATGTATTCCCGGAACATCGACGGCCATCCTTTTTTCAGCACAAGATGTCCCTGCCTGCCGGGTTCGGTAATGAGCTGTATCCCGTCATCCGTTACTTCCGCTATTGCAGCTTCCACGCCGGGCAACGGCTTTCCCATGGAACCCGGCTTCACTTCCATGAACGGGTAGTTGGCGATCATGATGCCGCCGGTTTCCGTCTGCCACCAGTTGTCGAGCACGGGCGCCCCGAACATTTTTTCTCCCCACGTCACCGCCTCCGCATGCAGCGGCTCTCCCACGCTCAGGACAAGGCGGAGATTCCCGAGCCGGTACTCTTCACGCGGACGGATCTCCATGCGCATCAGCCTGCGGATCGCTGTCGGTGCGGTGTACCATGTGTTCACTTTATATTCTTCCAGGATCGAATACCAGCGCCGGGCATCGAACTCTTCTTCGTCGACAATATTTGTAACCCCGCTTACCAGCGGAGCGATGATCCCGTACGATGTTCCTGTGACCCAGCCCGGGTCAGCGGTGCACCAGAAAACATCTCCCGGCTGAAAAGCAAGCACGTGCTTCCCGGTCGCATAATGCATGAGCACCGCGTTGTGCACGTGCAGTGCGCCTTTGGGCATGCCTGTCGTCCCGCTCGTGAAATGGAGCAAGGCCGGATCTTCAGGGTTTGTCGGGGGAATTGCAAATGTTTCTGCCTCTTTTTCGATGAGCTTTCGCCACGACAAGACGTTTGCGGAAATATGTTCGGGCGCATCCACGAGGACGATGTATCTCAGTAATGGAAGCCGTTCTGCCAGCTGCTTTATTTTCTTTTCATAATGCGCTGACGTGGTCACCAGCAGAGCTGCATCGCCGCGGCTAAGCCGTTGAAAAACGGGCTCGGGGCCGAACACGGAAAAAAGCGGGCAAAAGACGGAGACGTTTTTCAATGTTCCCAGCGCGGTGAAATAAAGCTCGGGCACGCGGCCCAACAGGGAAAAAACACGTTCTCCCTTTTTGACGCCGAGGCGGGTAAGCGCATTCGCGAAGCGGGAGGAATAGTTGTCCAGGTGACCGTAGGTGAAATCCTCGTGCGACCGATCTTTGCGGATCCATTTTAATGCGACCGTGTCTTTGAGCGGCGACTGCGCATGACGAACGACGGCTTCATGCGCGATGTTCAATCCTGCATTGCCGGGAAGCCCCTGGAGATCCGAGCGTTCTTTCGTCCAGCTGAAAGCTTTTCTTAGTTCGTCGTAACCGGAACGTTTGATCGTGGCGATATCCATTTTGCGGGCTGCTGATTACATCCGGCTACAAGTCTATTTCATTATCGATTGATGTTCCGTGACCCTTTGAACAAACTGAATTGATCTTTGTCACGGAACGGAAGTGTCTCAGTTGGGGAAATTCCCGAATGTTGGTTTACCACGGAGACACGGAGTTCTCGATACGACTATGCCTGCCCGAACTGAGACTCCGTGTCCCCGTGTCTCCGTGGTTTTTCAATTTTCCGGCTGCAAGTGAACATTTCCCCAAAAAAGAAGGCATCCCTTTAACAGGATGCCTTCTATCGCGACGCATAGTTTACGGGCCTTTTGAAGCAGGATATTCTATTCGTGCTTTCCTTCCTCAATTACCTGGCAGGGTTCGAAGCAGGATTGACCTGCCTGGATGATCGCAGTTTCACGTCTTTTGAAACGATTGTATCTGCGAAGTCTCTGCCGAAGCATTCAAAGAATGATGATACAAAGATGCGGTGCGGAAGGAAGAAAGTCAGTGACGGACGACACGGGTGGCGATGATTGCCATCACCGCACCCATTATTTTTTTGGAACGACGACCGGGTAACCCGCTTCTTTCCATTGCTTCAGGCCCCGATCGAGCACGACGACCTTGCAGAAGCCTTGTGATTTCATGTACGTCGCAGCCTGCGCGCTCCGGCCGCCGACTTCACAATAGACGTAATACGTTTTCTTCTTGTCGAGCTTCGCAATGCGCTTTTCGAAATCTTTCGAACGGTAGTCGATGTTGATCGCGCCTTTGATGTAACCCGTATTCCATTCTTCTGCCGTTCTTACATCGAGCACAACGCCATCGTGCAGTTCCACCATGGTGCGGAATGCAGCTGTATCGGCCTTCACCACGGCAGTATCGCACGGTTGCTGCGCGTGCAGCCCGGTGACCGGGATCACGAAAAACAATAACAGTGAAAAATAACGTTTCATGACGGCACGTTTTTCGTTTTTGTTTTTCCTGTCAGAACTCATCTCAAAAATCCCAGAACTAAAAAACCAAATTCCAAATACATACTTCGGCAAGTAGCAAACGGTTGATTTTATTGAGGTTTGTGATTTGGAATTTTCGTTTTGAAATTTTCTCTCAGTAAGCTGTCCACCCTGCATCGGCAACGAGTACGGCGCCGTTGACCAGGCTGGATTTTCCGCTTGCGAGAAAAAGCGCGACTTCCGCGATCTCCCCCGGCTCGCCGGCCCGGATGTTGGTGTTCATTCCCAGGCTGAGCTTGGCGTACCCGAGCTGGTTGGGCTGCATGCCTGCGCCGATGTTGGTGTTCACCGCGCCGGGAGCGATCGTGTTGCAGCGAATGCCTTTGTCGCCGTAGTGATAGGCGATGTTTTTTGTCATGCCGATGAGGGCGTGTTTGGAAGTCGTGTACGCCACGCCTGCGCGCGCGCCGGTGAACCCGCCTACAGAGGAAATGTTGATGATGTTTCCGCCGCCTTGCTTCAGCATGATGGGCACCGCGAGGCGGCAGGCGAAGAGCGGCCCGTCGACATTGACGCTCATGACGCGCTTCCACACGTCGTTGGTCACTTCCGCCACGGGCAGAAAATCATCGAGCACGCCGGCATTGTTTACGAGGATGTCGAGCCTTCCGAAACGCTGCAGGGCCGCATCGATCATCTTCTTCACATCATCTTCTTTCGCGACATTGCCGGCAATTCCGAGAGCCGTGCCTCCTTTCGCGGAGATCGCCCCGGCAACCGCGTCGAGCCCCGGCTGGTTGACATCGGAGAGAATGACCGCTGCGCCTTCAGCGGCGAATAATTCCGCCATGGCTTTTCCCATCCCGCTGGCGGCCCCGGTGATCAGTGCGACTTTGTTTTCGAGTGCTTTCATGATTTAGCGGTCTTGATGGGTTTCTTTGGTTTTGCGATTGCGTTTTCAGCTTTGTTCATGTTTTCAATTCCCTGCAGCAGCGCGTCGGGGTTGAAGGATATGCTGTCGATGCCTTCCTCCACGAGGAACTGTGTGTATTCCGGGAAGTCGCTGGGCGCCTGGCCGCACAGGCCGACTTTCACACCCGCTTTTTTCGCTTTCCGGATCAGCGTTGCGATGAGCTGTTTTGCCGCTTCATCTTTTTCATTGAAAAGCGGGCTGATGATGGAATTGTCGCGGTCGATGCCGAGTGTGAGCTGCGTAAGATCGTTGGAGCCGATGGAGAAGCCGTCGAAGATCTTCGCGAATTCTTCCGCAAGCAACACGTTGGAGGGGATTTCCGCCATGACGTAAATCTCCGGCCCGTTCGCGCCGCGGGCCAGTCCGTATGACGCCATAAGAGCGACCACTTTTTTTCCCTCCTCCACGGTGCGGCAGAACGGGATCATGAGGTTGACATTGGTCAGCCCCATTTCGTTTCGTACCATTTTCATCGCTTCGCATTCCAGGCGGAAACCTTCACGGTACAGCTCGTGGTAATACCGTGAAGCGCCGCGGAAGCCGATCATCGGGTTTTCCTCAACAGGCTCGAACAATTTTCCGCCGATGAGGTTGGCGTATTCGTTGGTTTTAAAATCGCTCATGCGCACGATGACTTCCCGCGGGTAAAATGCGCAGGCCACCGTCGCCACGGCACGCGCAAGCTGCCCGATGAAATAGCTCTTTTTGTCCGGGTACAGGTGCGTCAGCGTTTCAATTTCTTTTTTTGCAGCCTCGTCGGTCAACTTGTCGAAGTTGACCAGGGCCATGGGATGCACGCGGATGCTGTTGCTGATCGCAAATTCAAGGCGCATCAATCCCACACCGGCAGACGGGAGGAACGAAAGCGGGAACGCATTTTCAGGATCGCCGACAATGAGCATGGGATGTGTTTCCGGCACAACGATATCGCGCAGGTTGTGCTCTTTCTCTTCCCATTTCAAACGGCCTTCGTAAATAATTCCTGTTTTCCCGGTTGCGCAGCTCACCGTGATCTCCTGCCCGTCTTTGATCTTTTCAGTGCCCGAATTCGTCCCGACCACTGCCGCCAGTCCCAGCTCGCGCGCCACGATGGACGCATGGCTCGTGCGCCCGCCGCGGTCCGTAACGATCGCCGTGGCTTTTTTCATGATCGGGTCCCAGTCCGGGTTGGTGAGTCCCGTGACGAGAATTTCTCCCGGCTGCAGCTTGTCTTTTTCCGCAGGCGAATGCAGAATGCGCGCAATCCCCGAAACGATCTTACCGCCGATGGCATTCCCTGAAACGATTTCTTTCCCTTTCTCCGCGAGGATGTATTCTTTCCGGATGTACGGGTCTCGCAGCTGGTGCACGGTTTCGGGACGGGCCTGCACGATGTAAAGCCGTTCCGTGTAGCCGTCTTTCGCCCATTCGATGTCCATCGGTTGTTTGTAATGCTCTTCGATGAGGATCGCCCATCTTGCCAGCGTGCCGATCTCTGCTTCATCGAGGACAAAAGCCGCGCGCTTTTCCGGGGGCGTTTCTGTATTGGATGTCACTCTCCCGGGCTGGTGATCGATACCTTCGGAATAAATGAGCATTTTCGCTTTCGATCCCAGCTTTTTCTGCACGAGCGCATTTTTCCCTTCCCGGAATGTGGGCTTATAGATGTAAAACTCATCCGGGCTGACCGTTCCCTGCACGATGTTCTCGCCAAGCCCCCACGCTCCCGTGATCAGCACGATGTCGCGGAAACCGGATTCCGGCTCCAGCGTAAAGATCACGCCGGAAGAAGCGAGGTCGGCGCGCACCATTTTCTGCACGCCAACGGAAAGCCCGACCTTCATGTGGTCGAAACCGTTGTCCTCCCTGTATTTGATGGCACGGTCGGTGAACAGGGAAACGAAACAATTGTGAACGGCTTTCAGCAGCATTTCTTCCCCGGTGACGTTGAGGTACGATTCATGCTGCCCCGCAAAACTGGCGGAAGGAAGATCTTCGGCTGTCGCGCTGCTGCGAACGGCCACGTCCACTTTTCCGTCGTACTGTTTGCACATCGCGGAATAGGCTGCGTTGACGGCTTCCTGCATGGCCGGCGATAAAACCGCTTCCTTCAATAATTCACGGATGGCGGCGCCCGTCGGGGCAAGGTTGGAATAGGAATTCCTGTCGAGCTTTTCAAGTAAGTCCCTGATCGGATCGTGCAGCTTATTTTCGTAAATAAAATCCCAATAAGCGTTGACCGTGACCGCAAAACCATCCGGGACATCAATTCCTTTCTTCCCCAACACCTGGATCATTTCCCCGAGCGAGGCGTTCTTCCCTCCTACCAGGTTGACATCCTTCAGCGTGCATTCCCCGAGGGAAATGACGTAGTTCCTGTTCTGATCATTCCGTTCCATAGCTTGCGTCTGTATCAGATGCAAGTCTATTCCTTTCCGTTATGCTGTCGAATGATTCTTTGAACGGGCAGAATTGATTTTGGTCATCTTTTTCAGAGAAAACACTGTCGGGACGGCAGCGTATGAAAAAAACACCACCTGTATGAATGCGGCCTGATGCATTGGTGGACCGGCGACCCCAGGCCACGTGTCGCGACAGGTGGGATTAAAGGTGGGTTAAGACCATTTTTCGGACCTGGGTTTGTTCTCTTTGTTTAACCGTCACCGCATAAATCCCATTCGCCCATTTCCGGGTATTCAATTTCACGACGGAACCGGAACTTATTTCTGTCGCAACAATTTCCCCCAGCGCATTATATACGTAAACCTGCACGGGATCACCATTGGTACCGGAAACGCTGATCGTCAATTCATCCGAAGCAGGATTGGGGAAAACGGCAATCGCCTCTTCCGCAAGAGTTTCGTGAATTGAATTCGCAAGCGTATCCACCACGACAAACGAACCCATCATGCCGTCGTCTTCATGATGCAGCAAATGACAGTGATACATGAACGGAACGGAATCGTCGGCGAAATCTTCGAAACGCGTAATAAAACGGACGCTGTCCTGCGGAGGCACGAGCACCACGTCTTTCCAGCCTTGCTGGTATGCGGGCGGAGGATTTCCGCCGATGTCGAGAATGTAAAACTGCACGTCATGAATGTGGAACGGGTGCGCGACCATTACTTTGTTGTGCAGCACCCACACTTCGGTGGTATTGAGATACACGACCTCGTTGATGGAATCCATATCGAAAAATTCACGGTTGATGCCGAACGGACCTTCCGCCAGGTTGGGCGTGGTGAACATTTCCGACAACGTATCGAACTCGAAACGGCGGTACACCGTTGCGGACGCTTCCGTCCAGGGATTATGCGCAACAAGCACGGAGGGAATTGTCGTTACCGGGCTCGCGGTCGGTGCCCCGACATTGATCTGCAAAAGATTGTAATCGGCGCCGTTCAGGAAGTTGTAGTAATAATCGGGCACCTGGTTGTTCGCGTCGCCTACGGAATCGGCGCCCATCACGCCATGCGGCAATTCGGAACCGTAGCTCATGAGGAAAACCGTATCGTTCAGCAGGGCTGACAGGTCCACGAGTATTTCGGCGCGCTCCCCGTTCGACAGGCGGAGGCGGTTGAGTGTAACTGCCGTATCCACGAGTCCTCCATCCGTCGCGATCAACGTAAAATTCATGTTGTTGGAAAAACCGAACATGAAGCTGCGATCGGATGCGCCGTTGAGCAGGCGAAGGCGCACCACCTGCGCCGGCGCGTCGAGATACGGATCCACAATTCCGTTCACCATCGGGACCGTATCGTATGCCGTGGCAATCGCAACCTGGTTGAGCACGTCGAAGCTTTTCGTCTGCACGATCAGCGGGAAATCATCGACGCCGTAAGTCCTCGGGAGCGTGATCGCGGCTTCGGCGCTGTCTTTTATAATGATCATTCCCGCTAATCCTTTTGAAACGTGCAGGTCGGTTTTCCCGTCGCCGTGCGGGTGATACCAGAACGTGCCCGCGTTATTCAGCACCTGGAAGGACGGGCTCCATGTTGTCGTCTGCGCAATGATCTGATGCGGCCCGCCGTCGTCCATGGCGGGAAGATGCAGTCCGTGCCAGTGCATGGTGGTGGAATTGCCGTTGCCGGTGAGGTTGTTGGTCACGTTCATCGTCACCCAGTCCCATTTGTTCAGGATCAATGTCGGCGCGAGAATATTCCCATTGATGCCGTACGTCGGCGTATTGACGGAAGGAAAAAATTGTGTCGTGCCGTTTTGAACAACGAGGTTGAACGTTGTGCCGGTAAGCACAGGCGGAATGTAAAGCGGAGCCTGCGCGAGGAGAAAGCTGCCCGCCAGGATCCCGGAAAGGGTTGCAAAAATTTTCATAAGGCTATCAATTGAGAAGTAATAGAAATATCCGTGACGGCAGTAATTGCGTTGCCGTCACGGATTTTGATCGCACGTCAGTGAGCAACTACAAATTTGTATTCCTGCGAACGGTTCTCCGCGGTGATACGCACGAAATACGCGCCGTTGGCGAGATTGCCGGTGGGGATCTCCAGCCGCACCAGGCCGGCCGCCGGGCTGTTGTGCACGGTTGAAACCACTTCGCCGAGCAGGTTGACGATTTCCACGTTCACCGGCATTGCCTGCAGCACGTTCATTTCAACCTGCAGCTTATCATTCGCAGGGTTCGGGTAAAGCGAAACGTTCGAAACGGTATTGCCCGGATCGTTGATGCCCGTAGCTGCGAACAGGTTGAGGATGGAATCGCGCATGATGGCTGTATCGCTTGCCATGAAGCTTTGCGTCGACCATATCACGCGGTGGTCCGTTCCGCCCACGAGCACAACGGTAGGCATGCCGAAGCCGCCGTAATAAGCGACTTGTGTCGCACCGCTATCCATCGGCATGTACATGCCGAGCCCATTAGTCGTGACCCAGGACGCGGAATAGGCGCAGGTCGTTGTGTTCTGGAACGGGTAGGCATACCCTTTCACCATGCCGGGGAACGTGTTCATGATCGTGTTGGCCATCGACTGGATCTGCAGCGCGGGCGGCGGGCAGGAACCGCAGTTGGGCATGTAGTAAAAAAGCACGACCGCTTTCCCTGCGTCCAGGTCGGCGAAAAGATCGACAGGGTTGCTGTTGCAGTCGACGCCGGTGAACTGCATGGCGGTCTGCTGGGCGTTTGAAAACGTGGCTGCGCACGAGAAAGCGAAAAGAAGTACAAGGTTTTTCATTGGTTGTTTTTTAGAAATGGAAATAACAGTTAACAGCACGCACAGGCATGCCGGTCGGAAAGAGCTGTTAAATCCTAGATCCGGAAAACGCAATTAAAAACCAGGAGATCATTGTTCTCCAATAGGCCGGGCGGAGAATTCGACCTGGGCGTGGCAATTACCGGGCGGGAAACCGGGCGGAAACAAATGGAAGGAGGTGTTTCAACAGGAACAACACTAAAGATGGATGAGGGAATGGAAGCATTTTCGAATTGCTTGTGCTCGTCTTCGACCTTTACAACGACCAGCTCGTCTTTGCAGCAACTGTCCTTCATTTTTGACACCCCGCAGCAGCAGCCTTTATGCCCGAGGCCCGCCACGGAGATCTCTTCCAGCTCACCGCCGCAAAAATGCAGGTTGAACACCGCTCCCGGTGCGGAAACGGCATACAGCAGCATCAAACAGATCGCGGCGAAACGCTTCATTTCATAGTAAAGCTATTAAAATTTCGCAAACTCCGCAGACCCGTTTTTAACGAAGAAACGATTACGGTATTTCGCGAAATACCGGGTTTTTATTTTGCGCCTGGCCGCAAAAAGATCATGGGCAATGTGCGAAACTTCTTTGTAGAAAAAATTCGCCACGCTGGTCGCACACGATCAGCTCAACCCCTGTGATCAAAGACATCTTCCCGTTGGCATAATTTTTTCTCTTTTTGCCGTGATAATTTCTCATCGGAGAACACTATAAATCATCACCAAACAATTTTACTCATGGCTCACCTCGAAAACAAACAAGTAATGGAAGCGCTGGCGAAATGCGCCGCCGAATGCAATCACTGCGCGACCGCCTGCCTCGATGAAAAAGATGTAAGCATGCTGGCGCGCTGCATCCGCCTCGACATGGATTGCGCCCACATCTGCGCGCTCACTGCCGGCTTCATCGCAAGAGGTTCCGAATATGCAAAGCAGCTTCTTCCTGTATGTGCCGCAGTATGCGAAGAATGCGCGCGCGAATGCGATACGCACTCACAGATGGAACATTGCGCACGCTGCGCGCAGGCATGCAGGGATTGCGCCGAAGCCTGCAAAGCCGCTGGCTGACCGCTTCTATACTCGCCAGTATTTGTCCTGGTTATGTGGCATGGCGTGCATTTAAAGAAGAATGCTGAGCTGGTGCGACAAGTCTATCCGGTTGGACGGGTGCGGGATCGTGTTGCAGGTAACAATTTCTTCCACTCCGGCAGCTTTCAAATCCTCGTACGAATTGCCCGCAAAAACAGCGTGGATGCCGATGCACACCGGCCGCTGCATGCCGAGCTCCCGCAAGTGTTTCGTGGTTTCGACCATCGTGCCCGCGGTGGAAATAATATCGTCGATCAGCACCGGCACATGATCGCGATATTCTTCCACGTGCGGAAGGGAAATTTCCACGTCGCGGTCACCGCTCCGTTTTTTCTCCAGCACTTCGAACGGCGCGCCGGCCGCATCCGCCACCGCTTTCACCCACTGCCGGCTTTCTTCGTCGGGACCGATCAGCAACGGCTTCTTTACATGCTGCTTGATCCATTGCGCAATGGCTTCCGCGGAATGCACCACGCACGTTGGGATGGAATAGATCTCCGGCAAGCTGTGGTGGCGGTGCAAATGCGGATCAACGGTCAGCAGCCGGTCGGCGAAGCCGGAAAGCAGCGCGGCAAAAGCGACAGACGTCACGCTTTCTCCCGGGTTGAACCGTTTGTCCTGCCGCATGTACGCGAGATACGGCGCGAGCAGCTCCACAGCGGAAGCCCCGAGTTCTTTTAACGTGCGGCAGGCAAAATACAACGGCAGGAATTTATCGTCAGCGTGATCGAGCGAGCAGATCATCACGACGCGGCGATCTTTTACGTCGGTCAGTATCCGCACCACCGATTCCCCGTCAGGGAACTGGTGCACATCTAACCGCCCGCGGCGAAAGCCGGTTTTTTCGGAAAGGCGTTCTGCCAGTTGCTCGTTCCCGGGGAAGCTGAACAGGATCGTTTCCATCAGTTGATCTCGATAATGTTGTTGGACGAATGATAATAATCCAGCGCGTATTCAAGCTCGCCCGGCGATTCGGCATAAAGCGTGAACAGCGTTTGTCCCGCTTCCACCTTTATGTCCAGCGGAGCTGCAAACTTTATCCCGGCGGAGGGATTTCTCGGCGCGCCCGCCAGTTTTGCCAGCCGTGCAAGGCGACGGTTGTCGATGGAAACGACTTTCCCCGCTTTTTTTGCCGTGATCTCTTTTGAATACGGCGCATAAGCGGGTTCGGTAAAACGTCCCTGCGCGCGGCAGATCGCTTCGAACTTTTTCATCGCCCTGCCGCTTTCGAGAATTTCCGTCGCCCGGAGATAGCCTTCACCGCTTTTAAAAGAGCCTGACAATTCCAGCAACGCGCCCGCGATGTTCAGCACACGCTCCTTCAGGTCCGCAGGCGCGCCCGGCTCATTGCGCAGCACCGCAAGCACGTCCATCGCCTCCAGGGAAGGACCGATCCCCCGGCCGACCGGCTGGCTGCCGTCCGTGATCAGCACGTTGATCTCGAGCCCGATGCTGCGCGCCACGGCGGTGAAATGATGCTGCAGGCGTGACGCTTCTTCGATCGTACGCACTTTCGCCGTCGGTCCCACCGGCAGGTCGATGACCACGTGTGTCGCGCCCGCCGCCGCTTTCTTCGAGAGCACCGAAGCGATCATCTGTCCCTCGCTGTCGATATCGAGCGCGCGTTCCACCACGATCAGCACGTCGTCGGCCGGGCTCAGCTGCACCGTTCCGCCCCAGGCAAGACATCCGCCCTCTTTCCCCACGACCTCGTGCATCTTTTCGATCGAGAGCTCGACGTTGGTGATCACGCCCATCGTGTCGGCCGAGCCTGCGGGTGACGTGATGGCGCGGGAAGATGTCTTGGGAATGGTCAGCCCTGCTGCGGCTGCGATGGCCACCACGCCCGGGGTTGTGCGGTTGCCGGGCAGCCCGCCGACGGAATGCTTGTCCATGATGATGCCCTTATCTCCCCAGTCGATGCGGTAGCCCGTTGCAACCATGGATTTTGTAAGCGCGGTTATTTCCCCGAGGCTGAGATTGCTGCCAGAGCAGGCGGAAATAAATGCAGCCAGCTCGATGTTCGAATACATGCCGGCCGCAATGTCCTTCATGATCTGTAAAAATGCTTTTTCATCCAGCGTGCGGTGGTACATCTTCGCCCGCACGTCGCTCAGCGAATTGATCGGGGGCAAATGCGATACGGTGATCACGTCTCCTTCATTTGCCCCGAGCCGCTGGAAGCCGATCTCGGAAAGTATCGCCTCTCCTTCCCCGAGAATTTCCGACATCACCACGTTCAGCGTCGCGACAATACGCCTGCCGTTGAATTGCACCTGGATGCGGGTCAGCGCGGTAAAACCTTCGGAAAGACAAATGGGGCAATCCGCGCGCATGAAGATGATGTTCTCATGGTACGTGTCCAACCCGAACCGTTTCAGCTTCAGCGTATTTACGCCTGTCTCCATTTTTGTTTTTGTTTCCATCGCATTTACATTTCCATTCCACCCATGGGATTCGCGCCTTTCCGGAGGATATACTCGCTGTTTAAAAGATACGTGCCGGCAACAATGACCCGGTCGCCTGCTTCCAGTCCTTCCATGATTTCCACAACGTTCCTGTTCACCCTCCCGGTGCGGACCATCCGGCGGGTGAACATGCCGTCCTTTTCCATGATCCAGGTAAAACGCATGCCGCTTTCTTCCAGCAGCGCTGTTGCAGGCACAGCCAGCACCCGCTCCGTTTTATTACCCGCGGTTACCGTCGTGATCATGCCCGGGCGCAGCACGTGGCCGGGATTGTTCACACGCAGCCGGACATACAGGATCTTGCTGTTCGGTTCGAGTGCCGGCAAACCGGAAACAAGCGTGGCGGGAAAAATGGAATTTCCGCTTTCCACTTCGTAAACGGCAGCCTGGTTAAAGTTCGTAATTTCTCCCGGGTACACCTGCGCATTGACGAGCACGACATCGAGCGAAGCGATTTCGAAAAGCACGTCGCCTGTTTGCACGTATTGCCCTTCACGCACACGGAGGTCGGCAAGGAATCCTTCTGTGGCGCTGTAAACAGTCAGCACAGGCGATGCGCTGTTCCGCTTTTCGATCTCCGCGAGCTGGCGATCCGTGACGCCGTGCAGCTTCAATTTCTGCCGGGCCGCGTTGACAAGATGTTCAGGCTGGCTGCTCCGGATGAGTTGTAACAGGTCTTCTTCTTCTGCCCGCAACACCTCGCTGTAGAGATCGTACAATGCCTGTCCTTTGCGCACATCTTCGCCCGGGTTGCTGAGGTACAGGCGCTCGATGCGTCCGCTTGTACGCGCGCTGACCACGTTGATCGTATTCTCGTCGATTGCCGTTTCGCCGAGAACGGTGACGGAAGCGCGAAAATCCATTTGCCGCACCGTGTCGACGCGGATGCCGGCGAGCAACTGTTCGCGGGCTGTAAGGTGCAGCATGTCGGAATGATCGGCTTTCGCGTGGTTCGTGCCGTGCGCGGCATGCGGGCCGGCAGCCGTTGTGTCCGCATGGTCATCGTGAGCGGTGTGATCTTCGCAGGAAAAAACAAACAGCGAAAGCCACAGCACGACCGGCGAAAAAAGAAATTTCCTCTTCATGGCAGCTCGGTTTGAATGATCCCTTCCCGGTCCACAAGCAGGCCTGCGTCGCGGGCTACTTCTTCTCCCGGTTCCAGCCCTGAAAGGATTTCGGTGAACCGCGCGCTGCTCTGCCTTGCAAGCACAACACGCGGAGTAAAAAACGGAACACGGTCCAGCTCGCCGGATTTCACCCACACGATCTGCCGTTTCCCGAGATCGAGCACCGCCGACGCCGGAAGCAGGCTGAGATTTTCCGTCGACAGCGGTAGCGTTGCTTTTACCAGTAAATTGAACTTCAGCAGGCCGCCGGCATTATCCAGCAACACCCGTACGCCAAGAAAACGTTGTCCTTCGCCGAGGCCGGGTTCCACCAGGACAACCGTTCCGTTCAACGCGCGTGCTGGTTCCAATTCGCTTGTAACGGAAATTTGCATCCCGGGTTTTACAACAGTTTGCATTCCCGGCGCAATACTGAGCAACGCAAAAACTTCTTCCGCATTATTAATGGAGAACAACGTCTGCCCGGTGGTCACGTAGCTTCCTTCACGGATCACTGGAAAAGTGTTCATCGCAGGTTCGTTTCCTTCGCCGGTTTGTCCCATGCTCATCGTTCCACCCGGACGTTCATTTCTACCCGGACGTTGCGATACGGGATCACCGGCAGAAACGAGGTAGCCTTCATACGGCGAATACAACGTGATCGTGTACGGCGCTTTGCCTTCCCGTTCAAATGATTTCATTTGCGCGTCAGTCATGCCATACAGTCGAAGCTTTTCGCGGGAATGCTTCGCGAGCGATGAAGCGCTGTCACGCGCGAGGAGAAAAAGATATTCATTGACCGCGGTGGTCAGCTCCGGGCTGTAGAGGTCGAGCAGTTTTTCGCCTTTCTTCACATATTCGTAGGGAAGCCGCACATACAGCTTTTCCACTCTTCCGCCGAAACGGGCCGCTATTTTATTCGTGCGCCGTTCATCCGGGATGATGATCCCATTGAGCGCGATCGTGTCCTGCGAAGTGGTTTGTCCAAAACGGATAACAGTTTGCCGCGAAAGCACAGTGTGCGCGGGCGATTGCGAAAGTAGTTCCAGTCCGGCAGAATCGTTGCGCTTCACATGCGGATGGCCGGGAACCGGCGTTGAGCAGGACACGCCGGCGAACATGGCGACCGCCGCAATTCCTTTCCAAAGGTTTTCCCGCTTATTGCTCGGTTTCATATTCGTATTGTGTTTGAAGCACTAAAACCTTGTAAAGCTGATCGACCGCTTCCAGTTTTTTCATCAGCAGCATGTCCCACGCATCGAGCAGGACGAAGAAGCTGCCGGTGTTGTCCTGGTACGCAAGCAAAGCCGCATCGTAATTATCCTGGTAAGCAGGAACGATCAGCGAATCGTAATTGCGCAGTTGCTGCGTTTCGGATTTTAACATGACCAGCTTTTCGGCCGCCATCCTGCGCGCCATCAGCTGCATGTTTTGTTTTTCCAGCTCCATGTCGCCGATGCGGTAATCCATCGCGCGCACGTCAGAACGGTACATGCCCGACGACCAGGGCGCGATCGGGATGACCATCATTCCCATGACGGAAAACTGGTTCGGCATACCGAACATTTGCATGTGCGTCACCCGCACGCCGAAGTCGGGGCCGAGGCCGGCCCGCATGGCCGCCTGCTCCTGCCGCATGGCGTAGATCGATGCGTCGATGGCGAGGAGATCGCTCCGTTTCCGCAGGCTGTCGAAGGCGACCGTGTCTGCAATCGTTCTCAACCGGGTGACCGTATCGATACGGAAGGGTGTGCTGAGGTCGCGGTTCATCAGCGTGTTGATCCCGATGTTGCTTTCGGAGATCTGCGCGCGCAGCATGATCTCCATATTCGCCAGCTCGGCACGGCGCGCTTTGGCTTTGAAAATGGTGGAAAGATCGGCCTGGTTGACGGCGTAACGCGCTTCCGCAGTCGAGATCAGCATGTCGAGGATAAAAATGCTTTCCTGCAGGAGCACGAGCTTCCGTTCGGCCATGACGCGCCGGTAATAATAAAAGCGCGCATCCGCACGGAGGCTGTTTTTCAGCCATGCCGAATCGTACCGCAATGGCGCGGCCCCGGACAACACCGCATTGCTGCGCGTATCCAGCTTCCGCGGGTTCGGGAACATCTGCTCGGCGGCGATCATCACGCCCGCCTGGTTCATCGGTGATTCTTCGTTCCACGTGCGCGGCTGGTAGCCGAAACGGTCCATGCCCACCGAAACGGTCGGCGGCATCCAGCTTTTCGCCCCCTGCGCGCTTGCCTCGATGGCACGGAGCTTCTTGTTGTACTGCAGCAGCGCGGGGTAGCTCGTATCCATCCGGGCGAGCACATCATCCAGGCGGAGCAGCGAAGTGTCCTGCTGCGCGCGCATGGGCAGTGCGGCAAGCAGGAACCCGGCGAGGATCATTGCCTGCATGCAGCGTCGTGCACAATATTTATTTTTTCGCGGTCGCATTATTCTTCCTTTACATTCGATAGCGTGAGCGTGCCTTTCTTTTTCAACTCGCGCTCTTTCATCATGAGATAAATCACCGGCAGCACGATCAGCACGAACAACGTAGACGTGATGAGTCCGAAAACAAACGGGATCGCGATCGGTTTCATCACGTCGCTGCCCACTCCGGTGGACAGCAGCACGGGCATTAAACCGATCATGTCTGCCATTACCGTCATCAGCTTCGGCCGGACGCGCAGCACGGAGCCTTCGAAAACTGCCGCTTTGATCCCCGGCACGTCGATCGTTTCTCCCGCGCCGGTTTTGCGCAGGATCATGTTCCGGGTCGATTCGTTGAGATAAACCAGCATCAGCACGCCGGTTTCAATGGCAATGCCGAAAAGCGCGATAAATCCCACGGCCACCGCCACCGAAAAATTGACGTCATACAAATACATCGAATACACGCCGCCGATCAATGCCAGCGGGAGGCTGCTCAGCACGATCAACGGTTCCCTGGTGGAATGGAACGTGAAATAGAGAATGAAACAGATGATCACCAGCACGATGGGAATGATGATCTTCAGCCGCTGTTCCGCGCGCACCTGGTTTTCGTACTGCCCGCTCCATTCCAGGAAATAACCTTGCGGCAGCTTGCCGAATTCCGCTTCGATCTTCTCTTTTGCATCCTTCACCACGCTTCCCATGTCGCGCCCGCGGATGTTGAACAATACCGTGCCGCGCAGCAACGCGTTTTCCGAATTGATCATCGGCGCTCCGTCCGTGACGCGAATGTCGGCGACAGCGGAAAGCGGGATCGTTCCGTAATCCATGGTTTGCACCGGGATGCGGCGGATGGCGGTCGTGTCCGCGCGGAAATCCTGCGCCAGCCTTGCACTGACGGAAAAACGCTGCCGTCCTTCCAGTACCGTAGTGATATTCATTCCACCGAGCGCGGTTTCGACGATCATGTTCACATCTTCCACTTCCAGCCCGTAACGCCCGAGCTCTTCCCGCTTCACCACGATGTCGAGGTATTTGCCGCCGGTGAGCTGCTCCACGTAAAGATCCGCCAGCCCGTCGATGCCTTTCAGCGCGTTTTCGATCCGCCGCGAAATGCTGTAGATCGAATCGAGGTCCTGCCCGTACACTTTCACGCCCACGTCGCTGCGGATGCCGGTGGAAAGCATGTTGATGCGGTTGATGATGGGCTGTGTCCAGCCGTTCGACACACCCGGGATGCGGACGGCGGCATTCAGCTCGGCGATGAGGGAATCTTTCGTCAATCCCTCCCGCCATTCCGCGCGCGGCTTCAGGACGATGATGCTTTCGACCATGCTGATGGGCGCATTGTCGGTGGCCGTGTAAGCGCGCCCGGCTTTTCCCAGCACGTTCTCCACTTCGGGAATGTTGCTGATCAGTTTGTCCTGAAGCTGGAGAATGCGCTTCGCTTCGGTGTTCGAAACATCCGGCAGCGTCACCGGCATGAACAGCAGCGAGCCTTCGTCAAGCGGAGGCATGAACTCCGAACCGATGCGAAGGATGAACGGAATGCTGCCGAGGATGATCAGCAGGGCGATCGCCAGCACGGTCTTTTTCCAGGCGAGGCACCAGCGGATCACCGGGCTGTAGATGCGGATGAAAAAGTTTGAAACGGGATTCCTGCTTTCCGGGACCAGCCTGCCTTTCATGAAGGTGCGCATCAATACCGGCACTACCGTCAACGCGATGAACGCGGAGCCGATCATGGTGAAGGTTTTGGTCAGGATCAGCGGGGTGAATAATTTTTTCTCCTGCCCGGTGAGAAACAGGATCGGCGCAAAAGAGATCAACGTTACGAGGATGGAAAAGAAAACCGCGCGGCCGACCGTCTTCGAAGAATCTTCAATGATCGTCAGCCTTCGCTGCTCGCCCAGTTCGTCCGTATGCCCGATCCGTTCTTTCATGAGCTGCCGGGATGAAGCGCATTTGTGACCAGGCGGCGGTACGTATTTTCAACCATGACGATGCCCGCATCCACAAGATCGCCGATGGCCAGCGCGATGCCGCCGAGCGACATGATGTTGAGACTGACGCCGAAAATCCGCATCAGGATAAAACCGATGAGCACGGACAGCGGGATGGTGATGATCGCAACAGTGGCGCTGCGCACGTGAAACATAAACAGCAGGATGACCAGCGCAACGATCACGATCTCCTGCCAGAGTGCTTCCCGCAACGTCGCGATCGCCGCTTCGACCAGGTTGCTGCGGTCGTATGCGACCCTGAACTTTACGCCGGCCGGCAAACCTTTCTGCACCTCTTCCATTTTCACTTTCACGCGGTCGATGACGTCCTTCGCATTTTCCCCGTAACGCATCACGACAATTCCACCGACTACTTCTCCTGTTCCATTTTCTTCCGTGATCCCCAGTCTCAGCTCGCTGCCCACCTGTATGGCGGCGATGTCTTCCAGGCGGACCGGGATCGAACGATACGTCCCGATGGAGATGTCCCGGATGTCTTCGATGTTTTTGATGTAGCCCATCCCGCGCACCATGTAACCTCCGCCGTTCACCTCGTATGTGCTCCCGCCCACATCGCGGTTGCCGGAAGCGATCGCTTTTGTTACATCCATCAGCGGTACGCCGAAATAAACGAGCTTGTCGGGATCGATGTTCACCTGGTATTGCTTCTGGAACCCGCCGAAGGAAGCGATCTCGCTCACGCCGTCTACCTGCTGCAGCGCGAGCTTGATGTACCAATCCTGCAACGCACGCTGCTCGCCGAGGTTCATTCCCGGCGCGTCGAGCGTGTACCAGAAAACATGGCCGATGCCTGTTCCGTCGGGCCCGAGCGTGGGCGTGATCCCTTCCGGCATAAAACGTTGCGCATAATTCAACCGCTCGAGCACCCGTGTGCGCGCCCAGTAAATGTCGACGTCATCTTCAAATACGACGAAGATGAAGCTCATCCCGAACATCGAGGAGGCGCGGATGGATCTTACGGAAGGAATGCCCTGGAGATTGGAAACGAGCGGGTACGTCACCTGGTCTTCCATGATCTGCGGGTTCCGGCCCATCCATTCGGTGTAGATGATCACCTGGTTTTCGGAGAGGTCGGGAATTGCATCTACCGGCGTATTATAAACGGAATAAATGCCGCCGGCCACGACCATGGTGATGCCCAACCAGATGAAGAAGCGGTTGTGGAAAGACCAGGATATGATTTTTTCAATCATGCTGATTTTGTAAGGCAGGCGACAATCGGGGCGGTCAGCTCATTTTCAAAATTGAGACGGTAATACGTGTGGTTACGTTCGGTTTCACGTTTCAGCAGGCCGCTCCGTTTCAGTATCCCGAGGTGTTTTGAAGCCACTGCCTGCGCCATGTTCAGCCGTTCATAAATGCTCTTCACGGTCAGGCGGTCGCTGCCGCAATTGGACAGGAGATCGACGATGGCAATGCGTTCCGGGTGGGCGACGGCTTTCAGCATCTCGGAAATGTTGCCGAAATCCGGTTTATTTTTCAGTCCGGCCAGTACCTGTTTCATCTCCTGTGAATCGTGGTGTATGCAAACATCTGAATAGTCGAATTCCTGCATAATGACCCGTGACCCTGCTGAAGGTGATTTTTGTCAAGCCACGGGTTTCGTATCTTGCATGCCAATGGAACCGGGCTTCCTGCTGACAATTGTCATTTCCCTTTTCCAGTCAACCAGTCATCTTTATTCTTCTTTCAACCTCTGCTGCCCTCACCTATGAAAAAAACTTTACTTCTCGCCGCCGCGTTCACCACCTCATTCGCCGGCGCACAATCCTTTTTCAACCCGCTTGCTATTCCGCCCACGCTGAGCGGCACAAACTTCAACCTGTCGGTTGCCGCTTCCACGCACACATTCTACGGCACCACCGCCACACCGACCTACGGCATTAACGGCTCCTACCTCGGGCCGACATTGCTGCTCAACGAAGGCGATTCGGTTTCCATTGCCGTCAACAATACGCTCGGCGTTTCCACCACCATGCACTGGCACGGACTGCATGTGCCGGCTGCAGCCGACGGAGGACCACATACCGTAATTCCCGCCAGCTCCACCTGGCAAACCGGTTTCGTGGTTCGCAATGCCGCTTCGATGTGCTGGTATCATCCACATCTGCACCAGAACACGGCGTCGCAGGTGTACATGGGACTTGCAGGAATGATCATCGTAAAAGACACCGTCGAAGCGCAGCTGAACTTACCGCGCACCTACGGCGTGGACGATTTCCCCGTGGTGCTCCAGGACCGCAGCTTCAATGCGAACGGAACTTTTCTTGTCGAAGCGCTGGCGGATTCGATGATCGTGAACGGCACGGCCAATGCGTATCTCGATGCTCCTGCGCAGGTCGTCCGGCTTCGGTTGCTGAATGGATCGAATGTCAGGGCGTACAACATCGGGTTCAGCGACAACCGCAGCTTTTACGTCATCGCGTCCGACGGCGGGTTGCTGGCGCAGCCGTATGCCACGACCCGGCTGAAAATGTCGGGCGGGGAACGTTACGAGATCCTTGTCGACCTGTCTTCCAGCCTCGGCAACAGCTTTTACCTGACGAGCTATGCCTCGCAGCTGGGGAATACGGAGCCCGGCGGCGGCGGAATGGCGAACGGCAATAGCCCGCTGAACGCGGTCGATTTCCCGATCATGCAGCTCAACGTGGTGGCGGCAACAGCAAATCCCGTGACGCAGATTCCCGCATCGCTGATCACGCTCACGCCCTGGCAATCCGCGAACGCGAACACCGTGCGCTACAAAACGCTCGAAGGGAACGGCATGTTCACCAACATGGGAAATTTCACCATCAACAATCAACCGTTCGACATGATGGTGATCAACGATACGATCCCGCTGAACAATCTCGAAGTGTGGCAATTCACCAACAACTCCACCCTCGCCCACCCGATCCACATCCACGACGTTCCGTTCTACATCCTCAGCCGCAACGGCAACGCGCCTCCCGCACAGGAAGGCGGCCTGAAAGACGTGTTTTACCTCATGCCGAACGAGATCGTGCAGGTGATCATGAAGTTCGAACACTATGCAGATACGGTGCCGTACATGTACCATTGCCACAACCTCATGCATGAAGACAACGAGATGATGGCGCAGTTCATCGTGGTGGAATCGCCGGCCAGCGTGCAGGAAAATGCCGGTGAAGCGCTTGCGGTGAATGTGTTCCCGAACCCGGCCTCATCCGTCATCCAGCTGAATTTCGCTTCCGCTGCGGCCGGAACATACACGCTCGAAGTAACGGACGCGCAGGGAAAACTGCTACAATCGGAGACACTTGTAACCGCGGATAATACCCTGTTCGCATTCGACGTGAGCAAGTGGTCGCCGGGAATGTATTTCATTTCAGTGAAGGGAGAAACGGCGCGGAAAACATGGAAGGTCGTGAAGGATTAGAAATTGTCCTGGCCTGTTCTCCGGATGAATCGTTAAGGCCGGAGAAAAATGAACAATGCCAAATGTTCAATGCTCAACCCACAGGGTTTCATTGAACGTTGTTAATTGTTTGTTTGGCATTGAGCGTTTTGGCTGGCATGCTCCGCCCCGGCGGAAAGGTAAAGTATGAAATGAGGAAAATTGCTGCTCAATAAAACGGCCCCGGATGTTTTTTCGAATGAAAGATCAGTAACGGGTAACCGGGCAGGCTGCCTGCGCCGCCGGGGTTGCGGAACGCCCGCCGCACCAGCTTCCCGTTTTTCATCGCGATCGCCAGCACGTCCGCATTTTTCTTTTTCATGTAACGGTCCAGTCCTTCGCGGATGTCCGAAGCCAGCATGCGCTCGTATTCCACGTCCGCCTTTTCACCCAGCGCATCCGAAACTTTATCCGTAAGCGCATTAAAAATATCCTTGCTGATCGCTCCTTCGTGCGTGCTGACGTGCAGGAAAACCAGCTTGCCCCCGAGCTGGCCGGCGAGCTGCTTCACCTGGCGAAGAAACGGTTTCGTGATCTCGTAATCCCACGCAAAAGCGATGTTCCGGATCGTGCCGAACGATACGCCTTCGGGAACGACCAGCACGTGGGAAAACGCCCGCTTTGCAATGTTGAACGCATTCGACCCGAAGATGCGCTGGAACAGGCTGTCGGCGCCATTCGTCCCCACGACGATGAGGCTTTCTTCGTCCGCTTTCAGGCTGACGGCTTCATCGAGCGGAATGTTGCCCGTTTCGACATCATAGGAACAGGAAATGTTGAACATCCTGTTCACCTCGTAGCAAACTTCGTCCAGCTCGCCGGAGATCATGGCAACGTCGCCTGCGATCTTTCTTCCTGAAAACACCAGGTCGTGCGCGTACATCGGCTCCATGTGCAGCAGCTCGAGTGATGCACCGGTCAGCTGGCAAAGCTTGGCGGCATATTCCACCGCGTTCTGCGCAGCAGGTGAAAGGTCGGTAGGGCAAATGATTTTACGGATCATGGCTTGAAATTTTTCCCTAAAGTAGAAGTCTGCCATTGCGCCTGAAATGACCTGCGGCAAGAGCTGTGTTGAGCGTTGTCACGGGATTCCGGTTGTCGGTTGTCAGTTGTCGGTTGTCCGGGGTTGTCGGTTGTCGGTTGTTCGGGGTTGTCGGTTGTCTGTCTGAGCGGCAACACCGACACAAACAACCGAAGCGGCGCAGCCGCGTACCGACAACTGACAACCGAAGCGGCGCAGCCGCGTAACCGACAACCGACACCCGGAATCCCGTGACAAAAATCAAAGCCCGTTGTGACCATTTGCCGACGCTTTCTTTCCGCGGGCCGATACTTTTACCACATGATCATTGCAACACTGATGAACCGCATCAAGCCTGCCAGGGAGCAGCCCGGTACCGAGCCTGAGACGCCAACACCGCCAGAACCTACTCCGTACCCGGAAAAAGAACCGCCTACGATCGTACCGCCGCCGGAAATTCAGCCGCAGCAGGAACCGGGAACGGAACCGCCGCAGCCGGAGATCAATCCCGGGAGAGAGTCGCGGGCCGAACCGTCTTACTCGCATTTCGTATAAATACGTATGGGCGAGCTATTCAGGAACAGAACGGAAGCGGGGAAGCTTCTCGCGGCAAAGCTGGAGAAGTATCGCGGTACGGACACCATTGTTCTCGGGGTCCCGAGAGGCGGCGTACCGGTGGCTTACGAGATCGCCAGGGAACTGCGCCTGCCGCTCGACATCCTGCTTTCGAAAAAGATCGGGCACCCGCTGAATTCCGAAGTGGCGATAGGTTCCGTTTCAACCGACACGGTATTCGTGGACGAGCGTACCGACGTTTCAGAAAAATACATCCGTGAAAAAACCGAAACGATCCGGAAGCTGCTGAAAGAACGTTCCGTCCTGTATCGCGGAAACCGCCCGGAACCGGTCATCACCGGCAAAACGGCGATCCTCGTCGACGACGGCATTGCAACAGGGCATACCCTGCTTGCCACGCTTCGCATGCTGCGAAAAAAACAGCCGGCAAAACTTGTCGTTGCTGTCCCGGTGGCGCCGGCACGCGGACACAGCCTCATCCAGCAGGAAGCGGATGAATTCGTTTGCCTTCTCACACCGGATTATTTTCCCGGTGTCGGCGCATTTTATATCGACTTCGCGCAGGTAAGCGATGAAGAAGTCATCCGTTTGCTCAAAGCCGCGCATATCACACAAACAACCTGATCCAGCTTAAACACAAAAAACCACCCGATGAACACCGTCAACTACAAACGATTTTATTCCGAGCTGGGAAAGCTCCTGTATGCCGTGACAGAAGTGGACGGCGCGATCGCCCCGAAAGAAAAAGAGGCGCTCTATGCAATCGTGCGCAAAGAACTCGCCCCGGCCGAGCAGCACACGGATGAGTTCGGAACGAATGCGGCCTTTTATGCCGAAGCCGAATTCGATTTCATGGATGAAAATAGCGTGGACGGGGAAACCGCCCTGCAATCTTTCCTGGATTTTATCGACGCGCATCCGAAGCTGATCGACCAGCCCATGCGCAACAGTTGCCTCCGCATCGCCGAAAAGCTGGCGGATGCGTACCACAAGACGAACAAAAAAGAGCTGGAGCTGCTGCGCACGTTAAAACAAAAGCTGGCCGCGCATTAAAAAATTAACCACGAGGCAGGAGAACATGTTGATTGCAGCGACACGAGGCCTCGTGTCGCTGCAGGTGTTAAAACCGCCGTGTCTCGTGGTTAATTTTTAATCATTCCCCGCTCACCGCAAGCTGTCCCTGCTTCGTCTTTTCCTTGTTCTCGATCCCTTTCACCATGCTGAACTCGTTGATGTTCTGCACGTCGATAATGCCCGCCAGCTTTCCGGCTTCGGTAACGGGATAGATCGTTTGCCCGCTGATCATCATTTTCTGGAACGCCTCCGACAAAGGCATTTCCGGGTCGAGCGTGATGACGTCTTGCTTCAACAGCGCCGAAACGGTGGCTGTCCTTCCCTGCTCCAGGAGGCCTTTGATCAATTCCTTGCTCGTCACGACGCCTGCGAGCTGCCCGTTGCCGATAACCACGAATTCGGTTTCCTGCACGTCCAGCATCGTCTGCACGGCACTGGCGATCGTTTCATCCGGGGAAAAGCTGGTGAACCTGCGCATCATCGCATCTTTCACTTTGTAATCCTGCAGAACGGCTTTCGTCATTTCCAGCACCATTTCCTGGCCGGCCACGAAGTAGATGAAGATGCCGATGAGCGATACGAAGATGTTGAAAAAGAAACCTGCGATAAAGAACGCCACCGCGAGCAGCTGCCCGATGCGTGCGGCGATCACCGTGGCGCGCACGCGTGTCAGCTTCATGGCCAGCAAAGCGCGCAGCACCCTTCCCCCGTCCATGGGAAACGCCGGCAGGAGGTTGAACGTGGCGAGCATGATGTTTGCCATCATCAGGTTGTACGGGAAATGTTCCCACGTAAGCGTTTCCAGCCCGCCCAGCACCGGGACGCCATCCGTGAAGGCGATGATGGCGTACAGAACGGCAGCGATCATCACGTTCACCCATGGACCGGCAAGCGCCATCCATAATTCCTGCGCAGGTTTTTCCGGGATCTTCTGCATGCGCGCCATTCCGCCGATCGGGTACAGCGTGATGCTTTCCGCCGGGCAGTCGTAGCGCCTTGCCACGGTGATGTGCCCGAACTCGTGCAGCGTGACGCTCGTGAAGATCGCGAGGATGAACAGCACGCCGAGCACGCCCTGCTCCAGGTTGCCCGCTTCAGCATTGGGATCGCGGTAATTTGAAAAGAAGACCAGCACGACGAGCACGAGAAATGACCAGTGGAGATAAAGCGCTGTTCCACCGGCCTTGCCGAGGTAGATTGATCCTGTATGTTTTTTCATTGTGCTGGTTTTAATCCTGCACGGACGGATGTTTTCCGATTGTACAGGACGGGCGAATTTCCTAACCTTACACGCAAATTTCCGGCTAATGGCGGTCAGCGGTCATGACAAATGCCTGCGGGAAAGGTGACGTTGATCAAGAACGGGCGCCGGCCGGAATTTACTTTTACACTTTTTTCTTATGAGCACCAAAAGAACCATCTTCGAAACGTTTGCCGGCGCCTGCACCAGGTTCACGGGAAGCACCTCCGCATTCATGATCGCGCTGGCGATCGTCGTGGCCTGGCTCGTCACCGGCCCGCTCTTCGATTTCTCCGACACCTGGCAGCTGGTGATCAACACGGGAACGACCATCGTGACATTCCTGATGGTATTTCTCATCCAGCGAAGCCAGAACAAAGATTCCCGCGCGGTACACCTGAAGCTGAACGAGCTGGTGGCCTCGCTGCACGGCCCGAGCAACCGGCTGATCGACGTGGAAGCGATGACGGAGGAAGAGCTGCTGCAGCTGAGCAAGTATTACAAACGGCTCAGCGAGATGGCGGGGAAGGAAAAAGACCTTTCCGTGTCGCATTCGATCGAAGAAGCGGAGGAGCTGCACAGGAAGAAGTATGTGGAGAATGAATAACGTGGTGTAAAATTCGCCGCAGAGGCGCGGAGGGCGCAGAGAGGATTATTTCCGTAGATGCGTAAATTTTGCGCACCTACGGAAATAATCACACGGAAATAAATTTGCCTGTACACGACATTATAATTTCGAAGGGAGAATTCGAATACGCATGGCAGATTGCTCTTGGAAAAGCCGTAAATAGATAGAATCCTACCCGAACGCCGTACTCAACTTAAACATCGGCAAATACATTGCCACCAAAATCACCGCCACCATCAGCCCGAGAAAAATGATCATCAGCGGCTCGATGATGCTGCCGAGTACGGACGTTTCATGCTCGATCTCGTCGGTGAGCTGTTGGGAAAGCTTATCGAAGATCAGGTCGAGCTGGTTCACTTCTTCGGCGACGCGCACGAGGGAGACCATGCGCCGGGTGTAGACGGGAAACTTCGCGAGGCTTTCGTGGAGCGCGCTGCCGTGCATGATGTCGCGGCGAACGGTGTCGAGGGAAATTTCCAGCGGGTGAAAACCGACCATTTTCTGCACGAGCTCGAGCGCGCTGACGAGCGTGGTGCGTGACGCGAGCAGCAGGTGCATGGAATGACAGAACCGCTCGAGGTACACTTTCTGCGCGATCTTCCCGATGTACGGGATGCGCAGCAGCAGGCCCGCGGCGAAACGGCGGTACCAGGTTTGTTTGCGCTGGCTGTATGCAAACGCGCCGAGCCCCGCAAGCAGCAACAGTATCCACGGGCCATACGTGCCGAACGTGTTCGACGCGCCGATGATCCATTGGGTGATGGCGGGCAGCTCCGTGTTAAAACGTTTCAGCATATCGGCGAACATGGGCACCACGAAACGCAGCATGAACCCGACGGCGCCGAACGCTACGATCATCACCACCGCAGGGTAAGAAAGCGCGCCGGTGACTTTTCGTTTCTGCTTTATTTTCTTCGTGTAATACTCGCCGAGGTCTTTCAGCACCGCTGCCATCCGCCCGCTCTCCTCGCCTATCCTCAGGCTGTAATATTCGTACGAAGAAAACTTCCCGGTCTGTTCGATGGCTTCCGGCAAGGTGCTGCCGTTGATCACCGCGTTTAATATTTGACCGTACAAGGCCTTCTCGTCTTTCTTATCCGCTTCGCTTTCCAGCAGCTCGAGCGTGGTGCGGATGTCGATGCCGGCGGTGAGGAGAATGTGCAACTCGCTGTAGAAACGTTCTTTCTTCCGGTCGTTCCATGCGTTTCCGAACAGCTTGATGTCGCGGTTCAGGAAATCCATGATTCCGGGTTGCGGTTTCGTGCCGGTGGTTTTCACCGTTTGTATTTTGCTGATGTCAATGGCCATGAGCTTCACTTTTTAGTGCGGATTTTGCATCACGCGGCAGAAGAAATAACATTTCTTCCTTCTTCCCGTCAATATTCAGTACCACGCGGAGTTCGTCTATACGCAGGCTTTCATCACCCGCTTTTTCTGTCTTGTAAAATGCCTGGATCGCAGGAACGGAAACGTGAAACGTGTCGGTATGTGCTGAAGAACTGCGCAGCACGTAACTTTCCGAAAAACTGTAATCGACCGTGCGCGAGGCATGAACGAGCTGGATCGTGTTCTCCGAAAGCGCATAGGCCTCTGCGGCATCGGCAACATCGCGTTCCAGGCGGCTGAGGAAACCGGACAGCTCTACGGTCGATTCAGTGGTTTTGCAATACTGCGCATATTGCCGCGTAACGATGCGGTACGCGGAGAACGTCGCGGCGAGCACCAGCCCGCTCACGATCATGCCCACGAGCAGCTCAAGCAAGGTGAAGGCGGGAAATGTTCTAAGAGACTGTTTAGGATTCATCTTTCAAAATGCTTATGCGTCTTTTTGCGTCATACTTCGTTGTCTTTCTTGACCAGATTCTCTCCGATATGGCCTGCGAAAGACGCCTCGTCTGTCACAAAAACCCGCTTATAATCATTTCGAAATCTAAATCCTAAACAGTCTCTATGGACGGCGAATGAGCTCATCGTAACGTGCGAGTTGGCGCCCGCCGGGAGTGACGGCGACGAGCGTGAGCCGGTACAGGTTTTCCGATCCCGGCCAGGGAAGAATTGTTTTTTCAATGCGGAACGTTTCACCGCTTATCGTTTCGTCGATCAGGCGTTCGCTTTCTTTTGCGCGGATGGCTTCGTTCTCCAGCCGCATGCGCGCAAGAACGGTGAGCGTGTTGCGCGATCCGCTGACGATGTTCGTATGGATCAACACGGAAACACCGAAGCACAGCATCACCACGATCATCGCGACCATGGATTCGAGCAGCACATAACCTTTCAGTTTTCGCTGAGCCATTGGACGATGGTTTTCCGGTCGGTCCTTTTCCGTGTCAATGCCGAAGCTGCAAAGGCGGCCGGTCGTGCGGGGCGGTCGATCACGGCGTTGAGAAGGTGATTTTCATATTCGGCGGAATTGGTCTTCAGCACGAACTTCACGCATATAATATCCCCGATTACAGTACCGCGGTGATCGACGAGATCGGAAGAATACACCTGCCCGCACACTTCGGTTTCTTTTTCCATGATCACCATCACGTGTTTTCGAAAATCACGCGCGCTGCTGCAGGCGAAAAGCTGGCCGGTGACCGCAGACGCTTCACCAAGCACGAGCGCAGCGAAGTCCGGCGATCTGTCGGTGCCGATGACGCCCAGCACAGACGGGTATCCCAGCTTAACTTCTTTTCCCGTGATCAGCGAATCCCGCGCGAAGGCCTGGAACTCGCCTTCCACCTCGTCAGCGATCACGATCTTCGGGGCGATGAGCAAAACCTGCCCGAGTAATGCACCTTTCTCCACGTAGATCGTTTTGCCGGCAATGATGCACACGTGCCCGCATATTTTTTTGTCGCTGATCCGGATGTTGTTCTCGTCGTAAATCGTGAGGACTTCTTCCAGGAACGAATTGCCGATGCTGTCGGTTTCGTTGTATTCCGAAGCGTACATCACCTCATCTTCAGCGCCCGGGCGAAAATCGAATAAGCGTTTGATGCGGTCCACCAGCGTATCGTTGCAGCCGGGAAGAAACCGTTCACTGGTTCGCGTTTCCCCATACACCAGCTTGTCGCCCGCGTAACCTTGTCCTTCGATGTATGCGCGCTGGATCCCGGCTTTGGGAAGAAAGCACGTGCCGCGCAGGCGCGTGCTTCCGGCGACCGAAAGCGGGCGGTCGAGGTCGGCGAGCGTGAGCGCGGTGTGATCTGTTTCATCCGCCTGCCAGCCGGCAAACGCGATGAGCTGACGGTCCAGTGAGCGGTGGTGCGCGCGGGCGATCACGATCTCGAAAGCGCCCCATGCCTTTTTCTCCAGCCGCACCGAATCCTGCCCGCGGCCGAACAGGTCGATCTCCGCCGGCGTTCCGAATTCCAAGGTTGACGGCTCATCCAGGAGCAGCTCGATCCCGGAGCGCGCATTACGGATCACACGTTCACATTGTTCATCGTGCTGCACATGCAGCCGCCCGAAATGCGCTGCGAGCAACAATGAAGTGCTCACCAGCCCGAGGATGACCGCAATGGAAAGCGCGTAAAAGAGAGAACCGCCGCGCAGCATGTCAGGATGGATTTGCGCCGGACTTGTCTTCCTGCGGCTGATTTTTCTTCACGCGCGAACCGCGTTTTTTCTTCGGGGTGTCCGTGCCGGATTTTTCCTTCTGTTTTACGTTTTTTTTCTTCGACCTGTCTTCTCCGTCTTTTTTCTTGTCCTGCGGCAGGCCATCTCCTTCCTGCTTTTTTTCGTTGTTTACTACTTTTTTCATACTAAACCTTGACTTCGGGGTCTTCACTGCTTTATCTTGTGCACCTGTAACAGCAGTTGTGTCATTTTTGACTTTTGCGCTGCTTGTTTTTTGTTTCAGCTTTTTCGTTCGCCCATTCCTGTAAACTACTGTCGTGTCCGCTTTATCATCCCTGTAACTGATCGATTTTCCATGTTTAACCCCATGTTTATACGCTGACCGTTCCAGCAATTTTCCGTTCTCGTCGTAACGTTCATAGCTTCCGTGCAGCTTTCCTTTTTTATAGTGCGCCAGCTCGTGCAAACGTCCGCCCGGGAACCAGGTTTTCCATACATCCTCCTTCAGCCCGTGCCGGAACATCCCCTGCTCACGGAGATTTTTGTCCAGGTAAAACGATTTGTACTCGCCATGCAGCAACCTTCCATCAAAACCTCCGTCAGTTTCTTTGATGTCGTTATCCGAATACCAGTGGTACACCAAACCTGTGCGGGGATGAACTTTTGCGGGACCATGCAGCACGTTTGCGCGCACGGAATAATCCGGGTAGTTGATGTACACCGTGAACGTTTCCGGGTTCTTGTTCCCGCTTTTCGCACATGCAGGAGAAACTGCGAAAAGCAAAAGCAGGATGATCAGCGCGCGTTGCATGAGAAATGAATTTGAACAAATATAGATTACAGATCAGCCTTTGCATGTTGCGATTTAACCAACGCGTTATGCATGAAACAACCCGGGGAAATGCATGCAGAACGAAAGATTGCACCTGCCTGGATCATGATAATCTTCTGAAAACAAGACGAATGCAGTCCATGCAAAATATTTTTTTACTGTCCGTGGTTACAATTAATGAATCCCACACATTAAACAATAACATCATTTATGACGCGTTCGTTAATTTGATCTTGACTTCAATGAAGAAAGAAAATAATTTACATCCCTCATTCGCACGCATTAAAGTTCATTGATATCCTGCTGTTTTATCAACCCCATTTTCCCCACCCTGAAAAGCAGCGCTGGTATCATCCGTAAATAAACGATCACTAAATCGTTCAGCCCTTACGCCGCGACCCTCGGCCAGGCGCACATCCTTCGTCCACGGCATTACCACGCCGCCGGTCATGGCTGTCGTTTGTCTGCATCGCGGCTTTGTTTTGTTCTTTATTCAGTTCTGTAATCACCAGCGCGCTTTCATTTTAATACCCCTACCTATGAATCAAAACGCATTTCTTCCGACAACAGGTTCCGGCATTTATGATGAGCACATCATCATTTCCGACAACCGCACAAAGCACATTGTTCCCATCAGCAACATCATGCGGCTGGAATCGAAACGTGTGTACACGATCATTTATGTGAAGGACAACCAGCAGTACGTTTGCTCGCGCAACCTGAAAGTGGTGTACGAAGAGCTGCATTCGCAATTCTTTTTCCGGATACACAAATCGCACGTGATCAACCTCCAGGAAGTGAAAGCCTACCGTGAAGGCCGCGGCGGGCAAGTGATCATGAGCGACAACACGGTGATCGACGTCGCGCAACGCAAAAAAATGGAGTTCCTGAAGAGCTTCCAGCAAATGAGCACGCTCGTTGTCTGACGCGTTCGTTAACTCAACCGACGCATTCGTTAATTCTGCGAACGGAATGACCGTCTTATGCATTTACTTGCAGGATCAACCGCATTCATCAATTGTAAAACATGCATGCATGAACCGTTTTCTCAACCGTAAGCTTCCCGCTTTCACCCTCACGGAGCTGCTCGTCGTGCTGGCCATCATCGGAATCCTCCTGCTCATCGCGCTGCCCAACCTCATGCCGCTCATCAGCAAAACCCGCAGCACGGAGGCGAAGCAGAACCTGTCGTACATCCATAGCCTCGAGAAATCCTGGTACATGGAGCATTCGAAATATACGTCCGACCTGCGCGAGCTCGGGTTCGAGCTGGAGAATGCGGAAGAGGCGCAATACAGCTACGAAGTTTCCGCCGCCGGGAATGCGTCGTACAAAGCGCGCGCAACGGCGAAAACGGATTTCGATAACGACGGGCAGATCAACGTCTGGGAGATCGACCACGAAAAAAACTTAAAAGAAGTTATTCCCGACTGATGGAACGCGCAGGCGACATACTTTGCATCGTTGCGCTCGGCTGGCTGTCGTGGCAGGATTTCCGCACGCGCCGGATCGCCTGGTGGCTGCTTCCCGTGCTTGCAGTCGCTTTGCTGGCCGCCGGGCTGCAGCATACGCCCGGGCGGGAGATCGGGAAAGCGTTCGCGCTCAACCTTGCATTTCTCTTCGTGCAGTTGCTGCTGGTGTGGCTCTGGATGGCGTTCCGGGAAAAAAAATTCTCCAACCTCATCAACACGCAGATCGGGCTGGGCGACGTGCTTTTTATGGGTTGCGTGGCGCTTGCATTTTCGACGGTGAATTTTCTCCTGTTCTATACGCTCGGGATGGTCGCCACACTTCTGATCGTGGTCACCGTTCGCCTGCTTCGCCCGCACGTGAACCGGGAGATACCGCTGGCGGGCGCGCTGGCCTTGCCGCTGATCGCCCTGTGCAGCTTCCGCATCGCCGACCCGGGAATTGATTTTTACAGCGACGAGTGGCTCACGCAACTGCTCGACCGCACATTTGCCACGTTATGAACGATCTCATTCCATTGACCGTCGACCTTCAGCAGCTTCTCACCACGGAGCAGGCGTGGCATTACGGGATCGTCCCCAAAGCCGCACACAATGGAACGCTCGAGCTGTACGTGGATGAAACCTGCCACAAAAGCGGGATGGCCGAAGAGCTGGAAGTGCTGCTGGGAAAACAAATCGTGCTGGAAAAAACCGCTTCGGAGACCGTTCGCAAAACGCTCAGCAAATATTACCTGCGCAACGGAAGAAATTCAGCGGCGGGAAAAGTGCAGTCGCTGTCGGCAAAGCAGGGCGACGATTTCCTTCCTTCCCTGATCGGAGAAGCGAAACAGCTCGGCAGCAGCGACATTCACATCGAATGCTACGAAGACCGCAGCCGCGTGCGCATCCGGATCGACGGGCTGCTGGTGGAACGGTACACGATCGCCAAGGGCGATTATCCTTCCCTCGTCAACAAGATCAAGATCCGCGCGAACCTCGACATCGCCGAAAAACGTTTGCCGCAGGACGGGCGCATCTTTTTCCAGCAGGATGGCATGAAGTTCGACATCCGCGTTTCCGTGCTGCCGACGCTCCACGGGGAAAAAGTGGTGCTGCGCCTGCTGAGCAACGACGCCACCAACATCGAGCTGCGCACGCTGGGCTTCACGGCGCGGCAGGTGGAAGATTATCTCGAAGGCATTCGCAAGCCGCACGGCATCCTCCTCATCAGCGGTCCCACCGGCTCGGGAAAAACGACCACGCTCTACGCCACGCTCAAGCTGCTGAACAAGGAGACGACAAACATTCTCACTGTCGAAGACCCGATCGAGTACACGCTCGAAGGCATCAACCAGGTGCAGCTGAAAGAAAGCATCGGCCTCACGTTCGCAGGCGCGTTGCGCACGTTCCTGCGCCAGGACCCCGACATCATCATGCTCGGCGAGATCCGCGACGCGGAAACCGCGCAGATGGCGATACGCGCCGCGCTCACCGGCCACCTCGTGCTGTCGACGATCCACACCAACTCCGCGTGGGGAACCGTTTCTCGTCTTGCCGACATGGGCGTTCCGCCGTTCCTCATTTCCGGCACGCTGAACACGAGCGTGGCGCAGCGGCTGGTGCGTTTGCTTTGCCCGCATTGTAAAAAAGAAGAAACGTTCGATGCGTCTTTGTTTCCCCGCAGCTACAAAGCGCCCCGCGCGCTGCACACGCACACCGTTCCCGCCGGCTGCCCGGAGTGCTTCTACACCGGTTACCGCGGTCGTAAAGCGATCTACGAGATCATTCCCATCGACCACGAGCTGGCGGAGCGGATCAAAACGAACGACGAGCAGGTGGGCAATTTGCTGCGTGAACGAAACATAACAACGCTGGCTGAAAACGCATTCCGCCTGTTCGAGACCGGCGAAACGTCGATAGAAGAAGTTTATTCGATCTTATTTAACAGCTACGCTTAATATCCAGCGCAATGATCCCAGTTGTGAAGAGCCTTTTGAGGGGCAGGCGTTTCGTACGCATGTTTTGTTTCCTGCTCATCGTCCCGCTGCTTGCGAGTTTCGGCGGGCCCGACGAAGAGCAACGCATTGCTGCGCTGGAGAAAAAATTGCAGGCGCTTTCCGTCACAGTGACCGGCCTCAACAACAAAGTCGATCTTTCCGTCGAAGGCCTGACACTCCAGGAATTCATACGCGGGCTGGCGGTGACGAACAACCTGAACGTGAGCGTGGAACCTGCGCTCGACACGAAGATCTTCGATAATTTTTCCAACGTCACCGTGATCGACGTGTTCGTGTTCCTGTGCAAACGATATGAGCTGGACATTTCGCTCATCGGGAACATCATGGTCTTCACGAAGTACGTTCCGCCTCCACCTGTCGTTGTCCCCTATTCGCCAAAATTGCCCGCAATCACCTGGGACGCGGTGCAGGAGCATGTCACGCTCGACCTGCAGAACGACAGCCTCTCGCTAGTCGCCCGTGAGCTGACGCGGAAAACGGGAAAGAACGTCGTGTTCGCACCGGAGCTTACCGGGAAAAAAGTAAGCGGCTACATCCAGGACCAGGCGCTCGCACAGGCGCTCGACAAGCTGGCTTTCGCCAACGACCTGAAAATAACGGCGACGGAAGACAATTTCTTTATGATCGAACGGAATGCGCCGGTGAATGCACAGGCCGGAAATCCGAATCAAAAAAACAATCCCCCGGACACGCCGCTGCCGGCCGGCACCAAAGTGTTTACATCAGGCGGCCTCATCACCATCGATGCCATGAACGCGCCGATCGGCGATCTTGTCAACGCCGTTTCTGTGGCGCTTCAAACTGAATATTTTCTTTTCACCGACCTCAAAGGCACGGCCACGCTCAGCATCAAGGATGCGACGTACGATCAGTTCCTCGACAACGTATTGAACGGAACGGAATACACGTACCGGAAAAAAGAAGAAACGTATTACATCGGCGATCGCAACCTCGAAGGCTTGCGCGTCACACATCTCGTCAAATTGCAATACCGCACGGTGGAAAAAGTTGTGGATTACATTCCCGGTGAATTCAAAAAAGGCGTCGACATCAAATCGTTTCCCGACCTGAACAGCCTTATCCTGAGCGGATCAGAACCGCGCATCGCAGAGATCGAAGCGTTCCTGCGACAGATCGACCAGGTGGTGCCGATGGTGCTGATCGAGGTGATCATCATGGACGTGAGCAAATCGCACACCGTGGCGACCGGCATACAGGCGGGGCTCGGGCCGGCGCCGGCGAACAACGGGCAGATCACGCCCAACGTGGACGTGACCGTGACCGGTGATGCGATCAACAACCTCATCAGCGGCATAAACGGGTTTGGATTTCTTAACCTCGGTTACATCACGCCCGATTTTTACGTGCACCTCACCGCGCTCGAGGAGAACGGCGTTTTAAAAGTCCGCTCCACGCCCAAGCTCGCCACGCTCAACGGTTCCGAGGCGAAGATGAGCATCGGGCGGACGGAATATTACCTCGAGCAAACCACCAACATCATCGGTTCGCAGAACCCGCAGATGCAGATCACGAACACGTACAAGCCGCTGAACGCCGACATGTCCATTGCCATCAAGCCGATGGTCTCCGGCGACGAGCAGGTGACGCTGACGATCACCGTGCAGCAATCCACGTTCACCAAACGCGTTTCCGACAGCGGGCCGTTCGGAACGACACAGCGCAGCTTTGAATCCGTCGTGCGCGTGAAGAACCAGCAGATGATCCTGCTCGGCGGGCTGGAAGAAGATTCGGAAAACGAAAGCGGCAAAGGCACGCCGTTCCTTTCGCGCATGCCGGTGTTCAAATGGATCTTCGGCTCGCGCAGCCGGAGCAAGTCGAAAACACGCATGAGCGTGCTCATCCGTCCCACCGTAATCTACTGAATATGCACCCGCTCCTGCAACGACTGGTCACCGGCTCCCGCTTCGCAGGGCTTGAAGCGGAGATCATGCCCGGCGGCATGCGGTTCCATCTTGTCGTGCTGAAGCGGAAGGGGCAGCAAATGGCGGTGGAAAAAACCGCAACCAATATTGAATCGATCGAGCAGCTCCCGGCGCTGCTGTCCAAAGAAATTCCGCTGGCCATCGCGGTTACCGGGAAAGGCCTGCTCCACCGGCGCGTGGCGGTCGATCCGTCTTCCGACCTGCGGACGTTGCTCGCGAAAGCGCTGCCGAATGCGACGCTGAAAGATTTTTACGTGCAGCATGTTCCGGCAGCGCAGGACGAACAATTCATTTCCGTCATGCGCAAACCTGCGATCGACACGCTTCTCCTGCAATTCCAGCAGCTGGAAATGCCGGTGATCAGCTGTTCCCTCGGGCCGCTGGCGGTAACACATGCGCTTCCGCTGCTCGAAGAAAAAAACGAATTGCATTTGGGACATCACTTGCTTCGTTTCGAAGCGCAGCAGCCGTCGGAAGTTCAGCATGCGGAAGAAGCATGCGGGAACAGCACGTTCGACGTCGGCGGCCAGCAGCTGGAAGGCGAAGCCATGGTTGCTTTTGCAGCAGCGTTCCTGCAGGTGCTTCCCGGAATTTCTCCCGTCGCGGCGAATGTCGATTCACTCGATGCTTCGCGTGAAGATCACTTGCAGCAACGCCTGTTTCGCGCAGGAGGAAAAGCGCTGCTGGCGACGACGCTTCTTCTGCTGCTCGGAAATTATGCCGCATTCTCTTTTTACTGGTCAACGAAAGGCAATCTCGAACAACAGCTCCAGGTGAATGGCGGTGCATACACGGAGCTGAACCTGCTGGAGCGCCAGGTGAGCAGCAAGCGGCTGTTCCTGCAACAGGCGGGACTGCTGGGATCTTCTCACCACGCTTACTATTCCGACCAGCTGGCGGCAGGACTTCCCGCAGAGATCCGCCTCGCGCGGATGACGCTTTCACCGCGATTGAATTTGTCCGGAGAAGATTCCATCGGCTTCACGCCGCACACGATCGCCATTGCCGGGAGCTGTTCCGAAAGCGTAGTGCTCAACCGGTGGCTGCGCGGGCTGAACGAAACGAAGTGGATCAAAAGCGCTGCGCTGCTGTCGTACGTGCAGGACAAAACGATGCCGCAGGGCGAGTTCGAAGTTCTTTTAGCATTGGAGCAATGAAAAAGAAACTGACCTGGAAACAGAAAAACCGCCTGCTGCTTACCGGGAGCATTATCATGCTCTGGGCGGTTTACGCGTTCGCGATCAGCAACACGCTCGATGCGCGCAGCGAATGCAGGAACCTCGAGCAGCAGCTCGACAGCGCAGCCGATGCACCTGCACGACTTGCGCTACTGAACGAAGAGCTGCTCGAACTGGAAACGATCACCGGGAAGGACACCGCGAATGCATTCCATGAGCATCTGCTGGGCATTGTGACGCAATATTGCCGGGAAAATAACCTCATGCTTCGCGGATTTGCGCAACCCGTGCGTTACCGGCAGCAGGAATGGACGATCGAAACGCATCCCGTGCTCGTGGAAGGCCCGTACATCGCGTTGTTGCAGCTGGTTCACCGGCTCGAGCAGGAGAAAACAGGAAAAGTGGTTTCGGTGGATTTCCATTCGAAACGGGATAATAAGACGAAAACATTGTCGCTGCTGGTGACGATTTATGTACAGAATATTATACGCGAGGCGCCATGAGAAACATCCTTAATAGTTTGAAAACTCAAGACTGGAGATCACGGGTGTCCGCGTGGAATTTTTCTGTAAAAAGGCATTTGGCATCCGCCATGGGTATTTCTTGTTCTTTTTTTACAAAAAAGAACCAAAAAATCGCGCCGGACGGGCGTTTACTAAGAAATATGGGGCAGAAAAATCCCGCGCAACCAAGCCGCGCTAACGCACGTCCCGCCTGGGCTTCGTGGTTGCTTGGCGCAAAAGCCCATCGCAGATTTTCCCGCCCCATATTTCTAAGCAAACGCCCTGAGATCGCAGTTCACCATCAGAACCAAATTTTGGACTTCCTTCCTTTTCGCAATCTTCAATCTTCAATCTTCAATTTTCAATATTTTACCAACGCAGGAATTTCGGTGTTACTGGCCATTTCCCTGGTACTAACATCCTGCGAAAAAGAATTTATCGAAACCGATTTGTCCGGCAAGATCCTCACCATTCTTGCTCCGGCCGACCAGGATACGGTTTCCACTACCACGCCTTTATTCTGGTGGAACCCGATCGAGGGCGCGCGGCATTACCGGCTGCAGATCGTGTATCCCGATTTCAATTCGCCGCAAATTTTACTTTACGACACCGCTGTCGCATCCGATCGTTTTTATCCCGCCCTCTCCCCCGGCGCGACGTATTACTGGCGCATTCGTCCCGAGAACGGCTCTTCCGAAGGCGACTGGGTAACGCGCAGCATTACGATCGACAGCACGATCAGTCTCAGCGCGCAGGCGGTGGTCATTTCTTCTCCTGCCGCGAATGGCTACGTCACGTCCAACAACTCCGTCACGTTCACCTGGAACAGCGTAGCCGGCGCTACTTTCTACCGCATCGACATTACCAATACGACGAACGGCAATAATGTCACTACCACCACGACCACCTCTCCCGGGTTTTCGTACACGTTTCCGCAGGGAAGCTACTCGTTCAGCGTGCGTGCTGAAAATGCAACTTCGTTCACGCCGTGGAGCGTCCGCACATTTTCCATCGACCAAACTGCGCCGGTGGCGCCGCTGCTTCTTTCTCCCGCCGACGGCGCGTTTTACGCCACGCCTCCCGCCACGCTCAACTTCTCGTGGACCAGCGCTACTGATGCGATCACCGACAGCCTTTACATCGCAACCGATTCCACGTTCGCTTCCGGGATGCAGGCTGCTGTATTCCTGAATGCATCGCAGGGAACGTATGCATGGACAGGCGCGCAGGCGGCCACCGTTTATTTCTGGCGCGTGAGAAGCGCCGACGCCGCAGGCAACCGCAGCAATTACAGCACGACGTTTCGTTTCACCGTGAACTGATGAAGAACAGGAAGACCGCTTATTTCATGCTGCCGCTCGTTCTCGCCATCTGGGGAACGATCGGGTGGAAAGTGTACGCTTCCCTGGGAAATGAACCGACGGCAGCAACAGCGGAACGCACTGCCCCGGTAAAAGATCGCAGCGTGCAGCTTCCTGACACCATCCGCCTGATCGCAAATTACCGCGATCCCTTCCTCGACAAACAGGTTGCAAATGAAAAACCAACCGTCAAACCGACCCGACACCCGAAACCCGCGCAACCCGGAACACCCCAGGTGTCACAACCTGTACAGGTTTGGCCACAAGTCACGTACCACGGCCTCATCAAACGTTCAGGCGATGAAAAGACTGTCGGGTTCCTCCGCGTGAACGGCACAAGTCATTTTATCCGGGGGAATGAAGCGGCGGGTGTGGTGAACGTGGTGCGGCTCTGGAAAGATTCTGTGGAAGTGACCTGGGGGAAGAAAAAAAGGATCGTCCGCAAATGACAAAACGCGTTCGTTAACACGTTCGTTAATCCAAACGACGCGTTCGTTAGAAAGCTATTTACAACGGCTTTTTTTGGTAGTTAATTGCAGTCGTATTTCAATTTCAACTCATACGACTTGCACATGCGAACGCTGCTTTCACTTCTTTCCGCGATCCTTCTCACCCTCACGGCACGCAGCCAGGACTTCAACTATACTGTGACGTCCGGCGCCGCATCGTGGCAGGAGCTGAACAGCCAGACGATCCTCAACAGCTCCAACACAGCGTGGAATTTTTCCTATCGTATTCCCATCGGATTTTCGTTCGGTTATCTCGGTCAGAATTTTGACAGCCTCACCATCGAGACCAACGGCTACCTCGTGTTCGATGAGGACCGCAGCTACGCCTTCACCGCGTTCACCGGATTTGGCGATCGTATTGAGGCCGGCGATCATGCCGTGCTCGGTTATGAACTGAGCGGAACCGCCGGGAATAAGATCCTCAAGATCCAATTCAAGAACGTCGGCATCGCCATCGACGATCCGCGCGCGTTCTCTTACCAGGTATGGCTGAAAGAAAACGGCGACGTGCTCGAAGTTCACACCGGCCCCAACGATTTCCAGGTCGAGCTGCTTACTGTTGATACGGTAGCGCTCGAACCACTCGAGGTCGACACCACCTACTCCACGCTCGATTCATCCATTGCCGTGCGCATCGGGCTCATCAACATGAACATGGATACCGAAGTGAACGGCGTGTTTGTAGGCGGCGCCCCGTCTTCACCCGGCAGCCAGCCCGCCAACACGAACAACCCCGAACCCGTGTATCTGCACGTGGTCCCCGCTTCCGGCATTCGTTACACATTTACCCCAAACTGAGACGTGAGACAAGAGACTTGAGACGTGAGAAAAGGATAGGTAGCCGAAAAACTGAATACGTCAACCGAAAACTGCCGACCGACAACTGAATCCCGACAACTGAATATCATGATACGCACTTCCATTTTTCTCATCCTGTTCTTGCTTGCAGGACTCTCTGCACATGCCGCCAAACGCTACTGGGTGGCCGCTTCCGCCTCAACCTGGAATTCCACGGCAAACTGGTCGTCCAGCAGCGGCGGCGCGGGGGGATCTTCTGTTCCGACCAGCAGTGATACGGCGTATTTCGACGGGAACGGAACGGGGAATGATACGCTGGATGTGAACGTGAGCGTGAAGCGGCTGGAGATTGCGGCGGGATATACGGGAACGATCGTGCAGGGGACGTACACGGTTACGATTGGCACGAGTGGCGCGGTGTTGAGCGGTGGGACGTTTGCGGGTGGGTCGGGGAACATTACGGTGAGCGGGGCGTTTACGATTTCGGGGTGTGCGTTTACGAGTACAAGCGGGACGCTTTCCACTTCTGCCAATTTTACGGTGAGTAGCGGGTCGTTTACGCATAACAACGGAACACTCTTGCTGAACGCTACATCGACATTAACGATTAGTAATGCCGGAGGAACAACATTCTATAATCTCACTTTCGCCCCAACAGTTGCCAATTCCATTTTCACTATTACCAGCACGACCACCCTTACAGCTTCTAACCTGCTTACGATCGGTGGAACAAGAGAAGTGGTACTTAACAGTGGAACAATCAATATTCCCAAAGACATTACCATTACGAATACGTTAGCAGCCGGAGGTGGCGGAACAGCAACTATTGCTATAAACGGGACTGGTAAACAAATTCTGACCGGCTCTACTAGCGGCAACGCGGGTAGACTACCCAAGGTGACAATCAATAAATCCGATACCCTCGTCATCGTTAATAAAGTTTCTGTGGAAGGCGGATGGACGTATTCTGCAGGAGTAATTGAAGAGGGCACAAGCACAGTTTATTTTGGGGGCGGTCCAACCATATCAGGAAGCCATGAGCTGAAGCATGTGCATTTCATGGGCGCAGGAACTTACACCATTGCTTCAGGTACCACATTAACTGTGGGGGGAACACTAATCCTGGGAAGTGGCGGCATCCACGCTGTTATTAATACCGGGACGATCCATGCCAAAGGAAACATCAACGTTTCCGGGCCTACCTCGACGACCGGTGGCGGAGGAACAGGTAAGCTGGTCGTCAACGGAACAGGCGACCAAACGATAAGCGGGTCAACAACTTTCGCATCAGCCCGTCTGTGCCATGTTGAGATCAATAAACCTTCGGGGACGCTTACGATTACTAATTACATTACTGCGGCCGATGACTGGACATATACAGCCGGGACCATCAGCGCCACTTCGGGCAGAATTGTTTTTTCCGGCAACAAAACGATTACGGGCTCACATACGTTGAACCGGGCCTGGTTTATGGGCTCGACAACTTCTACGTATACCATTGCTTCCGGAACAACATTAACGCTGGATAGTACATTGGCCATCCAGGGGGCCAGTACAGTGAACATTAACACCGGAACAATTCATGCAAAGGGAAATATTTCGTTGACCAATACCTCGCTTTCCAGCGGCGGCAGCGGGACTATTGTGATCACCGGCGACAGCAACCAGACCGTCACAGGAACCACTACGCTCGGCCAGTCCAGGTTGCCAAATGTCCAGATCAATAAAAGTGGAGGTTCGATAACCTTCGTCAATAAGATCTCTGTCGCCGGCAATTGGACTTACACAGCAGGTCATACGATCCCCGGAACGAGCCTGATCTATTTTGCCGAAACCAAAACCATTACCGGGTCTGACACGCTCTATGACGTATACTTTTCCGGCGGCAATAACAGCACGTATACGATCGCATCAGGCACTACCCTGACGGTCGCAGGTGAGCTCAATATAGCCGGAACATTCTCCGTTACGTTAAACACCGGGACGATCCACGCGCAGGGAAATATTATCACAACCAACTCGCACACCTCCAGCGGCGGAACAGCGACGATCGTCATCAACGGCACCGGCGAACAAACACTGACCGGTGCCGGTACCGCAGGACAGGGAAAATTGCCGAATGTCACCGTCGACAAAACAAGCGGAACGCTCACACTGAACAGCGTAATTTCTGTAACCGGGGATTGGATCTATACGAGAGGCACTGTATCCTCTGGTATCTCCAGCGTTTTCCTATACGGAAATTTCAATCTCGACGGCCAGGAACCAGGCAGCAACACAACGATGGCGTTCTATACGCTGCAAGTGGCCAGCGGCACACGCACGCTTACCGGCAATATCGATTGCAACAATAATCTCCAGGTCGCTTCCGGTGCTACGCTGGTTGGCGGAACTTACACGCTGACCGTAGGCGGCAACTGGAACAGCCAGGGCACGTGGACCTACAACACGAGCACCGTGGTGATTGACGGCGGTGGCGACAACCAGATTAGCGGTGCATCGGGATTGGCGGTGGATTTTTACAATCTCACGTTTGATCACCGGAGCGGTTACACCACATTTTCCCGCGCGGTGACCATCAACCACAACATGACGCTTACCAAGGGGCGTATCATTAGCGATACCACCAACCTGCTCACGTTTATCGATAGTGCTACCTGCACCGCAGCTAACGACAGCGCGTACGTGCACGGACCGGTGCGGAAAATCGGCGATGATGCGTTTACGTTCCCGCTCGGGGATACGGCGTTGCATGACAGCATTGCGTACCATCCGCTGGCGATGACGGCGCCGGGAGTGAATACGGACCAGTTTGAGGCGTATTATAAAGCTGCACCTCATACCGTAGGCGATTCCCTTGTAGATTCCTTGGCCGGCGTCAGCCAGGTTGAATACTGGAGCCTGGAACGGAAGGCGGGAACATCCGCTGTGATTACCACGCTCGGGTGGAATAAAAACAGCACAAGCATCGCGGATCTCAACACGTTGCGCGTAGGAAATTGGAACGGCACAAAATGGCTTGATCTCGGGGCAGCGTCGATCACTACGAATGGATATACCGGGACAATTACCGCATCGGTGGCTCCTTCTTATTCCGTGGGAAGCGTTGCGATCCTTGCGCCCGCTCTTTCAAAAAGCAATCCACCGTATGCGCTGCTGAAAAAGAAGCTCGACGGAGGCTACTACCAGGCGCCCAACGGACGGTTGTATTTCCGTTTCGATGAAGAATACAATGAAAATGGCGGTAACCTGAGGTTCAATATTTATTCCGACCTGAACGTGCTCGTCACATCCGATGCGCTGACAACAGTAACCACCCCGTGGGAGGTGTGGTATGGTGATAACCGCTACAGCATGAATACACTGGATTGCGACTTCTCCCCTTCCGGCGCCTTGACAAACGGCTTTTACATTCTCGAAGTCATCAACGATAAGAACGAACGCTGGTATTTGCGTTTCAAACAGACCACATCGGTTACGGTTACCAATTGCTATTCATCACCCAACGCCCAATAACAATTCATCATGAAAAAAGTACAGCACTTCACCCTCCTTGCTACAGCCATCCTTGCGCTCATCGGCGCGACAACTTCACTCTGGCTTGCGCTGACGAAACCGAAAACCGCTTACGTCAACCTGACACGTGTTTACAACGAGTTCGAACTGAAAAAACAGCTCGAGCAGCAGCTCACTTCCGTGCAGCAGATCCGCCAGAAAACGCTTGACAGCCTGGAGCTGGGATTGAACATGCTTTCACGTAACCTGCAAAGCATCGACGGGCAGAAACAAAAGTCCCTTTACATGGAAAAAGCCGGCGAGTTCGACAACCGCAGGCAGGAATATGCCTACCGGCAGAAAATGTTCACCGAGGACAACGCCACGCTCACGCAGCAATATTCCGAGCAGATCTGGAAGCAGCTGAACCAGTATGTGAAGGATTACGGCGACGCCAACGGGTATGAGTTCATTCTCGGCGGCGACGGTTCCGGCACCATGATGTATGCCGAGGCGGAAAATGACATCACCGAAACACTTGTGGTGTACACCAACGAACGGTTCAAAGGAGAAAGCAAATAATGAAACGCCTGCTGCTCATCATGCCCATCATCCCGCTCATCTTCGCCGGGTGCGCCCGCCAGGAACTTGGCCCGCAGGCCTATGCCGAATGGGTGAAGAACGCGGAGAACGGCCTGCGCGTTTCCAAGCAGGTCGGCGAAAACGAATTCACGCTGCAGTATAAACCCGCTGCGTATGAAGTGCTGCTCCACGATCACGCACCGGCCAGCCAGGCTGCGCTTGATGAGGCGGTAAAACCGCTCGAAGAGCTCCAGTACTTCACGCTCTGCATACGTACTGCAGAGAGAAAAGATCCTGCCGAAGCCAGCGCGCTCGACGAAGCCGACCGCAACAACCGCCTGAACTACCTGATGTTCGATATGCAGGCCGACTTTGCGCTGGTGGATGGAAAAGACACATTGCCCTGCGTGTTTTACCATTACGAACGCAACTACAACCTCTCGCCTGAAAACAACATCCTGCTCGGCTTTGAACAGTTGCCGGGAAAGGCAGAACAGGCAGCCGACAAAACACTCATCTACACGGACCAGCTGTTAGGTTCCGGTCCCGTACAGATCACCATTAAAGCCGAAGACATTCAACGCATTCCCCGACTGAAAATTACTCCTTAGCCATGAGCACGAGAACCAAGAAGATCTACCGCATCACCGCTGCCTATCTTGCCCTGAACCTGCTGGCCGAAATTTGCTGGCCCACCGCGGCATACGCCCTCACCAACGGACCCGGACAGCCCGAGTTCCAGAGCTTCGAGCCGGCCGGCACTACGGAAATGGTGAACCTGTTCACCGGGGATTTTAATTATAACATTCCGTTGATGACCGTACCGGGGCCGAATGGCGGGTACCCGATCAACCTGGCGTACCACGCGGGGATCAGCATGGAGCAGGAAGCGAGCTGGACGGGGCTGGGGTGGAATATCAATGCGGGGGCGATCAATCGGGCGATGCGCGGGTTGCCGGATGATTTTAATGGGGACCAGGTGGAGAAGGAGTTGCATTATAAGCCGAACACGACGTTGAATTTAAATCTTGGCAAAAACAGTGCGCCTTTTAACGTAATTCATACAGAAGAGCTTTTAGGCTTCGCAGTTGCAGGTACTCCCAGTATAGGCCTCAATTTGTATTATAATAATTACCGCGGGCTTGGGTTTGGTGTTAACTATGGGATCACGGATATGTGGGTACTTCCTAATGAAGCGCCTGAGTTTTCTTTACCACTAACACTGAATGTTTCCAGCACAACCGATGGAATAGGTGTTAATGTATCCTATTCACATTATAACAAACAACAGGATGCAACAAATGATTTTAATGGTTGGTTTCCTAAAGCCAGTCTATCCTGGGGAAGTAGAGAAGGACTTACGTCGTTATCTCTTGGAGCCAGTCGCCAATTTTCTGTAGTTGGCTCGTATGGCGGGGGAGTTACTTTTTCAAAATCCGGATTCACTCCCGTGTCTATGCCTGAAATGACTGGTTTTATTTCAATGCTGGGCGTAGACATCGGTAAAAATTCAAACTTCAATTGGAAAGCCGCCAGGGGAACAAGTTTGGATGTTTCATATAATCGATCATGGGTTAAAAATGAGTTAGAATCCCAATCATCATATGGCTATCTCTATTCGGAGAATTCTAATGCCATTTCGAACCATATGCACCTCGAAGATATTAATCGTGAAAAAGATGTTCCTCCTTCAAGACAAACCAAAACCTTAGGTGTGCCCGTAGCAACTTATGATGTATATAACGTAAGCGGACAGGGCGTGGGAGGTTCATTCCGACCTCATCGTTCGGATATTGGCATTTATACCGAACCGAAAGTAACCAGTCTGATTTATGGTGGCAGGTTTGATCTCGAATTTGGCGTACCGGATGTGTCTTCAACTACATTTAATTGGGGAGCTAATATGTCTTTTTCGAAATCAGAAACCTATTCAGGCATGTGGCATAATCAATGGTGGACAATAGCTAATGACGATGGATGGGACGACCTGGAAGATTATCAATTTCTTGGCGCTAGTGACTTTCCCAGTGATCATACCTATGAACCCTATTATTTTAAAATGAGCGGAGAGCAAACGTCTACGCCTACCACTCAACTGGATTTTTTAAGAGGAAATGATGCTGTCCGATTTGGTCTTCGTGAGCTTTATGAACTGCCCAGCGGCACTGATCTTGCTGTACGCCCTAAAATTGATACAGACAAACTTTATACTGATGATATCATTAATGAAGCAGGGTATGACTTGCCCAATATCAAGAATCACCGCGTATCCCGAGAAAAACGTATAGTTAGCAACCAAAGTCGCACAAATAGTCAACTTGAAAATTTTTCTTCTTCCTATCCGGCCAATATATATGCTACGACAAACAGCTTCCCTGCGACGGGGGGAACCGCAACGCCGGCAGCTTACAGTTATGCATCAAAACCTGATCATCATATAGGCGAGTTTACGGAAGTTAATCCTGACGGAAACCGTTATGTGTATGGAATCCCTGTTTATACGAATTCAACCAAGGATGTTGTTTTTGCCAAAGAGGGCATAACCGAATATTATGCTCCATACCTGAACGGATTTTCAACAACTGAGGCTTCTACCGATAACGTTGAGGATGGCACAGATCAGTTATTTTCCTCGACTAAAATTCCAGAATATGCTGAAACCTATTTACTTTCCGCAATTTACTCTCCCGATTACGTCGACATCACGGGAAATGGCCCTAGTGAGGATGACCTGGGGTATTATGTAAAATTCAACTATGTAAAGATCAGCGATAATTATAAATGGCGTGCGCCATATTGGGATGCCATTGTGAATGCCGGCTTCCTTTCCAATGTGAATGATGACAAGCTTTCTTACCAGTATGGTACTAAAGAAATTTATCACCTGCATTCCATCGAAACCAAAACCCACGTCGCTTGCTTTTTTCTGAAGGACAGTGTACGCAAAGACGGCCATGCAGCAATCAGTGAAGATGCGCAGGGTACCAGCACAGATACACAAGTCGGGGCCGCAGGCGGAACATACGCCCTGGATTATATTTCACTATACAGCAAAGCAGATCCGAATTACGGCAGTGTTAATGCGACCCCGTTAAAATCTGTTCATTTCACTTATGACTACAGCCTGTGTCCCGGTGTTTACAATAATCAAAACAACGGTACAGATGACGGAAAACTGACACTGGAATCTATTTATTTCACTTACCGCAACAATGAAAAAGGAATACTAAGCCCATACGAGTTCGAGTACATCGACATGAATTATGACTCTGATCTCAGAAACCCAGGATACAACGTGGTGGGCAATGATCGCTGGGGATGTTACAAAACACCGAACACCGATCCGGATTATCCCAATCAAGAGATTCCTTACGTTGATCAAAAAGTCGCAAACCGCGAACGTGTTGATCAAAGCGCCGCAGCATGGAGCCTGAAAAAAATCAAGCTCCCCTCGGGGTCTGACATTGAAATCAATTATGAAGCAGATGATTATGCATACGTCCAGGACAAACCGGCGATGGAAATGTGCAGGGTTGTTGGAACAGGTCTAACCACAATTACAACGCCCGGGCTGAGCGATATTACCGATTATATCACTCCCCTTCACCGCAGGATCTACTTTGAGCTAAGCACGCCTATCGATCACACCCTTGGCTTGTCAACTACCCAAAAAGAAGCCATTGTAGAAAAATATCTGCCGGTGGGCTCCATGTATTTCAAAATGTTCATCCCATTAAAAATGCAGCAAAACGGCTCCAGCATGGCTTACGACTATGTCGAAGGTTTTTGCGAAGTGAGCAGGGCCAGCGGATCATACGGTGTGGTTAACGAAGGTTCCGGGATTGACAATCATTATGGTTTCCTGACCGTTGAGCTTGTTGACCGGGATGATTATCCTTCCACCAGCACGACCATCAAGGCAAATCCTATGCAAAAAGCCGCGTGGCAATATATTTATCTCGAACGGCCTGATCTTTTTAGCACGCCGAACCTGGAGGATGCCACGCTCACTAACCTGGGTAATGTGGCGGCTGACATGGTCATGGAACTTCCACGCGCGATCGCTCCATACATTACCGCCTTCGCAAAGGGCTGGGCACAGAAAATCGACATCAATCCAACCACGCTTGCTTGTAGTAAGCGACCCTCATACCTGCGCCTGAACACTCCCGATGGTGTAAAGGCCGGTGGAGGGCACCGGGTAAAAAGCATTCTAATCAATGATGCCTGGAATACGCTTTCCGGTTCGGCAGGAGCCACAGCGAAATATGGCCAGGAATACACTTATACCAGGCTCAACAGCAATGGTGAAGTGATCAGCAGCGGCGTAGCGGCTTACGAACCCATGATCGGTGGTGAAGAAATCCCTCTGCGGCTCCCAATCCGTTATAACAGTGACAACTTGGTGAAGTATGATGCCGCATTTTACGTCACCGAGCCTATGGGTGAAAGCTATTACCCGGCGCCTGTAGTTGGCTACAGCAGGGTGATTGTGAAAAGTATCGTTGGTAATAATAATTATGATGAAACTCCGGGAACACCCCTGCTGGTTACCAAATCACGCACAGGACAAACGGCATATGAATTTTACACAGCCAAAGATTATCCCGTTATCTGTGACCGTACCGAGCTGCAGAAAACATGGTTCCCTGTCCCTATTTTCCTCCCGTTGATTGGCTCAATTACTTATAACAATCGAGGCTTTTCACAGGGATATTCGGTTCTTCTTAATGACATGCACGGCAAATTGAAAGCTGTGTCAACCTATCCATATTCCGCGAACCTGGTTACTGCAAACCCAATTCCTGTCAGACGTGTATTTTATAAATACAACGGCGGCTACGATGAAAACAGGCGCAACCAGTTGAGCAGCACGGTTACCGTTCTTACTTCCGATGGAAATTACGGGCAAGCTAATCTTGGTGAGACATACGATTTCTTTACTGACATGCGTCAGCATTCAAATGAAACAATGGAACTTGGCCAGCAGTTTAATACTAATACTAGTACAATCAGTGGCTTTACTCTCCCCATTGTACTGCCATTGACTAATATTTCCCGCTCACTCTTCCGTTCCGTGGTCGCAATGAAAGTAGTCTACCGCACCGGTATTCTCACCGAAGTGGAAACCATCGACGACGGCTCCCGCAGCGTGGCGCGTAACCTCATGTTCGACGGGGAAACCGGCGCGCCTTTATTGACAACTGTAGAAAACGAGTTCAAGCGGCCGATCTACACTTACAATTATGCAGGCCATTGGGCATATGAGGGAATGAAAGGCGCATACCACAATATCGGTGTTACGCTTAACAATATGACGACGAACAGCAGCGGACAATATAGTGTGACCGGGGCTGAAGATCTTTACTTCCCAGGAGATGAAGTGATGTATATTCCAAATACAGGTACGGGCAGCTCCCTGCTTTGGGTTAAAACAGTCAGCGGTAATACTGTCACATTTATGAATGCCGCCGGCTCTTCTACAGCAACTGATGTAGCCAGCCTTGGCCAGGGAACCTTTACAATCATTCGCTCCGGCTACCGCAACCTGCAAAGCGTCGGCAACGGTGTGATCGTGTCGCTGACCAACCCGCTGGAAGGAAGAGAATTCCCGCTGTTTGGAAAATTGAATACGCTTTCGTCACTGGCGGCTAATACAGTCTATTCATTCACTGATTGCGCTACCGGTAACTTGTTTTACTTTGAAATGTTCGTCAGCGGGAATACGCTCTTCTTCGATGAAACGACTTCCGGCGGGCAAGAGCTCGGCTGCAGGTCCAACATTGTTTTTCCATCCAGTTATACATTAACCGACATCACGCAGCTCAACGGGTGCAAATTTTATAAGGCAGGTAATACTGTAACTGTAGATTTTCCAAGCACTGCCGATGTAACTGCGACCTGGTCAGACCCCAGCCACTGCTTCAACGAATGTATCGACAACGTGCTCCATGCTGCTGCGGTCCGCTTCTCCGACGACTGGACATCGAATGTTCTCGACAAACGCCAGGCAATCAACTTCGACGATGCAGGACTTTCCGTAGCCTCAGGCTTCAACCAATACAAATACGCCCAGAAAGGCGTGTGGCGCACGGAAAGCAATTTCCTCTACCAGGTCGATCGTATCCAGACGACGGCAAGCCTGTCAGCGACCAACATCTCCAAAGACGGCACCTACGACAACTTCGTGCTGTACGATTGGGTGACGGCTGCAGAGAACAACGACCGCTGGTCGCACGTGTCGCGTGTGACGCGCTATAGTCCGTACGGCTACGCGCTCGAATCACGCGATGCGCTGGGCATTTTCAGCACAACAATGTTTGGCTACGGCAATACCAAACAGACCGCGGCTTCTTCGAACTGCCAGTACTTCGAGCTGGGCTTCGACGGCTTCGAAGATTACCCGACTACGGCCTACCCGGAAGACATCGATCCTACTTCGGGTGTTGTGCTGTGGGGACACGGCCACCTGCTCTTCACGCCTTCCGACGCGCAGGTGCCGCATGTAGTGGTTGACGATCACTCCCACACGGGTAAAAACAGCCTGTCGATTGAAGCGGGCAGCGATGCGGTATTCACCTGCTCGCCCTTGACGGCCACTTCGTACGCCACCAACCAGCAATACTTCAAGCCGCTGCCCGGGCAGGAATACCATCTTTCCGTTTGGGTGCGGGAAACCGGCACAAACGGCGCCGAAGTGGAGATCGACGACGGCACCACGCCTGTCAGCTTCACGCCGGATTACAGCACCTCGGCGATAGAAGGCTGGCGGCAGGTCAACGCGCGCTTTACGGCCCCTGCCTCCGGCACGCTCACCATTACGATCAGTTGCCAGACCGGCATCCTGTACATCGACGACATCCGCATCCAGCCCTTCAAGAGCGGAATGGTCAGCTACGTGTACGATCCGCAAACACACTGGCTGCTGGCCGAGCTCGACAACCGCAACTTCGCCACGTTCTACAATTACGACGAAGAAGGCTCGCTGGTGCAGGTGAAGCAGGAAACGGAGAAAGGAATTTTCACGGTTAAGACGTCACGCAGCAATATTCAAAAGTAATATCTCTCCGCACCTGTCACACTTCGGTCCTGAGCCGGTCGAAGGATCGCTCAGTGTGACAGGTGTAGGAATCAGATTTTTTAGCTATGAAAAAATTGATTTCCATACTGCTTCTCTTTTCCTCGTCTGTTGCCGTTGCGCAATCCGCAAAACCTTCTGCAGACGATGCGAAAACATGGCTGACCCGGATGAATGAAACGTATGCTTCGGCAAAAAGCCTGGGCATGAAGTTCCGGGCCGATTATTACGCCGTGGCTACGCAACAGCTTCCAACCACCAGCGTAACGGGCGAAATGCATTCCAGCGGGCTCAACTATTACTCCGACGCCATGGGACAGGTTGTGGTGATGAACAAACGCTACACGTTGATCATCGACAAGAACCAGAAGACGATCACCTGTCTCCCGGGCCGGGAAGAAGAAAAGAAAAACGATCCGTCCGGGATACCTTCCGCCCTTCCCGATTCAACGTGGATGAAAGCGGCGAACATCAAGCTGCTCGACAAGGCCGGCCCATTCCGCCGGATCGAGATCGTGACGGACGGAGATGCAGTGTATGCAAAAACCGAGCTGAAGATCAACGCGACGACGTACGCGCTGGAAGAAGTGACGTACTACTACAAAAAGCTGGAAGACGGATCTACACCGAAGCTCGTCGTGCACTATTCTGCCGTGAGCTTTAACGACCCGGTTAACGAATCATTTTTTTCCGACAAGAAATATATCCAAAAGAAAAACGGCCAGCTGATCGCCGCGCCCGCGTGGAGCAGCTACCAGGTAATTGATCTCACCCAAGGCATTGAACCATGAAAGCACGTATGAACTCCTTCCGCCTTTTCCTTCTCCTTTCGCTTTTCGCATGTGCGCGCCTGAACGCAGCCGTCGAAAGCGTTACCGCCAGCCTTGCGGGCGATCTCGGCGCAGACATCGTGGACAATGCGCATATCAGCCTTGCCGAGCCCTGGTACCCGTTCCCTTCGGGATGGAATGCCATTTTCCGGGTGAATGAAGCCACGGCCAACGTGGTGCTGCGCTACGACGACAGCCGCCAGCGGTACACCAACACCGCATGGCAGCTCGACGTGGAATATTCCATCACCACGCGCGACGCGGCGGGCACGCCTACCACCGTCACCGGGCAAACGCTGACCATCACTTACGACCCGCGTGAAGGCATTACCTACCTCGATCGCGACATGCGGCAATATTCAAACGCACACCAGGCGGCGGTAACGGTTACCGATGTGCTCTACAGCGAATGGGCCACTGCCGGCAGCGGATCGCCAATTACGGACGACGAGCTGCCTGCCGGGCTCGAAGACGTTTATCTCGATGTCGAGCTGCACGTGGAACGTTTCTACTACCAGGATCCTACTAACGTCCCCAACGCAACGTACACCATCAACTCCACCACCAACGAGATGACCATCGCCTGGACGTATGTGCAGGGCGCGGAAAGCTACGACGTGGAATGGCTCTTCATCGATACAGGCGACGATACATATCCGTACACTGCCACCTCTTACCCCTACGACTGGCGCAACGCCACGCGCGTGAACGTGCCCACGCAACATTACACGCTTTCACTGGCGTATCCCAAAGGCATTCTTCTTTTCCGCATCCGCGGCGTGGGCATCGACTGGGACAATTACGTCAACAACAGCCTCATCACCCGCGGTGACGGCACGTGGACCTCAACGGCGACGATCGGCACAACGGGTTCTTATTCCAGCTACCGCTACAACATCCAGTACGGGCTTGCACCGACCATGAACTGGGCCTACAGCGCCGGTTTTGCCGAAGACGGCAAACGCATGGAAGGTGCAGCATTCTACGACGGCATGATGCGCGGGCGCGAATCGGTGGCCGTGGTCAACTCCGACGGCAACGTGGTGGTCGGCTCCAACGCTTACGATTTTGAAGGACGGCCGGTGGTGAGCATATTGCCTTATCCCACAACCAGCGAAGGCATTAAATATTACGGCGGCAACGCCGGTTACGACCGCGAGGATTTTGACACGGACGCCAACGTAGCAGCGCCGGCGGCGATGGGAACTTCGGACGGCTCGGGAAAATATTATTCCTCTTCCACCTCGGCCACCGGCATGAACCTGAACACAGCCAACGCGGGCGGCTACCCGTATGCGCGGGTGACCTACACCAACGACGGCACCAACCGCCCGGCCAGCTCAACGGGCGTGGGTGAAGACCTCAACGCCGGCAGCGGCAGGGAAACCCAATACTTCTACGGCACGCCCAGCCAGCACCAGCTCGACCGCTTGTTCGGCAACGAGGTGGGCTACGCGATGCACTACAAGAAAAACTTTACCATCGATCCCAATGGTGTGGTGTCGGTGGCCTACATCGACATGCACGGGCGCGTGGTGGCTACGGCCCTGGCCGGGCTGACCCCGGATAACCTGGAGACGATTGATAATCCCAATGGGAATCCCGACGATGCTGTAGCGATGACCGATAATTTATTGACCACCAACCAGCTTATTCCTTCGGGCAACGGTATGGAAGCGCAGAACACGCTGACTGTAACCGAAACGTCCCTTCATAGCTTCAGCTACACGCTCAGCCAGGACGATTATGTAGGCACGGGTTGCTACACAACCGGCGAAGATGGCGTATACGATCTTACCATTCGCGTGACCGATACACGCACCGGCGCTTTGGTTACGCCCATCACGGGAAGCAACCCCACCACAGCTACCGCCATCTCTTCGGGCACCTACACGTTTTCCATGACCTTGTCCCCGGGCACTTACAAGGTGGAAAAAACACTTACACTCAACCAGGCCAACCTCCTTGACGTGCGCCAGGATTTTATCGATTACCAGGTCGCTAATGAAGGTATCGGCGATTGCCTCGACTCCATTTTCATCACCCCGGTTCCCTGCGCCGGCGATTGCCACGAGGCTTGCCTGAACCACTATTATGTGCCCGACCCTGATGGCGAAGGTTACATTTACGTGGACGACAACGGTGACGTCGCTACCGACACCGAAGGACTTGAGCTGATCGCCGCCTGCCAGCTCAGCATGTGCGATCAGCCCACCCTGCCCAATCCGTGCGAAGTGAAGCGCGAAGGAATGCTCGCCGACATGAGCCCCGGTGGACAGTATTTCGACAATCTGCCCTCGCGCTTTTCGATAAATGCCACCAGCGGGCTGCAGAGCATCAACGCAAATTATTTCAGCACATACACGCCTTCCTATACCTCGGGCGACATCAACAACTGGCTTGAAGCACAGCCCAATGCGTCGACCATGCTGGCGGCCATCAATGCCGACTGGGCGGGGACCGATTTCACTACATGGGATGAGGTGCGCGACAATTGGGACAGCGACTGGGCTGAAATTTTGCTCAGCCACCATCCCGAATACTGCGCGTGGAATTACCATTGCAACTGGAGCTGCGTTTATACCTACAATGATCCTACGCCTCCGGGCAACCCGATCACCGATACGCTTTATCCCTCGGATGCTTTCGATTACGAAATGGCGACGATGTTCGACACCGACGGCAACTTCAGCGGATCGGACGGTTACTACTGGAACCCGTTGAACATGACGGCAAACACCAGCGATACCGGCGCAACCACGGCCAATACGAATTACATGCCTTATGGCGGCAGCAACGTCCTGCACCAGGACCCGCGCTTTGCCGGTGATTGCGACATCATGATCTGCGATACCACAACCGACATCTATGCGGAAACTACACTACAAAACCACCTGAAGAATTTCTACCCCGCATATGACAATACCAACGCATTCATCGGTTATTACAGCTTGTGGTACGTTGCCGTGGATCCCAATAATATCCACCTGGGCAACAGCGGGCTTTCTACCGCCACTGTAGACTTCTTCGTGGCATTGCATGGCGATGGCACTACCGAAGGATTGATTGATGATGACGCAACCGCGGGTCCCGGACAGATCATGCCCTACCAGTTCTTCCGCTCCGTCTACTGGCATTACCGCACGCTGGTCATCGAGCAAGGTTTTGTGGGCGATGCCACCGTGGCCGATTGCCAGGATGATCACGGCACCGCCGTTCCGCTGTACGACGCTGATGGCTACCTCGACGGTGATGACGACAATCCGACGCTCACGCCCGAAGGCTATACCATCTATTACCTGCGCAACCCGCTCATCGACCTGTACGGAGACGGTTGCGACGATCCCACTGCCGCCGAGCTCGAAGACCTCATCGATGGATTGGTGGACGCCGGCGCCGCCAACCCGGACAGCATCGACATCGTAGTGCCTGCTGACGCAACCTGCTCGTGCACCATGCTCGATGATTTTATTACCTCGCGCGGTTTGACAAGCTCCACCAATGCACAGATCGCCACCGCGCTCAATGATGAGCTTGATCCGGCTACCGATTATACCGCAACCCAGGTGGGCAACTGGCTTACCGAATGCGCCGAGGCTGAACCCGACGCGGCCGATCTTGTTACAGAAGGTTTTCCCGTGGGCCTTACCTGCGATCTTGACATCGGCATCGAGGATGCCGATGCTGCAGTTCAAACCAACTGCGAGAACGAGAACGCCGACCTGGCCAACTACACCGCCTACAACATGTACCAGCAGCAGATGCAGGCAGCCGCAGACGCTTACCTGGCCGCTTATGTAAGCTGGTGCACCACGCACGCGACGGAGACCTTTAACGTGGGCTACAACCTCCACGAATATTACTACACGCTCTACTACTACGACCAGGCCGGCAATCTCGTGAAGACCGTACCGCCCGAAGGCGTGAACCTTATCAACCTCGGCGCCGACAACATGGCCACCGCTGCGCACGACAGCGTGGACATCCGCCTCTACCGCAACGATTTTTACGCCAACGGCAACGCCGCAACGCTCACTTACTGCCCCGCCGTGCACGACATGCGCAGCCAGTATGCCTACAACAGCCTGCAGCAGCCCACCGTAGCAAAACAGAACGAGCAAGGCACCGCCGGCTCAGATGATTGGGAAAGCGGCGAAACCACCTTCTGGTACGATTACCTCGGGCGCATGGTGGCCTCGCAAAACTCCCGGCAGCTGGCCATGAGCCCGCCTGCATACAGCTACACCATTTACGACGAGCTCGGCCGCATCAGCGAAGTGGGGCAATTGCAAAGCAGTACCGCCCTCACCAGCGTGCTCAGCCGCGACAACGATAACGAATACTATTATTACGAATTCGTCCACACCGTGAGCAACGACGACTTCCTGGCATGGGTTTTTGCAGCTACATCAACCAAACGCGAAGTCACTTACAGCTATTACGACGAAGCATGGGGCAGCGTGAACCCCGACGTGACCACAGCATTCGGTTCAGCCGGCCAGGAAAACCTGCGCAACCGCGTGAGCAGTGTCGTTTATGACGACGATCCTACCGACACGCACGACCTGTATGGGTTCCAGGTGACCGGGCAGGTGGGCCACCTCAGCGCGTTCCATTACAGTTACGACGTACACGGCAACGTAAAAACCGTCGTGCAGGAAACGCCCCCGCTCAAAACGCACAACCAGGACATAAAAACGACCACTTACGAATACGACCTCATCTCCGGCAACGTGAACGAAGTCCATTACCAAACCGGTGAGCGCGACGAGTTCCACCACAAATACGAATACGATGCCGACAACCGCCTGCACATGAGTTACAGCTCCCGCGACGGGCAGACGTGGGAGAAAGAAAGCAAGCAGTTCTATTATGCCACCGGCGGATTGGGTCGCATGGAGATCGGCGACAAAACCGTGCAGGGACTTGACTACGTCCACACCATCAACGGTTGGATGAAAGGGCTGAACCGCAATACCATCGGCGATGATGGCTCTTACATGCTCCGCGACCTGGGCCAGGACGCGGTGAATACAGTCTCCAATTCAAACGCATACTTCGGCGCCGACGCGGCAGGCTTTACGCTGCAATATTGGACACCCACCGCAAGCACCGGTTACGATTACACACCCGTAGGGGTCATTACGCCACCCGATGCCGAAATCGACGGTTCCGCTTATGAAACCGGCATGAAGCATCAATACAACGGAAATATCGCCGGCATGGTCACTTCTTTGCTTGACAATACACAGACGGGCATGGAAGTGCAGGGGCGCGCGTTCAGTTACGATCAGCTTTACCGCATCAAGCAGTCCATGGCGTTTCATATGGATGCGACCGAAGTGAGCGGCAACGCATGGGCCTCCACTTACACGCAGAACAACCGTTACCGCGAAAATTTTTCGTATGACTGGAACGGGAATATTAAAACCGTAGACCGTTACGCCGGAAATCTCGTGGCGGGAACGGCAGTGCAGTCCGATGATCTGACGTATGTGTATGATGCCAACAGCAACTTGCTTGATCGCATTAACGATGGCTCAACCGCCTGCGCGTACAGTGATGACCTCGACGACCAGGGCATGGGAACCAACTACGTGTACGATGCGGTGGGCGCAATGACCGACGACGCTGCTGAGCGCATCACCGACATCGAGTGGAACCCATACGGAAAAATGAAAGCCGTGCGCAAGGACCAGGCGAACAATACCAATGCGTGTACTTCCACCGAGTACGCCGATGCGGATGTGGAATATTTATACACCGCATCACAACAGCGTCTGTGCAAGATTGTAAAACCGCATAAGTTGGCCGGAGCAGGCATCGACGACCAGGACACATGGACGTATTACTGGTACGTATACGATGCCGGCGGGCAGGTGATGGCTGTTTACAAGATGAGCTACGAGGATGTAAGCAACGGCGTGTGGAAGGTGAATTTCAATACCGACGAGCACGATGTGTATGGCTCCGGGCGCCTGGGCATACGCGATGGGGACGACGAAGGCGAATATTACCAGCAGTTCAACGGCACTATGACCAGCGGCGAGTTCAGCGCCATCACTTATACAGGCAACAGCACGGCGTACTCAAAAACACATTACGTGCGTGAGCTGGGTAAAAAGCAGTATGAAATTGCAAATCACCTTGGGAACGTGCTGGTGACGATCAACGACAAGCGGCTTACTTACTCGGCTACGCCTTCGACCGCGACTACGGTGGATTGGTATACTGCGGATGTGATGAGTTATGCGGATTATTACGCATTCGGGGCGCCGCAGACGGGGCGTGCTGGAGGTGACGGCTATCGTTATGGTTTCAATGGTATGGAGCAAGATGAAGAAGTTAAAGGGGCCGCAGGGCTGAATTATACAACCGAATACAGGCAGTACGATGCGCGAGTAGGACGATGGTTCAGCCCTGATCCGGTTGTAAAGCCATGGGAAAGCCCTTACACTGGATTTGCTAATAACCCTATTTATTACATTGATCCGAGCGGCTTAGATCCCAAAGAACCAAAAGCAAGAAAACGAGACAAAGAAGGAGACATAAAAACACGTAGAGATTATAAGGGAAACGAATGGGTTTGGAAATTTGAGAATGGTAAGTGGATGGGGCAAACAGCCCACGTTAAACTGGAAGAAGCCGTAATTAATGGGAATGATCAAAAGTCTGGCTTTTGGGCTTCTGCAGGCCGGGGAATACGAAACTTCGTAAATTGGTTAGATAATACAACGAAAGGTAATAGCAAATGGTCTTTTGGTATAAGTATTGAAGCAAAAGGAAAGCAGGCAAAATATAATCCAGATGCAAGCAAGGCTAATATTGATGCCAAAATATGGACAATAGAATATGAATCTTGGGAACTTTTACAGTATCTTATCCCTAAATCTCAAGACCCTAATGGACCTCCTGGATATTGGAGAGCCGGTCAAAGAGGTCCTGACAAAGTCACTTCTCAAAGAAATACAGGTCGTATCCCACAAGAGGGATCATCTTATAGCCCTAAAACACCTCCATCTCCTCCGAAGACAGCTTTCGATTTGGTTGAAGACGATGAGATTAAACCTGTTTATTCTGAAGATGGCAGATTCGTGGTTGTGCATGTATATAGTGAGGCAGCAACTGGAGCAATAGAAACATTTTGGGAGGACCCAACAGATAGGAACAAGGAGCTTTCTGCTAAATCAATAGCAAAACCTCTTACTATGGAGGAATGGAGAACCCGAAATGAAAAATAAATATATTTGAAGATGAATCGCATTATTTTAATCGCAATCGCATCTCTTCTATTTGGATGCAATAATCCAAACATAAAAGAAGAATATTACCCTAATGGCCAGGTTATGGGTAAGTATACCTTGGATAATAATGGGATGAAGCAGGGTATTGCTTATGAGTATTGGGAAAATGGAAAACTTCAACGAGAGTCGAATTTTGTAGACGGCAAATTAAATGGGCTAGTTACAAATTATGATTCTTCGGGAACAAAAATATCCGTTGTGAACATGGTTAATGATTCGCTTCATGGCGAGGCGATAGCATATTACGCTACAGGCGAAATCCAAGCTAAAGGCAACCATGTTCATGGCAAGAAAAATGGCATCTATACCTCATTTTACAAAAGCGGAAGAACCAAATTATTAGCGTTTATGAAAAACGATTCCGTAATAAACTCAATTAAGTTTAAAGATGACAACGTATCTACCATTGAAAATGTTCAGATGATTCCCGAAGACATAATTGTTCCCGACACCATGAGCATTGGTAGTAAGCCAACAATGAAAATTAGTTTTATCGACGATGTTTTTGTTCGGTACTTCTCCGGGGTCGCAGAATTTGAACAGAAAGAAAAATCTCGCAAATTTCAAAGTATAGCTAATACGACAGGAGCAGACTTTGTTTTTCATTTACCCCCAGATATTAAAGAAGGAATCTATTACCTTAATTTAAAGATTATCCCTAAAAATGCTGCTGACGAAGTAAGCACATTTGGAGTTCTTCGAGAAGTTACTATAAAAAAACCTTAATTGGAAACGAAACAAGAAAAATTGGGGACGGCTTTGCCGTCCCTTTTGGTATGAAGTTACGAACACTTTTCCCGACCTCAGTAATGATTTTTCTTGAGTTCTTAAGGAGATCAAAAGCAAAAATAAAGAGCTCCTTAAAAACATACTCGCGCGGGAATTCAACAACGTTCAATATTTTGCTGAAGCGGAAATTTTGAAAGCCATATTGGATAAAACATAAGTATCAAGAGCATGCAGTTTAGATCGCGTGTTTTGGTTGAAGTTACCGCAAGCATAGTTAGCTTTTAACGGACAAACAAACCCGGCCGGTTTTCGTTACTTTTACTGAAGCCCGAAACCTTTCCCGGAATCTTAAAAATCCTGGGATTACCCATTCTTCAGCTGAACGACTATGCAATACCGCCATACGCTCCCCCGCCTTCTCACCCTGGTCCTACTCTCCCTCACCCCATTCTTCCTCACCGCCCAAACCTGGCAATGGGCAAAAACATTCGGCGGGCCGGGAGGAAGCGATATGGGCACCGACCAGGTTGTAGATAACGTGGGAAACGTTTACACGTTATCGGTGGTTTACACCAGCGTCAACTTCGGCTCGGGTGCTGTCCCCACGAATGGCGGTGGCGATGTGCTGGTGACCAAACACGACGTGGGCGGGCAATTGACCTGGTACAAATTGTTAGGTGGAAACGGTGGAGATAGTGGCAACGGAATGACGATCGACTCGACCGGGAACCTCTACATCACCGGCAGATTCTGGAATACAATGGTCTGTGGTCCCGACACGCTGGTTTCTCTGAACCAGCAGGATGTGTTCATCGTCAAGATCGATAATAATGGCCAGGTGATCTGGGGAAGACAGGCCGGATCTTCCGGTACGGGTACGGACTCGGGTTTTAATGTGGCATTCAGCTATTCTGATAATTCCGTAGTTGCAACAGGATACATTTCCCCGAACGCTGCTTTCGGGCCGTTCAACGTCACCGGTTCGAGCGCATATATCTGCAAGCTTGATGCTAACGGGAACTGGCAATGGGCATACGCCGTCGGAACTGCGAATAATGACTTCGGAAATGCGCTCATCGTGGATGCGCCAGGTAACATTTATCTCACCGGCAGGATGTCGTCCAATATGTATCTCCGCAAGTACACTTCCGCCGGCTCACAGGTATGGACCAGCACAGGCAGCAGCAGCTCGACGGGCAACGATGTTGACATCGACCAGGCCGGAAATCTTTATGTAACCGGTGGGTATTCACTGCCGATCTATTTTGGTTCCGTTTACCTTCCGGGCCCGTCGGGCGATGGTGGATTTCTTGTGAAGTTCAGCCCGTCGGGAATCGCGCAATGGGGAAACGATCTCGCGGGAAATACACTCTACGCGAACCGGATCGACGTAAGCCCGGCCGGCGATATCTATGTGGCCGGTTCATTTGAAACTTCGCTGTACACCGACACGACCTTCTTTTTCGACATTTACTTCGGGGGCTATGAAGGTTATGTCGTAAAATATGCTGCCAATGGCATGCCTGTATGGATGAAGCAGGTGGGTACCGACCAGAGCGACATTTTGTATGGCGTAAATTATCACGCCGGAAAAGTATACATCACGGGTTACGTGGGGGCCACGCCGAACGGAAGCTTCGGGAGTTTAACGATCACTAATTATGGTGTAACGGATATCCTTGTCGCGCAATTCGACGATTGCACACCTCCCACGACCCAGGTGACGCCCGGGTTTTACGTTACCGGCTGCGAAGGCGATACGATATACCTATACTCCAGTACGACTTCGGGCGCGTATACCTATCAATGGCAGGCCAACGGCATTCCGCTGGGTGGTGAGAACGGAACGACACTGGCCATCCCCGGCGATCCGGGCAATTCGGGAGCATATGCCATGCAGGTTACGAGCGCGGGATGCAGCTATACTTCGCACTACGTGGGCGTATTCATCTACCCGTTGCCTGTGGTAAACATTACGCCGGCCAGCTACGGTCCAACCTGCAGCAGGGATTCCGTTCAGCTCTCCGCCACCATGCTTGCCCAGCATACCTATCAATGGTTATGGAACAACGCCCCGATCGCAGGTGCAACGGGTGCAACCTACACGGCGCAGCAAAGCGGGAATTACCAGGTGATCGTCACTTCATCCATGGGCTGTATCGATACAACTGACGCAGGCATGATCTACATCGGCCAATACCCCAGCATTGTTGCCTGGGGTGATACCGTGTTATGCCAGGGGCCTTCAATCGTTCCGCTTAATGCATCGGGCGCCACGACTTATTCCTGGTCGCCGGCTGCAAGTGTCGCGAATCCCACCCAGGCCTCCACGACTGCTTCACCATCGGTTACCACAACATATACAGTGACCGGCACCACGAGCGGTTGCACCGATACTGCTTATGTGCTGGTGCAGATCGGCTCAATCCCACAGCCTGGAATTACTTACAATGGCTACCTGCTCTCCTGCACCAACAGCTACGCTTCTTACCAATGGTACTGCAACAGCACACTGGTGCCGGGCGCGATTTACCAGGTGATCAGCCCACCTTTGAATGGAAGCTATTACGTGGTCGTGACCGATTCACTGGGATGCAGCGGTTCATCAAATGTTCTTTCTGTGATCAATTCCGGGATTGACGACCCGGGCCAGCCAGGCGGAGCGATCGCGGTGTACCCGCACCCGCTTGTTCAATCTGCGGTAATACATCTTCCGTATACTGTTCCTGGAGGTGAAGTGCAGTTGTTTTCTGTCGATGGAAAATTGGTATCGGAAAAACGGATCGGGCATACCGATCAATTCGTTTTATATCGTGATGGACTTGCTTCCGGGCTTTATGTACTGAAAGTTGTTGTACAAGGAGAAGTACTTGTAACCAGGATTTTGGTTGAATAAGATCGTCCAGCCCCATAGCGAGTGATTAAACAATAAAAAAACACAAAGACAGCACGATAATCATATAAACACTCTCAAGCCCACACCCATGACCACCCTCAAACAAGGTTCCTCCGGGACAGATGTCATCCTCCTCCAGCGCGCCCTCAACACGTACTTCGCCGCCAAATACGGCGCGGCCAACACCGTAAAGCTCACCCCCGACGGCGACTTCGGACCCAACACCGGCAAAGCCGTCCGCCGCTTCCAGTCCGAAAACAATCTCGAGCCCGACGGCATCGTCGGAACGAAAACGTGGGCGAAGCTCGACGCGCTTTCAAAATCGCCCGCGGCAACGCCAACCTCCACAACTCCCCCGCCCGCAGCTTCGCAGGATTTTTCTGCGGCGGAGAAAGAACGCTTCGCGCGCATGACGGCGATCGTGATCGATCAGCTGGAGGGCGGGTATTATCACCCGGCGATGAACAGTGTGACGGGCAAGCTGGGCAAGCACAACCCGCTGCTCGACAGCTCGGGGGAAACGATGTTCGGCATCGACCGGCTGAACGGGAAAGGCGACCTGGCGGGAGCGACGTGGGACAAGTTCTGGGGAATGATCGACGCGGCGGGAGCTTCGACGGCATGGGGCTACAATTTCCGCGGGGGCGCGCAGAAAGATGCGTTGACTGCCCTGGCGATCGAGATCATGGCGCCGCTGTTCGTGAAGTTGTCGAAACGTTACCTGAAAGACAACTGGAAGCTGGTGGCGGGCGATGACCGGCTGGTGTTTCACTTCGCTTACGCGACGTGGAATGGCGCGGGCTGGTTCCAGAAATTTGCGAACGACATCAACAAAGCGATCGCGACGGGAAAAACGGATTACGATTCGCTCGCACAGGTGGCGTTGAACTCGCGCCTGAACGAAGGACTGAAAGCAGGCAGCAAGCCGAACCCGCTGATCGTGCAGACGGGGAAGAAGATCGAGGCGATTTTCAAAACGCTGGGGTGATATTTTCTGAAGAAAGTCAACCACGGCAAGGTGCCACGGACAAATTAGAAATCAAAAAGCCCTCACCCTACCCTCCTCACCACCCGGGCCTCCTACCCTTAACCTGTTTCACCAGGAAGAAAATTTTCTGTGAGGCTGAAAAATTTCACTCCCGATCGCATTTTTAGGGTAGGGTTAAGGCGCCGGGGTGGTGAGGAGGGCAGGGTTAAGTAATCTTTCAGAAAAATAAATTTATTGAGAACATCCCCCCTGTTCATCCCCCATTTCCCGGCTTTCGTCTATCTCTCCCCCATTTTCATAACAATTCCTTCAAAAACCCTTTCGTCCATTTATACGTATATATTGCCCGAAACACTCCGTTTCCCTACATTTGGAACTAGAGCATGGGCAAACTGCTACTTCGAACCCTATTCGTTGTTCTTTTTGGCGTCTTCAGCATTTCTGCCGGAGCGAATTGTCCTACCATCAACTCTTCTTTTACCACCTCCGTCGTCAGCATCTGCGGGCCGGGGCCGAATACGATCAGCTTCGTCAACACGAGCACGGGCGGAGGCGCTGCGGGGGCAACCTACGAATGGTTCCTGAATGGCGCACCGTTCGATACGACTGCGGGACTTGTGGCGCCGGCCACGTCGACGATCTCGGCCATCGGCACGTACACGTTCATGGTGGTGGCGAACGGCCCGGCGGGTTGCCTGGATACTGCCATCAACACGGTCCGCATCTTCCCCATTCCCGTGGCTTCGTTCACCTTCACGCCGAACAACCAGTGCGCGGGAAATCCCGTGGCATTCACCAACACGTCTACGGGAACAGTCGGCGTGACGACTTACCTCTGGAACTTCGGCGACGCAACGACTTCGACACAGCAGAACCCCACGCACGTCTACGCGGCGGGCGGCACGTATAATGTCACGCTTACGGTCACCAACTTCGCGGGCTGCTCGAGCACGTTCAACCTCAGCGTTACCGCGCTGGCGATACCGTTCGTGAGCATCTTCGGCGACGACGGCGACGGCGACACGCAGAACTGCCTGCTGCCGGGCGACCCGACGACGAGCGAAGTGGTGACGTTCACGAATTTCACGACCGGCGCAGTCAGCTACACCTGGGATTACGGCGACGGCAGCCCGACAGTGACCACCGGCTCGAACGCTGCGCTCACGCACACGTACAACACTTACGGAACATTTACGGTAACGATGACGGCCACCGGCCCGAACGGCTGCACCGCCACCGACACGATCATCGTGATCTTCGAACGCTACGTGGGCGCTTCGTTCAGCGTGCCCATCGCGCAGATGTCGGGATGTTTGCCGCTGACGGTGACGCCGGTGAATGCTTCGCAGAACGCTACGACGTACACCTGGAACTTCGGCGACGGCTCGCCGGTGATTGTTACAAATTCATTCACACCTCCCACGCACACGTACACGGTCGCCGGCACGTATGTCATCACGCTGGTCGCTTCGAACAGTTGCAACAGCTCCACATCGACCGTCAGCCCGATCATTGTGGTGGGGCCGCCGGTGGTGAATTTCTTTGCGAACCCGGTGCTCGGCTGCGCGCCGCAGGTGGTGACCTTCACGAACGCGTCAACAGGCGTTCAGCCGGCGAACAACTACAGCTGGGATTTCGGGAACGGCAATACGCTTACCGGCACGGGCAATCCCCCGCCGCAGACCTACGGACAGGGCACATGGACCATCACCCTCGTTGCGGGAAGCGCGTGCGGCTCCGACACGATGATCCGCATTATAACCGTGGATACGATCCCGGACGTAAACCTGACGGTGACGCCCACAGACGGTTGCACACCACTCACCGTGACGACGACAAATACGTCGACAGGCGGCGCGCTCAGCTATCAATGGTACATCGACGGCATCCTCACCTACACTTCCGCAAATATTCCGCCCCAGGTATTCACGGCGCCTGCCGGCAATAATCCTGTCAACCACACCATCCAGCTCGTGGTCAGCAACCATTGCGGCGTCCGCGATTCGCTGGTGACGATTACCGTTCACCCGGCAGTGCAGGCGATCTTCACACCGCTCAACTCCACGATCTGCCAGGGACAAAGCGTGACCTTCTCGCAATCTTCTTACGGGGATCAATTAACGTACGCCTGGGATTTCGGAAACGGAAACACGTCGACGACTGCCGGTCCGCACACGCAGACGTATAATACAGCAGGCACATTCACCGTTTCGCTCATCGTAAACGGGTTCTGCGGCGCAGATACGCAGCTGGCGATCGTTACCGTGAACCCGATGCCGGTGGCGGATATCGTGCCGAGCGTGCTGAGCGGTTGCGAAGACCTGCTGGTGAATTTCACGAACAACTCGACGGCAGGCGGCACCTACACCTGGAACTTCGGGCCGAACGCGACACCTTCCACATCAACGGCATTTACGCCTCCTGCAGTCAACTTTACAACACCGGGCAGCCAGCAGGTGACGCTGGTGGTAAGCGTGCTCGGCTGCGTGAGTTCGGATACCGTGCTCATCGACGTGCTGCCCATGCCCGTTCCTTCCTTCACCGCCGTTCCGTTAACCGGCTGCTCACCTCTTTCCGTAACGCTGACGAATACGACGACCGTTGCGCCCGGCGACGTGTACACCTGGGATCTTGGCAATGGAAACACGTCTTCGGCGCAGAACCCGCCCGGGCAAACATACATCGCGGTGGGCAACGACTCGCTCTACATGATTGAGCTTGTGGTGACCAACAGCAGCGGTTGCGCCGACAGCATCAGCACCACGGTTACCGTGCACCCGATGCCGGTGGCGGACATCGTGCCCAGCGTGCTGAGCGGGTGTGAAGACCTGCTGGTGAATTTCACGAACAATTCCACCGCAGGCGGAACGTACTCCTGGAACTTCGGGCCGAACGCTACGCCTTCAACGTCTACGGCGTTCACACCTCCGGCCGTCAACTTCACAACGCCGGGCAGCCAGCAGGTGACGCTGGAGGTAAACGTGCTCGGCTGCGTGAACTCGGATACCGTGCTCATCGACGTGCTGCCCACACCCGTTCCGTCATTTACCGCCGTTCCGTCGACAGGCTGCTCGCCTCTTTCCGTGACGCTGACGAATACGACGACAGTTGACCCCGGCGACATTTACGCATGGGACCTTGGCAACGGAAACACGTCTTCCGCGCAGAACCCGCCGGGACAAACGTACATCGCCGTGGCGAACGATTCGACCTATACGATCGGGCTGGTGGTGACCAACAGCAGCGGGTGCGCCGATAGCGTGAGCATCCCGGTTACTGTCCATCCCAACCCGGTGGCAGGCTTTACGATGAGCGCGGACACGGTTTGCGCGCTGGACAACATTTTTTTCACGAATACGTCGACCGGCATCAATACGTACAGCTGGAATTTCGGCGATGCGGGAACGAGCACAACGACCAGCCCGGCACATTCTTATGCCAATGCGGGCATTTACAACGTCACGTTGATCGCCACAACGGCGTTCGGCTGTGCGGATACGATCTCGGCGCCGGTGATGGTCGATTCCATCCCGACCGTTGCATTCACCTCGTCGGTGGAATGCGTGGGCGATTCGACCTTGTTCACGAACTCCACGACAGGAAGCGTTGCAACCTGGCTGTGGAATTTCGGGGATGCGACCAGCAGCACCGCGCAAACGCCGAACCATCTTTATGCAACATCGGGCACTTACAATGTCACGCTGACGGCCACGAACAACGCCGGGTGCAGCGATGCGGCGACACAAACGGTAACGGTCAATACGACACCGGTGGCCGCGTTCGCCAGCACGACAGTGTGCGAGGGACAATCCACGCAGTTCACCGACCAGACAACAGGCCCGACGATCAGCTGGAACTGGGATTTCGGTGACGCCACGACAGGAACGGCGCAGAATCCGCCACACACCTACGCCACAGCCGGCACCTATACGGCAACGCTCATCGCTGCGGCGGGAAGCGGCTGCTCCGACACGATCACCGCGACGGTAGTGGTGAATCCTGTTCCGACAGCGGCGTTCACTTCTGTTGCGGTCTGTGCGAACGACACGATGTTCTTCAACAGCACGTCGCTCGGCAACCCCACAATTTTCTCCTGGGATTTCGGCGACGGCAATACCGACAACACGAACGATTCCACGCCGAACCATACGTATCCCAACGACGGCAGCTACAACGTGACGCTCACCGCCGGCTACGCCACCGGCTGCGCGAACACCATCGTTGTGCCGGTAACAGTTTACCCGCGCACCGTTCCGTCGTTCACGAGCAACGTGCCCTGCCTCGGCGGACCAACGAATTTCACCGACGCCACCACCAACACGCCTGTCAATTGGACCTGGGATTTCGGCGACGGAAGCCCGGCCGTGACAACGCAGAACCCGTCGCATACTTACGCGAACGCAGGAACGTATCCCGTCACGCTCGTCACGTCGAACAGTTTCGGCTGTACGGATTCCATCCTGACGAACGTGCAAGTGTATCCCTTGCCGGTCGCCGATTTCGTGGCAGACACGGTTTGCGAAGGTTTTGCTTCCGCGTTTGCCGACAGCTCGCTCTTTGCAGTGGGCTGGAACTGGGATTTCGGTGATGCCAGCGCACCGGGCAGCGCGCAGAATCCCACGCACACGTACCTCGCACAGGGCACGTATAACGTAACGCTCGTCGTCACCAACGCCAGCGGCTGCACCGACACGATCGTTCAGCCCATCGTCGTTCGACCGAACCCTGTTTCTTATTTCACCGCCAGCATTGCATGTCACACCTACGCGACGCTTTACACCGATAGTTCCACCGCCGCAATTGGCTGGGAATGGGATTTCGGTGATGGCAGCCCGGTGAACACAACACAATCACCCGGGTATGTTTTTGCGAACCCGGGAACTTACAACACTTCGCTCGTTGTGTCGAACGTGTTCGGCTGTACGGATACATCGGCGCAGCAGATCACCGTTCTTCCGCAACCGCAGGCCGGTTTCCTTTCCACCGTCGTGTGCGCAGAAGAGGCGACGCAATTCTCCGACACCAGCACGGGCACGCCCACGCAATGGACCTGGGATTTCGGCGATGGAAGCCCGTTGGACGCCACGCAGAATCCTTCACACACGTATATGACCGGCGGCACGTACAACGTCACGCTCATCGCCGCCAATCCCGCGGGCTGCATCGACACGCTGGTTTCGGGCATCACGGTGAACACGGTTCCGGTGCCTTCGTTTACGGCGACCTCGGTTTGCCTCGGGAACGTAACCGCGTTTACCGATCTCTCCTTCGACGTCGTGCCGATCACGAATTACTATTGGGATTTCGGCGACGGCAATAATTCCTTCCAGTCGAACCCGAACTACATTTACCAGGCGCCGGGAACGTACATCGTAACGCTCACCGTCACCAACGGCAGCGGCTGCGACAGCACGATCACGATTCCTGTTACGGTTACGGGAGTTCCTGTGGCTGCATTCATGGCCGACACGGTCTGTGTAGGCAGCCCGACGACGTTCACCGATCTTTCTACAGGTCCGCCGAGCACCTGGTTCTGGGATTTCGGCGACGGCAATACGAGCACAACCGGGCCGGTCGTTCAGCACACGTACGCGAATGCCGGAACTTATCTTGCTTCGGTGATCGTGTCGGGCGGTAATGGCTGCACGGACCAGGTTTTCATGCCGGTCACGGTAAGCAATACCGTGCAGGCTGCGATGACGGTGAATCCTGCGGCGTGCACCAACGACCTTGTGAATTTCACGGACAACTCGACCACTACGGCGGGCAACATCATGGGCTGGCAATGGGATTTCGGCGACGGCAGCCCGGTCGACACGCTGCAGAACACGTCGCACACGTACACGACGCCCGGAACATACACGATCACGCTCACCGTTTCGGGAAGCACCGGCTGCGCAAGCGTGGCAACGCAGGTGATGACGATCAACCCGCTGCCGGTTGCAGCTTTCACTGCCACCACGGCCTGCTCCAACCAGCAGACGCAGTTCACCGACAACTCCGCGGGCGGCGTCACGAACTGGGATTGGGATTTCGGCGACAACACGACTTCGACAGTGCAGAATCCTTCGCACCAGTACACAGGCAACGGCATTTTCAACACCACGCTGATCGTCACGACTGCCGCGGGATGCATGGATACGATCACCAGCCCGGTAACGGTGTATTCACAACCGGTCGCCGCATTCGTAACGGATACGGTGTGCTGGGGCGACACCACGAAATTCACGAACCAGTCCACCACGCTCGACGGCGTGATCGTTTCCACGAACTGGGATTTTGCAGATGGAAACACCAGCACGCTCGGCAGCCCGGAGCATTCGTTCACGCTGGTCAACGATAGCTTCTACGTCACGCTCATCGTGCAAACGAGCTACGGCTGCATCGACACGCTGACGCAGCTCGTAGTGACGAACCCCGTGCCCGACATGTCATTCGGCCCGCAGGTGGCGAGCGGCTGCGAAGATTTTACGGTGCAGCTCTTCGACAACACGACCGTTCCCAATGGCAACATCGTGAACTGGCTGTGGGATTTCGGCGACGGCAATTATTCTTACGCGCAGAACCCGGTGCACACGTATAACGACGACGGTCAATTCATCGTAGGGCTCACCGTCACGAGCGCCGACGGCTGTCTCTTCACCGATTCGCTCGGCTACCCGATCGTCGTGTATCCCAAGCCGGTTGCGGATTTCGCGATCCTGCCGCCGTCCACTTCCATCCTGACGCCCGACATCGAATTTATCGATGAATCGCAGGGCGCGAATTTCTGGGAGTGGGATTTCGGTGATTTCGAGGGCAGCATTTTGCAGAATCCTTCACATACCTATGCCGACACCGGCATTTACACGGTGACGCAGATCGTGATCAACCAGTTCGGCTGCCGCGATACGGTCGAATATCCCGTGGAGATCAAAGCGGAGTACACGTTCTTCATCCCGAATGCATTCAGTCCGAACGGCAACGGCAACAACGACGTGTTCATGGGCGAAGGCATCGGCATCCAGGAATTCAAGATGTACGTGTTCGACCGCTGGGGCAACCTGATCTTCGAGTCGACCGATCCGAACCGCGGCTGGGACGGAAAGCTGGCAAGCGGCGCTGAAGCACAGATCGACGCGTACGTTTACAAAATTTACATCCGCGACGTGCTGGGCATCGATCACAAGTACATCGGGCACGTGAGCCTGGTGCGGTGACCGGTATGGAATAACAGGCCTCCGGCAATTTCACAGCCTTCAGCCGTCAATATCTTTTCGCAAGTTCTTTTTTGTGGAATTTCTTCCCCGCTGCACGATGCAGGCCAGGTTTAAAGTGCGCGCCGGTCTCCTCTTCCGCGCTGACTATCAAATTCTTCAGGTTTTATACGTCCTGCCGCTCGCCTGCGCGATTTCAAAAATTACCCGGGAGAAAAAGTGAAGGGCAAAAACACTCAAGACAAAAATTTGACAATACGGCAAGAAAAATTTTATCTTTAATCTATCGCAGGGCTGACGTGCGCCGGCCGTCATCCGGGTAAAGCTGCAATATGCAGCTTGTGATCTAATTTACCTGGGATGATCTTATACAAAACATTACTTCTTGTTGACGACGATGTGGACGACCAGGAAATTTTCATCCTGGCGCTGCAGGAGATCGAATGCTCCATCACCTGCTTCACTGCAGGAAATGGCCAGGAAGCGATCCAGTCGCTGACATCGCACACCGTCAATCCCGACCTGATCTTTCTCGACATGAACATGCCGCGCATGAACGGCATACAGTTCCTTCAGCAGATCAAACTCATGGAGCCGCTGAAGCACATACCTGTCATTATTTATTCCACGACAGCCGAGCAGCATGTCGTGGAGGAAACCAAAACGCTGGGTGCAATGAACATGGTAACCAAGCCGGCAAAGTTTTCGGAGCTGTGCCACATGCTTACCAACGTCCTCACCGTTCCGCCGGCGTTAACCATTCATTGACTTCCGAAAAAATGAAAAGCGCGACGTTAACAGCAGCGAAAACCGAAAATCGCTATAAGAAACTGGTGCAGACCTTGCCTGCCGCGGTGTACATGTGTGATGCAAAAGGCAGGATCCAACTTTACAACGATGAGGCCGTGAAGCTTTGGGGGCGCGAGCCCGTTACAGGCAAAGACCTCTGGTGCGGCTCGTGGAAAATATTCAGCCCCGACGGCACGCCGCTGGACCCCGAAGAATGCCCGATGGCGATCACGCTCCGGACCGGGAAAGCGGTGCGCGGCCGGGAGATCGTGATCGAACGGCCCGACGGCGAGCGGCGAAACGTCATGCCTCACCCGGAGCCGATCCTCGATGAGGACGGAAATGTAACCGAGGCTATCAATATACTCGTTGACATTACCGCGCATCGCCGGGCGGAAGCAGCGCTCCGCGAAAGCGAGGAACGTTTCCGCACGATGGCCGACCAGGCGCCGGTGATGATCTGGATGTCGGACGGGCGCGGCTCCATCGTTTACCTGAACACGAAGTGGATCGAATTCACCGGCATGCCGGCAGAAGCGGGATACGGAAAAGGCTGGATCGCCTGCGTGCATCCCGACGACCGCGAGGCGACGCTGGAAGACTGGATGAGCGCGATGCCCGAGCAAAAGCCGCACGAGTCGCGCTTCCGGTACCGCAACGCGCAGGGCGCCTACGCCATTATCCGGGCCAGCGGCACGCCGCGCTACAGCTCGTCGGGCGAATTTGCCGGCTACATCGGCATGCTGCAGGATGTGACGCTGCACGAGACGGCGAAACTTTACCTGGAAAAAGAAGTGGAGGCGCGAACACACGAGCTGAAGCGCGCAAACATCGACCTTGCAAAATCGAACAACGAGCTCGAGCAATTCGCTTACGTGGCCAGCCACGATTTGCAGGAGCCGCTGCGGAAGATCCAGACATTCGCCGACCTGCTCCAGAACCATCTCGACAGCCCGGAAAAATCGACGCTTTACATCACGAAGATCGCGGAGTGCTCGGAACGCATGATGACGCTGATCAGCGACCTGCTGAATTTTTCACGCCTGACGAAAGACGGGAACCCATGCTCCGAAGTCGATCTGAATTGCGTGGTGAATAATGTCTGCACGGATTTCGAGCTGGTGGTGCAGCAGAAAAACGCGACGATCACCAGTGAAGAATTACCCGTGATCGAAGGCATCCCGCTCCAGCTCAACCAGCTGTTCTACAACCTGGTCGGGAACTCGCTGAAATTTACCCGTCCCGGCCAGGCGCCTGTGATCACGATCACCTCGCGCCCATTACCGCCTGCCGAAGTGAAAAAATTCCCGTCGCTGACGCCCGGTGCCGACTATGTAGAAATTATCTTCCGCGATAACGGGATCGGTTTCCGCCAGGAATATGCCGAGCAGATCTTCACGATCTTCCAGCGTCTCAACGATCGCCAGGCTTACAGCGGAACAGGCATCGGCCTCGCGCTGTGCCGCAAGATCGCCATCCATCACCATGGCGATATCTTCGCGGTGTCGAAAGAGAATGAGGGCGCGGCGTTCCATGTTATACTGCCGAGAAGGCAATCGGGCGCCTGAGGGAGTTCTGGGTTCTTGGTTCTTGGATAGAGTTTCCCCAAGAACCAAGAACCAAGAACACAGAACCTATTTGGAAAGATATTTGCGTCTGGTGAGAAAAACACGCGATGCAAAAGGGAAAGCCAAAACGAAAAGTAAGGTCAGCACACCGCCAGCACAAACCAGGTCTTGAAGTGCGGATGGAAACGGCGCCGCAGTTCGATTCCGAGGCGTTGAAGCCGGGAAAGAAGCTGCAGGGAAAAGCGGCGCTCATCACGGGTGGTGACAGCGGCATCGGCCGCGCGGTGGCGGTGGCGTTCTCGCGCCACGGTGCGGATGTGGCGATCAGCTACCTGCCCGCGGAAGAAACGGACGCGCGTGAAACGAAAGAGCACGTGGAAGCGCACGGGCGCCGTTGCGTGCTCATCCCCGGCGACATCAGCAGGGAAGCCCACTGCACGCGCATCGTCGACAAGGCGCGCAGGCAGCTGGGCCGGCTGGACATCCTGGTGAACAATGCAGCCACGCATTACCCGAAAGACAGCATCAGCGAGATCAGCAGCGACCAGCTCCGGAAAACTTTCGAGATCAATGTTTTTTCCATGTTCTATCTCGTGCGGGCCGCGCTGAAATATATGCGTGAAGGCTGCTGCATCATCAATACGGGAAGCGTAACGTCGTACCGCGGAAGCGCGCACCTGCTCGACTATTCGGCGACGAAGGGTGCCATCATTTCTTTCACCCGCTCGCTTGCTGCGGCATTGGTGGACCGCAAAATACGCGTGAACGCGGTGGCGCCGGGGCCTGTGTGGACGCCGCTCATCGTATCGAGCATGAAGCCCGGCCAGATCGCCACGTTCGGCACGGATTCGCCGATGGGACGGGCCGGGCAGCCGGCGGAAATCGCGCCGTGCTTTGTTTTCCTGGCCAGCGATGAATCCTCGTTCATCACCGGGCAGGTGCTTCATCCGAACGGAGGCGAGATCGTCAACGGATAAAATTCGCGACGTTTTCGCCCCGGGTTGTGGACTTTTTTCGCCACCCTGCTATCCATGTCCGCCGCTCACCGGTTAAGAATGAGATAAAAACAGCATGGCATGAATATTCGATAGCTATGAAGGTCATTTCAATCCATTAGTATCACATCCAAAACCACTGTAACATTATGAAAGACAATCAGAAAAAAAACAATCCGGCCGCCGGCAACAAAGGCCAGGGCGATACGGACACGCGTAACAAAAAGCAGGGTGCAAACAATCCTGCCGCACGTGATGCGCACAAAAAGGACGGACAGGAACGCCGCAGTTCGGAGAAGATCGCCCGCAAAGGGACCGATACGACTCAGAAAAATCCTGCGATGGACGACACCAATCCGACTGCAAAAGAGGCCGGGAACAAGACGCAGGCGCCCGGCAGCCAGAATGAGAACAAAAACAAGCCCGGCAATGAAAACCTGACCGGCACGCCCGAGGCAAAGACAAACACGCCCGAGGACAAAACGAACACGCCGTGGAAAGACCCGGATCCGACAAGAGAAAAACGCAAAGAGGTTTATGCGGAACCCGGCGAGACCGGTGACGACACAACGATCAATCCACGCACGGAAAACCAGCAGCGCAACACGGGCACACAGAACGAGCGGAACGAAGAGGTCATCGAAGAAGAACGGCAACGCGGCACGAACAAATCCGGCGACACGAACAAAATTGAAGAAGGCGACGTGCAGCGCTCAGACCCGGGAACATTCGATCCGCAGGCCGGCAACGACACAGAAGCTTTTACAGAGAACAAGCAAAACAAGAACACCGGCGAATCCGACACGACGAACAAGACATTCTAGGGATTTGTCATCAGCAGTGAAAGGGATAACGATATCGATTCGTTATCCCTTTTTTCATGATCTTCCTGGTCTATGGATTGGAAGTTTCATCATGCAGGGAAGTTTGACGGGATGAGAAAATGAACAATGTCAAACGCCCAATGTTCAACTCACAAGGAGAATTCATTGAACATTGGGCGTTGTTCGTTTGGCATTGTTCATTCCTTCATTTCAACGGGAAGAAAGTTTCCAGCCTACAGAACTTTTCTCCACATCGCGACTTTTTGGGTTAAGGTTATGAAGCCGGGGTGGTGAGGGGGTAAGGTGAAGTAAAAAAATGAACAATGTCAAACGCCCAATGTTCAACTCACAAGGAGAATTCATTGAACATTGGGCGTTGTTCGTTTGGCATTGTTCATTCCTTCATTTCAACGGGAAGAAAGTTTCCAGCCTACAGAACTTTTCTCCACATCGCGACTTTTTGGGTTAAGGTTATGAAGCCGGGGTGGTGATGGGGTTATGGCTATGGGTTTTCCCCGCCTTTTACCCAAAAAGAAAACCAGGCTCCCCCGAAGGCAACCTGGTCTCCCGGAAAGGCAACTTTCCCTACTTTTTCTTCAACTGCTCTTTAACCGTCATTGCCTTATCCAGGTGCATTCTCAGTTCCGGGAGTGCATTATTGAAAAAGCTTCTGACGTCAGGATCATTGGCCTGTTCAGCTGCTTTTTCAAACATGCTGATCTCGTCTTTATGATCCGAAATGATCTCGTCGACATATTCTTTGTCGAATTCGATGCCGGTGTTTTCCGACACCCGCGTGATGTGGTTCGACTGGCGGCTGGAAAGCTCTGTCGGCACTGAATACTGCTTGCGGTCGGCGAGCGCTTTCAGGTCGGCATTCTTTTTTTCGTGTTCCCTGACCATCTGCGCAGCCAGCTCCCGCACTTCGGGTGTGACCGCTTTATCCTGTGCGCGTTCGGAAAGAGAAACTTCCGCCATTCCGTCGCTGTAGGCGTCCACAACGAACTGTGCATCTTTTTCCATCGCCCTGCTCTCGAATTTAGCTTCGTTCTTTTCTTCAGCATTCTCTTTCGTATCCATCTCCTGGTCGGGCGACCGCCTGTTGTTGTCGCATGCGGTGGTCCAGGACAGCATAACTGCCAGCATAATGAATGAAATTAAATTAAATGACCTGTTCATGGCTATCGTGTTTTAAGAATTTATTCCTGGGCGGCCTGCTCGTTGACGAAGCCTTCTGCAATGCCTGTCAGGAGCTGATCCGCTTCTTTCTCTTCATCCAGCGTTTCCTGGAGGAGGTCTGCTACTTCGGTGTTGCCGATAGTTTTCGCGAGCTGCACAAGTCCGCCGTAAGCGGCGATCTCGTAGTGCTCGACTTTTTGCGCGGAGATGATCAGCGCCACATCGCGGGTGTATGTATCGTCTTCGGTTTCTTTGATCACTTCTTCAGCTTCATCGGTGATGCCGACGATCGCTTCGCATTTTTTCCCCTGCGGTTTTTCACCGAGCAGGCTGAACACTTCCTCGAGGCGGGCGGCCTGCGTTTCGGTCTGCACCTTGTGATCGAGGAACGCCTGTGTCAGCTCTTCGGAAGTGGCTTCCTTCGCCATTTTCGTCAGCGCCTTGATGAGGTGCTTTTCAGCCCAGTAAATATCCTTCAGCTCCATGAGGAAGAATTCCCCGAAATAGCTGTCTTCCATCGAACCGTTTGCTGAAAATTTCGATGCGGTCCTGCTGCTTTTCGCCGATTTCGCCGATCCATTGTCGGTGCGATACGCAGTGCCGTTTGAACGTGAAACGCTGGTGGCTGAACGTGATGATGTTTTACCGGCGCTCGTCCTCGATGAGCTTCCGGCTTTCCTGGTTTTCTTTTCCATGATCCTGTTTTTTTTGGTTGAGTGATTTTTGCAGAGTACAGCTTTCAATCGAAAAACTATGCCAACGATAAGATCAAGAAAACAAACACGTTGCAAAAAAATAACTGCGGTGATCTTACTCAGTGCATGCAGAAATTGGGGAGAATAATTCCCACGCAGCGCAGGGTTTATTGCACCGGTTGTGTTTTAAATAAGCCGGCCAGCAGCAGCGCGTCGTCGTATGCCGCGTTGCCTGCCGTGTTGTTGAAATAAATGTTGTACGAGCTGCAACCGGCCGGAATGCGCCTGTAGAATGTTGCGAGCCGCTCCCTGCCGTAAGGCGAACGGAACAATTCCGGCGTGCCGTGCATGCGCAGGTAAAAACGATCCGACGTCAGCACGAAAGGAACTTCAAGCCCCGGGAAATCGACGTTGCAGAAAATAACGGAAGCTGATTTCAGCCTGCTTGTCACGTCTTCATTCCACCAGGAGGCGTGGCGGAACTCGACAACATTCCGTTCGCCGCCGGAAATCGTTTCGCTCACCCGGTCGAGATTTTCGGTGGAAAAGTGAAATGTGGGCGGCAACTGAAACAGCAGCTTGTCGAATTTATTGCCAAGCCCCTCCCCGATCAGCTCCGTGAATTCGCGGACGACCGGCGCTGCATCCTTCAGCTTCAGCACATGTGTGATGTAACGGCTCGCTTTCACCGCGAACGAAAACTCAGGCGGGGTGATCCGTGCGTACCGCGCAAGGTCGGCGGGTTTCGGCTTGCGGTAAAATGTTCCGTTCAGCTCGACCGTATTAAAAACCGTGCTGTAATGCTCCAGCCATTTCGCACGGGGCAGCTTGCCGGGATAGAACTTCCCTTTCCATTCCGGGTAATAAAAACCGGAACAACCGATTCGCACCTTTTCCATCAAAACTTTCAGCGCAAACAACATGCATTTTTCACGGCGGATATTAACAGGAAATCCTGATCCCTTCTTTTTTGTTCCCGTCGATCCTCAGCTGTGCAGAAAAATCCTCATCCGTCCGCGACACATTCACACGCATTATTTAAATCCCTCATGAAAATCACTGATTTATCTCACGGCTTTAAAATGGCATGCTATTGCCTGTATAAAGAGCCGAACAAAACCATTTGCAAAAATCAATCATCCTCAAACCAAAAAACTTATGGGAAATAACCAGAACAAAAACAAAAAAGACCGCGACGACAAAACGACGACCGGTTACAGCGATTCTTATGAGAACCGCAGCGAATCAAAATCTTCCGACTCCAACCTCGGAAAATCCGACACCAGCAATTCCTGGTCAGGCAGCAAAACCACGGACCAGAGCGACCTGGCCAGCAGCGACACCGACAGCGACTCAACGTCGGACTTTACTTCCCGCACTTCTTCTTCCGACACGACACGCGCTGAGTCCGGCACACAGACCACCGGCAGCGAAAGCCTGCGCGGCAGCCAGGCTTCAGGCTACGGCCAGGACCGCAACGAAGATGAAAGTCGCAACTGGGGCAGCCAGAACCGCAGCCGCGAACAGCAGTCCGGCCAGTACGGTTCACAGGGACAGTCCGGCCAGTACGGCTCACAGGGACAGTCCGGCCAGTACGGCTCGCAGGGACAGTCCGGCCAGTACGGCTCACAGGGACAGTCCGGCCAGTACGGCTCGCAGGGACAATCCGGCCAGTACGGCTCACAGGGACAGTCCGGCCAGTACGGCTCGCAGGGACAATCCGGCCAGTACGGCTC